>JAZQGH010000200.1:0-7892 GCA_045539925.1 Acutalibacteraceae bacterium | reverse complement strand
TAATTATAATTTTAATAAATTAAAAATAATTGACCCAAATATTACTAAAAGTTATAATATAAATGAATTTTTAGAAGGAGGGCGATTATGGACTTAACGGTGTTGCGAAATTTCATATCAATTGTACAGGCAGGTAACGTTACGGCTGCTTCGGAAAAGATTCATATTGCCCAGCCTACGCTCAGCAAGCAACTGCGCCAGTTGGAACATTACTACGACGCCAAGCTGGTCCTTACGGAACGGGGCAGCCGCCAGATCATCCTGACAGACGCGGGCCGGCTGCTGTTTGAAAAAGCAAAATACATCTGTTCGCTGGACGATTCTGTCATAGAAGAAATCCGCAGCAGTGAACGCGGCGCATCGGGCACGTTGCGTCTCAGCGTGGCAAATTCCCGCTCCAAGCCGCTGATTGAGCGATTGCTGAAAGAGTTTGGCAAGGTTTACCCTGATGTTAATTTTATGATTTATGAATCCAGTTTTATTGAACAGCGGCAACAGCTTTTGAATGGCATCGGCGAGCTGGGCCTGTTAAGCACGCCGCCGGACCGGAACAGCGATATCGAAGAACTGTTCCGCACAGACGAATACTTTTTCGCGGTATTTAATAAGAATTCACGATGGCTGAAAGACCCGGAACGGAAAGGCATTACGCTACAGCAATTAAAGGATGTTCCTGTCAGCGTTTCTTCCGGTTACTACGAAGAATTCCGCCAATGCTGCGCCAAAGCCGGATTCTCGCCTTTTATCAAAAGCATAAACACCACGCGCAATACGGCGCTTCATTGGGCTGCCGCCGATATGGCGGTGACCATTGTCCCCATTGCGGAAGGGGAAGATATTGAAGAAAACCTTGTGGTAAAAAAAATATTGGATGCTGATGTGGAAATTTACAAATCGGTAGTAAAAGTCAAAGGACGTCCTTTATCGTTGCTGGCTTTGAAATTTTTAGAGTTCTACAATGAATACGGCAATGCCAAACGACTTTGCAATATCCGTTCATTGTACGAAGAAAGCAGGAAAAAGCAGTTACAGAATGCATAGAAATTGCAGGATAACGTACAAATTCCAGTTTTGCTTATCAAAGATTGGTATGATATAATTAAAAAATAATTCCATCAATGTCAATTTTAATGTGTCATCTTTGAATAAATAATAAAAGGTATTTATTGTATTAGGTAAAAGGATAAGATCTGGAGGTTACAAAAACGGAGAACAGGGAATACAAATTTACGCGGGAGAACGTCACCTATACCCACGCAGAACAGCGAGGAGCCGAAAAAATGAAATCATGGGCAGATGTATTTGTGGCATACTTTCAGCGAGGGATTAAGCGCAACATTGTACCAAGGCTGGGAATTGAAATTGAGCATTTTATTGTGAGCCATGATACAAAGACCGCTGTTCCCTATGACGGAAAGAATGGTGTCAGGGAGATTTTATGCAGGCTTATGGCGCATTATCCGAATGCGACGGTGCTGATGGAGGAAGATTTATTATTAGGTTTTTTAACCGAAGATTTCACTGTCACCCTTGAACCGGCTGGGCAAATCGAAATAAGTATTGTGCCTACGGAGTCTATCGCTTGTATTGCTGATATTTACGCTGATTTTTGCCGTATATTGCAAAAAGAGCTTTCTCCCCATAACTATGATTTAATGACAGTCGGTTGTCAACCGGTGAGCTGTGTGGACAATTTGCCATTGATTCCCAAGATGCGCTATCGGCTGCTGGACGAGCACTTTGCCAAAACGGGAGACGGGGGAAGGGAAATGATGCGGGGCACGGCTTCTCTTCAAGTGTCCGTCGATTACTTTTCCGAAGATGATTTCCGACGCAAAATACAGGCGGCTTATTATTATTCGCCGATATTCAAAATTTTGACAGATAATTCCCCAACTTTTGAGGGTAAGCTTCTTACAGGTTTTCTTAAACGGACGGATATATGGCGGCGGGTTGACAAAGTTCGCGTGGGTATAGTGCCGAGGATATTCAAGCCGGACTTTAACTTTGGGGATTATGCTGTTTTTATCGGTTCCATACCGCCTATATTTTTGCCGACGGAAGCAGGCTATCGGTTTACCGGTGATAAAACAACGGCAGAATTGTATGCGGATAAGATGCAGGACGAAAAAGAGATAGAGCATATTTTGTCCATGGCTTTTCCCGAGGTAAGATTAAAAACATATCTGGAATTGCGAATGGCGGATTCTGTGCCTATGAATTTAATGTTGGCTTATTGCGCCTTGCTGAAAGGGTTGCTGTACTCCGAAGAGGGAGTGGTTTTTGCCGAGGACAGTATACGGCAAAGCAAGCTTATGGAGGACGATATTTTAGCGGCAGAGGATAATTTGATGGCAAAAGGCTTTGAAGCTGAAGTTTACGGGCAGCCGGTGCGCCGGATTGCCGCAAATATGATAAATATTGCCGAAGGTAACCTGCCGCATGAAGAACGAAATTATTTGCAAATTTTTAACGAAATGATTTTTCGCAGATAAATTGCTCGTGTTTGATATAGAAGGAACTATAAATGAAGATTATCAACGCCATTACGGGCGGAACATTTTGCGGTCATCAATTTATGCGATTGCTGTTTGCGGCTGTTTCCGTGACATTCATAATGAATTTTAATTTTATTGCCGACAAGATTTTGGCTTCCCAATTCTTAGGAAACAACGCTATGGCAGGAATTGAAATCGTCATGCCGTTGCTTTATGTCACGGCTTTTCTCGAACTTATGATTGCCACGGGCACAGTCTATATCTACTCTTATGAAATAGGCGCGTTTAACGACGAGCGCGCCAATTGTCTCATCGGTCAAGGGTTTATGGGGACATTTCTGCTGTCGTTTTTTCTGGCAGTGAGTTTGTATGTGTGCGAGGATTTATATTTATCTCTCTTTGGCAATGCCGAAACAACCATCGACTTTGCTCGTCTGTACTACGAACCTTTTTTGGCAACCATTGTCATACACCCTGTGTACATTTTAATGCAGATGACGGTTTATGCGGATGGAGGCGGGAGGTACTGCGTATTTGCAACAGCAACCCAAATAATCATCCACATTACGGCAGCGTTTTTTTTTACGTCAATCTTAGACATGGGAATGACAGGCATAGCCTTGGGCGTTTTTATCGGCGAGATTGTAGCGATGGCGATATTTGCGCGGTGGATATTCTTTGTCTCCCGAACAATAAAACCAATATTTCGTTTTTCTTTCAGCGACGCGATAAAGGTGCTTAAGCTAAGCTATGTTAATGCCGCCCTATCTCTTTATATTGCTGTCGGCAATTTGATTTTGGTCATATATTTTTTGCAAACTTTTGAGCAGGAGTACTTTCCGATTATGTCTGCGGCTATTTCAATTTTTCAACTTGCCATTTTCTTAAGTGGCGTTGAGAAAGCGACTGAACCGATTGTCAACGTTTATTTGGGTGAGAATAATTTCAACGGCGTAATAAAAGTCATGAAAGTGGCAACATTGGCAGCCCTTATCCTAGGTGTATTAACGATACCCTTTATGTGGATTTTTTGCCGATCTATTGCAGACCTTTTCAGCATTGCCGGCCCTACGCTTGTCGCAGAATCCGAATTTGTCATAAGAATCGTCGCCCTTGCTATGCCCTTTATATCCTTGCTGTATCTTTTCACTATGTATTATCAAATCAGCGGTTATTTCAAAATAGCCATGTCTCTTTCTGCTTGCAAGGACTTACTCTTATATGTAGGCATTCCCATATTCTTTTCTCTTTTTCTGGGTATGCGAGGTATTTGGTTCGGCATGACGGCTGTACCTATAGGCACTTTCCTTTTATTTGCCGTTATTCTTCGCATTCGTTATCCCAAAACCTTTCCACTGCTTGCGCCCGCTATGGATATAGTGTCAAGAGATGAGAAGCTTGATGCGAATAGGGCGATTGAACTCAGGGATTGGGCGGAAAGCGAATTTCAAAAACGGGGGTTCTCCTCTCGATATGTTATGAAAATAGGTCTTATAGTTGAGGAAATCTGCATGAGCATTGTTGACAAAAATCCAGGCGTAAATGTTTTGGCAGAGCTGACCTTGTTTTTTGAGGGGGAACCCAAAATAATCCTGCGGGATAACGGCAAATTTTTCGATGTGACCCAAGACAATCTTGGCTCGTTTCGTGATTTTTTCATCTATAGTATATTCATGAAAGGAAATACGCAAAACAGATTTCTTGAAACACAGAATTATAATCGACATGTTTTTAGCTTATTGCCGGAGAAATTAGAAGAGGTAGATGAAGCATGAGGTCTATATCTGAAATTCGTCAGGAATATCGTGCCCTAATTGAAAAAGATTTAAAAAATAACAGAGACGGCGCTATCGCTATGAGAGAGAATGCCGAACATTCCTCCTTATACTTTTATGGGAAACTAAGTTACAGTACTGTTCATATCCCGCGCATATACACGGAGATAGATATAGACAGATTTCGCCAAATCATCAATACTGCTTATGATATTTTCGCAAAAGTCATTCGCTCCTATTTCTCCCATGCAGACTATCGCGCCTTGTTTCCGTTTACTGGGGAACTTGAGGAGTTGATTCTTGCGCCGCGAGGTTATGATTCCTTGATTCCGATTTTCCGCGCCGATATTTTTTACAATGAAGAAACGGGGGATTTTGGCTTTTGTGAAATAAATACGGATGGAACCAGCGGCATGGATGCCGACAGGATTTTGGCCGAGATCATGATTGACAATCCGGCTCATCAGGAAATGATACGCCGTTACGACTTTCATTCTATGGAACTCTTTGACAGTTGGGTAAATACCTTTATGCAGATTTATGCAACCTACAACGGAAGGATTCCGCATCCCAACGTCGCTATAGTTGACTTCTTGGACAAGGCAACCTGGCGTGAGTTTCAGGAATACGCCCGATCTTTTCAAAGAGCCGGAATTAACTGTGAAATATGCGATATTCGTCAACTTCGCTTTGAAGAAGGAAAACTTTTTTCGCCAAACGGTCATGTTATAAACGCCGTCTACCGTCGCGCAGTCACCGCCGACATTATGGAAAACATTGATGATGTGCGTCCTTTCTTGAGGGCAGTGAGGGAGAATGCCTGTTTTGTGGCGGGGCATTTTTGCACGCAGATCATTCATCACAAATGGCTCTTTTACGTTCTGCATCATCCAAGAACCGCTGCTTTCCTTTCTCCCGAGGAAATAGATTTTATCGCTGCGCATGTGCCAAAAACGCTTCCCTTTGAGAAAGATGCTATAGACCTAGGGGAAGTATTGGCTCATAAGGATCGATATATCCTAAAGCCCCAGGACGCTTATGCCTCCGCCGGGGTTTTTGCCGGTGTGGACTGTACTCGTGAAAAGTGGGAGGAACAAGCGCGGCTTGTTTACGATAACGGATACATTTGCCAGGAATATTGGCCGCAGCAAGTCAATGAAAATATTGATTTTGCCTGGGGCGATGGCAATTGGAATCCATACATCAACATGACGGGCCTGTATGCTTTCAACGGAGAATTTGCCGGGATATTTTCGCGCCTTGCCACAAACGGCGGAATAATAGCTGCCGGTCACAATCAACAGGCGCAACCGACCTATGTCGTAACAGAAAAGGGTCAATGAGTTAGTTTTCCCACATCAAAATTCGTATGAATCACTGCCAAAACAAGGTAAGAAAATAGCAGAACCTATGTATATTCATTATGACTTCACATTCCAGGAAAACGATTTTGTCGCGCTGGTATATCCAAAAAACATTATTCCGCTTGACTACAACGGGGACCGTGCTTCTACCATGGTAAGACATCCGGCAGCCGCTATGACATATTATCTTTATACAGGTAAAAAATGGGCTAAATTCGGATTCGGGGACAAGTTTTATTCCCGGGCAGACTATAAACCCAAGTAACGTGGCTGGTGAAGCAAATCGTCATTTGGTTCAGTAAATGATTTAGCAGCCGTGGAACTTCAGCATCTACGGCTATTGTTTTAGTATTACAAATTACAGTTTTGCTCAGAAGCCGTAGACTTTTCTGTTATTGTTTTGATATAATATAAATGATATACTGACAGATTTATAAACAAAAACCTTATGGATGTAAGGGAAGTGGAATGAAATGAAAAACAATAAGATTATACTCACCGGTTTGTTGTTGGTTGCCGTTACGGTTGCGGCCATACCGTTTGCAAACATTGCTGACGCAAAAGAAAAACAGAACAATGTTCCGCTGCATTATTTTACGCAGGGCAATAAAGCGCAACCGAGCAAAACGCCTTACGGCAACAACCTTTCTGCCGGGCATTATGCGCAGGCTGATGACGCGCGGATTTATTATGAAGTGTATGAACCGGAACGTAAAAGCAAAAACGCCGCGACAGTCTTTGTGTTTCACGGCGGGGGCGTGGGCACGCCTTTTGAAATGGGCCAGCTCATTGACGCGCTGCGCAAAGATCGTAAAGTCGCAGTGGTGTCTACCCGGGGGCATGGCCGCTCGGAGATTGGGACCAAGCCGTTGACCTACGAACAGAAAGCCAACGACATGCTTGCCGTTATGCGTGCGGTGACCGATAAGCCCGCGACCCTTGTGGGCTTCAGCGACGGAGCTTATACAGCCTACAAAGTTGCCGCCATGTATCCGGAAACGGTGGAACGCATTGTAACAATAGGAGCAGGTTCACTGGAAAAAGGCTTTTTCAGCGGGGAACTGAAGGTCAGCGATTTGGAAAAAATCGATAAGGCCTTTGTGGATCAGCAGAAAGCGCTCATGCCGGAACCGGAACGCTGGCAGGAGTTCTGCACAAATTATATGAAGTTCTGGAACCAGACGGAAGTTGGGAAAGAACTCTTTGGCTCCATTAAGTGCCCTGTTCTGCTCATCGCCGGCGACGAAGACGATCACGCGCCTCTGGTGACCATGGTGGCAGCGCACCAGATGATTCCCGATTCCCGGTTGTGCATCGTGCCGAAAGCTTGGCACACAGCGTTTTTGGATAATTTCCCGGTAACGTGGGCTGCTATGGACGGCTTCATCCACGCAGACAGAAACAGTTTCCAGAGAAGCCGGAAGGTGGAGTACAATAATCGCGTTTTGAAATAGTAGATAAATGCCAATTTAGCTTAACTTAATGACATTGCAATTTACCCTAATCCTTTCCTTTGCAAAAAAAATATTACAGCCCTGCTGCGCAGCAGGGTTTTCCTTTTCATACAGTCTAAGGAAATGCTGATTAATTCTTTGAACAGTACTGGATTGTGTGTGTTTAAGCTTGACAATCTATATGGTTCCTATATAATAAAAACAGAATAATAGGCATAGGGGTATGCCCTGCAGCAGGAGGTTTATAATATGATTGATCGTAATGTTTCGGATAATATTCACCGCCGGATTAAAAAGATAATTGGACAGATCCAGGCCGTTGACCGGATGGTTGATGAAGATATTCCCTGCGAAGATATCCTGGCGCAGATTAATGCGGCTAAGTCAGCGCTGCATAAGGCGGGACAGGTGGTTTTGGAAGGCCATATCCGGCACTGCGTGCGGGAGGGAATTGAAAACGGAGATGCAGACAAAACCATCAAACGCTTTACGAAAGCCGTGGAGCGGTTTGCCAACATGAAATGAACAACTGACAGGAAAAAAGGGGTCGGATCGCGCAACAGCGGAGCACCGGAAAGGGAGGATTTACGCTGTTTTATATTTCTCTGAAAAAAATTTTTAAAAAAATGTGTTTTGCCTCTTGACAACATATACCCCTATTGGTATAATGCAGACAAGAAATACAGATACCCGTAAGGGTATAAAAAAGAAACCGGCAACCGAAAGCTGCCGGCAACATAGCGAGTTATAAAGGGAGGTATTGATATGAACTTCGGAAAGAATAGCAATGTAGGGTTTGAA
>JAZQGH010000199.1:0-14428 GCA_045539925.1 Acutalibacteraceae bacterium | reverse complement strand
AAGCACCTTAAAAAGAAAATTTTTAGTGACAGAAAAGGCAAAAACCTCCGATAACGCTGACGCGTATCGGAGGTTTTTAACAAATTATGGCGCAAAAATTTCGCTTTTTAAGGAAATACATCCCTATGGGGCGTGGGCGTTCGGGACATCCTGTTTTTGTTTGAAAAAGCTATTAAATAGTTCCTAAATAGTCGAGAATCGCAAGAACGATACCTGCGAGGCAGTAGATACCAACAAGGGTACTGACAATTCCAAGCAACCAGCCAATTACGGGAATAAAGCCGAAAATTCCTGCGATAGCTCCCGCTATTGCGCTTAAAACAACATAAATGACGATAGCGACAGCAAGGGACTTAACATCCTTTTCCTTTGCACCGACGGGAAAATACTTTTTAAGATTTTTTAAAGCCTCCATATAGCCCCTCCTTTCTAAAGCTCTTTTGTTCAGTATACACAAAAACCGACTGCTGTGCAATAATTTCCTGTGGGGCGTTATTTGGAACCCTTGCTTTTTACGGCAGTTTTCAGTAGCACACTGAACGCGATATAGCAAAACTCCTCTGCGGTTTTGAGTTTAGAATAATCCTTGGCGGGAATTCCTGCCCCGCTGTTTATGTTTTTGCTAAACAGATTTTCTATGTTGGCAATAATAAAGCCATCATGACTCTGGCGATCTTCCTCGAATTCAGGATGCTTTTGCTTAATCCAGTCGGGCACACAAAGGCTATACCAGTTTTCTGCATCCTCACAAAGCTCTTTTACGAGGCGGGGCGAGGTTACAAACTGTGCGAAAAACTCCTCAAGCGAGTCTACAGACTTCATATCCCTTATTATATGCCACAAGGTGAGACAGGCATCAACCCGCGAAACCTGTTTTTTAACTGTAAATGACAGTGCCTCATAAAGAAGGGAGAGGTCCTTCACACCTGTAGTCAGCAGATTTATACGGTGGCGGCCTCTGAGATTTACAACGTGTGCAAACCGACGGGCTGCGTTTCTGCGGCTCTTTTTCATTTTGTTGACGGCAGCAAGCAGTCTTTCGGCGGTATCAAAGCTACCGTCCCGACAAGAAAAGTATATCATATCGTCCAAATAACGGAGAATGTCGGTCTGAGAACGAAGATTATAGCGGTTGCATTTTGCGGCAAAGACTTCAAAATAGGACAGAAGCTCTTCCATAGCACTGTGAGTATAGTCTATTTGTCCTCTGTGTGCCATATTTATGAGACGCAGAGCATAACACCCCATATAGTAGTGATAGTTTATGTCATTTTCGGCATAGCCTCTGAGAGCAAGGTCCTTAAGGGCAGAAACAAACTCTACAGAGCAGTCTCTTGTGAAATCGAGAGGCAGGAGCTTTTTTGCCGTCTCCTCAAGAACAGAGGAATCGGGATTTCGTGCCATAAGCTGCCTACAAACCTCAAGATAAGCGTCTATTCCTTCTTGGTTTCTTCCAAAGGTGATACACACATTTCCGTAGGACATCAGAGCGTGGAGTATATCGTTGTGACCTGCGGGACGGAGACGTCTCGTAGCCTCTACCACCAAAAGGCTTTGCCGTACAGCGGCACGGTCGCCTAAATTCTGATTGATGAGGGAGGCTATCTGCAGGTCAGAAAGACCCTGAACCGATATGTTTTCCATATCAACTCCGCCCGTAAGGGTTTCTGCCGCCTTGCGTACGGCAAGAGTGGGGAGAGCATTAAATATTGCAAGGATATTCTCAACAGCTTTGTCAGCCGAAGCGAGGGTCTGATTGTTTTGCAGTTTTTGGATATGCACCGCAACAGCAGCCTTTATTACGCGCATCATATCAAAGGGCTCATCATTTGCAAAATTTTCGCTCTCTTCTATGGCAATCCTTATTGCTACAGACAAAGGGTCAGAGCCATCGAAGGACTCTATTTCAGCCAGAATACGGTTTGCGCGAGCAAAAGTAATGGGATGGGTGAGCATCATTTTGTAGGAGTTAAAATATTTTCCGTTTAGCAAATCGTTTATGTTGACCGCAGCACTTTCGAAAAAGTCGGCAAGGTTTTTGCTGGAAAAAATCTTAATGGTCGTTAGCATAAGCTCGAGAGTAAGAAGATTAGAGTCGGGCTCTTCTTCAGCCT
The DNA here is from genome assembly GCA_045539925.1 of Acutalibacteraceae bacterium. Lineage (GTDB taxonomy): Bacteria > Bacillota > Clostridia > Oscillospirales > Acutalibacteraceae > SFWF01. The sequence goes on along the minus strand of JAZQGH010000199.1, from coordinate 12,314 downwards.
TTCGCACCTTAACATATTTTGTCAGCCTATTTATAAGGCTTGTGCTGTCGCGGTTTACCGACAAAGAATAGCCAAAAAGGTCTAAAAGTGCAAGATCATCCTTCATAAGCATTGCCGCATCAATAGCGTCGGTAAGGATTTTTGCAAGGGCACTACTGTATTTTTTCACCCTGCCGATATGGGTAAGGGTTACCGATAATGCCTGCATTACCCATTTGTAGTTCGCCGAGTTTTGTGTCAGAGCCTCAACATACTTGTCCAGTATATCAATACGGGAGGGATATTGCTCTAAAAAAATCATATCCCCATAGGAGTTTATTGCTTCTATCGATTTTGCGTCGGATACATAGAGGGAAAGCTTAGCGAGCTTTGTTTGGGTGCCTTCCACATCTCCCGAAAGGTGGTTTAAGTCGACAAATCTTGACCAGACGCTGTCTGCAAGGGTTTTACTGCTTCCCGCAAGGACGAGACAGGCAAAATAAAGCCTGTCCTCCAGTACGGAAGCGGCAGAATAGGTAAGTCGTTTTCGTGCCTTATCGGTCTCTTTTATTATGTAGTCGATAGTTTCTGCAGTATTTTCCACCGTAGGCTTTAAGGTATTAACCATCAGCAGGGAGATGACGGGGTGGAGATAAAGCATTTCCTGCGTCTCGCCGTCAGAAAGAAAGCTCTGACCCTCCAGCCAACCACTGTCGGTCAGCTCAATTATTTCGTTGCGGTTTTTAAGCCCCAGAATTTCCATAAGCACCCGAGTGGCTATGCATCCGTCGGAAAGAAGGGACATAGAGCGGAGAATCCGTTTGCTGTTTTCACTCAGGTCTACGATGCCAAACAGGTTTTTAAGGTGACCCATAACGGTGGTGTTTTCTATTCGGTCGTGATGGGTAAAGGTTATTTTTGCCTCTCCGTCGTCAGAGCCTGAAAGCTCCTTTATAATATCAGAGATTTCCATTTTGTGCGCCGCCATCATTTTTGCAATTATGCAAAGGGTGATGGTGTGCCCCTTTATGTGGCTGTAAAGAATGTCAAACTGACTGCGGTCGGCAGTTTTGCCCAGCATAGTGCAGAACATCCTGTAGGCGGGGTCGGGTTCGAGCCCAACGACGGGATGCCAGTAGGTTTCGGAGTTCTGAATTTCAAAACGGGCGCGGGTAGTGATGAGAATGCGGCACTTAAGCTTTGAAGTCAGCTCGTCTATGTCGCGCTTAGTCAGGGTGTTGTAGTTGTCTATTACAAGGAGAACGGTCTCGGGGAGACCGCGGAGGGCAGCCAGCCTGCGTTCGTATTTTTCTCTGTCAGAAAGGGAGGACAGACTGCTGTATACGGCTTCGGTATAGTTTACCGAATAGACCAGTGGACCAAGACCCTCGGAGGCGTCGGCGAAATCCTGCATACGGATTATCTGGGGGCATTTTAAAAATTCGGTCTCCTCACACTGCCGTGCTATCTCTATGGCAAGTGCGGTTTTGCCTATTCCACCCATACCGCTGAGTATTACAAGCTGTTTTCCCTCCTTGAAGGCGTCGAGAACGGCAGAAATATCCTTTTCCCGTCCTTCAGACTGAAAGTCGTCGTTGCGAAGAATTTTTTCTTCGGCAATTTCTATTTTCGGGCACTGGGAGATAACAGGCTTACCAATTATTCGTCTGTCCACAAAGGATTTACAGCGAAGTCCAACAGCCGACAGGGTCTCGGCAGAAAGCCGACCGTCCTCTTCTGTTTTTCCGTAAATCTGAGAAAAGCCCTGTATATTGGAATAGAAAAACCAACCCAGACTGTCATATTCGTGGTAGGTATTTGCAAAACGGAAGAACTCCGACATACAGAGAATAACGATGTTAAGCTCGTTTGCCGATTCGAGGTTTCGGGCAAGAGAGACCTCGCTTCTTACATCGGTCAGAGTGCCTTTGCTTGTAAAAATGGGGTCGTTGCGCAGATTGTCTGAAAGAATCAAAAGATAAACGCGGCTTTTGTCAAGTGCCTCGCAGTAATCGGAGCGGAACTGTCCGTTACAGTAAAGGTCGCTGTCATAACAATGAAGACCCTGAGCCTCAAGATGCTCTCTCAAGCTGTTTTTCAGTTCGCGGTCGGCACCCGTAAAGCTTAAAAAGACGTCATATTGGTATTCCTTCATCCTATGGCACTCCGTTTCTAAATTTGTGATGAAATATATTCTTCCGCTCTGTGTGCGGCAACAGCGCCGTCGGAAACGGCGGTGACAACCTGTCTCAGGTCCTTTGTGCGAACATCACCTGCGGCAAAAACGCCCGAAAGGTTGGTTTTAGTCGACTCATCAGCGATTATATAGCCGTTTTGGTCAAGATCGAGGCTGTCCTTTAAAAATTCGGTAGAGGGCTTTCTGCCGATGCTTATAAAAACTCCGTCGCAAAAAAACTCGGCGGTCTCACCGCTGAGGGTGTTTTTTACTCTTACACCCGTAACCCGTTCTTCGGTTATAAATTCGGCTACAGTGCTGTTCCATAGGAACTCAACATTCTGCGCCTCCATAAGGGGCGCGTGATAAAGCTTTGTAGCCCTAAGGGTATCTCTGCGGTGTATGATATAGACCTTTTTGGCAAGGCGGGAAAGATAGAGGGCATCTGCTACGGCAGAATTGCCTCCGCCTACTACCGCTACCGTCTTGTCCTTATAAAATCTGCCGTCACAGTGAGCGCAGTAGTGTACACCCTTGCCGATAAGGGCATCTTCCTTTTGAAGACCCAGCTTTCTCGGGTCGGCACCTGTGGCAATAATTACGGTACGGGCAGAAAAACTGCCCGAAGAGGTTTCTATCTTCTTTATTTTGTCATCAAGCTGCAGTGCGGTAACCTCGGCATATTCGGTCTTTGCCCCGAAACGCTCGGCAGACTGCTGCATATTCATACCAAGGGTAAAGCCGTCTATACCCTCGGGGAATCCTGGGTAGTTGTCGATGTCTCCCGTAAGGGTCATCTGACCCCCTGCCGCCATACGCTCAATAAGCAGGGTGTCAAGCCCTGCTCTTGCAGCATATAGGGCAGCGGTGTAGCCCGCAGGCCCACCGCCGATAATTATTGTGTCGTAAATGTGTTCCAAATTACACCTCTAACATAGCGAGAATTTGTGGCTTGGGTCTTGCCCCTGCCGACTGATTCACAATCTTTCCGTCCCTTAAAACTACAAGGGTGGGAATGGTATTTACGCCGAAAGTGGCAGCAAGCTCAGGCTGGTCGTCTACATTTATCTTGCCCACAAGATACTGAGGGTTCTCCTCGGCTATCTCGTCAACTAAGGGAGAGACCATACGGCAGGGACCGCACCAGTCGGCATAAAAGTCGAGCAGAACAGTTTTTTCGCTGTTTTTGATTTCCTCAAAATTTTCTTTCGTGACCTTAATAACTGACATTCTAAGCATCCTTTCTTTTTATTTATTGTTTCTTCCTTTTTTTAAAAATTACACTTCTGAACAAAATTATATTCATAACTGCAAAAAATGCAATCAGAATCAAAAGGGTGAATATCGGCTTTGCAGGGGCGAGGGTGGCAAGGAACATCAGAGGAAATCCGAACACAATGGCGGGGAAATTCTGATAAACGAGGTTGTCGGAAGCGGGAGAGGTAAAATCGCCATCAATTTCACGCAGAAGGATAATTCCCGTACTGGCGGTTCCTGTAAGCATACCGTACATAGTGAGGAACTGCTCTTCTTGGTATTCCTTAAAGAGGGTTTTTGCCACAAAATAGTTATAGATGTAGGTGCTGACAAGACCCACAACGCCTATAATAAGGAGAATTCCCCAATAGTTTCTCAGAACATCAAGTCTGATAGCCGCAATTCCTGCAACCACCATTATGTCAAAAAAGAAGTTACTGGCGCGGGTCATAAGAAAGTCGTTGGTGTATTCTTTTTTCACCACTTTGCATTTTTTAAGTCCGCCGAGAACAGCCTTTACAAGGGTTGCGGAAATCACGCCCAAAAGGAAGTTAAAGCCGTATATTATCGACTTCATTTCGGGGAGCAGGTTTCCGAGAAGATACATAAACAGATATGCTACTATGTAGGCAACGGCAATAAGGGCTATCTGCACGGTCATTTTGTCGATGCTTTCCTGCATAGGAATTTCGTTTTCTCTTTCGATATCCTCACTGCGCAAAAGCTTTTCTTCGGTGGTTTTTGCAGAGATTTTACCTTTTTTTCTAAGGATATTAAGATGGATAACGCCTCCGATACTGGCACTTATAAATCCGAGAGCCGCAATACTCAGACCAAAGCTTTTACCGCCCACAAAACCGAAATCGTTTTCATAAATCGTGCCGTAGTTCATAGCCTGACCTGTTCCCTGACCGAAGCCAAAGGGGAGGAGCACTCCTGCTGCGGGGAAAAAGCCCTCAACTATAAGGGCAATTATAAGGGATAACGAGAAGCCCAGAACTGCCTGCAGAAGATAGGTGGAAACGGTGGTAACGCCTGTGTTGAAAATTTCGACGGTTCGCTTTTTTGAAAGCTTTTCTCCGCCCGATTTAAAGGTTGAGGCAATAAAGCCAAGGGCTAGGGTGTGGTAGGTAATAAGCTCTAAATTTGCCGTTCCGTTACCGCCGAAAAAGGCTGTGTCGAACATCACCTCTCCTGTGATAAGACGGTAGACACACGCTATGGCGAGGAGAATACCTCCGCCCAGCACCGAGATGGGAATAAGGGATGCCTGTAAAAATTTAATCGCCTTTTTAAGCATATTTGCCAAAAGCAGACTTATAAGCAGAACCGCAATAAGGTTAAAGCTACTCCAGACTTTAAAGTCCCAAAAATTTTCCATCTTTTTCTCCTTTAAGTATGTTTTTGAAACGGTAACATAGGTTTACATATTTAAGGGCATTAAAGCGTTTGTCTCCCTTAATCTGATATACCTTGCCGTCAAAATAAATATTCAGCTTGTTTTTGCCCAGCACCGAAATTGCCGAAACCTGGGCAAAGGGGAAACAAAGGCTTTCTTCCTCGAACAACATCTCAATTTTGTCGGCAAAAAGCCGTATTTCGGTCTTTTCGGAGAGAGGAGACTTGCGCTTATAAAGCTCTACCTCGTGAAGACTTACCTTTTCGGTGTAAAGAGGGGAGGCTACTCCGTCAAAATGGAGAGATGCCACAAATTCCTGCTGATAGTCATACCACTGGGTTACAAAATCAAAGGGAAACGCAGAATCTATTCCCTCAAGGCTCTTATCAGCATTATAGCGGATTTTTCTGCCACATTTTTTGCACGCGATTATGTCCTTTTCACTGTAAAATTCGGATAGTCCGCAAAAGGGGCAAACATACATCGCTCTTTCAAGATATTCGGCGGAATTTTTGGAGAAAAACTCACCGTCAGCATTTCCCTCGTCAACATAAAGACCCTCTTCAATGACCGAAAAGAGCTCCTCATCGGAAAGAGTTTTATATGACTCGGGCTGAATAACTCGGGCAACATACGACTTCATTTTACCCTTTCTCAGGACGTCACTCCATCGGGGATGAACTCCGTAGCCACCCTCTATTCGGTAGAGAACGATAGGCAGCCCCAGTTTTCGGGCAAGGGGAACTATGGCAGGGTTAATATATTCGGTTTTACCGCTGTATGTACGGTTGCCCTCGGGTGCCATAGCAATAGTTCCACCCTCTCGGGCGACCCTGATGCAGGTCTTGACGGCGGTAACGTCGGTAGCCTGTTTTTTTATGGGAATAGGTGCTACAAGCCAACGGATAAGAGAAGAGGAAAAGCCGTTGGAGAAGAGGTCCTCGCTGGCAACATAGTAAATGGGACCGCGAAAAGCCATTCCGACAAAAAACTGGTCGAAAGCGGTCTGATGGTTAAAGAGTATAAGATAAGGACGGTCTTCCTGCTCCCTGAAGGGGGTCACCTTTATGCCGTATTTAAGCCTTGAATAGGGGTAGAGCACAGCGAAGGCAAGATTACGCACAATGCGGTGACGGAATTTCATCCATTTTTGCGGTTTTTTCTTCATAAAAACTCCTAAGAGACACAAAATACAATATTTATAATTATTTTATCATAAAATACATAATTTGACAAGATAAACAGTTAACAGGTTACAGTGAATAGAGCAGCACCTGCGGTGCGAGTAAATATAAACGGCAACCGTAGGGTGCGTCCGTCTCGGCGCGCCGAGCAATATCGCAAAATTGATAAAAACTGCAATACTGTGATGAAAAAATATGGTTTTCTGCGGACAACCGCAAGGGATGTCCCTACAAAGGCACAATAAAACTTTACGGTATCGGTATCCGTCTGTCCACCGCAAACTGCCCCTATCCCCTGTCCGCTGTTTCTGTACATTTTCTACTATACTATGCGGGAGTAGAAGATAAAATTTGTGGGGCTTTTTGAAAAGTTTTCCTTTATTTTTTTTAAAAAATATGTTATAGTAAATTGATACCTAACACAGTTTGGGTGAATATCTTTAAAAACGGATAAAAAATCCGTCAAATTCAGGAGGTATAATATGAGTCACAAGTTTGTCTACCTTTTTAAAGAGGGTGACGCAAGCATGCGTGAGCTCCTCGGCGGTAAAGGTGCTAACCTTGCTGAGATGACCAAAATCGGTCTTCCCGTTCCCCAGGGCTTCACTGTAACCACAGAGGCTTGCACACAGTACTACGAAGATGGAAGAAAAATCAACGATGATATTCAGGCACAGATTATGGAATACATCGAGAAAATGGAAGAGATCACCGGCAAAAAATTCGGCGACAAGGAGAATCCCCTCCTCGTTTCTGTTCGTTCTGGCGCACGCGCTTCCATGCCCGGTATGATGGATACTATTCTTAACCTCGGTCTTAACGAGGATGTTGTTGAAACTATGGCTGCAAAGTCGGGTAATGCTCGTTGGGCATACGACTGCTACCGTCGTTTCATCCAGATGTACTCTGATGTTGTTATGGAAGTTGGTAAGAAATACTTCGAAGAGCTCATCGACAAGATGAAGGAAGAAAAGGGCGTTACTCAGGACGTTGATTTAACCGCTGACGATCTTAAGACCCTTGCAGAACAGTTCAAGGCAGAATATAAGTCCAAGATCGGTAAGGACTTCCCCACCGATCCTAAAGAGCAGCTCATGGGCGCTGTTGAGGCTGTATTCCGTTCCTGGGACAACCCCCGTGCAAACGTTTACCGTCGTGACAACGATATTCCTTATTCTTGGGGTACTGCTGTTAACGTACAGATGATGGCTTTCGGTAACATGGGCGACAACTGCGGTACAGGTGTTGCATTTACCCGTGACCCCGCTACAGGTGAGCGCGGCCTTATGGGTGAGTTCCTCACCAACGCACAGGGTGAAGACGTTGTTGCCGGTGTTCGTACTCCTATGCCTATCGCAGAGATGGCTGAGAAGTTCCCCGAGGCTTTCAAGCAGTTCAACGAAGTTTGCGCTATTCTTGAAGACCACTATCGCGATATGCAGGATATGGAATTCACCGTTGAAGACGGTAAGCTCTATATGCTCCAGACCCGTAACGGTAAGCGTACCGCTAAGGCTGCTCTTAAGATCGCTTGTGACCTCGTAGACGAGGGAATGATCGACAAGAAGCAGGCTGTTGCTATGATCGATCCCAGAAACCTCGACACCCTTCTCCATCCCCAGTTTGACGCAAAGGCTCTTAAGGCTGCTACTCCTGCAGGCAAGGGTCTCGGTGCTTCTCCCGGAGCTGCTTGCGGTAAGGTTGTATTTACCGCTGAAGATGCTGAAGAGTGGAACAACCGCGGCGAAAAGGTTATCCTTGTTCGTCTCGAAACCTCTCCCGAGGACATCACCGGTATGAAGGCTTCTGAGGGCATCCTCACCGTTCGTGGCGGTATGACCTCTCACGCTGCCGTTGTTGCCCGTGGTATGGGTACCTGCTGTGTATCGGGCTGCGGCGACATCGTTATGGATGAAGAAAATAAGAAGTTCACCCTCGCAGGCAAGACCTATAACGAAGGCGACTACATTTCTATCGACGGTTCTACAGGTAATATTTACGACGGAATCATCCCCACCGTTCCCGCTGAAATCGCAGGCGAGTTCGGCAGAATTATGGCTTGGGCTGACGAGTTCCGTACTCTTAAGGTTCGCACCAATGCCGATACTCCCGACGACGCTAAGCGCGCTCGCGAGCTCGGTGCTGAAGGTATCGGACTCTGCCGTACTGAGCATATGTTCTTCGAGGCTGAAAGAATTGCTGCTTTCCGCGAGATGATCTGTGCTGACACCGTAGAAGAGCGTGAGGCTGCTCTCGCTAAGATTCTTCCCTATCAGCAGGGCGACTTTGAACAGCTTTATGAAGCTCTTGAAGGCAACCCCGTTTGCATCCGCTTCCTCGATCCTCCTCTCCATGAGTTCGTACCCACTGAAGAGGCTGACATCGAAGCTCTCGCAAAGGCTCAGGGCAAGACCGTTGCTGACATCAAGAACATCATCACCTCTCTCCACGAGTTCAACCCCATGATGGGTCACCGTGGCTGCCGTCTTGCAGTTACCTATCCTGAAATTGCAAAGATGCAGACCGCTGCTGTTATCCGTGCAGCTATTAACGTTTCTAAGGCTCATCCCGACTGGAACCTTGTTCCCGAGATTATGATTCCTCTTACAGGCGAAGTTAAAGAGCTTAAGTATGTTAAGGATGTAGTTGTTGCTACCGCTGATGCTGAGATCGCTGCTGCAGGCGCTGACCTCAAGTACGAAGTTGGTACTATGATGGAAATTCCCAGAGCTTGTCTCACTGCTGACGAGGTTGCAAAGGAAGCTGAATTCTTCTGCTTCGGTACTAATGACCTCACTCAGATGACCTTCGGCTTTAGCCGTGACGACGCAGGTAAGTTCCTCTCTGCTTACTATGATAAGAAGATCTACGAGAACGATCCCTTCGCTAAGCTCGACCAGACAGGCGTTGGTAAACTTATGGATATGGCTGTTACCCTCGGTAAGAAGGTTCGCCCCTCCATTCACTGCGGTATCTGCGGTGAGCACGGCGGAGACCCCGTATCTGTTGAGTTCTGCCACAAGATCGGCCTCGACTATGTATCCTGCTCTCCCTTCCGCGTTCCGATCGCACGCCTCGCCGCTGCACAGGCTGCTATCAAAAGTAGGTAGGAGTTCTCTTTCCTTTGAATTACCGCTTGGTTTCAAGGAAGCAGAAACCTATCGAAAGGCCAACGGCAAGTATGTGAGAAAAAATCAATGGAGAGATACCACCGTAACCGTGGAAATCGACTTGGATTAATAATTTTCACTTAACAAGCGTATCATTAGAAATAGTGATACGCTTGTTGTGAAATCACTATTAGAAGCGAAAAGTTTATCACGTCTTAACAAAAGTGCAATAAGATGTTAATAAGTAGATAGCAACCGCAATTTGTGATATGTCGAAAAGAACAAGATTTTAATGAAATCTATTGATTTTTATGAAAAACATGGTATAATTGTTAACAAGAAATTAAAAATTATTATAGGATGTGGTTTGTTGTGCCTAAGTCGCTTTTAGGTACATCCCTTTCTTTTGTGTTTGCTGTGGTTGCATACATAACTTATTTACATGCGCTATTGTCTGGAAACACAGGGTGGATGATCGTTTCGGCTTTTGTTTATTTTTTCCCAGTTTTTGTTGAATTTATTGAGGATTTACAAAATACACGATTTGATAAGAAGTGGCAAATAATATTAATGAGTATTTGTGCTTTGATATCTTTAGTTTGTATGATTATGTTATTTGTCTACTTATCAATAGAGAAAGATGGAAACTCATCTATTTCCATAATTTGGAAAATACTTTTAGCGGTTTGTCCGATAGCATGTATTCCTTTAAAAGCATATCCTATGATGACCGCATTTTTCCAGTGGTATAACCGTAATATTGATAGACAATAACTATGTGTAAATCAATAAATTTAGAAAAGAGATATAATAATGGATATTAATTTGATCGTTGTAACAATTGTAGCACTTACCTTTGCAGGTGCTTTATTAGCTACCATTGCGTTTGCCTATCATAATATTGTTAAAAGCAAAAAGAACTACTCTCGTCAAAAACCGTCGAACGGTGATATATTTTTAGATGATGTATGTGAAAAATATTTAGTACTATCTAATCTTCATATACCCAATAGAGATTAAAATATTAATGAATGGATGGTAAAAGTGAGAGAAGATACACTTGATAGAATTTGGGACAAATTGATAATTCCAACATTTAACGAAATGAATCGTACGCATGGTGGTTTAGTGTGCCCGTCTTGTGAGAAAGACTCATTAAAGATACATTATGACGAAATTATTCGACATGCCAAGGAATTATATATGCGTGATAGTGAATCGCCGTTAAATCGGCACAAAGTCGCCGCAGCAATTATGATTGCTATTTTAAAAACAAAGCCAATTAAAAAAGTTGATATGCTTTATTATCAAACAGATTCAAAAGGCAACATAAAACATTGGCCATTAAATGAGTCTTTAGCAATAACGGTGGCACTTTCTGTATTGCGCGCATTTATTTTAGGTAGAGTTGATTATGCTTTTTCTGGTCAACCAATTTCTAGACAAGTTTTTTGTAATGTCATAAAGGAAGATAGAGAAATATTCAAAATTGATATACCCATTTCTGTAAATGAGCGAAAAGAGTGGGAGTGGGAACTTTATCAAGTTAGGCAAGATGGTGCGTACAACTTATTATCTATAGCACACATATTAAAGTTGATCGAAAGAAATTGTCGCTATAAGTATTTGTTAGATAAAGGTATAACTAATCCTGAACATCCTGATGAAAAGTATTTTACGGATGAGTCAGTTGAAATTTTAACGCTCGACAAAGTTATTTAAAAATTAAATTGTTTTAAGCCGCTTATTCCAAAAGAATGTTCTGACCCCAAAAAGTTAGACAAAAATTTAATTAGGCAACTAACGAGGATTGAATCCTGTATTGAACAGGGCTCAGTCCTTTTAGTTTGCTCTTAATTCTTTTGTTGTTATAGTAATCTATGTATTTTTCTAATTCAAGCTTAAATTCGTCCATTGATTCAAACTTTCTTAGATAAAATAACTCTGATTTCAACAGACCAAAGAAGTTTTCCATAATTGAATTATCTAAGCAATTACCTTTTCTTGACATGCTTTGAATAATGCCTTTATCCAATAGTTTCTTTTGGTATTTCTTATGTTGATATTGCCAACCTTGGTCTGAATGAAAAATTAAACCTGTATTATTCGGTATCTTTTCAAATGCAGAATCAAGCATTTTTAGCACTTGATTTAACACTGGTCTTTCGCTGATGTTGTAACTAACTATTTCTCCGTTGTACATATCTAAAATTGGTGACAAATATATCTTTTCTCCAAACAGTTCGAACTCGGTTATATCGGTAGTCCATTTTTGATTTGGAGCTTCTGCGTCAAAATTCCGTTCAATTATATTGGGTGCAATTTTACCAATCTCACCTTTGTATGAGTGATACTTTTTAGCCCTAACCATACACTTGAGGTTTAATACATTCATTAAGCGTTGAACTGTTTTATGGTTTATTACATAACCTCGGTTATGTAATTCCATTGTAATACGCCGATAACCATATCTACCTTGATTTTCGTGATAAATTGCAATTATTTCCTCTTTAATAGTTGCATATTTATCTGCTTTTTTAGATTGCTCAAGATAGTAGTAATATGTACTACGAGGCATATTTGCTATTTTTAACAAGGCTGTCAGTTTATATTTATGACTTAATTCTGTAATGACAGCTACTTTGTCGTATGCTGAGATTTTTCCCGCTCTTGAATTAAGGCATTCAATTTTTTTAAGTATTCATTCTCCATACGAAGACGTTTTAATTCAGCTAATATGTCTTCGTTTTCTTTTTTATTATCTTGTGGTTTTTTGCCCTTTTTAGAATTCATCTTATTTGCCCTGCCTCTACGTTCTTCACACAGAGCCTCTTTACCCTCGGTGTTGTAGATGCGTTGCCATAAGGAAACGGTTTGAGGGGAAGGAATATTGAAATATGCAGCAGTTTGTCTTATTGAGGCTCCTGTATTCTGCATATATTCTACCACAGACACTTTAAAATTACCAGCATAACTACCGTTTACAGTACACAAGCCGCGAACACCATGGTGTTCATACATTGCAATCCATTTCTTTATGTCTGCTTCTGAACCTATGTAATATTCTTTTGCTAATTGTTTTGTACTTATATTTTCTTTCAAATATCTCTCTACTATTTCAAGCTTTAGTTCATCACTATACTTCTTTTTTGACATAGAATTAACCCCTTTCATTAGACTCTTTTGTCTAACAAAAGGGGTTCACTTCA
>JAZQGH010000198.1:0-2134 GCA_045539925.1 Acutalibacteraceae bacterium | reverse complement strand
GCCGCCGTGATGTTCAGGTACCCGTTCTCCAGGCTGAGCTGAACTTCATCCTTGTGGAAGCCGGGCAGCTCGATATCCACTTCATAGCTGTCATCGTGCTCCCGCACATCCGTCTTCATCAGGTTCTTGGCGTTGTGACCGTAAAGCGGCTTCTCCATCCGGGAAAATTCACGGTCCATGTCGTCGAACCAGCGATCCATCAGATCCTCACCAAAAATACCAGGCATGTACAACATAAGTCAAACCTCCTTTTATTTTCGGTCCTGGATGCTGTTCAGGGCTGTTGCTGTGGTATATGCCGCAAGGGGAGAGGAGAACCCCCGGAACCTGAGTTCCGGATCTCTTTCCCGCTTGCGAGTATGTTATAGCACTTTTGTTAGCACTCGTCAAGAGGGAGTGCTAATTTTTCTGTGAAGAATTTGTTAACTCTTCTATATAAAGCAGTCAACAGTTTGCCATAGAGCGGGGCGTAGGAAGCGCTTGTATTCCAGGCGATGCAAGGAGACTCCCGCCCACACCGGTATCCCGCTTATAAGCGCAGGGTGTTCAGTCTGCCCTTGTAGGGGCCGACGCCCCCGGCGGCCCGCTTGCGGGGGCTGCGGTATCAGCAGGACAACGGCGTATAAATATATCGGGCTGTTGGAGGGATGAAAAGGGCAAGTATCGGGCAGCAACCTTTTTCTTATTTATTTACTTCTGCGTTCATTTTATCTATTTTCTTATTATCCCACATGACTAACTTGTTTTTCGATATCCATTGTTCAGTAATACTTTTTCTTTCCTCTATAAAGTCGCTCTTGTTGTCTAGCCCTAAATAACCTCCCAATTCATAAAGAACATGTGATATTGGGTCATCCCAGTCCCCTTTTCCGCTGAGAAATTCTTTAGTTTCTTCCAAGTCATGGTATACTATTCCAGAATCCATGTCATAGAGAGCACAGCAATTATCAATTACTGTTCCAGATGCGTTTTCACAAGTATAAAAATAGATTTCAAGATTAACTTTTATATCTTTCAATTTGTCATATCTAGAATATTTCTCTTCTTCAAAAGGACATCCTGAAAAAGAATACGCATACCGCAAAATGAAAGTGTCTGGCCTCAGTAAAGATCTTTTTACTTCCATGATGGCTTTTATTTCCTTGCTGTTTCCGCACCCGCACAAGGCAAATAGCATTGATAGCACCAATATCAATGCGATAAGTTTTTTCATTTGTCAGACTCCTTTTTTACATACTGAGCGCTATTGTTTTGCCGTTTCTCAATCTTTTCAATGTTTTTTATTCTTCCGTCTTTTACCTCGTTTGAGAAATGTATCCCAAACAATCTGCGTTCTCCCGCTGTGAGCGCTTCCCATTCATAGCCTTCAAATAGGTTTTTCAGGATAAACGGGGCATTCGGCTCAATTTTTTCTATTTGCTTGAGCGCTTTCTTTGTCCATGTATCGTAGTCCATCTTCCCACCTTGTCCTCTCTTTCATCTTTTATTTCTCACCACGCATTTTTCGGGAATAAAAAAGTGCGTGGTTCCAAACGGAACCACGCACGAAAAACGCAACTCCGTTTGTTGCCACACAAACTTTCGGCTTATCACAGGGATAGCGAAGTGGAGAAAGCGTTTTTACCAAAGTAAAACACTTCCCCGTAATAAGCCCAATTATTTAGTTTGTGTGGCAGGATTATTCTATCACAGCGTCAAGCAGAAAACAATCGCTTTTCCTCTTGGGAGGCGAAAAAAGATGATGGAGAGATGTGCGTTTTCTCTCCATCATCTTCATATACGCAAAACGATGTTCGATAGATGTTTAATGATGCTGTAATTTGATAGTTTCCCTCGGCTTTTGGATTTGCACAAGAGAGGAAAACCTATCGCAGATTCGAATCCCCTCCGGGGACTAGGCGCGATCATGGTGGGGCTTCGCCCCTTTATGCGCCGTCGCTGCTGCCTGCCTTCGGCAGAGCAGCCCTCGTCAGAGCCCAGCAGATGCAAAAACGCAGATACCCATTCGGGTATCTGCGAAAGGTCTATATCAACGCAGCAGATTCGAATCCCCTCCGGGGACTAGGCGCGATCATGGTGGGGCTTCGCCCCTTTATGCGCCGTCGCTGCTGCCTGCCTTCGGCAGAGCAGCCCT
>JAZQGH010000197.1:0-55135 GCA_045539925.1 Acutalibacteraceae bacterium | reverse complement strand
CTTGTTCCAGGTCTCTCTGCCTACAATTTCGTCGGCAGTAAGACCGTAAAACTGCTGAAAAGCCCTTACCGCATCGGCAGTTGTCTGGTCGTAGGTTCCGCTTATGGGTATAATGTTAAAATTACCGTTAAAATAGGCAATAACTGCAAGATAATACTGTATAAGCCGCACGGGTGTTCCCGTAGAGCCGATGGTGAGCAGGTCTTCATAGGGCACCTCAGCCTCCTGTAGGCTTACACCCTCGCTTATAAGCTCCGAAAGACTTTTGACCCCCGTATAATACCGTTTAATCCTGTACCAGGTGGCTTTGTCGACCTCTCCTGTAACGGGCAGGTCAAAGATCTCCTGAAAGCTTCGTACAGCCGCCTCGGTAGCGGTGTCAAAAACCCCGTTTGGGTCGGGAATTTTCGGTATAGCAGGGTAATTCTGCGAAATTCGGTTAAGCTCATCCTGTAGGGTCTCTACAGCGTTTGAGGCGTCTCCTATGCGAAGGGGTGTCCCTGGGTAGGATTCGGGAATATCCTCTACGGGCGCGTCGTTTATTATGTTAATGTCGTCCCCATAGTACCTTTGCAGAATCTGATAAGGGGTAAGCCCCTGTTCGGCAAGGTCGACAGTGCCCCATTGACTAAGTCCGTCGCAGGTAGAGGTGGTGCCGTTGCAGAACTGTGTGAACAGGGGATTGACCGTTCCCTGACGCACCACATAATCATTAAAAAGCTCATCCACAAGGATACTTATGTTCTCAAAAATATCGCGGTCGGGAACAAATGCCTGATCAAACCTTGTGGTGTTTGTTATGTCGAAATCATACCCTCGGGAGGGGTACCATTCGTTATATATTCGGTTTAACGCATATGTTGTTATCGCGTAAATATTGGCTCTCAGCGCATTTTCGGGCCAGTTTGGATAAATCTCACTTGATGCAACATTTTTAACATAATCGGCAAAGGGGACCGTAACATTTTCTGCCGCCGCATCGGGTGCACCAAGATGTACCGTTATGGTTTCGGGAATAGACTGAACAATTTCGTCTGGCATAGTCTCACCTCCTTAAAGGGTATAGTTGTCAAATTCGTTTATTACAATGGGGCGGTTGCCCTCTATGCCTGTTGTCACAGGCTGAAGACCCACGTTCTGCAGTGAGGTCACGGTATCAAACACCGCTACATTATAATTGTAGGTGTCCACAAAGCCATCGGCAACCGTTTTTATGTTATAGTAGGCATAGGGACGCTCGGAGGGGTCGGGGGCTTCGGTAAATACCGACGATGGGGCGGGAAGCTCTATTATAGGCGTTTTACCGCTGCGGTCGGTAACAAGCTGAGCGAGTACGGCACTGTTTTCTTCATCACCTGTAAACACTGTGACCCTTGCACCCTCAACTGGGTAAATTCCCCGTACCGAGGTAACGTTTACAATCAGTTTCCCCATTCCGCTCATTTGGTCACTGTTGGGCGCAGAGTCCACCTTTGGCGCCTCGGGTCTGATTGCCTCGGCAGAGGGGGTGGCTAGGGTTTTAAGAGCCCTCATTTCCTGTATGTATTTTTCAAACATAGATTTGTCCATATTTTCTCTCCTTAAAAAGCATTTAGTACATTTATATGCAAAAATTCCCGAATAGTTCACTTCGATTTGTTAACACTAAATGCAGGTGATATTTTTGATGGAAGAACTGGGAAGCTTCGGCAAAAAACTGTCGGATAATATTAATCTCATACAAAAAATATTCGAGTCAGACATAATTCTTCGGAAAAGAGAGTTTTCTTTTTCGGGGGTCAGTGCCTGTCTTTTTTATTTCGACGGTATGGTGAATGTAGAACTGATAAACGAGTCGATAATAAAACCCCTTGTACGGTCGAGCGAGGTTTTTAGCACCGATAACATCTCGGCCGAAGTAGGTGAAAAGCTGCTTTATGCAAGTGAAATAAAACAGACCTCCAAGGTGGGTGACGCTGTATCGGCAATGCTTTACGGAGACACCCTTTTACTGCTTGAAAACAGCCATATTGCAATAACCGTAAATACCAAAGGGTGGCGCACAAGAGGTATATCCGAGCCCGAAAACGAACGGGTTTTGCAGGGCCCCCGCGAGGGCTTTGATGAGGCAGCACTCTTTAATGTGGCAATGCTCCGCCGAAGACTTCAGACCACCGATTTTAAAACCGAGCTTATAAAGCTTGGCAGAAGAACAAATACCATAGCCTTTATATGCTATCTCGATTCCCTTGTAAACCGACAGACACTCCGTGAGCTGAAACTCAGGCTCAACCGTATTGATACCGACTCTGTGCTCGACTCCAACTATGTTACCGAGCAGATAGGTCAGGGAGGAGGACTCTTTAAAAGGGTAGGCGCTACCGAGCGTCCCGATATAGTTGCGGCAAGGCTTTTAGAGGGCAGAATTGCCCTTGTCGTGGACGCAACACCCGTTGTTATAACCCTGCCATACCTCTTTTCCGAAAACTTTCAGGTGGATGAAGACTATTATATAAATAATAAACTGGCGTCTGCAGGCCGACTTATGAGGCTGCTCTGTTTTGTTCTTGCCATCTCGGTTCCCGCCTTTTATGTTGCACTCACAACTCATCATTTCGAGTTTTTACCGCCTGCCTTTGCCCTCACCGTTTCGGTATCAAGGGCAGGGGTGCCCTTTCCAACCGTTTTAGAGGCTCTGCTGCTTACCCTTATATTCGAGATACTCAGGGAAACGGGTATGCGTATGCCACAGTCGGTAGGACACGCACTGAGTATAGTGGGCGGTCTTGTGGTAGGGCAGTCGGCGGTAGAGGCAAAAATAGTCAGCGCACCTATGCTTATTGCGGTAGCCCTGTCGGGAATATGCGGCCTTATGGTACCCCGTCTTAAAACTGCGGTCTTCTATCTCAGGTTTGTGTTTATATTTGTCGCAGCACTATTCGGGCTTTACGGAATCATTGTCACCGCACTGCTGCTCCTATACTATATCCTGAGTATGGATTCTCTGGGGGTAGATGCTACTATGTCTCTTAACACACCCTCCGTTCAGAGCTTTAAGGACGTTTTTGTAAGAACAAATTGGAAAAATATGCTCACCCGCCCCGAAATTCAGACAAAAGACAGAATAAGGAAGAAAAAATGAGACTTAAAATATTTACTGCAGCACTGATTTTCATATTGCTTTGCGGCTGTGCCTATGCAGAGCCCGATTCTAAATATACCGTTACGGCACTCGGCTTTGACCAAAAGGACAATAAAACGGTCTATCTGCAGGCAATAGATACCGTAGACGGTGAAAAAAACGGAGACCCCACCACCTTTCTCGTAAAAGGGGAGGGGGAAGACTTTAAAACGGCTTTGGAGGATATAAGGAGTCAGCTGTCAAAAAAGCCCTCCTTTGCCCACTGTCAGCTTATTCTTGTCACCGACAGGGTAGAGGGTGAGAGCTTTAAAAATATGCTTTCCCTCTGCCGCGATGCAGGGATTTCCCTCAGAACAGGTATAGCCTATACTGAGGATATATCGGCAGTGCTTGAAAGCAAAAAAATTGCTTCGGGTGCCGATATTTCTGCTCTTATTAAGCAAATCAGCCGATATTTCGGTTACGGTGCTCATACGGCAGTTTTTGAAATTGAAACCGCCATTATGACTGCAAAGGGCGGTTTTGCCCTGCCCGTACTCACCTTCAATAAGGAAAACTTAAAGGTCGAGGGTCTGCTCAGATATGAGAACACCCTTCCCGCCGAAAGGTTGTCTGCTGAGGAGAGCATAGATTACGCAAAGGAGAAAAATACCTTCGAGGGGGAGAAAAGTTGATAAAAACAGACAGCATAAAATTCATCTGCCTCGGCACACTGACCCTTCTTGGCGAGACGGTGCTGACCCTGTCCTTTTCCGCTAACACAGCAAACGATATTTTGGGTATTTTTTTGGCTTTTTTGCTTTCGGCTTGTGTCGTATTTCTCACCAGAAAACTTATAAGCGTATGGGAAAGGAAAAGCTTTAAGTATAAAAGACCTTTGAGCATCGCGGTATCGCTCTTTTCAGCACTGCTTTTTTTCACCGTGGCGTTGTTTACGGCTTATGAGTTCTCCCGTTATGCTGCTCAGGTAATGCTTTCTGTCGGCGATCTGCTACTGCCCTTTGTAACCTTTTCATTTATAGCACTTTTGTATGCTAAGGATAAAAAATTGCTTTTTAAAACTGCATTGCTCCTTTTCCCCATAGCGGTTATCATAATCCTTTTGATATTCGGCTTTTCACTCCCCTTTATGAGCCTTAAATACCTTATTCCGTATAAATACCCGAGCGTCAAGTTTGCGGGGAGCTTTTTTCCTCTGCTTTCTACCATTACCCTCTCGGCACTGCCACTGACAGTTTTATGCAAAAAGCAATCGGGAAAGGCTTTTTCGGGTGTATTTTTCGTTGCCTTTGTTCTTCTTTCCGCAATAAGTGTAAATGTAATTGCTCTTTTCGGGAGTGAACTTGCATCCACCCTTTCTTACCCATATTCCGAAGCGGTAAGCACCGCAACCCTCAGTCAGATATTTTCCCGAATGGACGGATTTCTCTATGCCCTCAGTGTTTTTACCTGCCTTATAAAAACAACGGTTAGTTTAAGAGCGGGGTATTATCTTCTTAAAAGCTCCCTGCAAAAAATTTTATATTAAAATTTGAAACTTTACTATTGAAAAGTATAATAACTTGTGGTAATATTACAGTATAAATCGCAAAACGAAGGAATATGTTTTGTGCATTTTGTCGAAAAACCGTGTAAAATCTTGTAACAAGAAGCGGTTACAGGACTAAAGCGGGCTTTTTATATACGAAAGGGGCGCTTCTTTTGAAAGACTACAAAGCTAAAAACATACGAAACGTTGTTTTTGCAGGCCACGCTTCGGCAGGCAAAACATCTCTTGTGGAGGCAGCATACTACCTCACAGGTAAGTCGGACCGTCTCGGTACTGTTGCAGAGGGCAACACCGTTTCCGACTTTGACCCAGAAGAGATTCGCAGAAAATCCAGCGTTTCGGCATCTGTAATTCCTTGCGAGTGGAAGGATGTTAAGCTTAATATTATAGATACTCCCGGTCAGTTCGACTTTTCGGCATCGGTAAGCGAGGGCTTCCGTGCCGCAGGTAGCTCGGTAATCGTAATTTCGGGTAAAAGCGGTGTTTCGGTAGGCGCACAGAAGGCGTTTGACGCCGCTACCAAAAAGGGAATCGCAAAGCTTTTCTTCATCAATAAGATAGATCACGAGCATGCCGATTTCTATAAGGTGTTTGAAGACCTTAAGTCCACCTTCGGTCCTATGGTATGTCCTATCGTGGTACCCTATGTTGTTGACCATAAGGTAGAGTGTTACATAAATCTTATCGACTTCCGCGCATATTCCTATAAAGACGGCAAGGCAACGGTAGTTCCTATGCCCGATATGGGTCACCGCTTA
This sequence comes from Acutalibacteraceae bacterium, assembly GCA_045539925.1. Classification (GTDB taxonomy): domain Bacteria; phylum Bacillota; class Clostridia; order Oscillospirales; family Acutalibacteraceae; genus SFWF01. The sequence goes on along the minus strand of JAZQGH010000197.1, from coordinate 49,707 downwards.
GAGGGACTTCGCACCGCAATCAATGAGGCGGTTGCGGAAACCAGTGAAGAGCTTATGGAAAAATATTTCTCGGGCGAAGAATTCACTCCCGACGAGCTTATAATGGGTCTTGCAACAGGTGTACGCCGCGGTGAAATTGCTCCCGTATTCTGCGGAAGTGCTGCAAATCTTCAGGCTATCGACCAGCTATTAAACGGTCTTATCTGGCTTGCTCCTTGGGCAGAGACCGTAGCAGGTGAAATCGGCGTTGATAACAACGGTAACGAGATTGAACTCACCGTTAATGAAGACGCACAGACCGCCGCTATCGTGTTCAAAACAGTTGTTGACCCCTTCGTAGGAAAGCTTGTTTACTTCAAGGTTGTAAGCGGTAAGGTCACCTCCGATATGACCCTTCTTAATATGCGTACAGGCGCTAACGAGCGTATAGGTAAGCTCTATTTCGTTTGCGGTAAAAAGCAGGTCGAAACCAACTGTGTTTCTGCAGGAGACATCGGTGCCGTTGCAAAGCTTAATGCAACAGGCACAGGTGATACCCTTTGCTCTCCCGCCCGTCCCGTAAGACTTCCCGAGATAAGCTATGACCTGCCTAACTATAAAATGGCAGTTAAACCCAAGAATAAGGGTGAGGAAGAAAAACTTGCCGCAGGACTTATGCGTCTTGCCGAAGAAGACCCCACCGTTACCCTTAAAAACAACGACGCTACAGGTGAGCTTGTACTTTCGGGTCTTGGTGAACAGCATCTCGACACCGTTGCAAGTAAGCTTAAGGCTAAGTTCGGTGTAGAGGTCGTATATAATGCTCCCAAGGTTGCATACCGTGAGACCATTCGCAAAAAGGCAAAGGCTCAGGGCAGACATAAGAAACAGTCGGGAGGACACGGTCAGTTCGGTGATGTTTGGATCGAGTTCGAGCCGTGGGACTGCGAGGGCTTGGAGTTTGCCGAGACCGTATTCGGCGGAGCAGTGCCCAAAAACTACTTCCCCGCAGTTGAAAAGGGACTTCAGGAGTCTTCTATGTGCGGTGTTCTCGCAGGCTATCCTATGGTAGGTGTTAAAGCAACCCTGACCGACGGTTCTTACCACCCCGTTGACTCTTCTGAGCTTGCATTCAAAACCGCAGCATCCCTCGCCTTTAAGGCAGGTATCCCTGAGGCAAACCCCGTCCTCTTAGAGCCTGTGGTAACTCTGGTTGCAACAATCCCCACCGATAATTCGGGCGATATTATGGGTGACATCACCAAGCGTCGCGGCAGAGTTCTCGGTATGGACCCCGACGGTAAGCTTATGATAATCACCGCCGAGGTTCCCGAAAGCGAGCTCGCAGATTTCCCCACAGTGCTGCGTTCAGTTACCCGTGGCGTCGGCTCCTTCTATACCGAATTTGCCCGTTATGAAGAGGTTCCCAACGCTATTGCACAAAAAATAATTGCCGAAAGTAAGGCAGAATAAATAAAAAACAACACCTTAGGATAACGCGTAATGTCGTTAGCCAAGTTTTTGTGCGAACACAGAAAATATATGGTGTTAGAACCAGCATCGCATTTGTATGCACAAATAATGTTGGGCAGTAGCCCAAACCCACTAACAACAGAAAAAGAGAAGACTCATTTATATATTGAGTCTTCTCTTTGTTTTTTATGATAGTGATATGCTGACTAAAGTCAGCGTGATATTTTCGCTTTGCGAAAGTGATATTGAAACCTTACGGTTTCAGTGTTATTTTATCCGCCTTTTAAACTCGCGAAGCGAATAACACTTGGCGTTAGCCAAATATCACTGCAGAGCAATATAACTCGCCGCAAGGCGAATAAAACTTTTGGGAAATGTTCGCTAAGAACATTTCCCAAATTCCAAAGGGGGTCTTTCTGTCCGTCGTCAACTGTTCACTGTCAACTGTCTTTTCTGCATTCTTTTCCAGTTATAAAACCCGTAAATATCGTTTGCAAAAAACATAATAAAGCAAAATATCATCGAAAGACAGGAGATGTCGGTTATAGCCGCAAATATCCACAGAATAATAAGTACAATGTCATTTGCTGCGTAGGCTAAAGCGTAATAAGGACTTCTGAAAAAGGTCAGATAGGAAGCAAGCCAGCTTGTGGTGATGGATAGGGTGCTGACAATGAGACTTGCATTTCCAAGACCCTTTAAAATAAAATAAAATGCGGCGGTGACCCCTATTGCTGAAAAAATCATACCTAAAACAACTTTTGCCGAAAGTCGGCTTATCTCAACCTCGTTCGAGTCCTTGTAGGGGTGCTTAAGCCAGGAAACTATTGAGAAAATCGCCATAGGAGCCGACATACAAAGGTAGGTTATCATTTCTCCGTAATATTTAAAGGCAAAGGAAATTATACCGTAAAATATTGCAAAAACTACCGTAAGCACCTGACCTATAACCATTCCTTTGGCAACAAATATAAGAGCGGTAACCCCTATAAGGGGAGCAATACCCGAAAGAATACCCTCAAGACCCGTGAAAAGGGAAGAGATAAGAACTGTCAGAACCGAAACGCTCCAAAGCACCCACTCAAATGCTGACAGTTTTTTAAAAGGATTGTTTTGCATAGAAACACCTCAACAAAAAACACCCGTCGGCACACCTTCAAAGACCTAACGGTGTGCTGGCGGATGCTAAGCATCTCTCTACCCGGTGGTAGATATTTTTTTCAAGAGAAGTATATCATAATTTGCTGAAAAAGTCAACAATATGTAAAGGGCTTAGAATAATTGTTGAAAAAAACATGAAATGTGTTATAATATAATCATATGAGCATACGATTTAAGTAGAAAAGCAGTTGTGCTAATCATAACACAGTGCAAGATTGCCTTTGTTTTATAGGGAGGCTTTTAAAAATGTATATACCCTTTTCTCCGCCCGATATGACCGAGTACGAGGCCCAGCTCGTAAAAGAAACTCTGCTTTCGGGTTGGATAACCACCGGTCCCAAAGCGGTGGAGTTTGAAAATATAATATCTAATTATTGCGGCACAAATAAAACCTGCTGCCTTAACTCTGCGACCGCCGCCTTAGAGCTTACGCTTCGTCTTATGGGCATCGGCCCCGGTGACGAGGTTATTGTTCCTGCATACACCTATACTGCATCATGTAGTGTTATCTGTCATGTGGGAGCAACTCCTGTAATGATAGATTCTCAGAAGAACTCTTACGAGATGGACTATGACCTTATGGAGAAAACCATAACCGAAAAGACCAAGGCGATAATTCCCGTTGACCTTGCAGGTATCATCTGTGATTACGACCGTGTTTATAAGGCTATCGAAAATAAAAAACAGCTTTTCAGGCCTAACCCTGGAATGCAGACGGTCTTTAAACGTATCGTCGTAATTGCCGATTGTGCTCACGGCTTCGGCGCCCAAAAGAACGGAATTAAAGCGGGCTGCCATGCTGATTTTACCTGCTTTAGTTTCCATGCGGTTAAAAATCTCACTACCGCAGAGGGCGGTGCCGTCACCTGGAAAAATATTGAGGGAATAGATAATAACCTGCTTTATCAGGATTACCGTATGATGTCCCTCCACGGACAGACTAAATCCACCTTAAGCAAGAATAAACCCGGCTCCTGGGAGTACGATATTATAGCACCCTGCTACAAGTGTAATATGACCGATATTGCCGCTACCTTAGGCATTGCCCAATTTGCCCGCTACGAGGAAATGCTCTGTCGTCGTCACCAAATCATAGAAAAATACAAAAAAGCTTTTGAGAAGCTTGACGTTACCCTCCTTAATCATAAGGATGATACACATACCTCAAGCGGTCATCTCTATCTTGTAAGGGTAAACGGAATAGGGCTGCGTCAGCGCAATCGTATTATTGAGAAAATGGCACAGGAGGAAATTGCCTGCAATGTGCATTATAAACCTTTGCCTATGCTAACTGCCTATAAAAACCTCGGCTTTGATATTAAAGACTATCCCGTAGCCTATTCCCACTACAAAAACGAGATAACTCTGCCCCTCTACAGTCGCCTTACCGACGAGCAGGTTGACTGTGTAATAGAGGCGTTTATACGCATCGTGGGAGAATGTCGATGAAACGCTGGAACGACCTGCCCGACAGTTTAAAGCTCGATGAGGTAAAGCCTTATTACGATATTCTTAAAAGCAAGGCTTTTTCAAGATTTTTAAAGCGTTCTTTCGATATTTTTGCATCCCTTGTGCTTATTATTCTCCTTTCTCCCGTTATGCTTGGTGTAGCTGTCTGGATTAAGCTGGATTCCAAAGGTCCCGTTTTATATAAAAGCATACGCGTTACCGCATACGATAAAGATTTTCAAATTCTTAAATTCCGCACAATGGTGCAGGATGCCGACAAAAAAGGTGCACTTGTAACCGTTTCGGGAGATAACCGAATTACTCGGGTAGGGGCAAAAATACGCAGAACCCGTCTTGATGAACTGCCTCAGCTTTTTAATGTCCTTGTAGGACAGATGAGCTTTGTGGGAACCAGACCTGAGGTGCGTAAGTATGTGGATATGTATACTAATGAGATGAGGGCAACCCTCCTTCTCCCTGCAGGAATAACCTCAAAAGCCAGTCTTGCCTACCGCGACGAAGACGAGAAGCTCGCAAAGCTTACAGCTGAGGGCAAAACCTTAGAAGAGGCGTATGTCCATAGTATTTTGCCCGAAAAAATGCGTTATAATTTAGAATATCTTAAAAATTTCAGTTTTTTTGAAGATATTCTCGCCTGCATAAAAACTCTGTTATAAAAAACGATCGAAACATATCAGTTTCGGTCATTTTTTTCTTGACATCACACTTTAATATGTTAAAATTACTTTGAAAGGAATATTTTCCTGAACATTTGCGTTTGTGCAGAATGGAGAAAAAATTATGAATTATGGAATTCAGCTTTATTCGGTAAAAGACTTTATGGCCGAAAATGTGAAAGACGCTATCGCTCAAATCGGCGCAATGGGCTACAAGGTTGTTGAACCTGCAGGCTTCTTCGACGTTCCCGCAGAGGAGTTCAAGAAATACTGTGATGATGCAGGCGTGGTAGTTAACTCCACCCACACACACTTGGCTGTTCTCGATAACGATTTTGACGGAATAGTTAAATATCTTAAGACAATCGGTTGTAAGCGCTTTATCATTCCCAGTGCGAAAACTGCCACCAAGGCCGATCTTGATGAGACCATCGAAAAATTCAATAAATATCAGCCTATGCTTGAGGCCGAGGGAATTGAGCTTATGTTCCACAACCACTGGCAAGAGTTCGTTCCCAACCGTGACGGAATTATCCCTCATATTGAACTGCAGAGACGCACTAACATTAAGTTCCAGATAGATGTATATTGGTCATATCGCGGACTTGTAAACCCAATCTATGTTCTTGAAACCTTAAAGGACAGAATCTCGGTTATTCACCTTAAGGACGGCACTATGGCTCAGGGCAAACCCTTAGGACAGGGAACTGCGCCCATTTACGAGGTCGTCAAGTGGGCTAAAGCAAACGCTGTTGATATGGTTGTTGAAAACGAACCTGTCGCCGGCCGTCAGATGATCGAGGCAAAAGAGTGCATAGACTATCTTATGTCACTTGAATAAGGAGGAATTATAAATGTTTAACAAACTTGGACTTCAGATTTTTTCTGTAAGAAACTATATGACCGACGCTGAGAATGTCAGAAAAACCTTCGAGCGTCTCGCAGCAATCGGTTACAGCGAGGTACAGACCGCAGGCGCTTTCCCTTGCACCGCAGAGGAGTATGCTGCAGCTGCTCACGATAACGGCTTTACGGTTGTGGGAACCCATTACGGCTTACCCGCAGATGTAAACGATATTGAAGATTATGTAAAAATGCATCAGATCCTCGGCACTACCAATGCAGGTGTCGGCGGGGGCGGCGGTGAGGTCAGGCAAATGGATAAGCTCCGCGCCTTTATCGAAAGAGCCAACACCCTCGGCGAAAACCTCAAGCCCTATGGTATGAAATTTACCTATCATCACCACGCTTACGAGTTTGCAAAGCTCGGAAATGATAAGATTATGGATATCCTTGTTGACGGACTTAACCCCGAAACCACATCCTTCGTTCTCGATACCCATTGGCTTCAGAAGGGTGGCGTAAACATTATTGAATGGCTCGAAAAGCTTGCAGGCCGTTGCGATATTCTTCACCTTAAGGATTATGCTGTTGCCTCGGGCGAAAATAACGGCTATATCACCGAATGCGGAAGCGGTAACATTAACTTTAAAGAGGTTATCAGGGTTGCAGAGCAGACAGGTGTTAAGCACCTCTGTGTAGAGCAGGATACCTGGCCCTTAGGCTTCGATTCTGTTGACTACTGTATGAGAAAGAGCTACGAGCATCTCTCCCAGTTCCTCGACCTTAAATAAGCATAAAAAATGCCCTCAAGAGAAACACTCTTGAGGGCGTTTTTTTATGCCTAAGTTTTATATTTTTGTTCAGGAATTATTTATCCTTTTTCTTAGGTCTTTTTATTTTGTTGAGTTTGGCATTAAGGTCGAGAAGCTGTTCCTTGGTAAATTTAACATCCATCATTCCGCCCATAAGGGTGAAGAGACGAAGTACGGTAAATCCGCCCATCATAGACATCATTTCGGGACCAACCTCAAAGCCGGCAGCCTTGATTTTACCGTCCTTGCCGCCCATAAACTTGCCCATAAGGCTCATAAAGAGGAGTTTGCCCTGAACAGTGGCAATAACATCACTCATTTTGTCGTTTAAGGAGAGGTATCCTTCGGGAGCATCAATATCAAACCAGTTGAGAATAGCACCCTTTTCTTTAAGTCTGTATTCCTCATTAAAGGTGTCTACCTTGCGGATAACACCCTCGTCTTTAAACTCTCCTGCAACAGCGGTGAGCTTAGTCTCACCCTTATTAGGAACTTCAAAATAGAAGAAGTGGTCGGGAGCAGAAACCTTGCCTAAAGACTCGCCGTTTGCAAAAAGCTCAACCTCAGGGAGGTTAGAGTAAACGGTAACCTTGGTAACATCCTCAACGCGGTCAATATAACGTTTGCCGCAAAGATGTACAAAGGGCTCGTCAGAGAGCCATGCCTTGTAAGCATAGAAGGCATCCTTCTTATACTTGCGGTCGATGGTAACAAGACCCTTGTGGTTTTGTCCGTTTTCGCCGCCTTCGTTTCTTGCGTCTGCACCGAAGTCGAACATATTCCATACATGGGTAGCCCACATATATTTGCGGGAGAAGAACTGCTTAATAAGCTCTTCGTGATAATATGCCTGATATTCCTCGGTATAGTCACCCTGCATAGGATTAGAGGTGTGCCAGTTAAGTGCTTCACAGCCGTATTCAGAGCATCCGATAGGAATATTCGGGTGCTTTTTGTGGAACTTGTCGAACCAAGGACCGTTCATATCGGTCTCTCCGCCGTACCAACCGAAATAGTGGTTGTAGGAAACTACGTCGGGTATCTGGAGATAGGGGTCATCCATATTGCACATAGATACTGCCGCAACGGTGGTAAGACGAGTCTTATCCATTTCGTGACACATATCGTTAAGAATTCTGTGGTTTTCGAGCAGGTCGTCATCAGAGCCGCCGATACCGATTTCATTGGAAAGTCCCCATACTACGATAGAGGGATGGTTGTAGTTCTGTGTAATAAGCTCCTTCATCTGGGAGGTGGTGTTCTCACGGCCTGTAGGCATATGCTTGGAAATATATGGAATTTCAGCCCAGATAACAAGACCCTTTTCGTCACAAAGGTCATAGAAATACTGGTCGTGCTGATAGTGAGCAAGGCGGATGGTGGTAGCGCCTACCTCGCATATAAGATCAATATCCTCTGCGTGATGCTCGGGAAGAAGAGCGTTACCAACACCCCAACGGTCCTGATGACGGGATACTCCGCGAAGAGGATATTCTTCACCATTTAGAATAAACCCGTTTTCGGGGTCTATTTTAAAGCTTCTGCAACCAAAACGGGTGCAAACGTTATCAAGAACCTTTCTATCCTCCATAAGCTCTGCTTCACAGCAGTAGAGATAGGGATCCTTGCGACCCTGCCACAGGTGTACATTTTCAATGGTGAATTCTACACTGGTTTCAGCAGTTTCGGTCTGTGCAACGATGTTTTCGTCCTTGTCGTATACCGTGTAGCGAACGGTCTGACCCATTTTAGCATTGGTAAGATAGGTATCAACAGTAACCTTAGCGTCTGCGCCCAAAATTTCGGGAGTAACCTTAATTGCGGGACCGCCGTAATAGTCAAGATCAAAGTGTGACTCGTTTACACAAATAATATTTACATCTCTGTAGAGACCGCCGTAGAAAGTGAAGTCTGCCATCTGGGGATATACTCTGTCATTTGCAGAGTTATCTACCGCGATAACAAGCAAATTCACAAGCTCAAGAGATTCGGTCATATCAACACGCCAGGTGGAATAACCGCCGTCGTGGTGAGCAAGATTTTTGCCGTTTAAATAAACGTCGGCAGAAGAGTTTGCGCCGCGTATCTCAAGATAATATTTGTCAGCTTCAGGCAGGTCGCTCTTGCTGAATTTCTTAGCATAATAGCCTGTACCACGGTAATAATCATTATCGCCGTCCTGACCGTCGATAGCGTTCCAGCAGTGGGGGAGATTTACAAAATCCCATTTGTTTGATATTTCGGTGGGCACCGAGTCGAGCATTTTGGTAAAAGCCCATTTGCTGTTAAAATTGATTATATTTCTCAAAATATTTACCTCCGTTAAAATTTTAAAAAGGCGCCCGGCGGTTAGGTCGGACGCCGATGGATAAACTTATTATTCAGCTTCGCTTTCGCCGTGCTTTTCCTTAAGGGCGGCTACATTGGCATCAACCTGCTTTTTGTGGAGGGGATACCAGAACCAAAGCACAAGCGCAAGTGCGGCAAAACCGATTGCGGGTACGATAGTAGAGATATTAAAGATGCCGTCAAGAACCGACTGGGTCTGTTTGATTCCGTTAGCAGCAGCGTCGGTGTTGTAGCCAATACCTGTAAGGAGCCAACCCGAAAGACCTGCAGCAACTGCCTGACCGAGCTTGCGGGCGAAGGAGTAGAGGGCGTAAACAGAACCATCCTCGCGGATGCCGTTTCTGAGCTCGGAATAATCAATAACGTCGGTGATAAGAGCCCAGGATACCATAGAGAAGATACCAAGACCTAACCAGCAGAGTGCCTGAAGTGCAACATATACCCAAACGTTGTCGGGACGAACGATGAAGAGGAGAATGCAAACAACAGCGGCAAAGAGGTTAGATACAATGCTGACCTCTGCTTTACCGAATTTTTTGGCAAGGGGTTTTGAAAGGATTGCTGCAAGTACCATACCAACCATCATAAATGCGGTAGAAATAGACTGTGCGGTAGCGTCGTTGTAATAGTCGGGGAATACATAAGCCGCCATATTCTGCATTGTGAGCTGGGCGAGTAGCATAACGATAGATGCTACGATTATTGAAAGGAGGGCACGGTTGCCAAGGGCGTTAACAAGCATTTTGCCAACCGAGTTATTCTTGAATTCGTCTTCGGATACTTCGGGACGAACACGCTCGGTTACCATAGTGTAGCAGAGGAGATAGCACACAATAGCGAGAACAGAGAACACACCTGCAATAATAGTTACCTTACCGCCTACAAGAACGTCTGACTGAACGGTTTCGCCAAGCTCGTTGACAATATCCTTCTTCTCATATGCAAAGATGGGAAGAGCAATACCTACTACCATACCTGCAAGGGTAGCGCCCATGGTACGGAAGGTTGAGAGGGACTGACGGTCGCTGGGGTCGCCCGAAATGGCGGAAGCCATAGAGCCGTATGGGATGTTGATAGAGGTGTAGAATATCGAGCCCCAGAGAATGTATGTTACAAAGAGATAAATGATTTTAACAGTCATACTTGCGCCTGCAAGAGAGCTCTGATACATAAGGAAGGATGCGAGAGCAACAGGTCCGCACATACGGAGCAGCCAGGGCTTGAATTTTCCTGCTTTTGTGCCTTTTGCACGGTCAACGATACGTCCCATTGTAACGTCTGTAACAGCGTCAACAAAACGAGCGATCATCATAATGGTACCTACAACTGCTGCGCTTACACCCATAACATCGGTGTAGAACTTCATAAGCAGCATTGTAGAGAGGATGAAGGTAAAGTCGTTACCGAAATCTCCGAAGAGATAACCAAACTTGTCCCTCACGCCAAAGGGTCGTAGTTTATTTTCGTTGGACATATAAAAAGCCTCCATTAAAATAATGAGTGAGTTGCCTTGTATATTATAAAGCATTTTGCAAGAATATTGTGAGTAAAATTTTAATCCGCTTTTGTATTATTTTCATATTTTTGTAAAATTCTCTATTGAAATTGGGTGGATTATGTAATAAAATATTAAGGGCAAGTGGATAAATATTATTAAATTTCACAAAACCGCAGGAGGAGGGAACGGTGCTGTACGAAAATGAATTGCGTTTTCTCTGCAACACACTTAAAAAGCGCAGAGTAAAGACCTCCTTTGCGGGAAAGAATGCTATATTTAATAATATGTTCGACGAAGCCTTTATTATTCTCTTCGGAGACGACCTCAAAAACCGTTTTTCGGTGGATGAATTTGCCGATAATATAAAACCGTACACTATGTATAAATTTTCTGCCCTCAGGCTTTGTTATGTGTTCTTTCTGCTGCCGGCTGTCAGCCCCGAACAGATTATGATAATCGGCCCCTATCTGTCTGAAGAGGTAGAAACAAAATATATACTCGAAGCAGGTGAAAAATACGGAATATCTCCCTCTAAGCAAAAACTTTTGCAGGATTATTATGCAAATATCCCAACGATTTCGGATAACGACAGCATTTTTACAATGCTTGAGACCTTCGGTGAGCATATCTGGGGAGGCAGCAGCGGATTCACGGTCATAGACATAAACCGCGAGCTTGTGGAGGATAATACCGTGCTCTCCAAAAACCGCAGCAATGAGGATGTAGAAAGCCTTATGGTAAATATGGAGCTGATGAAAAAACGGTATGATTATGAAAATGAGCTTATCCGTGCAGTGTCACTGGGACAGGAGCACAAGGTGGCTCAGCTTATCGAGACCTTTTCGGATTTCACTTTTGAACGCCGTATTACCGACCCTGTGCGCAATCTTAAAAACTACGCTATTATAATGAATACTCTGCTTAGAAAAGCGGCGGAAAGCGGAGGGGTGCATCCGCTTTATATACACGATGTTTCTTCGGATTTTGCCGTAAGAATAGAGCAGGTCTCCTCGATTGCTGCAGTATCGGAGCTTATGGCACATATGTTCAAAAGCTATTGCAGACTTGTGCGGAAGCACTCAATGAAAAATTATTCTTCTGCGGTGCAAAAGGTCATAACGCTGATAAACTCAGACCTGTCGGCAAATCTTACCCTTCAATCTCTGGCGAAAAGTCAGAATATAAGCGCGGGTTATCTTTCCTCGGTATTTAAAAAGGAAACAGGAAAGACCCTTACAGAATATATAATAGGTGAGCGTATGCAGCTTGCTATGCGTCTGCTTTCAACCACCCGTCTGCAGATACAGACTATAGCCCTTCATTGCGGCATTATGGACGTTCAGTATTTTTCCAAGCTTTTTAAAAGGCATACAGGTAAAACCCCTAAGGAGTACAGAAGTACAGGGCTGTAATAGTTGCGCATTTTTGCAATATATTATGGCAGAAAAGCAATGGACAGAAGTGGGCAATTTGGTATAATAAATAATGAATACTTTACTTTTGTGCAGATATTCATTAAAATATAATCAACAAAACATACGGAGGTATAATTTATGAAAAGTTCATTCCGTTGGTATGGCGACAGTGATCCCGTAACTCTGGAGTACATCCGTCAGATTCCGGGCATGCGCTCTATCGTATCGGCAGTCTACGATGTAAAGCCGGGTGAGGTATGGCCCGAGGAGAGCATCAAGCACATTGCCGACAGATGTAAGGAAAACGGCCTTGTTTTCGACGTGGTCGAATCTATTCCCGTTACAGAGGAGATAAAACTCGGCAGACCCGAGCGTGACCGTCATATTGCAAATTACTGCGAAAATATCCGTCGTTGCGCAAAATACGGTGTGAAGTGTGTTACCTATAACTTTATGCCCGTTTTCGACTGGACCCGTACCCAGCTTGATAAGATGGGCGAGGACGGCTCTACCAGTCTTGTAATGTACTGGGAGCAGATGAAGGGCCTCGACCCCTTAAAGGACGACATACATCTCCCCGGTTGGGACTCCAGCTATTCTCAGGATGAGGTCCGCGCTCTTATCTCGGCTTACGGTGAGCTTGGCGAGGAAGGACTTTGGGAGAATCTCGAATACTTCCTTAAAGCAGTCATCCCCGTTGCAGAGGAATGTGGCGTTGTAATGTCTATCCATCCTGACGACCCGCCCTATCCCATTTTCGGAATTCCCCGTATCATTACCGACGAGGCTAATCTCGACCGCTTCCTTAAGATTGTTGACAGCCCTGCAAACACCCTTTGCTTCTGCACAGGCTCTCTCGGCTGCTCCCCCAAGAACGATATGCCCTCTATGGTAGAAAAATATTCTGCTATGAACAGAATAGGCTTTATGCACCTTCGCAATGTAAAGATTCTCGAAGACACCAGCTTTGAGGAATCAGGACACCTCACCCAGAAGGGCAGTCTCGATATGAACGCAATCATAAAGGCACTTGTTAAAACAGGCTTTAACGGATATTTCCGTCCCGACCACGGACGTATGATCTGGGGCGAAACAGGAAAACCCGGTTACGGACTTTACGACCGTGCTTTAGGTTCGGCTTACATTAACGGCCTTATCGAAGCCAACGGCGGCGTTATAGAAGACTAATTATTAAGCAGGAGGAACTAAAAATGAATTTACCCCTTAATATTGATTATACAGGCAAGGTAGTTGTAGTTACAGGCGCAGGCGGACTTATCTGCGGCGCAATGGCACGTGCATTTGCACAGTGCGGCGCAAAGGTTGCAGCGCTCGACCTTAATGAAGATGCAGTAAAGGCTCTTGCCGACGAGCTCAAGGCAGAAGGCTACATCTGCGAGGGCTACAAGGCTAACGTTCTTGATCCCGAGGCTTTAGAGGCTGTTCGCGCACAGGTTGTTGCTGATCTCGGTCCCTGTGATGTTCTTGTTAACGGCGCAGGCGGAAACAATCCCAGAGCTACCACCGATAACGAGTATCATCACGAGGCTAAAGAGGGCGGAAAATCCTTCTTCGACCTTATCCCCGACGGTGTTGACTTTGTATTCAAGCTCAACTTTCAGGGAACGCTCCTTCCCACTCAGGCATTTGCTAAGGATATGGTAGAAAAGAAGGCAGGATGCATCCTTAATATCTCTTCGATGAACTCCTATACCCCTCTCACCAAAATCCCCGCATATTCCGCTGCAAAGGCTGCTATCTCTAACTTTACACAGTGGCTTGCAACCCACTTTGCAGGAACAGGAATTCGCTGTAACGCAATAGCCCCCGGTTTCCTTGTATCTGCTCAGAACAAGGCTCTTCTCTTTAATGAGGACGGCACTCCCACAGCCAGAAGTGCCAAAATTTTAAACGGCACTCCTACCCATCGCTTTGTTGATGCAGACGAGCTTATCGGCGCAACCCTCTTCCTCTGCGACGACCGCTCTGCTTCTGCAATTACAGGCGTTGTTCTCCCCGTAGACGCAGGCTTCGCCGCTTATTCGGGAGTATAATTACAATATTTCAAAATCCCTCTTCTTCGGAAGAGGGATTTCGTTAACAGAACATTTGAAGCGAAAGTGCATAAAATATAATTAGGGCGAAAACAAATTTTGGATAATTTGGAAACCAAAAATTATTGACAAATGAAAGATTTCGGTTATAATAATAAGCGAAGACTCTGCTTTTTTGGAAAGTCTGCCAGGGATTACGCGTCACCGACTGAAAGCGCGTTTCAGATGAGTAGTAAGTATGGGAACACTTCAAGGGCGTCCACAACTTAATATAAAAGCGGATGCGTAATGCATCAAAACGGGTGGCACCGCGGATAATTTTATTTATTCGTCCCGAGAATACTTTTTGGTATTCTCGGGATTTTTTATTTTTCAGTATAATATAATAAAAAAGCAAACGGAGGCATTTTAAATGTACAGAACCCATCGTTGCAATGAAATAAGAAAGGAACACATAGGGCAGACTGTAGAGCTTGCAGGCTGGGTCGAGGTAATACGAGACCACGGCGGAGTGCTTTTTGTCGACCTTCGTGACGAAACAGGAGTTACTCAGGTAGTAGTTCACGACGAAAATCTGCTCAAAGGCATAGCAAAGGAGACCGTAATCTCGGCAAAGGGAATAGTTACCCTTCGTGATGAGGGAACAGAAAATCCCAAAATCGCCACAGGCGATGTAGAGCTTGTTGCCGACAGCGTTACCGTTCTCGGTGCCTGCACCCGCGACCTGCCCTTTGAGGTTGGTGCCGTAAACACTAACGAGAATATCCGATTAAAGCACCGTTTTCTCGATCTGCGCTCCACAAAGCTCCACAATAATATCATTCTTCGCTCCAAGGTTATCGGCCATATGCGTCGCCTTATGGAGGAGAGAGGCTTCTTAGATATTCAGACCCCAATACTCACAGCATCTTCACCCGAGGGTGCCCGCGACTTCCTTGTGCCCTCCCGTAAGCACCCCGGAAAGTTCTATGCCCTTCCTCAGGCACCTCAGCAGTTTAAACAGCTGCTTATGGTGTCGGGCTTTGACAGATATTTCCAGATAGCTCCATGCTTCAGAGATGAGGATGCCCGTGCAGACCGTTCCCCAGGTGAATTCTATCAGCTCGATTTCGAAATGGCTTTTGCTACTCAGGACGAGGTTTTAGAGGTTTGCGAATCGGTGGTAAGTGATGTTTTCCGCACCTTCTCGGATAAGAAGATAACCGATACCCCCTTTAGAAGAATTCCTTTTGCAGAGGCAATGGCAAAATACGGCTCTGATAAGCCCGACCTTCGAAACCCCCTTATCATCTGCGACCTTACCGATTTCTTCACCCGCGCTCCCTTTAAGCCCTTTATGAATAAGCCTGTGCGCGGTATTGTTGCCCCCTGCAAGGCAGAGCGTTGGTTCTTCGATAAGTCCTTAGAGTTTGCGCAAAAGCAGGCAAAAATGGCAGGTCTTGCACACATTACCCTCCTTGATGCCGCTACCTATACCTTTAAGGACGACCCCATCTCCAAGGTGCTTTCAGAGGAGCAGAAAAAGGAGATTGTAGAGCTTACAGGTGTTAAAGAGGGAGAAACCATCTTCTTCATCTGCGATACCGTTTCCTCTACTGCCGATAAAAACGCAGGTGTTATCCGCACTTGGCTTGGTAACGAGCTTGGCCTTATAAACAAAGACTCTTTCGAGTTCTGCTTCGTTGTAGATTTCCCCATGTACGAGCTGGACGAAACTACCGATAGCATTATCTTCACCCATAATCCCTTCTCAATGCCTCAGGGCGGTCTTGATGCTCTCGAAAATCAGGACCCCTGTACTATTCTTGCATATCAGTATGACCTTGTATGCAACGGTATAGAACTGGCGTCGGGTGCTGTCCGTAACCATAGCCCCGAAATTATGAGAAAGGCTTTTGAAATCGCTGGATATGAAGAGAGCGAGGTTGAAAAGCGCTTCTCGGCTCTTTATAACGCATTCCAGTTCGGTGCACCTCCCCATGCAGGTATGGCACCTGGTGTTGACCGTATAGTTATGCTTCTTGCCGACACCGAAACCATTCGTGACGTTATCGCATTCCCATTAGACGGTGCTGCACAGGATCAGCTTTTAGGCGCCCCCAGTGAGGTTACCGAGCTTCAGCTCTTCGAAGCAAATGTTTCTATCCGCGGAAAAGAGGGTGCAGATACCTTTGGTACTGCGGGAGACGGCTCTAACTTTGCAAATGCAGTATCTGCCTCCAAGGCAGGAGTTACCTCAGGCAAAGCCAAGCTTGATGCTCTCGAGCAGGTAAACGAGCTTAAGTTCACCGATGACGAGAAAAAGACTATGGAAAAAATCTTTAAGGCTATGGCAGTAAAAGAAGCCGAGCTTAAGGATATAGATACCGAAAATACCGAGGCAATGGTCCATGTAAGACCTATGACCAATGTCCTTCGTGCCGACGAAAGAAAACAACCCTTCAGCCGTACCGACCTGCTTTCAGGTGCTCCTCAAAGCACCGAAGACAGCTGGCAGGTTCCCCGACTTGTAAAGTAAAGAGAGGTGTGTAAATTGGCTAAATATATTACTGAAATAAGCAAAAACGGAAATATCGCCGTTGACGATACTATTCTTATTAAGGATGTTCCTGCCTCAGCAGGCTCCAAAATGCTGGAGAATTTCAAGCCTCTTTTCTCTGCCGATGCAGTAGAAAGACTTACTGCCGCAGGTTACACCCTTTCGGGAAAAACCGCAGTAGGCGAGTTTGGACTTGACCTTTACGGCGAAACAGGCGGAGAAGTTGCTGCCGCAGCAAAGCTTGTGGCAGAGGGCAGTGTTAAAGCCGCACTCAGCGTCGATTTAAACGGTGCCCCCCGCAGAGCAGCCGCTCTTACAGATGTTACCTTTATAAAGCCCACCTACGGCACAGTTTCCCGCTATGGAATAATCTCCTGCGCCGCTTCGGGTGAGCAGATAGGTGTTACCGCAAAAACAGCTAAGGACGCAGCAGAAGTGCTCACAGTTATTGCAGGATACGACCCTAAGGACGGCACCAGCATTAAAACCGAAAAATACGAATATAAAACCGATATTTCGGCAAAGGGTATGAAAATAGCCCTTATAAAAGAGCTTTATGATGACGCCGATAGTGCTGTAAAGGCAAAAATCGATACTGCAGTGGCACTTTATAAATCCAAGGGCGTAGAGGTAGAGGAAATATCTCTCCCCATTGTAAAAGCAGTTCAGACCGCTTGGACCATCCTTATGTCGGCTGAGACCACCAACAACCTTTCCCGTTTCGACGGTGTTAAGTACGGCTACCGCACCGAAAAGTATAAAAATATCGACGAGCTTTATGTAAACAGCCGTACCGAAGGCTTAGGCTTCCTTACAAAGGCTACAATAATCTACGGCTCTGATGTTCTTTCCAAGGGCAGATATGAGGAGTGCTACGATAAATCACTCAGAATTCGCCGTCTTGCAGCCGAGGCTATGGAAGAAATTTTCGCAAAATATGACGCAGTGCTGACCCCTGCATACGGCAGTGCCGAATTTACCGACTATCCCGCAGAAGAAGCCTTCGAGAAGGTCTTTGATGCAAGTCTTTTCACCGCAACAGCTTCTATCACAGGACTTCCCGCAGTGGTGTCTGCAGGTGTTCAGCTTGTAGGTGATGCCTACTGTGACGGTAAGCTCTTAAGCCTTGCCGCAGTTTTAGAAAAGGAGGAAGCATAGTATGAAATACGAGCTTGTTATAGGTCTTGAGACCCATGTTGAACTCGCAACCGATTCTAAGCTGTTCTGCTCTTGCGGAGGCCACGCTGCCGCAAATGAGCCTAACGATTGCGTTTGTCCTGCTTGTTCGGGTATGCCTGGTATGCTTCCCGTTACAAATAAACACGCAATAGAACTTGCTGTTAAAGCAGGTTTAATGCTGAACTGCAAAATCAATCAGTACACAACCTTTGATAAGAAAAGCTACTACTATCCCGACCTGCCTTGTGCTTATCAGATAACACAGTGGTTTAACCCCGTTTGTGTTGACGGTAAGGTTCAGGTGGGTGAACGCGAGATAGGTATTAAGCAGATCCACGTTGAGGAGGACGCAGGTAAGCTCGTTCACGACGATGCTACCAATACCTCTCTTGTCGACTATAACCGTACCAGTGTTCCCCTTATAGAGATAGTTTCCCGTCCCGATTTCCGCAACTCGGATGAGGTTATCTCCTACCTTAAAAAGCTTAAAGCCGCTCTTCAGTTTGCAGGAATTTCCGAGTGTGAAGAGGGTGCAATGCGTTGCGACGTAAATATCTCTGTTCGTCCCGAAGGCTCCGACCAGCTTGGTGTCCGCAGTGAGATAAAAAATATGAGTTCCTTTGCCGAAATCAAGGATGCTATCGAGTTTGAAAAGGTGCGTCACGTTGACGCTATCGAGCGTCATACCGAAATGCTCGTTCAGGAGACCCGCCGTTGGGATGAGGTCAAGCGCAGAACCTTCCCCATGCGTAATAAGGAAACCGCCGCAGACTACCGCTATTTCCCCGACCCCAACCTAATGCCCATTATTATTGATGACGAATGGCTTAATGAAATCAAGGCAAGTATGCCCGCAACTGCTGAAGAAAAGGGTCAGAAATATGTAGATATGGGAATTGCCGCTAAGGAAGCCGCAGTTCTTGCATCTGATGCTAAACTCTGTGCCGTATTTGACGAGGTTGTAGCTATGGGACGTGAGCCTAAGAGCGTGGCATCGTGGATACTAACCGAATGTATGAGCCGTATGCGCTATCTCGGTATCGAAACACTGAGTATTGCACCCGCAAAGCTTTCCCGTATTATCGAGCTTGTGGACAGCGGTGAAATCACCCGCGCTGCAGGTAAAAAGGTACTTGCCGCCGTGTTCGAAAGTGATGTTGACGTAGATAAATACTGCGACGAGCAGGGACTTAACGCCAAGGTAGACAGCTCTGTCATCGAGGCTACCGTTGACCGCGTTATTGAGGCTAATCCTCAGGCAGTTGCCGACTATAAGGGCGGTAAGGTTAAGGCTCTTATGGCACTTTTCGGTTCCTGTATGAAAGAACTCAAGGGTATTGGCGACCCCGCCGTTATCAAGGCTTTGTTAGAGCAGAAATTAGGTTAATAAAAAGAGGTCGAAAGCAAATTTCGACCTCTTTTTAAAAAAGGATAATATTATGACTATAAAACTTTTTGAAAACGATTCTTATGTAAAAGAATTTACTGCCACCGTCACCTCCTGCGAAGAAAAAGAGGGTAAATATTTTATCACCCTCGATAAGACCGCATTTTTCCCCGAGGGAGGCGGACAGGCTCCCGACAAGGGCAGTATAAACGGTGTTTCGGTGCTTGATGTGAGGGAAAAGGGTGACGAGGTAGTACATACCCTCCTTTCTCCTATAGAGGTTGGAAGCGAGGTTGCCTGCGCCATTGATTGGCACCTTCGATTTTCCCGTATGCAAAACCACTGTGCCGAGCATATCCTCTCAGGGGTTATCCATAGGCTTTATGGCTACAATAATGTCGGTTTTCATATGAACGATGCCCTCATAACCTTTGATGTGGACGGTCCTCTTACCGCAGAGGATATAGAAAAAATCGAAAAAGAGGGAAACCGTGCCGTTTTCGAAAACGCAGAGATTACCGTTTCCTATCCCACCGTCGAGGATTTCGAAAAAATCGACTGCCGCAGTAAAATAGAGCTTACCGAGGGTGTAAGACTTATAACTGTTGAGGGCTTTGATACCTGCGCCTGCTGTGCACCTCATCCGATGAGGGCAGGGGAGATAGGTCTTATAAAAATCGTCAATTTTTTCCCCAACAAGGGCGGTACCAGAATAGAAATGGTGGCAGGCTCACTTGCTCTTGCCGATTATTCCTATCTCCACACCGCCGCAAAGACCATAATGAAGCAGTTATCAGCTAAGCGTGAGGAGATAGCCGATGCCGTAAACAAGCTGGGGGAAGACCTGACTGCCGCCAGAGCAGAAATTAAGATTTTGTCAGAAAAACTGGCAACAGCATCCCTTAAAACCGAGAAAACCGAAAAGGCAATAATCGGCTTCACCCCAAACGCAGACTTTAATGTCCTGCGCAACATCGCAAATGGACTTTTGGATGAAGCCGAGTATATAGCCCTTTTCTCGAAAACCGAAGATAATTCCTATAACTACCTTATAAGCACCAAAAACGGCGACGTGAGAGAGATGGTTAAAGAACTTAATAACACCTTCTCAGGCAAAGGCGGCGGAAAGCCAAACTGTGCACAAGGAAAACTCACAGCAAAATCGCAAGATGAAATAACCGCGTTTATAACGGATTTTGATGTTGACAAACATCCATTATAATGAAAATACTTACTAAATACCGCAAGACCTATACAACCGCAAAAGGGTTGACTCTTCTAAGAGAGTCAACCCTTTTAACTTATTTCATAACTGCCGAATAATCAATTTCAATATCGGCATAGGTCATTCCCGAAACCTCAGCCTCGCGAATTGTGACCGATTTAATTATAGGACGCTTGTCCTCAGGCACAGAGCCGTTAGAGTCGGTATTCACGGCGTTTTTACAAATCTTGTCTACTATGCTCATACCCTCGGAAACATAGCCGAAAGAGGCATACTGTCCGTCTAAAAAGGTGCTGTCCTTATGCACGATAAAGAACTGACTTGATGCACTGTCAAATTTGTCGCTTCGTGCCATTGAGATGACGCCTCGCACATGAGAAAGCTCGTTTTTAACTCCGTTCGCCGAAAACTCACCCTTAATTGTGTCTTTTGAGCCACCTGTACCGTCACCGTCGGGGTCGCCGCCCTGCATCATAAAGCCATCCATAATTCTGTGAAAGGTAAGTCCGTCATAAAAGCCTTCTTTAGAAAGTTTTATGAAATTTTCCACCGTCAGGGGTGCCGCCTCGCGGTCAAGGGCTACTGTTACGGTGCCAACATATTCTCCGTCACCCTCACTTACAGTTTTACTGTTTGAACAGCCTGCAAGTCCAATGGAGATAATACATAATGTAAGAATAAATGCTAGTAGTTTTTTCATTTTTTTAACCATCCTATTTTGTTGATATGCTTTAGTCCTTTCGAGAACATTTTTCCGCATCAATAGCAAGTACAAGCATAAGTGCTGTAAGGGTTTGGTTATCCTGCCGAAAACCGCTTAACACCAAAGTAATTGGCCGCCTGTACGTTTGTCCAGAAATCGGGATCGGTGTCGAAATAAAGATTCTGGTATATCCTTGTGTGGTGGGTTATGTTTCCAACATTATCTTCACCGTTTTTTATTTTTTGGATTATAGCCTTGTACTCCTCCTCATAGGAATAGGCTTCTCCGCTGACCACCGTATCAAAGGTAACTATCGAGGTCATATTGTTTATGCCACTGCCCAGACAGCCTGCAGTAAAGAGCAGGACAATTGCCAACAAGACACAAATGGCTGTGGCAGGTGTAGCCTTGACCTCGGACAGTGTAATTTTTTTGCGTGTCAGCCAGCCGCCGATGTAGAAAATATTAAAGAGTACGAATATGTAGTAGGCATAATAATAGATGTTTATCTGTCGGCCTGCGCCCACATTATTCATCGCAAAAAGAGCAGGGGTGAACTGGGTGGCATAACACAAAAAGGAGAGTATAAAAGCGACAAAGGGCAGAGGAAATTTAAAGGAGGTTTGTTTTGCGGTCCTTACAAGTATGGGAGTAAGAAAGGCAAAAAGGGCAATCTGGGGCAGGGAGGTCCAGCGTCCGATATAGCCTGCCGCCTCGGTAATAGATTTCCAAACAGCGGTTACAGGACCAAGGCCCGAGGCAGAACTGCCTCTGATGCTATTGCCCGGGGCGAGTATACTGATTGCCAAGGCTATCAGCAGAAAACCGAGGATAATGTAATAAAGGTAAAATCTTGGTACTTTTTTCACTGTCGCCGCCACCGCCACTAAAACTGTGATGCAGGTGGTAAACAGGGCGGTAGTATAGTTTCCGCCGCCGATAAATACCGCCAGCAAAAGGCAGAAAGCCAGAGAAAGACAGCGACCGACCCGGCTTTTTGAAAGGTGAAGCCGTATAAGAAGGGAAAAATACACAAGAGAAAGGCTGTAAAAAACGGTGTAATAGCTGCTGCCGTTAAACCAGTAAAGACCTTCGGCAATACTGGGCATAAACTGTATACTGCAAAAGAGGGTAAGGGTGGCGGCAAGAATTGCATAGGCCTTTTTTGAGCCGAACCATTTTACAAAAACCGTATCAAAGAAAAACCAGGTAGAGCCGCAAAGTGCACCCACCATTATAAAGGTGGTCAGGAAATACAGACCGTCACCGAAGGTGGCTGGCTGAAGAGAAAAAAGCAGTATTGCCGAAAAGGTGCCCTGCCAGGAATAATAGGATTCCTTTACCTGCTTAAAAGCCCCTGAGAGAGCATCAAAAATGCTTCCACCCTCTGTAATGGCATCTTTTGCATAGGACGAATAGCCAAAGTCATCCAGCACAGGGTGAGCATAAAAGGCAGCGTAAAAAATCGGTATCAGACTCACGGCAAATACAATTACCGCAATAGTTGTTATAAGGGTTAAAGGAGAAAGCCTGTTTTTCATTATTTCACCTCAGAGTTTTTTTAAATTATAACCTAAAAATAATATAAAATCAATAGCGCAATACAGCCTTTATTATAAGTGTACCGTCCTTTACCTCAACCATTAAACACCCGACGCTAAAGACTTGCGGGAGAAGTCTTTAGCGTCGGGTATTTTAACGGTTTATATAGTAGGGAAACTTAGGATAACCTTGAACAAATCACCGTCTATTGAGATATCCATTTTACCCTGTTGAAGCTCGGCAAGGCTCTTGGCTATGGAAAGTCCCAGTCCGTTGCCCTCGGTAGTACGGGAGGAATCACCGCGCACAAACCTTTCCATAAGCTCAAGGGGGGAAATATTAAGAGCCGCCTTTGAGGTGTTGCGGAATATAAACCGCACCTCATTGCCTCTTTCTTCAAGGCTTAAATACACTCTCGAGCCGACAAGGGAATATTTGCACACATTGCTCATCAGGTTTTCAAAAACACGCCAGATTCGGCGACTGTCAGCCATAATGCGAAGCTCTTTTTCGGGTGCTGTGGTAATAAGCTCAAGTCCTGCCGACTGACAGCGTTCAGCAAATTCTCCCGTTACCTGACTCAGCAGCACACCTGCGTCGCAGGGAATAAGGTCAACCTCTAAATTGCCTGTGTTGGCTTTCGATATTTCTACAAGGTCATCAAGCAGTCTCTTTAAATGCTCGGATTTTCGAGTAAGCACTTCGGAGTATTCCTTGTGTGCAGGCTCGCTGCATTTCTTCTCTGCTATGAGCCCCGCATAGTTTATAATCGAGGTGAGAGGAGTCTTAATATCGTGGGAAACATTGGTTATAAGCTCGGCCTTCATTCTCTCACTCTGAAGACGCTCCTCAACCGCAATTGACATTCCTTTTGCAATACTGTTTAGGTTTTCACCGTGTTTTTTGAAATCCCAGAACATTTTGTCGGTTTCTATCTTGTAGCTAAGGTCTCCCTGTGCGAGAGCCTCACCGCCCTTTTTAAGTCTGCGCATAAAGAGTGCGGCTCCTACGGCAGTAATAAAGAGCAGGGCATATTTTAACAGCGTAAATATCACAGCAGGGAAAGGAGAATAGTTAAGCAGTGCAACAAACACCCAAAAATCAATAAATCCTATACCGCATATAAACGCCAGTGTCCGCCATATAAGAGGTATGCTTCTTATGAATTTTACGGTCAGTCTGCAAAAAGCAAGTATACCCTTGCCGATAGATCTTAGAATTCTAAAGGTTATCCTTAAAACAAGGTATATAAAACAGCCCTTTATGAGGTTTTTTTGCTTTATCCTTGCCGAAAGGCTCACACTTAGACCGATAAGACAGCAGACACAGGCTATAATAAGTGCTATCCACAGTATCATATCTACTATATTGCCTGTTGTGAGGGCGTCTATAACAAAGGCGGCAAATATGAATATGCAAAAGCACCCTGCAATGAGTATATCAAAGGGAACTCGGTTTAAAGGACCTGGGTAAAGCTCCTCGGTATAAGGTCTGCGGGCAGAAACGCACATTAGAGCAGAAAAACATACTATGCTCAGCACTACGCATAGAAAACCGATAACATATATAAGATAGCGCAGGGAATATCCTATGTGTACTATATTACTTATAAAGCGGTATTTGTCTTTTACGGGAAGCTCCTCTTCAAGATAGGCTTTAAAGGTGAAGTGTTCGGCATCGTCAGTGGAATAGTTACCTGCGTAGAAAAGATTGTCCTGCTGACCGTTTTTTTCAGCGCCGAAATCTATAGTGTACCTCCAAATCTCATTTTCGCTCTTTATAGCTGAGCTTGTGTTACAGTTTACCACATCTCCCGAAGCGGAATATATGGCATAACGGAGGTTTGTGTTCTCCCGAGCGTAAAGTTTATCGTGGTTTTTCACGTAATATTCATTAAGATTCAGTGCTTTGTGGGTTATGTCATAGCTGTCGGAGTAAATCTGTTCGTAGGCAAAATTCTCCTGCAAATATCCCTCGGAGCTGCCGTAAAAATCAAATGAAACAAGGGCGAAAGCCCCTATAACACAGCCTGCAGCAATACACAGGGATAATATACACAGAATAAAACAGCCTATTTTAGAGGGAAAACTTCTTATAAAATTCTTCATCGTCTATCTCCTTCTATAACATATCCATGCCCCCACACCGCCTTAAGATAGCGTGGCTCTGCGGGGTTTATCTCTATCTTTTCTCTTATGTGACGAATGTGTACCGCAATGGTGTTGTCGGAATATAGTGGATTTTCCCGCCATATCTGTCTGTATATCTCTTTTGGGGAAAATACCTTGCCTACATTTGACATAAGCAGCTTCAGTATTTCATATTCCGTAGGGGTAAGGGCAACGACACTATCGTCACAGGTAACGGTTTTCGACTTGTCGTTAAGCTCTATTCCGCCTACCGTCAGCACCTGCTCTTTAGGACTGTCTGCTCCAAGCTGTGTGTATCGCCTGAGCTGTGAGCGTACCCTCGCCGCTACCTCAATGGGATTAAAGGGCTTGGTTATATAATCGTCGGCTCCGACATTAAGACCTAAAATTTTGTCGGAATCCTCACTTTTGGCTGTGAGTAGAATTACAGGTACATTGCTTTTTTCTCTTATTCTCATCATAGCGGTAATGCCATCCATTTCGGGCATCATAATATCCATAAGTATAAGCTGAATGTCTCTTTTTTCTGCAATCTCCAAAGCCTCTTTACCGCTGAATGCTTCTATCAGACAGTATTCAGGGTTTGAAAGATATATTTTAAGTGCATTTATAATATCCTTGTCATCATCGCAAATAAGAATGTTATACATTGCTGCGGTCCTCCTATCTTATGACTACATTATAAATGCTTTTTTATGAATTTTAAAGATGCAAAATGTTTAAGAATTGATTAAGAAAAAAGCTGTTTCACTCAAAACAAAGTGAAACAGCTTTTTATCAGTATTCAGACTATTAGTTTTCCCGTCCGTAGGTTTCAACACAGAAGCCCTTGTGTCCGCAATCGGGGCAGGTGAGTTTGCGTGTATTTGGGGTATGAGCCGCCCGGAACATCTTACCAAAGGCGGGTTTAAATACCGAGTGACATTTAGGGCAGATGTATTTTACGCTTTTATAGTAGTAAGCGCTCGCCCACACAGAGCCCACAACAATAAGCACAAGCCCGATTATAAACGGCCACCAGATTCCTGAAGTTATTCCATAGATGAGGGTTGCCCATTCAATGACCTCCAAGGGTATAAGAACGCCAAGCATTATCCACCTGACTTTTTTCAACTTCTTTTTGTTTTCCATAATATAGGCTATGTCGCCGATAGTTTCAACCGAGAAATGCTCTATTGTTTTAAGCTCACGCTGCAGAGAGTTCAGTTTTTCAAGCTTTTCCTGTCTTTCGCTTATCTCCTCTGTGAGATAGCTTTTTTGCTGTGAAAGAAGCAGTTCAATAACGTTTTCGGGATGTTCTTCCGA
The DNA here is from genome assembly GCA_045539925.1 of Acutalibacteraceae bacterium. Lineage (GTDB taxonomy): Bacteria > Bacillota > Clostridia > Oscillospirales > Acutalibacteraceae > SFWF01. Next base: position 23,967 of record JAZQGH010000197.1, on the reverse strand, counting down.
TAAAAGCTGAGCAATCGTGTTGATAGGCAGATCGAGTTCGCGCAGAAAACAGATTATTTTCATCTGTTTAAGGTCGTCGTCGGAATAAAGTCTTCTGCCGCCCTCACTCAGCTCACTGGGGACAAGAATATTTCTCGAATCGTAATACTGTACCGTCCGAACCGATACTCCGCAGAGCTTTGCAACTTCTCCTGTTGTGTATTTTGACATAGCTTTCACCTCCTTACAAGCCACATTTTAAACCATTACGCAGGGTAACAAGCAATACCCTACGCAGGGGGATTTTTGAGTTTTTTATGAAAAAATTTATCTTTTTACAAAAAATCAGTTTGACAAAACATCAATTTTTATGTTTCCCGTATCGGTGGTAATCTCGCATCTACCTCCTGTAACTGAATTCGGAACCTTTATGCTGCCTGTGTCAGTTTCGGTTATAAAGACCTTTTCCGAAAGCAGTGTTCCATTAATGTCGCCCGTATCTGTTTCTATAAAAATCTCGGCGGCATCGCACCCATCAAGCTTTATGTCACCTGTGCTCCTCTCAATAGAGAAGGTTTCTGCGGCAATCACATTTTTTAGTGATATATCTCCTGTGTTTCCGCTTGATGTAAGGTTTTTACACTTAACATCGGTTAAATTTGTTTTTCCTGTGGAAACATTGATTTTTACATCACTCTTGCAGGTTGTATCCGAAACAGTAATCCTGCCTGTTGAAACAGAAAGGTCAAGCGCATCTGCGGATATGTTTTCAATGCTAATATCACCTGTGCTCCCATTCACCGAAAGTCTGCCGTATTCTACCTGCGGAATATATACCGTTATTTTCGTCGCGCCGAAATTTATACCGATATACTCATACCATTTTCTCGTATCAACAACCTCTATAACAAGCGTATCGTCCTTTACCGCAACCGAGTGCTTCATATTTTTCTGTTCGCGGCAGACAACCGAAGTTTTTAAGCTTTCAGTAGGCATAAACACAATATCTGCAGTGTTGGTTTCAATCGATATGTCTTTGTAGTTTTCGTTGATATCATAATTGTTAGTTTCATACTTAACTGTTGATAATTTCGTAAAATCCCATTTAAACATTGTCATCACACTTCCAAAAATAATACATCCAAGCAATACGAGAGAAAATGCTATAATAAGCCATATTTTTGTACCTTTACTCATTGAGCTGCCTCCTTTCCCACAAACAAGCTTTTAACACCTAAAACCATTTTTTCAGTCAGCAATAAAATACCTTTTGTTGCCGCCTTGCAGCCGTAGAACATAAAAACTGAAAGTCCTGCACAAACAATTCCTGCACTAAATATAGCAATTCCCGAAAGACTTTTACCGCCAGCGGCAAACAAAATCCCTGCTACAGCGCCGCCAAACGCACAGCCGATAAGTGAGCCGAAAACAGCCCACAGGGAAATTATCACACACCATAGTGATATATAAAGCGAAACAGCTACGACAACTGCCGCAATCAGAAGGGAAACCCATATAGGAGAACCCAATATAATAAGCACTATTTCCCAAGCCTTAAGCACTCTGTTTGGCTTAACCTTATTTTTACTAGTTCTTGTAGGCGGAGTATCTTCCAGAATTTGTGTAATAGTAGCATCGACCGACCCAATCTCGCTTACAGCCTCTGTCTCCGACAGCCCTTCTTCCATACGGTCGTCAATCATCTCACTGTAAAAATTCAGGCGTTCTTCTATGTCTCCTTGCGGCAAAACCGACAAACCTTTACGCAGCTCGGCCAGAAACTCTTGTTTAGTCATTACCCTCATCCTCCTTGGCTACAAACCGATATATAGACACAATTTCCTTCCATTCATCCTTAAAATCTTCAATACGCTTTAACCCTATATCAGTAATATGATAATATTTTCTAAGTCTGCCGCCGTGCTCTGCAGTTCGTACCGTCAGCATATCTGCCGTTTCTAGGCGTTTTAAAATGGTATATAAGGTAGATTCGGACAGCTCTATATACGGCTTCAAATTCTTTATAATTTTATAACCGTATGAATCTTCGCTTTTAATAGCAGCCAATACGCATATATCCAAAAGACCTCGTTTCAACTGAATATCCATAGAATACCTCCTGTTGTGTAATACATCATATCACGAAGTATAGCCTTTTGTCAATAGTTCTTGCAAATTTACGCAAACCAAACGGCGAGCGTAGGGGAGGGGTTTCCCCTCCCGCGCAACAATACCTAATTCGCCATTAAAATTCAAAAAAGACGATATGTATAAGTAAAAACACATATCGTCTAAATTTATCCCTGATTTCAGCCCCCTAAGGTTTATTCGGGCTTAAAGGTAATTTAATTATTTTTTTCTTTTTCTCGGTTGCATAATTAAATGCCAGTTTTGTTCCGCTTTTTCGACCTTTCGGCGAATAATCATCTTGACAATAGATTACACAAAAATAGCTCTTATCTATCATATCTGCGTTTCGTTCCACATAACCAAACCCTTCAAACTCGAATCAGGTTTTGGAAGACAAATTTTTCGCTATACTTCGTCAAAATACTCGCAAATCCGACAGGATTTACTGTGTTTTTTCCTCGTATATCAAAAAATAATGTTATTTACAAAACTCTTCGACCTTAAAGGAGTGGATTTTTGAGTAGATTTTGGTGAAGAGAAGTTCATAAGGCTGACGCCTATGAACGACGATGAGCCAAAAGATACCTAAAATTCACCCTTTAAGGCTGGTTCGGGTTTAAAGGGTTTGGTTAAGCAGCCCTTCCCGCGCCCACAATTTTTTCGGGATAATAGGAGGATTCGTAGTGCTCAAGCAGGTAGTCTTTATAATTTTCGTCAATCTGCGGAAACTCCGCTCTCACATAAACTCTTTTTATATAAGGGTATTTTTTCTGCAACTTGGTTACCTGCTCGTAGCACAGACTGTTAAAGCGGCTCTTACTGCCGAAAAGAAAGGTGTCGTCACCTTCTTTTAAAATAAGGGTTTCAATAGAGCTATATAGCTGTTGCTTTAATTCTTCGGTCTCGTTAATTTCTCTATGCCCAATAAAACAGCAGGTTTTTTCTTGCATATTCTTGCTCCAATTTTTAGTTAAAATATGTTTGGAAAGAGGGCGGAATGATGCAAACAGAATTTTCAGAAAAATATATTACTTTAGGTTTAAAAATAGCATATTATCGCAGAAAAGCGGGTTACACACAAGAATATTTCGCCGAACTTATTGGAAAAAGTGTAAGTTTCGTGGGACAAGTTGAGGGAACGGGTATGGTTCGAGGTGTTTCGCTCGAAACCCTGTTTAAAATTGCACAGGTTTTGAATATACCACCCTCAAAACTGCTTGAAGAAGATTAAATAAAAAAGCTGTCAGATGAAACGCCCGCGTTTCATCTGACAGCTTTTGATTTTAGTCGTTCGAATCTAAAAAAAGTGGCTTGAAATCATTTGATTTCAAGCCACTCAAAAGCCATTTATTATTATTCTCGGTTACTCCCATTCAATAGTTCCTATCGGCTTGGGTGTGAGGTCTAAGAGAACGCGGTTAATGCCCTCTACCTCGTGGGTTATGCGGTAGGTAATCTTGTGGAGAATATCATAGGGGATCTCCTCGATAGTAGCGGTCATAGCGTCCTTGGTATTTACTGCACGGATAATTGCAGGCCAACCCTCGTAGCGGCTTTCATCCTTAACGCCAACGCTCTTAATGTCGGGAACGGCAATGAAATACTGCCAGACCTTCTCTGCAAGACCGCAGTTATCAAACTCCTCACGGAGAATAGCATCTGCCTCGCGGAGTGCGTGGAGACGGTCTCTTGTGATAGCACCGAGACAGCGAACACCCAGACCTGGGCCTGGGAAGGGCTGACGGTAAACCATTGCGTGGGGAAGTCCCAAAGCCTCGCCGACAACACGGACCTCGTCCTTGAAGAGGAGCTTAATGGGCTCTACAAGCTCAAACTTAAGGTCTTCGGGCAGACCGCCTACATTGTGGTGAGACTTAACTGCCTTTTTGCCCTCAGCAGCCTTGATACTCTCTAAAATGTCGGGATAAATCGTTCCCTGAGCGAGGAAGTCAACACCTTCAAGCTTTCTTGCCTCGTCAGCAAATACGTTAATAAATTCCGCACCGATTATCTTTCTCTTCTTTTCGGGCTCAGCAACACCTGCTAAAAGGTCTAAGAAGCGGTCGGTAGCGTCAACATAGATAAGGTTAGCATCAAGCTCTCCGCTGAAAACCTTAACAACATTTTCCGACTCGTCTTTACGCATCAGACCGTGGTTTACGTGAACGCATACAAGCTGTTTGCCGATAGCCTTAATAAGCAGAGCCGCAACGACAGAGCTGTCTACGCCGCCCGAAAGGGCTAAAAGTACCTTTTTGTCTCCAACCTGAGCGCGTATCTTCTCTACCTGCTCATCAATAAATTTTGTTGCAAGCTCGGGAGTAGTTATACGCTGCATTGTTTCGGGACGGACATTGTTCATACAAATTCCTCCAAATTTTAAAGTCTTAAAAATATTTTATACTATATTTTACTGCAAAATACATTATATGTAAAGAAAAAATTATAATCAAAAATAGTGTTTTTGGGGATAAAATTACAATAAGCTCTGTTAAAGAGCTTTTCCGTTTTTAATTCGGTCTGCAAGACCCGATTTTGACGCAATTACCGCAAGAATACCGCCGAGAACAGCGCAGCATACGCCCTGAATACAGTTTCCCGTTATTGAAGCTACAGCGCCACCGCCGTAGAGCATAAGCTCAAAAGCAAAATATCCTGCAACCATAATAAGCTCTGCCGAAAGAACGGCAACACCTGTTTTAAGCACAGAAAACCTGCCTAATTTTTTGCCGATTATATAGTATACCGCAACCGCCATAAGACCCTTTATGATAAATGTAGCGGGAGCATAGCATACAAAACCTACTAGTATATCCGCAAAGGCCGAGCCGATGCCTGCCGCAAGAAAACCGTAGGCAGGTCCTAAAATAATTCCCGAAAGAATAACAAAGCAGTCGCCTAGGTTTACGTATCCGTGGGCGATAGGCACAGGAACAGGAAAATAGGTAACTACTGCGGTAAGGGCGGCAAAAAGTGCAGATAAAACTAATTTAAAAATCATATTGAGTTTCATAATAGTTTGCTCCTTTTTTTATGATTATAAATTATATATCAGCAGCATTTAAATGTAAAGTGAAATACTGCACAAAATTTCTGCTACCTTAAACTTGCCTTTTTGTGCTCAGTATGATAAAATTTACCCGATATTAAGGGTATTGAGGTGACGGGAAAATGAAAAAGGACTCAAAAATTGATTTTTCAAAGGGTCCTGTCTGGAGGTGTATAGTTGCTCAGGCGGTGCCTCTTACCATAGCACAGCTTGTACAGCTTCTTTATAATGTGGTTGACCGCATATATATAGGTCATATGAACGGTGGTGACAACCTTGCGCTCACAGGTGTGGGACTGACATTTCCTATAGTTACCCTCATAATGGCATTTTCCGCCCTTTTCGGACTTGGCGGTGCTCCTCTGTTTGCAATGGTAAGGGGAGCAGGTAGCGACGAAAAAGCAGGTAGAATTATGGGCAACTCCTTTGCCCTTGTTCTTATAAGTGCCGTAATTTTAACGGCGGTGGGATATATTTTCCGTCGTCCGATTCTTTTTGCTTTCGGCGCAAGTGAAGCGTCCTATGTGTATGCAGAGCAGTATCTGAATGTTTATCTTGCAGGCACTGTTTTTTCTATGATTTCCACAGGAATGAACGGTTACATAAACGCACAGGGCTTTCCAAAGGTAGGAATGCTATCTGTCTTGTTGGGTGCGGTGTCAAATATCATTCTCGACCCTGTATTTATCTTCGCTTTTGATATGGGGGTTTCGGGTGCTGCACTGGCTACCGTTATAAGCCAGACGCTGTCGGCTTTTTGGGTGCTTAGCTTTCTTTTCGGCAAAAGGGCGATTGTACCGCTTAAATTCAGGGATATTCGTCTAAGCAGGGAAACTACGGGTAGTATATTCAGGCTTGGAATGGCAAATTTTATTCTTCACGGAACCAACTGTCTTGTACAGGTTGCCTGCAATGCCACACTCCAGAGCTTCGGCGGAGACCTCTATGTGGGAATTATGACGGTAACAAACTCGGTGCGTGATATATTTGTCCTGCCTATTAACGGAATTGTCAACGGTGCACAGCCTGTAATAAGCTTTAACTACGGTGCACAAAAATATAAAAGGGTGCTGTCGGGAATACGGTTTAATACACTTATCGGCACCGTATACACCATGATTGCATGGCTGCTTGTGCTTCTTTTTCCAAGATTGTGGTTTGGCATATTCTCCTCAGATACAAAGACACTGGAAATAGGGGTAGAAATGCTTAAGGTTTATTTCTTCGGATTTGTTTTTATGGCACTTCAGTTCGCAGGTCAGTCTACCTTTCAGGCATTGGGGGACGCAAAGCACGCCATATTCTTCTCTCTGCTTAGAAAAGCCTTTATTGTCGTTCCTCTCACCCTACTTTTACCTCTTATAGGCTTTGGCGCAAAGGGGGTCTTTCTTGCAGAGCCGATATCCAACATAATCGGCGGTATAGCCTGCTTTGCAACTATGTGTATGACAAGGTATAAAGAGATAAAAAATAAATCACAGGAATAACGGGGCTGTCATTAACCAAAAAATATAATTACACAACAAAAAATTTAAGTCTTGCAGAAGATGAATTCTTTTGCAAGACTTTTTTATAGGAGAAATTCTTAGAATTTCAAAATATGATTTCTTCTTAAGGCTTTTTATGTTTAGCCCCTTGGATTAACGATTCAATTTTCACAAGTGCTTTAGACAAGGGGAATGCCACAAAGGGAATTAAAGCGAAAAAATACGGATAGACATATTGGCTTTTGGCTTCCCAGAAAATATGAAAAATAAAACCGCCTATGAATATCAGAAAGCATAGCTGCCAACCATAGTATTTTTTATGATACTTTATAACGAAAACTAAAGCAAATCCAAAAAAGACCATCGTATACAGCTTCATTCCGTTTGACAAAAGGTTTTCGGCAAAGCCACCGGTATAAAGGGACCTTAAAAGCGGTGTTTTAGTGTGTTGATTGTAATCCTCTAAAGGTCCGCTCCAAAGCGACTGATAAAGCGGATCACACCATTGAGATATTACTTTTTTAGTGAAAAACTTACCGGCTTTAAGGGGTTCTTCTTTTATTCTTTGAATATTATAAATCAGCTTTTCTTTTCCTCTTTCTGCCGAAACCTCGGCGTTATAGTCGGATGAGCTGAAAATATAATCGCTGGTACCGTCATACCAACCGGGACCGCGATGAGTGTTATCAATATCGGTTCCCATAGCAATCCACAATACTGAAGGTGCTCCGTTTCCACTTCCCACAAAGGCGCAGGGAAGAATTTTAAGTGGCAAAATTAAACTGATGAAAATAAGAGCAATTAAAATGAGATGCTTGAAAGAAAACTTTTTTAAGAGGTCTAAACATATAAATATTACAATTGCCACAATGCCGATCAAAAGGTTTTTTCTAAGCATTACCGCAACGCATCCTCCGATAACAGTTAATATTAAATTTACATAACTGTGGGTTTTGCAAAAGCGGAGTGCATGGTAAAGGGCAAAAAGTAAAAAGAAAAGTCCCGGAATGGTGCCGTATGCAAACAGAATAAAGAAAAATTGCGGCAAAAAAGCAAAGGACAGAATGACCGAAATATTACTAGTTAATTGGTTTTCAAAAATCAGATCGGAAATTTTATAAATCATAAAATTTATTGCCAAAACAAGAGTGATGTTGGCAATAAAAATTATGACAGTATTTTTAGAAAACAAAAATAAAAACGCGTCAAAAAGCATTAAACCTATCTGATGGGGATACTGATAAATATAGTCTCCTTTATGGAAGGAAAAAGCAGTTCCACCTAAAAAGTTTTTGGCTGCCTGCGCTACTTCGTGAGGATCAAATCTTAAGGAATGATCAACATTACATATCAAATATACGGCCATCAAAATATATACTGCCGAAAAAACCAAAAACAGATATTTTGTTTTTATTTTTTGGATGAACTTATTTAAAAAGGAAACCGCAAAAAGAGTGATAGCAATAACAATCAAAAATAATATGCTTTTAGCAATGTGATTTTCTACTCTAACCGTTTCGGCTAAGTCATAGCTTACGGTCGTATTAAAAATGAAATTGAATATAAAAACAATTCCTACGGTAATTGCACAGATTATCTGTAAACACTTTGAAAGTAAAGAATAAGCCTTCACATCATACCACCTCAATTCTATTATAAAACCACTAATCCTGAAAGTCAATCCGTAAGAACTAGGGTAGAGCGAGATATTCGAACATGATTTTAAAAAGGTGGATTTTGAAAACAGACAACAATAAGCGGGAGAATGTGATTTAAAAGGTCACATTCTCCCGCTTATTGTTGCATTTAGTTAAATCTTTTTGAAGACTCTCATTTCGCTTATCTAGTAGTGGTCATAGTTCTGGAAGATACCAAGGTTCATAAAAGTATCTCCTTGCCCTGAATGTTATACATCATTACAATAACGGTATTCTTATCAACAGAAACAAACTGGAATGCGCTGTGCTGTCCCTTGAAGATGGATGCCAGTTTATAGAAATCACCCTTGTGAAACACCACACCGTACTGCTTGTAGGTCTTTATCAGCTTCTTAGAAGCCTCCTTGTACTCGTCACTCATCTTGGAAAGGTCAAGCTCAAAATCGGTGAGGACAAGCTTGAAAACCTTATCAAAGCTATCAATCAACTTAAAGCTAAAGTTGGTATTAAGGAATCTTTTAAGGATTACGGCATTGATGAGGCTGATTTCCTAAGCCGTCTTGACGATATGGTTGAAAAGGCATCTGACGATCAGTGTACAGGTGCAAATCCCCGCTATCCCCTTATGAGCGAAATTAAGCAGATGTATTTAAACGCCTATTATGGTAAATAAATGAAAAAACACCTTTACACAGCGGCAAAGGAGTTTTCTTTGGTATTATTGACTCAGTAAACTGCATATTTTTGAAATAAGGGTGGGCTTTAAGTCTTCGTTCCCTTTGAGAATATATTTTTTAAGCTGTTTTTCGTTTGTAATAACAGGGATTTCTCCCTCTTTTCCCCACAATTCAACCTTATCTGCACCCGAAAAATATACTATACCCGATATATGCACAGGAACTCCGTTTCTCCGCAGAAAACGCGCAAGTCTGAATATGTGGGTACCTACCTGCTTTACGGGACTGTAAAATTCATTATGATATTCACTACCGCCCCGACCAATTTTTGTTTGGGTCCATTTGTCAGCGGTGTGACTGCCGCGTATATAGCCTTTGCGGTTTTTGGTCTCAATTATAAAGACCCCCGAGGGACCTATTACCACCGTATCAAGCTCACTCTTTTTGCCGTCACAGGTCACGACCGTGTTAAGAAAACCAAAATATCCGTCAGGCAGAGTGGCTATTATATCTGCCGTAGCGTTTTCACCCTCAATACCTGCCTTTATAACCGAAGCGTCTGTGTGGCGCAGTGCGGCAAAGATAATGCTGAGAATAAAGCCTGCTATAGATATGCCGAGTACTATAAGGCCTACCGAAAACAGCCTTTCGGTATTCATAATAATACTGCAGATAATTGCCACAATCACAAAGAAAGCAGCAAACAGTAAAGCCCTTTTAATTCGTTTTATAAGCCCTGTGTATTCCTGCCTCAGAGCACTGGGTCTCGAAATGATTTTTGCCATAAGTACCCCTTCAAAGGTTTTTTAATATCATACCACAGAACATCACTTTTTTCGACAAAAACTTTACATAAATCGGTTTTTGTGATAAAATACATAAAGGGAGATGATCTTATGTTTTGTCCAAACTGCGGAAACCAAGTAGACGAAAAGGCAGTAATCTGTGTAAAATGCGGAGCAAAGCTGGAGCCATTAAAAAATACAAAAAGCTCAGATCCGTTGGATATATTTATGTACATACCGCTGGTCGCAGGTATTGCGTCCCTTATTCTTTGCTGGACGGGGGTGGGAATACCTTGCGCACTGGTCAGCATTATTATGGCAATCGTTTTCAGGGCAAACGACGGTAAAGGAGTATGGAAAAAATATCATTTTACCGCGGGAATAATCTGCTCGGTAATATCAGTAGTATTGCAGATAGTTTTTCTTGCGCTGGGTATTGTCGCGATGATTATGCCCCTCTTCTTTATAGATACCTTTTCCCTTTAATTTGATACTATTGCTCAACGTTTTAACATATCAGTCCCGCTTCAAATCAGAAGCGGGACTTTTTTGTGTTATAACGATTATTAAAATTTGATTGTTTATCAACATCATTGCAATTATTGTTGTCAAATTTTCGCTCAGACCAAACAAACCATCTTATAAACGTTGGGTCTCAAGGATCTAAAAACTTTTACCTTGCTTCCAAGCAGTAAAAAGTGTGTTATAACTATCGACTCGGCGAAAACCGTCCGCTGGACGCGTTTCTTCCGCTACGCTCTCTCCTTTTCGAATCTCACCTAAAAACGATTAAAATTTAAAGGAACCAAACCTTACGGTCTGATTCCTTTAAATTTGGCGGAGACGGCGAGATTCGAACTCGCGGGGGATTGCTCCCTAACTGATTTCGAGCAAAAGGCAGTATCTACCGCACCGCCCCTCTCCGTCCCTGAAAACCGCAATATTTCCATCTGTTCTGCGAGAAATTGAAAAACTAATGATTTTTTGCAAGAAATTTGCGAGATAGATGCGAGAAAACAATAAAACTCCTTTGGCGATTCTCGGGCGAATACACATAAGGAGAATTAAAATGAATCAAGAAAAACAAAGAGAAGCATACGAAAAGATGCTCAAAAAATGCCCCGATATCTTAACACCAATGAAAGCAGCACGGTGGTCGCCCGTTGGTAAAAACACTATCTACGCCGCACTCAAAAACGGTGGAATCGAATCCTATACATACAAGGGCGGTTATATATTCACCAAAGACGCCTTCATTGATTACCTCGTCAAGACCGCAAACGATAAAGGCAAACGGTATACAATCCGAGGTGATAAGAAATGTTGAGCAGCTTACCGCAAGTCCTGTCAGGAGAACAAGTGCGGTGTGCCTTGCATATCAGTAAACGAAAATGCGCTTGGATGCTTAACAACGGCTTCATCAAATGCCAGAACACCGGAAAGAGAACAAGAAAATATACCGTACTGAAAGAAGACCTGCTCACCTACATAGAGGACTCAACCAAACACCCCGAAAAATATGTCACACCCCACGCCGAGTTCTCAACCGCAAAGTATGGCGGCACGCGCAAACCCCGACCACGCAAAACAGGATTTCCTTCCTCTCTGCCCGTCGGCTTCCGCCCGTGGCTCGAACAGGAATTCGAAACCGTCCCCGATGCACTCACCGTCCCGAAGGTCATCGCCACCACAGGCTATACCGATAACACCGTCAATCGCTGGCTCCGCCAAGGCCACCTGAAGTCCGTCCAAACCCAAACCACAAAAATAGTCCCAAAACTTTGGCTCATCGACTTATACTGTTCCTATGGTTACACCATCTCCCAAATGTCCGATAAGCACATCAAACTCCTACAAAAGTTCTTCAAAGAAACCGGCGGCAAGTGACCCTTGCCGCCACAAGTTATATTGGGGTTTATTTATTTTTACGAGTATGTTATAATATGTCTAAACGGGGAGGATGTATAATGAGATTATCGTACAACAAAGTTTTTGATCGATATTATAAACCACTTTCTGATAAACTTGCAGAAATTACATACTGCACATATAAAAGTATACGACCAAAATTTGAAAAACTCATTCCGCTATCAGAAATTGAGACACACAGTTTAAAAGAGCATGAAGATCCTTTTTCAAGTAGGATATCTGATAAGATGCCAGCTGGATTCGATTATATAAATAAAAAGGTCGAAGAAGGTTTTGTGAAACTGGATTATTTGGATGTTTTTGATTATCTTCCTAAAGAAAATGTGGAGTCGTTTCTTAAAGAAGTTAAGAAGTGTGTTTCTAAAAACAAGGTGAATCCGTTTGGCGTGTGGAGAAATAATAAAGATATTAGAAAACTGGATAATTTGGCTGAAATATTTGATGGTCATGCTTTTTCTCACATATTAACAGTTGAATTTATAAAGGATAAAAATTTGAAAAAATATTGTCCTCATGTTCAAATTTCTTTGATGAATTTATCACCAACATTTCTTGTGGTAAAGTATCGGCTTTATATTAGCAAAGAATTTAATGCTTTATTAAATCAAATTTGTAAAAATGAATATGCAGGGTATAAAGAAGTATGTAGGCAATTTAATGTGCCTTGGTACAAACCGAAAAAATTCGGGATGGCTTTTTTCGAAGGAAATAACACTCGTGAAAAAAACCTTTACAAACTTATTTCAAAATTAAAATGGGATGCTTTAAAAGAACTGAGAAAATATTTTAAAATCAACTTCTTTAAAGATAATATTTTCCCGCCAGTTTTTGAAACTTATTCAACAAATATTCGCCCTAACAAAGAAGATCGTAATCTTGGGTTTTGGAATAGTATAATGTTTGATAGAGCCGCTGATTATGCTCCAACTTACAATGCTTGTGTTTGTTGGGATTACAAATTGAGTAATTTTGAAGGTATACGATTGGCGGCATATTGCGGTGGCAAATACTCTATAGACAACCATCTTCCTGAAATTGCGCATCACGATATTTCTGATATTTATGCAGTATATCTGACGGCTTGCACTTTAGACATTGTTGCGCAGCGTGATATTGCCGTATGTAACAAAAAAATAAGTAAAGCAATAAGAAAAACTAAAAATACAACAATACTGAAAGTGCGTGTTGATGTTGATAGGAAGTTGTATTATAGTTATCGCTTTATTAACGAATTTTCAGGCAACACAATCGAACGTGATGAGGCTAAAGCTTTTCGCCATGAATTTTATAAAGATGGATCTGTTTCTTCACGGTGTTTGAATGGAGTTCCAAAACGTGTAAAAAAATCAAAAGAGCAGATAGATAGTATTCTTACATTGTTGAATGATGCTGCTGAATATAGAAGTAGTGCATCTAATATCAGATTGCAATGGGTTATGATGTTTGTGACTATTTTATCACTTATTATAGCATTGATTAGTATCAATGATAATGTTTTGAATAACTTTATAAGTCTGCTCAAAAGCGTTTGTTCTTGGTTAAAAAACCTAATGTAAGAAAATGCAGTAAAAGAATACGATAGCCTTTCATCCATCAAAGTGTTTATGAAAGACAATATCGCCAAAGAGCTCGATTCAAAATACAATCGTATGCAGTGGGCAGCTGAAAATAGTAAATAAACCTACAAACAAAGCTTTGCCGAAACTACGAACTGCAATTACTTGTATTTCATACTTTTTCCTCTGAAACGATAATAGAGAATTTTAAATAGATTCATTGGAAAACAACAGTTAAGACATTTAAAATAAGAAAGGAAACATACTATGTACGATCAACAGCCTCCGATTAAAACTGGATTATTAGATTTTTTGCGCAAGAGTATAGGCAGCCAATTTGTAATCCCTGTGTATCAAAGAAATTATACATGGACAGCTAATAAAGAGGTAAAACAATACTTTGAGGACTATGAGTATATTCTGTCAGGTAAATATCCAAAGCATTTTTTGGGCATTTTGATTTATTTAGATTCTCCGATAAATGCTTTTTCACGTGAGTTTTCTGTAATTGACGGTCAGCAAAGATTGACTACTACTTTTTTAATTTTATATGCCTTAAAAAAGCTTATGATAGAAGCCGGTGAAGAAGATAGTGCAAAGGCGTTGGATGCGCAATGTTTAACTAATCAGTTTGTGGATGACAAGCTCAAGTTCAAACTTAAACCTTTGATTGCTGATGATCAGGTGTATCAGCATATCGTAAACGATGATTTCGATTCTGTATCAAAGAAAAGTTCTAATGTTTATAAAAATTATGTATGGATAAAAGAACGGTTAACCAAGCTAAACACAAAATATTCATTTAATGAGATGCTGGATGGGTTGGATAAACTCTATGTTGTTTGTGTTCCGGTATCCAAAACAGATAGTCCACAAAAAATATTTGAGAGTATAAATTCCACCGGAGCAAAACTCTTTACGTCGGATTTGATAAGAAATTATCTGTTAATGGACATTGAAAGTGACACGCAAGAAAAATACTATAACACATATTGGCGAAAACTCGAAGAATATCTTACAAATGATTCTAAAAAATTAGAGGCATTTTTCAGGTTGTTTTTAGCTTGTAAAACAAAAACTCTTTCAAATACTTCGGCGGTATACTCCGATTTTAAAAATTGGTATATTAGTGAAACTGCAAATGGTAGTAATATTGAGGAAATTTTAAAGGTTCTTGTTCGATATGCCAAATATCATTATACTATTTACAAAAAACCGCTTGAGAATATAGATGTAAGAATTAGACCCGCTTTAGAAGATTTCCGGAATATTTTATCTGATATGCCAGCCCCGTTCTTTATGGAACTCTATTCCATTGTTGAACTAAAGGACGAGGAAGGAAATGACGTTGTTTCCCTTGAGCAATTTAGAGATATTATTGAAATAGTAAATATTTATTTGATTCGACGGGCTATATGCGGACTTGATACAAGTGATATTACAAGATTATTCCCTGTATTGTTGAAAGATGTTTTACGTGAGTGTGAAACAAAAGGTAACTATTCAAACATTGTCGAATATACCAAAAAACATCTTATTAACAAGCAACGTGGAAAATCCGCTTATATGCCTGACGATGAGCAGTTGCGGACATATTTGAATACTGCCAATGTTTATAATTTAAGAGTACCTTTGAGGATTGTTTTTGATAAGATAGAATTGCACAATAATCCTGCTCCTGCCGATCTTAAAAAATTAAGCATAGAGCATCTTATGCCGCAGACTCCTACGAAAGAATGGTTAGACACGCTTGATGTTGATGAAATCACATATGAAAAGAACCTGCATAGATTAGGAAACCTAACATTAGCTACTAAGCCAGACAATAGTAAAATGAAAAACAAACCTTTTGAATATAAAAAGGCTATTTTGGCCGACACGGCTCATTTAACTATGAATATGGCAATTCTTAACACACCTGAGTGGAATATTAAAGCTATTGACGACAGAACTACTGATCTTATCAGTCAAATCATTGAATTATACCCATATGTTTCTGCGTCCGATGCTGTTATAGTTAAGCACGAAATAAGCATTGATTGGGATGGTATATATGCTATTGCTACATTTTATGAAGAAGATGGTAGCGTTGAAGTTCAATCAGGATCCACTATCGTTAAGTATGATGAGTCTCGTTCCGACGAATGGCAATATGACCTTTATAATGCTCTTATTGAAGAAGGGTTTGTTAAGGAAACTGACTCTGGTGCTGTTTTCGTTAAGAATTATTTGTTTACTTCTCAAAAAACAAATTATACTGCCTTGAGTGTTTCTGCTGGAGTTCTTCTTTGTGGAAATAGAAATGGTTGGGAGTATTGGAAAGATGAAAGTGGTCATTCTTTGAATGAAAATAGAGAATTGAAGAAGAGGGTCACAGGAAAATAACATAATTTTATCAATCTCTCATCGCATAACAATAAACTCGGCATATATTGGAGACATCCAATATATGCCGAGTTTTTATTAAATTCAGGAATACAACTCATGTATAAAGAAATACTGTGTCAACTACAGATGCAATAGGTACGTTTTTCACATAAAGATACAAATGGTACAACTCTCACATATGAAATGTGCTATAATTTGATTGAGGTGATATTGTGATAAATCATTCGTATCTTAATTTTAGAGAAAATTTAGAATCATTATTAAAAGGCAAATCATATTCCGAGTTAGCTATGTATTTAGGTGTGCCTTCAAGCACACTTAAAAGTTGGATCAATGGTAGTAGGTGTCCAACGCTAAGAAATATTGATAAACTTGCTAATAGAATAGGATGTTATTCTTCTGATTTATTAAATTCAAAGGTTTGTATTATTAACAAAAATGTACATTCGAATGATTCTCACATTTCTTTTGTTAAAAATTTGAATATTATGTTTTTGAAAAATCAATGTTTTTCGACACCTCAAAAACTTGCTTTATTAAACAATGTTATAACTGATTTTGCATTACAATCTTATTTAAGAAAACAAGATTATAAGTTGCCGACATTATCCAAATTAGATGTTATAGCAGATGCGCTTGGTATATCTACATATACTTTATTATTGGAGGAAACAAAATGAAAAAAGAGATTACACGTGAAAATAAAGAAAAAATACAGAAGTTGTTAGCGGCTATAGATGGAGTAGAAAATAGTGTTCCTTTCTTACTTAAAACAGCATTTAATTTCAAGGGGAGAAAGTCGCCAATCATTGCACAGAAAGTTATAGAAGCCATAACAGAAGAAACTGATGCTATATTTGACCCATTTATGGGTTCAGCTTCGTTTGTAATTGCAGCAGCAAAAGCAAACAGAAAAATTGTAGCCACAGAAATAGATAATTACACATATTCCGCAGTATATGCTCTGTTAGCTAAAGTAAATACTGAGAAGTTAAATACAATATTCAAAAACATAGAAGCATCGGTTAAATCCTCTGTTATGGAATTGTACGAAACTTCCTGTTGCGGAGTTAAAAATTATATAGAAAAATTATATTTTGACCCACAAGACAATGAGTTTTACTATCCTCGTCCAAACAGAGAGTTTTCTGACGGTAAAAACATAAAATTAATTTCGGCTTGTCCTATATGTGGAAAAAAAGACAAAGCGTTTGAAGGGTTTGATGAAGAAAAAATCAACTCTATTTCGGAAGAGGATGTTATAGATTTCCCTAAAGATACTTATATAGAAAATAGCCGAATTAATATAACTAGGTCTACGGGTGCAAATCGTTATGATAGAATATTTACAAAAAGAAATCAAAAGGCTTTGCTATTAATACAAAGGGCAATATTAGAGCAAAGTGCTTCAATAGAACGGGATGTCATTGAACAGGCGCTAGTTTCCGCCCTGTCACTAGCAAGAATTTCAATGTACGGATCAAGCACCGATATATTATATCATGTGGTTCCGTTCGGTGCTCAAGAAATGAATGTTTGGACACTGTTTGAGTCTAAATTAAATAGCTTTATTAATTTTAAGAAAGAGTATTCAGATATTTTATTGGCTGATTCTGATGATAACAAAAAGTATTATATACATAACGAATCGTATCAAGATTTTTGTTCCAAAAAACTGATGAAGGATTCGTTTGATTTGATATACACTGATTTTCCGTATACAGATCAAGTTCCTTATTTAGAAAGGAATCAATTATATAGGGTTTGGTTAAACAAATTTTATAATAATGATATTTCTTTTGAATTGACTTCTAAAATGCTCAATGAAGAAATTGTTCAAACGGATTCTCCTCAGAGGGAAAACAAAAAAGGTGTTGATCAATATTATTTAGATATAGATAAAATGTTTAAAACATTTTATAAGGTGTTAAAAACAAATTCGCTTGCTATTTTTACTGTAAAGTTGGGAAAAGCAAAATATTTCACAACACTTATGGAAATTATTAATCTTGCGAGAAAAAACGGTTTTGAATATGCCTTTAGAGTCGGCATAGACAAAAATGATCCTACTATACGTAAACAAGCGGCGTATAAAAACACGCTTTCTAATGAAATGATAATAGGATTTCAAAAATTAGATGAGGAGAATCGTTACTGGTACATAGGCAACAAGAACTACGAGTTCGAAACAGTTAAGTTAGTTTATAATGCGATAGAAAAAGATGAAATAACCATTAGCCATGCTGTTGATTTGGTGCGAAAAACTATAATAAATAAAGAATCATATTTTGTATCTGACGAGGAAATTTTGACGATAAAGGATATTATTTTTAACAACTTTGTTATTGATACAAATACATCTATTGTTAGAAAGGATTACAACAAACTATATTTGGATATTGAAGATAATTCTGATTTATTTACAAAATTTTATAATTTTATTCCCGTTATTATCAAGCGCCTTTTAGATGAGAACGGAAAGTTCGTTCTTGATGACCTTTATTTTGAAATAGCAAACACGTTATGTAACGGAGACCCTAAAACAGTAAATCAATTTCTTGAAGACAGAAGTCACGCCTCTGATATAGACATATTGGTAAAAAATTATTGTGAAACTGATGGTCGAGTTTACACCAAGAAAAACTATACTGAAGCAGTTAAAGAAGGTGCCGTAGATATTTCAACATTGGAAGGATATGAATTTGAACATCTAATTAAAAAGTTACTAGAAAAAGACGGCTTCTTTGATGTAGTTAATACTGGCGGTGCAGGAGATTTGGGAGTTGATTTGTTAGCGCATAAATATGATGAGAATAAAATAGATAAATTATATTTATTCCAATGTAAACGCTGGGCTGCAAATGTTGGTAGTGAACCAATGCAACGTTTAGTAGCAGAAAAATTACGCCGTGGCGCCGATGTTGCTATATGCATTACTACATCAGATTTCACAAAGGATGGACAATTGATTTCTAATGAACAGGATGTCGGAATGTGGAATGGTGAGTATGTGACTCGAAAATTAAATGAGCATTTCCCGAATCAGTATTACAACGGTGCTTTGGAATGGAGCATAGGAGATTAGATATTTAAGGAGGTATAAATATTATGGCTTGTAAAAGAATGAATGCCATTTTTTGTGAGCTTAAAACCATCCAAGAAGAATTTGGAAAGTTAACTGGGGAATACAATATATATTCAAGCAGCAAAATATATGAAATTATAATAGCAAATATGTTGGAACATCATATTTTAGCTGGTGCACATGGTGCGGATGCATATGATGATTCTAAAAATCATTATGAATATAAGCATTATAAAGAATCAAGCTCTAACCACACTTGGACGTTTAATGATTATACCGATAAAACACTATCTGAATTAAAATCTCGAACAGTTATATTTGCGCATATAAATGATATAAATTCAACAAATCCTTTGGAATATGTGGATTGGTATTACAAAGTTGATGGTAAGGTTATAGCGAGATATATTTCTAATTGGTCTCAAAATTCTGGCAATAAACGAAAAATGATAAATATAAGTGTTTCACAATTAGAAAGTGATTGTAATGCTGAAAAAATTTGTGTAAACTCAGATAATCTTGAAGGGCGATACTCTAATTATATTATTAAGATTTTTGAATGTATTGATTATCTTGAAAAATTCACAAAAACCACAAATTTATTGACAAGCAATAAATTATGGGAATTGTTTTTAGCAAATGGATTAAACCATAAAATAAACTCCAAACAAGGCGGTATGGGAGGAAAACATGATGCTCAAGATTCCCAAAATCGAAAATATGAGTATAAAATATCTCAAAGCACATTATGGACCTTTGAGGATGTGAGTGATGACGTTATTGCTAATATGAGATTATTAGATGGTATATATTTATCTCAAATTGATAAAAGGAAATTTGAAATTAAAAAAATTCTATTGTTAGATACCAATAAAACGATGAATTTTATTAAAAAGAAAAGAGATATAATGATTGCCGAGAAAAATAAGAGTAATATATTGATTCGCCGTTTGAATGTTTCTATCTCGTTGAATGAAGTTAAAAATGAAGGATTAATAATAAAAAGTTTTCCTACAATATAACACAAAAGGAATCGTTCTGATTTTTGAACGATTCCTTTTTATGCTACAATATCCATTTGGCAGTATCAGTGTCCCACTTTAAATGTTTTTCAAAAATGTCAACTAATGATTTATACTTTAGGGAGAGGGTTTTTAGCCAACCGTTTTGTATTAAAATTTCCATAAGACCTTTGTCATAAAGTTCTGGCGTTGACAACGAGCCGCTTTGTTTCACTAAAAAACGGGCTTGGCGGACAATATTCTTTTCTATTTCCTCCACTTGTTCGGCTCCATCTTGTCCATAAATGGGAAATTGCGTTTTTTTGAAGAATAAAATACAATCGCCATTTAGTGATTTTTTTGGACTAATAATATTTTTTAGTGTATTAGACTTTGCAATATGCGCTTGTCCTAAATATTGTAATTGATAATTTGATAGACTACCGATTAATTTGTTCCAAACTTCTAAGCTTGAATCGTGGAAATACATACAAAAATAGCCATCCATTTTTAGTTTATCAGAGCATATTTTAAAAACATCATCTAATAACTTAAAATATTCATCTTCACCTTTGTTGCGAGATGGTGCAGACGAAACTACGATTTCATCATCTATATCAAAATTTAAATCCAAAAAAGGTTTATACAATTGCATGTATTCCGAGTATGCAACTTGACCCAAATAAGGGGGATCTGTAATGATAAGTTGTATAGATTCATTAGCAATATCCAAATTATCTATATGTTGGCTGCCTTTATGTAACAATTTATATTCTAGTTTCTCTTTATAATTTTCTTCTAAAAAGGCGATTGTACTAGAAAACTTTTTCACCTTTTTTTCTAACAAATCAATAACATTTTTTTCTACACAATCTGTTTTAGGAATCCAAAGCGGCCATTGAGAATTAGAATGTTTATCAGTGATCTTGCATAAATGTATAACCGACATCAATATGTATTTAAATAAATCATTATAGCAAGATAAATTGTTAATAATACCAACTACCTCATCCAATACAGTAAAATTTCTTTTGGTGAAGATTTGGCTTATATGTTGATTTTCATATACAGCTAATTTACTGTTTGCTATGAGTAGTGTATCATTTATATTTTTAATAATATGATTGACATTAATTGATTGAATATCATTGACATTTGGGGTTTTGGTACATTTAGAAGAACATGTGCATCTATAATTAATGCTTTTAATTGCTATTTCTGCATCTCGTTGCGGTTTATCGAAAACAACACATGTTATTACGCCTTTTGAACCGCAATTATCACAATCAGTATAATAATACTTTTGTAACAATCTGATTTTGGAAAGAAATTCATGTGAGACTTTTTTGTATATTTGTGCATCATAATCTTTTAACAAAGTTTTTACTATAAAAAGTGGTGCTTCATTTATTTCACAACCAATTGCTTTCCTTCTTTTGTCCTTAGAAATAGACTGAAGCAGGGTAACACCCGAACCTAAAAATGGATCGAAAACAGTGTCGCCTTCATTACTAAATGCGTCAATTAATATATCACAAATGTTAAATGGCTTTTGTGACCAATAAATATGCGAGTCATACAAAGGGTTTTTGTTGGAGGCAGATGTACTATATATTTCTTTTTTAACTTCTTCTATTGATTTCATAATAGTCACCGCCCATTACACAATATTAAATATTCAATTACTTTTTTCGGTGCTTTATTTCTGTTGTTTGAATGAGAATAATTTAATGTCGCGATCTCAACATTTGTTGCTCCAAATTCTTTAGAACAAGAATCTTTAATATCATCAATAGACATCACATATCTGTCGGTTTTTTGCTTTGTGACATCTGCCGGATACGCAAAACTAATAGCTAGGTTTTTATTATATGCATTAGCAAAACGAACTAAATTATTGAATGTAGTTAAACACGTGCTTTTGGCACTTAATTTTGATTGATATCTATTTTCTGTATATAGACCCTTGGTATATTTCCCGGAGTTTTGTGTTGGAGCAGGATAATCGTATTTTGCAACGATATTTAATAAATGATAATATCTTGAATATTGCATATCCGTGTAAGGGGGGTCGGCGTAGATAAAGCTAACGTTATTCTTTATATCGTCTTGCTTTATTAAATCTTCAAAATTCATATTATAAGTTTTGTTGCTTTTTGTAGTCTTAATAAATTCATCCAAAAAGAAACTCTGAAACTTTTCTTTAAAAATATTGTAAATGGACTTATTGCGGGTTAAAAACAATTTAAATACATTGTCTTTTAAATTTAGAGGTTGCGCCATATGTCCGTCTTTAGAAAAAACACATTCTTTCATCGCAAAAAACAAAGATGTAAGCAACGGAAAGAATAAAGATGTTGATTTGAATTGTTCAATGGCATATCTTATAGAATCAATCTCTATTGATTGATTTAAACCAAAATAGGAACTAGAATAATATGTAGTAAAAAGTTCGAAATTATTATGGTTTTTGCTAAAAGATATTTTATGATTCCAAACGGTTGGTAATTCTTCATAAAATTCGATTAGATCGGAACAATTATCTGAATTTGAAAGTAGTGTCTTTTCTTGTAATTGTTGTTCTATGATGCCTTCTGAAAATTTGCTCATATTAGAAAAGAAATAATCATCTATTTGCATTAATATTTTTTGGGGATCTGCTTTATATGTTCCAAGTAAAGCAGTTGAAATAATATATGAATATAATTCACTATCATTGGCATAGATGGTATAATCTCTTTTATAGCTGTATCCCACGCTACATGTGCCGGCAAAAATATCCAATAACGTGGAGTCGGGTTCAATATAAGAAGCAGCATTTTGATGAATAAACTCAAGTAAGTTTTTTTTGCTGCCCTGATAATTCAAGACGGAAAAATGATCCATATAGTCACCTCCACACAACATTATGGTGATTATAACATATTAATTCGAAATAATCAACTACATATAAAAAAATATGGCAAAATATTTTGCATCGGAAAAATTCGATGTGGTTAATTCCTTTTTAAAAACTGAATTAAAACATGTAGAAGAGGTGTTTTAATGTGAAGCAATGCTGAAATGCAATGCTTTCCCCTTTTTATAAATAATTATCTGGACTTGTGGAAAGTGTTGTGGTATGTGTTTGTGTTGCAAAGGAGGTGCAATGCGCATGACAACACTTGAAGATTTATACTACGGTAACATCAGTCCGCACGAAAGGTACATCAAACGAGGAACGAGGGTGGATAAACTCGTCAAGCTGATATGCAAAAATGAGGATGAATTAACGGCAGGACTTACAGAGAAACAAAAAGAAATCTTTGAAAAGATCAAGGACTGCACCAGCGAGTTGTCCTGCATCACTGAGCGAGAAGCGTTTAGTTCGGGCTTTATCCTTGCTACTCGCATAATGGTGGAAGTGATGCAAGGCTTGGAAGAGGTCGAGGATATATGAAGAAAATCATAATCCTTCTTCTCTGCTGTTGGGTGCTCGTGAGTATGGTGGGTTGCGGTGGTAACACCGCACCGCCGCCTACGGAAAGTCCACCTACAACGGTATCGGGAACGATAATAATAGAAACACCTACCGAAACAACCCCGCCTGTGGCGGCGGTACAGCCGACAGAGAAAGAAAAAGAATCTCCCTCGATTGAGAGCAAGGATCAGGCAACCAAACCAACTGTGACCGCCACAGAGCCTCCAACGACGGCAAAGCCGAAAGAGGAAATAGAACCTACTGAAATAGCAAAACCGGCGGCGGCGGAAATTACCGAGCCAAAGGTTGAAGAAACTCCAAAAGCGGAAAAAACATATGTGGGAATAGAGTGGCCGGAGGTTGATGTTTCAGACATCGAAAGGCTTGTAATTGAAAAGATAAACGCCTACCGCATAGCACAAGGCGATACCGCAGCTACGATGCTCCCCGGACTAACCGGGGTAGCGCGATACAGAGCAAATGAACTTACGACCAACTTTTCCCACGCAGATATTCGTGATGTGTGTAAAGAATTGAAATATGGCGAGTTCGTAGATATGACACTCTATGGTATGACCGCCGAGGATAGTTACTATCAGGGTTACAGCCGTGAAGCTATCGGTATGGGCGATTGGTTCGGCACGTCGGAAAGCATGACCGACCGCATTGCTGACGGTTTCCACCACAGCAAAGGACACTGGTCGTATGTTGGCAGTTCTAAATATCCATACATCGCCGTAGGTGTAACCAAGGCTAACGGCAAATGGTATGTATGCATTTGCA
>JAZQGH010000196.1:0-1775 GCA_045539925.1 Acutalibacteraceae bacterium | reverse complement strand
TGCAGGAATAGAACTCAACCAACGCGGAAGCATTGTTGTAAACAACAAAATGCAGACCAATATACCGAATATTTATGCTGTCGGTGATGCAGTTGAGGTTGAGGATTTTATAACAAAAAAACCTGCCTTTATTCCTCTTGCAGGGCCTGCCAACAAGCAAGGCAGAATTGCGGCGGATAATATTGCGGGATACGAGAGCGTTTATACAGGAACGCAAGGCTCGGCAGTTTTAAAACTCTTTGATATGACTGTTGCTACCACAGGTCTTAATGAAAAGTCGGCTACTGCGGCAGGCATTGATTACGATAAGACCTACACCTATTCGGCATCCCATGCCACCTATTATCCGGGGGCGGCACAGATGTCAATAAAAGCACTTTGGGATAAGAAAACGCTTAAAATAATCGGTGCGCAGATCGTCGGTTTTGACGGTGTGG
This sequence comes from Acutalibacteraceae bacterium, assembly GCA_045539925.1. GTDB lineage: Bacteria > Bacillota > Clostridia > Oscillospirales > Acutalibacteraceae > SFWF01. Next base: position 1,338 of record JAZQGH010000196.1, on the reverse strand, counting down.
ACAAGCGCATGGACGTGCTTGCCACCGCTATCCGTTTTGGTGCTAAAATCACCGACCTTACCACCTTTGAACTTTGCTATGCTCCGCCTTTCGGAAGTGCAAAAGACCCTGTCAATATGCTCGGCTTCGTTGCCGAAAATATCGTCAGCGGAAAACTAAAACAATTCTTCTGGAACGATGTAGAAAAACTTCCCCGCGACGGAAGCGTGTTCCTGCTCGACACCCGTACACCGTTTGAGGTAATGCGTGGCAGAATTGACGGCTTTGTCAATATTCCGCTTGACTCCCTGCGTCAAAGAATAAATGAAATTCCGAAAGACAGACCTGTTTACGTTCATTGTCATTCGGGACTTCGTTCCTACCTTGCTTGCCGTATTCTCACAGGCAACGGCTATGACTGCTACAACCTTGCAGGCGGATGGCGGCTCTATGAATCGGTCATCAACGAGCGCACCGTCCCCGAATACTCTTGTAAAGACTGTAAATAAATATAGCCATAAGAAAAGCCGATGGGAAATCTTGCGATTCCTCATCGGCTTTCTGGTTTTACTCAAAAGAAACGGGCTTTGTATCGTTTGTTGCAAAGGCGTTAGGACCTGGGTCTGACATAGAGAAATACATTTTAGCGGCCTTTGTTGTGCCGAAATCTCGGTTAGAGCCGGAGTTCTGCACCTTGTTAAATGCATCTCGGAACATCTGATTGTGCGCTTCCTCACGGTTTAAAAGGAAGTCAATGGTTTCACGCACCTTTTTGTCATCAATCTGGCGGTAAAGGTATTCATAAACCACCTTTGCACGTTGTTCGGATGCGATATTGCTTAAGAGGTCTGCACAGAGGTCTCCCGTAACCGTTACGTAGTCGCCGGTCCACGAATAACCCGATGCATTGATAAGACCGGGGTTAAGACCTAAAATCACATGCGATTGAATCTCGCCAGACGGCACCTGCTGAGCATCAACATCGTGTCCGTTTAATAGGTTGATAGTTTGTGCCACCATCTCCATATGGCCAAGCTCCTCGGCGGCAATATCAAGAAATAAATCCTTAATTTCAGGGTCCTTAATTCTAAAACTCTGGGACATATACTGCATAGCCGCCTTAAGCTCACCGTTACCGCCGCCAAGCTGTTCCTGCAAAAGCGCCGCATACTGCGGGTTCGGTTTCTCTACCGCTACAGGATGAAATAGCATCTTTTCGTGTTTAAACATAAACTTACCTCCGTTAATATTGTATTAGATATTCTTTCCAAATCAAAAACGTATATGCAGTTTTTGCTTTAAATATTGTTTTGATTGTCGAAATATGGTAGAATATGTAATGGATAAATTTGTTAAACG
>JAZQGH010000195.1:0-24252 GCA_045539925.1 Acutalibacteraceae bacterium | reverse complement strand
TCTATCTGACTAAAGTCCAATAGAAACGGCTCGGCTCCCAAAAAGAGAGTCATAAATCATTTCTAAAGGACAATCATCTATCATCATAGAAATGATAGTCATAGCACCTGCTTTGTAGTTTGTATGTTATCTTCTTCGGCTTCCTGCAGCTTGTCATTCATTACACGAATGACAACTTGCAGAGAGCCGAAGGTTTGTTTAGCAGGTACAACTTTCTCTCGAAAAGTAAATCATACACTCTCGAAGAGACAGTCATAAATCATCCCGAAGCGAAAGTTTTGTTCTGGTATTCTGCTGTAAAATAAGGTTAGTACTTGGCTTAATCTATTAAACTTTTCGCAAGATTAATAGATTTTCCGTGCGTGTTCTCTTGAAATCCAAGAGTGCAAACAACCTTGTATTGTTTGCTGACGCTACGCCGAGTGCAAGGCATTTCATCCCGGCCGAGACTAAACAACTCGTTCGGCGGGGATTTTCATTTAGTATTTAAACTACGATTAAATCCCAGAAACTTCGTATGCAATTCCCATAAGGGACGGAGTTTTCCCTTAATGGGCGGTAGCACCACCATTCGAGCAGTTTTATTTAACGACGAAACTCTCAAACGTCGTGGATTCTATAAATTTTCGTTCACAGATTGCCATAAGTGAAAGCAGATCTGTATATTGCACTTTGCATCTTCGCCCACTGTGCACAAGTGGTTTTGTCACACTCTACCATCCGGTCTGCAGTGTGCGCAGGTTCGCAGTCGAACAATCCTCGTTTCGTAACGGCTCTGCTATCCGCACAGCAGGCTGACGGAAGTTAAATCCATCACGCCTGTCAAATAATAATTTCCTGTTTTTTCTTGCCTCATCACTTGTAATACGGAAGTATTACTGCATTCTTCGGCTTCGACCTCTCAAAAAATTATTTATTTGCAGGTCGAAGAGTTTCTTCGTTCGCCTTTTTCAGAAGTACGAAGCGTGAAATTCGCAGTAAGGATATTTCCTTGCAAGAATGAACGCAAGCAAAGCGGGAAAAGGCGACGAGCGAAACCGTAATGTGTTTAACTCCCGTCAGCCTGTAATTCACATCACCTTTGTGAAGGGTTTTGTATATCACGACTTTTCCTACTATCCTGTTTCGGACCACCGCGTGAAAGTGGGATCTGATTTATTACAGGTAATCATAAACCCGAGCAACATAATAGGTCGATTAAAAATGTGTCGCCTATCTATCTCATATCACTTTGTCCGCTGCCAAAACAGTGATAGCTCTTTAATTCCGTATTTCCAGTTCTTCGGTTATACGGATAATCAGCCTTAGAGCATCGACTGATAAAGTTATACCTTAACTTCAAAGGGTTCTCTGCTAGTGATTCGTAGTCTGTCGCAGAACTCAGACTGTAGTACTCGGCACCAAACCTTTGGCGCAACTGACTTCCCATGTCAAAACAATCATTTTGAACCACCTTCCATTATGCGTTTATTTTGAACCCGTCACTTACCGGAAAACAAAACATAAAAAGAAGGCAAAAAGATAACAAAAAAGCACCTACCCCGAAGGATAAGCGCTAACTTGCAGTCCTTTTGCCTTTGCCCTATACGCAGGAGCCAAGCATAACAAACAAGCGCAATTAACCCTCTCGGAACATTGCATTTTTCGTTATCTTTTAAAAACACTCCTGCTTTATTTTAAATAGGTCATTATTAGTTTAACATGGGGAAAACCCTTTGTCAACCTTGATTTTGCCACTCTTTTAATGCTCAAGCCTAACCCCATAGAGTTATGTAGGGTTACATAACGACAGTAAAGAGTTATATGAAAATTTAAACAATTTGTGAAGATTTATTATCCAAGTATTTCACTAACCAAAACTGTTTCCAATGCTTTAATTGCGGTATCGTATTCTACAGGTTCAAAGAGCAAGGCGGAGGTTATGCTATCATAATCTTCCTTATAAACCTTTTTATCAATTATCTCCCGTAATAACTTTGCAATATTCACGCCATCCTGCGCTGAAAGACAGGCAGGGTGGGTTTTACGCTCGGCGGCAACCTCAACTGCCAATGCTTTTAAATCATCATTCAAAGCAACCACATTAAGTAGCTTGTATATATCATAGATATGCCTTGAATGCTCGGTAACCTTATCAGCTAAATAATAATCACCCAAGGCAAACAACTTGTCAATTAAAGTGCGTTCTGCCGTCTGCACATTTAGTTCAAATGGCTCAAGCCCGTATTCAGATACAAGTTCATCATAGCCGTTTTTGTTAAGATAATCATAGATAAGACTGGATGCCGTCATTTTGTTGGACGGGTAGGCACGAAGATATACAGAAGTCTCAATAATCAAATTTTCTTTCAAGTACTCCGTACCGAAAGCCGATGGGTAATCCACAATATATTTGTTATAGGATCTGCGACTGCGGATATCATCGGCATTGGTTAAAGTGAAAGCAAAGGAATCAATTACCGAAACAATACTTCTCTTTAAGTTTCTGCGCTGACCCTCTGTGGGATTACTTTCAGTATCAATATTAAGGTCAATATCCTCGGAAAAGCGGTCAATCAGTTTGTAGCACTTTGATAGCGATGTACCGCCTTTAAATATAATACTGGGCAGTTCTTTAACGATAGATTTTAAGAAAAGGGTTACATAGTAGTCCTTTTCAATGATAGCGGCTTTGATGCCTGTATCCTCAGAAGTTCTAAGGATAATTTGCTTAAATAATTCGTTATTATTGTGCAACACTGTAAATCAACTCACTTTCGACTAAGGTTCGGATTGCTTTGTCCGGAAATAAGGGCGCATACTGTAAAATATCTTTTCTCGTGATATGGTTGTCGGTAATATATTTTTCAATAAGCGGCTTTTTATCTTCATCCACAAATTTAGATGGGATGGTGTTCATCATTTCAAGAAAGCTAAGAACGGCAGCATTGGCACCATTTACGGTGGTTCTCGCTCTACGCAAAAGTACTCTTTGTTTTCCTACCGTTGCATCACGGACGTTAGACGGCTCGTTATTAGTATAAATCTCAATAACATTAGGACATTGTGTAGTCAGGCGCAACTGATTCAAAAATGTAACACCCGAATAAAAGCCAACGGTGTCTTTACCATCATTTATATACTTTTTGGTAATAACCTTGTTAGGATCAAGTATGCTTGGGCCAAAAATCGTTTGAGTAGGAATATAGTATAATCCACGTTCATAGCGAATGATTTTTCCATCTTCACAAAGCTTATTAAGTTCTTTATAAAGCCAAGGCTTTGAGTATTCACCGTAATTGATTTCGGTAGTATATAACGGCTCATCTGTGCCGAATGTACTCAAAAGATACTCATATAAATTCATCAAACTGCACCTTCCTTTCTGTATATATTATGTTCAGTCGCAAGGTTATTATACTACAACTGATTTAATTTGTCAACTTTAATATAATTTAGTTTATAAATTCAGCCCTTATCGATTGTTAGACAAGGGCTGAATGCTTATGATTTATTTTTGTCTTGTATTTTAATACCGATCATTTAACAAATGTTTTTTACTTGTTGTTTGTCAAATCTCCATTACCACTTACAGGAATTGCTTCACCGAGATAGGTTGGTTCGGGCTTGAAAATACACATCAGCCAATCCTTGCAACGAGCTAAGACCTCACGAGCATCTCTCATAGACTGTCCGCCATATGTATTCAAGTCTGACGAAACACCATAAGCCTCAACTCCGAGCTGTTCGGCAATATATAACGCACGGTACAGATGATATCCTTGCGTTACGATTATTACCTTATCAGCCTCAAATATTTCCTTGGCGCGATATACAGTTTCATAGGTGGAGAAACCTGCGTGATCCATAAATACATCCTCAGAAGGCACACCGTTATCAGTAGCATAATTTTTCATGGCGCCGACCTCATCGTAATCTTCTCGTCCATGATCACCACTCATAAGAAGTTTAGGAGCTGCACCTGATTCATATAGTTCGAGTCCTCGCATTAAACGGTCACGGAGCATATGACTAAGACTTCCATCGTCTTTAACCTGACAACCGAGAACTATTATACAGTCCACATCTTCAAGTTCCAATGTTTGTTCTACCGTAAGAATTTTATCTTTGCCAACGGATTTAACATGTCCGTTAACAATAAGGATAGTTGCAACTCCAACTAAAGCAAGGCTAAGGAATACAACAATTAGTTTTTTCATTATCTTTTTCTTTGCTTTCATCCTTGTTTCTCCGGCTTTGCTTTGACTTTTCTACCTCTGCTGAAAACACAGAGGCAGACTGTTATTAAAGAGGCGATTGCAACAACCGAAGGAACAATATATTTTTTCATTTTACATTCCTTCTTTCATTACAGATTTTCGTTCTTTAGGGCATCAATAGGATTGTCCTTTTTGACCTTGCTCATAGAGTACATCATAGTTACAAACACAACAAGGAATACGCTGAGTACAGCAATACCGATTGCAACCCAAGGCAAAGTAAATTCCTTCTGATATCCTTCGGAAACAGCCAAATGGATGAGATAACTTATACCAACAGATACGGGCAGTCCGAACAACAATGCTCTTGTTCCGTACAAGATACACTCAAAATTCATCATTCTGTTAAATCCTTTTGCTGTCATACCTACCGATTTAAGCATTGCAAACTCTCTACGGCGGAGTGCAATATTTGTTGATATAGTATTAAAGACATTAGCGGCAGCGATTAAGGAAATAAGGATTATAAAGCCGTAAGCAAATACCTGTATGATAATTACGATATTACGATTTTCTTCCTCTTGAGCTGCAATGTCCTGTGTGCGTAATCTTTCGAGACTAAGGTCGCTTAATGTTTCATCAATCGCGCTCATAGTTTCAACATGCGTATCGGTAGTGATATAGTAACTGTATCCATTGTTAAGAAAAGTTTCAACAGGCAGCACATTATCACGCAAACTCATAGGGTATATCATCGTGAGCCTTGAGTTTACATCAAGGAAAAACGGCGCATCATAAATAATTTTTCCAAGTTCAACAGTTTTTTCTTCAAGAGCTTCTTCACTTGTTAATTCCATAGTTTCTTCGGGATTTTCTTGATTCTTATAGACATATATCGCATTTCCATTCTCGTCTACTCTTTGTCCCTCAAAATAATACCCATCAAAAACCTTTTCTACAACGAAACTCATCGCCGTGTCCTCAGAATTTAACACATTGTAAGAAGTATATTTACCAAGCACACTATCAAAAATAACTCTGCCATCTACTGCAATTGCTTTAGGTTCATTCGCATTAAAGTATTCATTTTCATTAAGTTTGTATTTTTTCAACAAATCTCTGTATGCATTATCATCAACGAACTTAAAATTCGTATAAACACCAACATTTTCGATTTCATCAATCGAAAGTTCTTCTGATGTAGCATAATATTCCAAATAATCTTTTGATACTTCATTAGGCGAAACCGTAACGAAATATGATGAGCCTTGAGTATATGCAACCTGATTAACACCTTTATCACTTTTTAGTTCATTCAAGAGATCGTCAACCGTTGCCTTTCCAAACTCATTCTCATAACCATAAATCAAAATGTCATATTCTACATTACCAAAACTGTCGGTAACAGATTCGGTCAAAGCACCTGTAAATGCCGAAGCGGAAACAAATAAAACAACGCTCATAAAAAGGCTGAGTACAGTAGCTCTGTATTTCTTTCTGCTTCGTTTGTAGTATTTGTTCGCCAACATACCGGGCAAACCAAACAGTTTATATGTGAGTTTAGATGTACGAACTTTCTTTATTTTTGTGTTAATATCTTTGCTCTGTCGGATAGCCTCAATAGCAGAAACCTTTGTTGCTCTCTTAGAGGGTACGATTGCCGAAATAAGAACGGTTAAAAGTGCTATTACAGCGGCAACAACAAGAGACAACGCCGATACACTTAATTTTAACGGGATGGGATATCCTATCAAAGCTTCAAATTTATTTCCCACAAAGAATAGTGTTATACCGATACCACCGACACCTGCTAAAATGCCTAACGGGATACCTATAGCACTAACCATTAATGCTTCCGATACAACCATTCGTCTGAGTTGTTTCTTAGTTGCGCCTACAGATGAAAGTAGACCGAACTGCTTTGTGCGTTCTGCAACAGATATTGAAAATGCATTATATATAAGCGAAATTGAGCCAAGCATTATCAGACTTATAACGATAATAGAAAGACTGAGTATCATCGAATTAAATCCTGTGTAACGAGATACGCCTGAGTATCTGAGAACAGAACTATTCGTTTTACCGGGCAACTTATTGTCTTCAATAAAGGAATAAACATCCTTCGTTTCGTTCATCTTAAACCAAACATTGTAGCTGTATTTTTCACTAATTTGTTTATCAGCAATTGTTATAGCTGTATATCCGGGTGCTGTATAATTCTCAAATGAAGGTCGCTCATAAAAGCCGACTATTTTGTAAGAACGTGTTTCCTTTACCGTGAGAGTTTCACCGCTTGGCACAGCTTCGTTGTTTTCATCGTAAACATAAAATGGGTTGTTTTGGCTCATTTCATAGCCGTCAAGCATTCTCACTCCGAGTGCAAGTTGGAGGGTATCACCGATTTTAAGTTCAACACCGCCATTCTCAAATAGATGTTCGGGAATTATAATCTCTGATGAGGATGTCGGGTATTTACCTGATGTAATGTGAACGGGCATCATTTCGTTGAAACCGTCAGATGCACCTAAAAGGAATAGATAAGGTTTGTTTTCGTTTTTACAGTCCTCAATTTTTGAATAACCGAGTTGTTGAGCGTAAACATAGCTTTTTATTTTGCTGTCATCTTTAATGCTTTCGTATGTTTTACTGTCAATGTCTTCAGCAGAGCCATGCCAGTCACCGTCCACATAGATTGCATTATCTAATGCATAGTTATAAATACTACTTGCAAAGGTGGTTACGGCGCAAATCATTGCCGCAGAGAGAATAACGCCGATTATGGTCACAATAGTTCTTGTTCTGTTTTTCTTTAGCGATTGCAGTGTTACCTTGTTGAATATATTCATCTGCGAATCACCTCATCACGAGTGATTTTGCCGTCTTCTATAGCAATGATTCGATCAGCCTGTAAAGCAATATTTTCATCGTGTGTAATGATAATAAGGGTTTGACCGTATTTCTCGTTGGACATTTTTAAGAGTTCTACAATTTCCTGACTGTTTTTGGAGTCAAGGTTTCCGGTCGGCTCATCGGCAAGAACAACAGCAGGTGCATTCATAAGAGCACGTCCTATTGATACTCTTTGTTGCTGACCGCCTGACAATTGATTCGGCAGATAGTTTTCTCGACCTGTGAGTTTAAGGGTGGTGAGTAACTCACTCAGTCTGTCCTGATTAACCTTTTGACCGTCCATAAGAACGGGGAGTGTAATGTTCTCGGTAACATTGAGAACAGGAATCAGATTATAGAATTGATAAATTAGACCTACTTGACGGCGGCGAAAAATAGCAAGTTGTTCTTCGTTCTGTGCATAAACATCCTTGCCGTCCATATACACCTTACCACTTGTAGGCCTATCAACACCACCGAGGATATGAAGAAGTGTAGATTTGCCGGAACCGGAGGGGCCGATAATAGCAATAAACTCACCCTTATTAACGGTAAAGGAAACACCGTCAATAGCACGGACTTCATTTTCACCTTTACCATATACTTTTGTTAGATTTTCAACTCTTAATATTTCCATTTCGGAATACTCCTTTCGCTTTTTACACCCTTATTCTAATTTATATAAATGACACAGGAGTGACTCCAAAGTGACTAATCTGTCATAATACAAAAAGGGAGTCGCCGTTCAGACGATTCCCTTATAAAATCGGATGATGAATTTTGCACCGTGAGGAGTGTGGTTTTCTGCTTTTACAGTACCTTTTTGACTGGTTATTATCATTCGAGAGAGTGCAAGACCAACACCAAAGCTCTTATCATCTGAATCTTTTCCTTTGTAGAAACGCTCAAAGATATGTGGCATATCTTCTTTCGCAATTCCTGTTCCGTTATCTCTAATTATTATTTCTGTATAGAGTGCATTTTCTGAAGTCTCAACTTCTATTTTACCACCTTCGTGTGTATGTTCCATACAATTCTTTACTATGTTTCCCATGGCTTCACAAGTCCATGACAAATCGCCTATAAAGTCGCCGTTTGCATTTATAACGAGTTCCTGACCTCTCAGTTCTATGGGAACAAGCAAGGTTGAACACGATTTGTTTATAAGCGTTTGGAGACTGACTTTTTCTTCTTTAAATGTAACCGTACCTGCATCCAATTTTGATATCTTCAACAGTGTAGTTATAAGCCATTCAATACGAGAAAGCATACCGTAAAGTTCGTGTGTAAGTTCTTGTCTGCGTTCATCGGTGAGATTTGGCGCCGACAATAATTGCACAAGTAGATTTATGGATGTCAGTGGTGTCCGTATTTGATGAGAGATATCTGCAATTGAATCAGCAAGGTATTTCTTATCATTTATTAAATTGTTTTGTTGTTCACGCAGTCTTACCGTCATTTTATATATTTCACTATGAAGAATAGCCAATTCTCCCTCAGAATAGTTTTCAAGGGATATTGTGTTATCTCCGTGTAAGACTTTGTTTATGTCACTTGCAAGTGAAGCAATTCTTTTGTATCTCTTATATGTGCTGATATAATAAATCAAAATAAACAGAGCGGAGAAAATCAACGCAACCATTTCGGCTCGTTCATCAATGAAGTTTGATATTATTACTGATGCCAAAGCAACTATTATTTGCAAAATCAACGTTTTTCGAACTTCTTTATTTTTTAGTAAATTTATCATAATTCCACCTTATATCCTATGCCTCGCATTGTCAGAATAATTTGTGGATTTGCAGGATCATCTTCAATCTTTTCTCTGAGCCGTTTGATATATACTGTGAGAGTATTATCATTAACATATTCTCCGGCAACATCCCAAATCGCATCAAGGAGCTGATTGCGAGTAAGCACGATACCACGATTATTTATAAAAACAAGTAAAAGACGGTATTCTAATGCAGAGAGGAATAGGTCTTTGTTATTCTTCATGGCAGTGCCTTTTTCTGTATCGACCACCACATCACCAAGTTTGACAGTTTTGCCTGTATTTCCTGTAAGCCTTAGAACATTTTTGATTCTCGACACAAGTTCTCTCGGACGGAAAGGTTTTGGAATATAATCGTCTGCGCCAAGCTCAAATCCCGTAACCGTACTGAACTCATCGCCAGATGCAGTAAGGAATATGACGGGGATATCATATTCAGCTTTAATGGCCTTGCAAGTGGCGAAACCGTTTCCTTCTGCTAATGATACATCAAGCAAAACAAGATCTGCTTTTTCTTCTGAAAGTAAATCTAACGCTGCCGTCTGTCCGGTAACGCTTTTCACTATATAGCCTTCGTTATTGAGGAATTCTGTTAAATTGGCAACGATAGTTTTATCGTCTTCAACCAATAATATTTTCGTCACTATCTCACTTCCTTTTTCGCCAAAAATAATTATAACACAAGTGGTCTAATAAAACAATGATAGTGACATTTTAGTCACAATAATGCAATAGTCAATATAAATGGATTGAATTCGGCCAACTTTTGTACAACAAAGAAAGTGATGTGTGTTTTCCGTATATTTATAACACATATTTTTATCCTTCGATATTATATTGAATATTTTGCCAAAATACGCTATAATAAATTACAGTAATATATTAATTGCGAATACTAAGAAATCCAATTTATTAAAATATAAAAGGGCAACTTATGTTAATACTATATTGTAGCGAATTTAAATATTGTGATTTATATAATTTCTTTATAATACTATTTATGAAAGGGTGTGTTTTACAAAAATGAATGATACAACTATTATCCATGTTCAAGATTATATTAAGCGGATTTCTAATATTATAGATTCTAAAGATACAGATAATTTCATCATAACCTACCGTGGAGAATGCAAAGAATATCCTACTCCTTGTGTGCCCAATATTTATCGTGAAGAGTATTTAAAAACTTATGATTTTTTCGAAAAGAATATATTTGATGAAATGAGGGCCAATAAGATTTCCAAGGGCGAAAAATATCTTGAAAACGCAATTTCTGCTCAACATGATGGTTTTCCAAGTAGATTATTAGATGTATCGTATAACTCTTTAGTAGCTTTATATTTTGCTATTACTCCATATTATCGTCTTAAGGAAACAGAATATGATGAGGATAACGGTAAGGTTTTTTTGTTTTTTATAGACAAATTATTTTGTCCCACCGGCGATAATATTACTAAAGCGTATAATGATATAATCTGTAACAAAAATACTTTTCTAAATAATTCGGTTTTCTCAAAAAATCATAAGTTAATAGATCATTTAAAAATCAATAATCGTATAATAGCACAACAAGGTGCATTTATTCTTTTTCAAGGGAATGATGTTGATCATTTGCCTAAATATATGTATGAAGAAATACTGATACCAGCAAATGCAAAAAAGACCTTGCGCAAAGAGTTAAAGGATTTCTTTGGAATCCATACAGGTTCGATATATCCGGAAGCGGAAAATTTAATTGAGGAAATAAAGAAAAAAAGTTTGAATATTGAAAATTCAACATTTGATTTCGATAGTGAGTTAAAAATCTTAATGTGCAATTTAAAAAATGAAATCAAATATTATTTATTTCATATTTTTAACAGTGCTGACAAACCACACGAATTAATTAGACAGCTCGAAAAAGTATTAAGAAGCTATCAACTAGGACTAAGCCAATTAAAATATGATGGAAAAAATAATTATTCAAGTTATATAAAAGAATATAATGATGCTGTAGAAGAAGCTTTCAATGATATAGATATTTATTTTAAAGGCAAAGTGCAAACTTCAAAAGAATTTTTAAAATTAGAGGATGAACCAAATGACGAAAAGGATTAATAATTACACTAAAATATTAAAGTTCTATTTTGAGAATAATGATGTGGATGTTTCTGAAAACGAGATAGAGAAGATTATTGTTTCGTTAAAACATTTAGGAGTATATAACTTCTATTCTGAAGAGGATTATTGTTATTATTATTTAATAAAAACAACCTCCGCAAATAGATCTGCCGAAAGAATTATAAATAAATTACCTGGTGAATTTGATCCCAAAAACAACTGTAAGATTCTTTTGATTGTTAACAATATCCAGGATAAACTTTACATTAATACACCTAAATATAAGAAGGATTTTAAAGATGCTTTAACAAAGAAATTATCTTTAAATAGGAGAATTAGCACAATAAGAGATATATCTGCCGAGTTTATAAGTTTCACCAGAAAAAAGCATGAAATTGGTATAACTAATCGTGTGGATTCTTTGCATTATGATTTGAATAAAACTGCGGGTATAAATAAACCTTCTGGTTATGTTTACATTGCCTCTTTATACGACATTGTAAATATGTATAATATCATTGGAGATTCGCTGTTTGATTTGAATGTTAGATATAAAATATCTGACGAATTAGACGTCGAAAAAGAAATAAAGAAAACATTAAACGAAAAGCCGCAAGAGTTTTGGTTTAAAAATAACGGAATTACAATAATTTCAAACAAAGACAAATTTAATTGTGATAGACCAAGTATTATAGAATTCTTTAATAGTAATTGCTTTTCAGTAATTAACGGAGCCCAAACAATAACCACAGCCGCCAAATGGTATAATGAAAATGAAAAATTGAAAGAAAAATTGAAAGAAGCTTGGGTACTATTAAGAGTAATTCTAGTAGATGATATTTCTCAATCTTTTGCAAAAGATGTTAGTGTTTCTTTGAATAGACAGAAAAGTATATCCGAGGTTGATATTGCAACCACATATGAATTTGTAGAAAACATCAACTCCGTTATGAACGAGTGTGAAAATGACAGTATTTGTTTTGAACTTAATAAACGTGGCGGAACTCCAACTTATAAATATAGTTACTACATAGATGATTTTGCACAATTAGTAGAGGCTTATATGATCCAAAAACCGGGATCTGCGCGTAGTTCTAAAGGAGCACTAATTAGTGTAAAAGAAAATAATGGAAAATACGAATTTTTACATAAAGACATATTCAAAAAAGTTAGATCCTCAAATGATATTCTTAAGTATTATACACCTGTTAATTACGCATATGAATTAACCAATTCCTATAAGAAGGTACAAAAGAATTTATCTTACAAAGATACTTTCGGGGAAATATTTTTAAAATATGGCAATATGTATTGTATTGCTAGCGTAATTTATTGTATAAACGATAGACAAGTAGATGATTTTTCTTCATTTAAATATATAGACATAATACACAACGCAGACATAATACAGAAATTCATAGATTCTTTTGAACTTTTCCTCAAGGCAAAAAACAAGCATAGTTTAGATTCTAATGATTTCAAAAAAGAAGAGTTGTACGAGGAATTTAAAAACAGTGAATATATGGATTCATTGTTCGAGTACATCTCTATTATTAAAAAGTCTGTTTTGAAGTAAATATATTAGTTTTCTCATTTGTTCTAATATTCTTCTAACAAATATCCGAAAAATGAGAAACCGTGCAGGGCGCACGGTTAAAGGCTTTATGGCGATTTTGGTCAAAAACCCGCATAAATAAAGGGTTTCACAGGGGACTGCAAGGTACTCGTAGGGACTTGGCGGCACACCCATTTATGAAATTCAGGTTCTAGTGAGAGCAATCTCATGTGGGTTCAAGTCCTGTTACCCCCACCAAATAAAAGAAATCAGCCTTTAGGTTGGTTTCTTTTATTTTTTATTATATAGGGACTTGAACCCGAGAGGGTCTGCAGAAAAACAAAAGTTGCCTGTGGCAAGTTTTCTCTGCAGAGCGGTGAAGTCGGGTGCCGAAGGCGCAAGCCTTGGGCCGACGAGCCATAAGTATGCAGGGGGAAGCAAAAAGGGTTGTACAAAATTATGGTATCTTGCGGCACATCGAGGATGCTTCGCCCTACAAGGTTGCCGAATGTTTTGCAACCCCATGCAGACGTTCAAGTCCCTTCATCCGCACCAACTTCTCTCAAACCCAGCGTTTATTCTGAGTTTGAGAGATTTTCTTTATCTGAAAATACACCAAAATTACTTGTCACAAATAAAAAATAGGCGCACAACCTTATGTTGTGCGCCTGTGTTGTTGGTATTGCTTTTTGTTCAACTTTTAAGTTTTATGATTCTCTTTTTTTAGAGCGGTAAATTCCAAGACCTGTAACGGTGCCTCCGCTGACAAACAGAAGGGCAATCCAAAGAATAATATTGGTGTTGTCTCCTGTCTTGGGAATTTCGGGGATGTCAATCTCAGGAACGGGTGCGGTGTAGCTGTTTGTAAAGATAAGCTTTTCTGCCGCACTGTCCGAAATGCTGTAGTTGTAAGCCACAGAGAAGGTGCCGTCGAGATTATCGGTTACGGTAACAACGATATGATACTCGTTCTTATCGTAAGTGATGCCCTCTGCGGCTGCGGTTGCATCCTCGGTTACGAAGTAGTGATATTCACCTGCTTCGCTGACCTTTATAGCCCTAAAAGTGAAGCTGCCGTCGGCTGCATTCTTAACCGATTCTTTAAGGTCTCCCTTAACAATGGCTGAGCCCTCGGTTTTAGCATCATAAAGGTTGAAGGTGAACTCATTTTCTGCAAGATCTCTACCTGTAAGGACCTTTGTTCCCTTAATAACTATCTCGTTTTCTGCTGCCTTATAGCTGTTTGTGAACTTAACGGTATCGGCGATATCGCCCTGAATGTCTTCGCCGTTTACTTCAACCGTTGCAACAAGGTCGCCCTTGTTATTATCGGTTACAATAACCAATATCTTATAAACATTCTTATCTGCGGTGACGCCCTTTTCGTCCTTTTCGTCCTCTACGATAACGAAGTAGTAATCTCCCTCTTCGTTAAAGGTAAGAGGCATAAAGGTTACTCTTCCTGTGCCGTCATCCTGAAGCTTTAGAACGGTGTCGTCACGAAGTAAGGTGTCCTCGTTCCACTCATAATTATAATCTGTCTTATGAAGGTCGAACTTGAACTCTCCGTCCACAAGGTCGCGTCCGCTGAGTACCTTAGTGGCTTCCAAGGTCACATAAGCGGGGTCTGCCTTATAGGTATTTTTGAAGACGATACCGTTTTCGCCGAGAGCGGTTATATTCTCATATCTGACCGTCTCTGTGGGGACTCCGCCCACATTTTCTACCGAAACGGTGCCCTTATAAAGACGCTGATCGTCAATAGTTAAGTCTCCGTTATCCTCCTGTACAACACTCAGACGAATATGGTAGGTAGTTTTATCATAAGAAACTCCCTTTTCGTCTCCTGAAACCTCGGCAATCTTATAATGGTATATACCCGCCTCGGGAAGGGTTACTGCGGGGAAGCTGAAGGTTTGCTTACTGCCGCTCAAAGAGTTCTTAACTGTCTCACCTATCTGCTGACCGTTTATTGCGTTTATGAGCTGGAACTCAAACTCGCCGTCAACAGCAGGTCTGCCCTCGAGGGTCTTTTCTCCGCCGAATGTTCCCGAAATATCATAGGTGATGGGGGTGGGAACAAAGGCATTACGGAAGATTATCTCATTGGAGGGCATATCGTCCTTAGTCAGGACTACTCTTGCAGTAAGAAGACCGCGGGAGTTGTCGGTTACGGTTACGGTTACGGTGTAAACCGATTTATCGAAATCGTAACGGGAGTCGCCGTTTTCTTCCTCAAATAGCCTATAAACATAGGTTCCTGCCTTTGCAAAGGTTATCTGCCCAAAGGTGAAGGTGCCGTTTTTCTTGTTGTATACTGTGGAATTTGCGGGCATGGGTGCGTTCTGGGTAACTGCGCTTAAAGTAAATTCAAACTCGTTATCCTGCATGGTCTTGCCTGTGAGAAGCTTTGTGCCCGAGAGGGTTACCACTGCATCGGTAGCATCATAGGTGTTCTTAAAGGTAATAAGCTCGTTATCGGCAAGGGTTCTGCCCGAATCTGCATCGCTTTCCTTAACAACTCTCGAAACTGTTGCGGAAAGGGTTGCATCACCGTTATCAGTAACGGTTACAGTGACCTCATAGAATCTGCCGTCGTAGGTAAAGCCGCCTATCTTGTCGGCATCAGACTCGTATATCTTGTACTTGTAGGTGCCAACCGTATCAAACTCGATGGTATCGAATACTACATCACCGTTTGACGCATTATGAACTGTGGTGTTTGAGGGCATCGGCGCGCCGACTGTGAGTGCCTCGATAACAAAATCGAACTCGTTTGCATTGAGTACGCGGTCTCCCTCGATGGTCTTGTTAGCGGTGAGGGTAACATAAGCCGATGCGGAAGGTGTGAAAATGTTGGTAAAGATGGGGTTAGTCTCGCCCTGTGCAATACCCGAAATTAAGGGAGTTGCTGTGATGGTTCCGTCGCCGTTATCCTTAACGGTTACCTCTACCTTGTAGACGGTATCGTCGTAGGTGATGTTGGGATTGCCTGTGTCTATTTCAGCCAACCAGTAGGTGTAAACCGTTCCCTGAGTAGTGGCAATATTGGGAGCATAGGTAATAGAGAAGCTTGCCTTACCCTCTACATCGGTAACAGTAGAGCGGAGAATCTCGTTTGCATTAACAATGTCCTCGGAATCGTAGAGAGCAAACTGGAAGCCGTTTAATCGATAGTTGCCCTGCATCCTCTTTTCAACATTTATAGTGATAGTGTCTGAGCCTGTGGGCTGATAAATATTATTGAAGTTTGCCGAAACTGTGTAGCTGTTGCCATCTTTAGAAACAACGGTATTTACCACATTGTTAACAGCAACGATTTCAAGGTCTCCGTCCATATCAGCATCTGCAACATCTATAGAGAAGCGACGGGCTGCGGTGTCGTAGGTGATGCCTCCCTGTGTACCGATCTTTTCGGTTATGCTGTAGTAATAGGTGCCTGCTGCCTCAAAGGTTTCGGTGCTGAGTCTATGGGTTACGGTCTTAGGTGTATCCTGAGAGGTTATAGCGGTAGAGAATACCTCGGTTGCGGGTGCTGTACCGTTTAATCTGTGGAGAATAAATTCATACCTTTCGCCGTCTAACCAAACTGTACGGTTTCCGCTTATCTCCTTGCCTATAACAACGCTTACATCTTCGCCTGAAGTAGACACGGGAACATAGTTATTAACTATGAGAGCCTGATCGTTTGCGGCGGTATCGATTATTCCGCTAAGGCTGCTCCTTTGGGTATTAAGGGCAAAGCCTGTGGGGATATCGGTTTCGGTAACGGTGTAGCGGGTCTCTTCGGGAATGTTTCTCAAAACGAAGGATTCACCTTCTTTAAGAGTTACTGTGAAGATACCGTTTGCAGGAACAGTAATTTCGCCTGCGGCGTTATTAGCCTTAAAGGAGCCCGAAACGGGATTATTGTTTACATCTTTAAGGGAAACTTCGGCAGTAAAGGTAACACTGTCGTTTATGTCGACGGTATTTCCGTTTGCGTCAACTACCTGCTTTGTGATAACAAGGTCGCCCTCGCCTACTGCGGTATTAACAAAGTCTATATCATCTATGTGATACTGTGTTACTGTGCCTACTGCAGCCTTTCCTGTGGAAACTCCGTTAACATGAACAGATTTTATCTTATAATCGCCATTATCCGAAATTTCTTCAACAGTATATTCAGTGTTTGCAGAAAGTCCCGAAAGCCAGAAGGTCTGGTCCTTGCTCATCTCGAACTCGTAAACACCGTTTCTGAGGGTTATCGGTGTGCCCTCGCCCGACGGGGTTGCATCAAGTGCAGTTATCCAGCTGTCGAAGGTGCCGCTCTCAGTGGCGGTAATACGGAATTTAAAGGTATCTGATGTGCCCTCTTCAAAAATATCTACGGTTTTGGAAATTTTGATGCCTGTTGCTGGGGTTACAGCGAGAAGTCCGTTATTACCAAGGTTCATATCAACATAAACCAGATTGTTATGCTCACTCAGATACGGATGGAAGATCATTTCTGCCGAATTTGTGGTGTTTTCGGTCTTCTCCCTGTCGTACATCTGGAGCTCACGGGCGGGGGTTCCCGCAGGTACTACCCATGCACCTACTGTATTGTGCTCAAGGCTTTCAAAATCACTCTTAAAGCCGTTAGTAAGAGCCGCCTGTACCGAAGCCTTTGACATTTGCTCATAGAAGAAAACCGGAATGTCGGAATCATCTGTGAAAATGTAGCGGCGGTGATAATAGGTTTTATTTTCAGGGTCGAGACCCTCTGCCTGAGAGACTATCTCATAATCTTCTCCGACCTTTTTATGAACTGCAGAATCGAAGGTATAGTAGAAACGCTCGTTTTCCTTATTGGGTGTAAACTCCGACATAGCAGTGATGTGCTGGTCGTGAGATTCGGCATCGATGTTAAAGTAGTTGTTCCAGAAAACTCGGGTATATCCATCACTTGCTATATGCTCTGCATCCTGAATGCGGGTAATATTGAACTCGTTAAGGTCGGAGCGGAGACCTGTTTCGTATACAAGACGGATAGGCTCTACATTTTTGTCCTCAACGCTCATACGTACATTTGTAGCCTTGTCTACACTTGTACCGTCAACCTCTATAAGATAGGTGACCATAGGAACAAGAGCGGCAGGTATTTTCCAGGATACGGTCTCTTTGCCTGTTGCGATATCGGTCTTTACCTGAACAGACATATACATCATATCAGAGTTTTTGATGCTGCCTGTGGTCTCTCCAAGGAAGCCGTAGGATTTTACCCTGTAGACTGCTCCTGCGGGAACCGCCTGTGCGGGATTCTCATTCCAATGTCCTACATATTTGCCCTCTGCGTCGGCAAACCAGCCGATGTAGTTGGACCATTTTATAACATTTCCTCTATTATCGGTAACATAGCATATCTGTTCTGTCTTATATGCTTCAGCTACAAGGGTCTGTGCTTCGACGGTATCGCTTATTCCGAGGCGGGTTTTAACCGCACGGATAAACTCGTCACCCAGTACAGTGGGGCTTTCTACCGAACCGAGACCGTCTTCATCGCGGTCGTTAAGCTTGGAAGCCATCATATGTCCGTCGAAGAGAGTGTCCCCGAGGAGAATACCGTTTATATGCTTTACTTCCATATATTCGCCAAGCTCGTCGGTAAATTCTACATAACCCGCAAAGTCGGGGCTGCCACCCTCTAGGTGGGTGGGATAGTAGCGGGACTGGAGTATAATTTCTTCTACTATATCCTCAAAGGCATCTGTCAGTCCGTCGCCCGAAGCCGAGAAATATTCGTCTACATAGTATTTAGAGGTTGCATAGGAGTTTTTGCTGACGGCGACGGTGGTGGTGCCGCCGTTGCGTCCGCCTGCCGTTACCGACATTGTGTTGTCGCCGCTAAGTCTGTTATAGGTGTTCCACAGACTGTCAGTAGCGGTGGTGGAATCGGGATTAAGAACGCTGGTTGCAACAGTTCTCGAAGTGCTGCCGAGACTGTTTATGTTAAAGCCAAGGGTGTAGAAAAGGCTTCTGCCTGCGCCGTTCTCTTCGTGTACCTTATATTTGTTTTCTATGCTGTTTTTGATATAGGACGCGGTTAGCTGAACCAAGAAGCCCTGTCCTACGGTGATGTTGCTATCGTTACCGATTCCCACGTTGGCTTTTGTTTTGTTTTGGTTGCCACTGCCATAGAAGGAGTTTTCGACATCATCATAATGGCTTGTTCCGAGGGTGGGGGCACCGTCCGACATAAGAACAACTATAGGCATTCTTCCCTTGTCTGACTGCCAGTTATTATCGCCGATAACAATATCGCTATCGGGAATCTCGCTGAACATCTGCCAGGCTTCCCAAAGTCCTGCCTGAATGTAGGTAGCACCGCTATGAGCCTTGGACTCGGAGGTTACTGCTCCGTTGGAGCCGCTTACCTGCACCCTGTTTCCGCTCCTTACAAGACGAACTGTACCGCTGTTATATTCAATAAATTTGCCGTCTCGGTTGGTTGTGGTATAACGGTCGATGGGCATAAGACGGGCAACCGCGTTATCGTAGGTTCTGTCTGCACTTGCGCCCGAATAAAGCACAACACCCACGCGGTTATTATTGTTCATATTCTGCAGTTTAGCAATTGCCTGATTGGTTGCGTCTACCAGATCGGTTACCGAGCTGCTCGACATAGAGTTTGAAAGGTCGAGAATAAACACGGTATCGGTGGGAACGGTAGAATAACCTACTATCTCCTTATTAGCGGAAAGAGCCGAAAGGGCGGTCAAAAAGTTTTTACCGCTATCTATCATCTGAAGTCCGCTGTCGGAAAAGGCGTCTGCATTTGTGAATACCGATTTGTCGGTCCAGACACCGCCTGCGTTTGCAGTGGTCAGATCTTCAAGGTCGAAGTATTCCTTCCACAGGTCCATAGTATTTGCGTCTGTTACACGGTTATAGTAACTGTCGGAGGTTGCAGCTCCTGCTACAAATCCTGACAGCGGCAGCGTAACTGCGAAAACTGCAACTGCAAGGAATACTGCAAGTATTCTTTTTACAAGGTTGTTTTTAATGGTCATTTAAGTTCTTCCTTTCTTATGTTACGGGGAATATCACATCTGCAATCCGCTTAAGGTCCTCCTGCTGTGGTTCTGCCGCTGCACAGTAGTGGGCACTTAACGAGTAACCCTCTACTGCCACACTGTCGGAGCCTAGGAGTATAAGTTTGACCTTTGGCTTTAATTCTGTTATAGTTTTTGCCAACTTCAGCTCCTCATGACTGTCTGCTGTCAGCACGACAGTGCCTACATCCAGCTTTTCCAGTTCATCGAGAAAGCTTTTGTCTGCCGTGAAGTGAATGAATGTACTGTAGCAGCCGTTACTTAAACAAGTATCTAGAATTTTATCTCCCAGCCGCTTCGCCCTGAGTTTATCGGACGATAAAACTGCTACATACATAGGTCACCGCCTTTCTCATTATTCTTTGATTATAATATACCAAAAAAATTTCCAAAAATTCCAAACCTTGTGTGAAATGCAATTTTTTTGTGCGAAATGTAGTTTAGTTGATATTTTACGACGCCGCCCCTGTAACTTCCCCTTGAAATATTAAAATTAAAATAGTATTATATAATATATAATAAATTAGAAAGGCGATGACCTGTTTTGAGGATAGTTATCTGTGATGACATTGCTGAAGAACGCAATCGGCTGAAAGATTACATCCGCCGCCTTGAAAAAGACGACAATTTAGAGCTTCAGATAACAGAATACCAAAGCGGAGAGGACCTTCTTCGCGTATACGGAACCATAACTCCCCCCGACGTTATTTTTCTCGACATTTATATGGACGGGCTCACCGGCACTCAGGTCGCCGCAGAGCTTAAAGCCAAGGGCTATGAGGGAAGTGTAATTTTCTGCACCACCTCAATCGACCACGCAGCGGAAAGCTATAAGCTTAAGGCCGACGGTTATCTTGTTAAGCCCTACTCTTATGAAGATTTTCTCGATGCAATCTGGCGCGCAAGACAGCACATGCAAAAAAGCCAGAAGGGACTGAGCTTTGTTTCGGAGCGTATCGACTACACCATTCCCCTGCGTAAAATTCATTATATTGAGACCTCAGGAAGAGCCTGTTCGGTACATACCGATCAGGGCAGTTACCCAACATATAAAAAGATAGGCGAATTTGAAGCCGACCTTAGCCTAGAGCCCTCTTTTTTAAAGGTTGGCAGATGTTATATTGTCAATATGAATCTTATCTCCCGCTTTACCGAGGACGGTCTGCTTATGAAGGACGGTTCTTTAGTACCTCTGCCAAGCCGAGATAAGAAAAAACTCCAGCAGACGGTAAACGACTGGTTCTGGAAAACCGCAAGGGGGTCTTAAGCGATGTTTAACATTTGGCTGCTTGTTTCCCTGCTTCTTGATACGGTGCCCTTTACATACTTTGTGTTTGTACCCGTCAAAAAGCAGTTGCGTTTCTCTTATAAATGCCCGTTTATCGTATGGTTGGCTGCATCGGTTGCTGTCTCCTGCTTTTCCTTTTGTCTCACACTGCTTCCCTCGGTCGGAGAGGACCTGTTTCAGCTTGTCAGACTTCTGAATATAGTAATTCTCTTTGCCATTATGCTCATATCGACAAAGCAGGCAAAAGCCAAGGCAACCTTTGTTTTTTCTCTTGTAATAACCTTTTCTGTGGGAATTTCAGTGATTTCGGTATATATAAGGCAGTTTATTCCCGTCCAGACTCCTCAATTTATGCTAAGCAGCATTATAAGGTTTATTATTATCATAACTCTTTATCCCTTTCTTATATGGATGTGGGCAAAAATCGGCAAAGAAGCCGACCGCATTACGGACAGCACCGTTTGGCACTATTTATGGCCTATTCCCTTTTCGGCAGCGTTATCTGAGCTTATTCTTGTAAGCGACCTCTACGACTCGACCATCACCTTTGCGGATGTGCTTGGAAGAGTAGTTTTATGGGTGGGCTCTGTAGCTGTTTGCTGGCTTCTTTTCTTCCTTGCCGCACGATATGAGCTGAGAATACACCTTCAGGACTTAAATGAACGCAACGAGCTTCTGCTTTCCCTACAGGAGCAGCAATATCTTGACCTTGTGGAAAGCATTGAGCTGACTCGCGCCGCCCGTCATGACTTAAGGCATCATCTTTCGGCTATTCAGTCAATGGTTAAAGATAAGGATTACGATAAGCTAAGCGAATACATTGCCGACATCGTCGGTCACCTGCCGCTTGAATCCCGTATTCAGATATGCGAAAACTATGCCGCAAATGCCGTTCTTGACCACTATATTCACAAGGCTAAAGAGCTGGGAATTCCTATTAAGGTAAACTTCCGCATAAACAATAAGGTAGGTATTGCAGATTCCGACCTTTGCGTACTCCTTGGAAATACGGTGGAAAATGCAATAGAAGCTTCTTCCGCTCTCCCCCCTGAAAGGCGTTTTATTTCCATTAGCGCTATTGAGGACGGGGATAGAATTTATATGACCTTTGATAACAGCTATGACGGTGAGACGCGCCGAATCAAAGGAGAATATCTTTCCAAAAAAAGAGGCTTTGCCTCTACGGGCGTAGGTATGACGTCAATAAATGTTATTGTCAAAAAATACGATGGAGATATTAAGATAGAAGCTGCCGACGGTGTTTTTCGACTTTCGGTTATGCTTATGAAAAATTCAGTATAAAAAATACGGCTAGGCAAAAGTGCGTTGTTCTTATCGGAGAAAATAGAATTCTTTTAAATTCAGCTAAGAACCAGCATCGCATTTGTAAGTACAAATGCACTTGGGCAGTAGCCCAAACCCACAGAGCAACAGAAAAGAGAAGATTCGTATCATAACGAGTCTTCTCTTTCTTTTTGTCTGATAAGTGATATGCTGACTAAAGTCAGCGTGATATTTTCGCTTTGCGAAAGTGATATGAAACTTATCGGTTTCGTGATATTCTATTCGCCATAAACTGTCCGCAGGACAATATCACTATGCGTAGCATAATATCACTGCGAAGCAATATAACTCGCCGTCAGGCGAATAGAGTTGCGTGATACTCCGTTAAGAGTATCACGCTAAGCCTAGCCGTATTTTTTATCTACTTTCTGTGTGCGTGATCCTGTGCAGTGGTTTGCCACCACTCGGGACAGTCGCACTCGGGTGGGAAATAATCGCTCCATCCGATAAGACACTCGGTAAGTCTGCCTATTTCGAGCATATCCGGGTTGGTGGCAGATTTCATCATTATGTCGTTGGGATAAAGCTTTTTGCAAAGTTTTTTGCGCTCAGGATACTCTCCCGTAGGGTCGTAAAGGTCGGCAGCGCCGAAAAGGTGCAGCATTTCGTGAAGAATAGAGGAGCCGACATCGTCCTTTCCGTTTTCGTTAGAGGAGAAGGCAACCACAAACTCTATGGCGTCTATATCGTTATAAAGATTGTCGGATACGGCATAGGCTCTGCCCGATTTGTTAAGAGCAAGTATGTAGGCTATCTGCTCTACCCCCGTATTATGCTGCAAAAAAGCGTGCATTACCTCCTTATTGGGAAAGCCGAGAGTCTGTGCGGTTTGATTGAAGATATCGAGATTTTCAATAATCTTTTCAGCCGTAGGCTGCACGATTCCGTCATATCGGAGGGGCTTGATAAGATCCTGCTTGGTGGTGTACTGTCCGCTTTTAAGGTTAAGGTCTACATTCCTGCGGTCAGCTTCCTTTTTAAGATACTCCACAGACGGGAAAAACCGCTTATTATAAAAAGTATTTCTTGCTTCGTCATCCCAACTGCTCACATCGTCATCGAGAAAAATAACCAATGTGTAAACATCCCCATTAAGCTTACGGCAGTTTCCGATGTCGTAATATCCGTAGGCGGTAACCCCCTCAGAAAACTCGAAAATGTGGGGCTCAAAGTCTGTGATTTTGGAATATGCGTCCTCGCTGCCGCCTATCTGCAGACTACAGCCCGAAAGCAGAAGCGCTAAAACCACTGCAGTGATTTTTAAGGCAGAATATTTAATAATTTTCATAAAAAACTGTTTCTCCGTAACAATAATTCGTGTTGTTATGTAAACCGCATCAACCAGTAGGTTGTGAATAACTCCGTTAATAAAGTGGATAACTTTTAAAGCTGTTAATTAAAGGTCTGCAAAAAAATGTCGAATTTAAGGGGTTTTTTGAGGGTTTAACCCGTTTTATCAAAAGTTATTAACTTTTTTCAACAGGTTATCCACAGTTATTCACACAGAGAGGTTGAAAAACCCAAAAACATTATGGCACCCAAAAACAGGCTGCAAAATTATTTTAATATAAACCAGAGCATATGTCAATAATAAGGGTAAAACTATACTTTTCCAAATTTTTTTAAAAAAAGTGTTGACAAAAGGTGGTCCAGCAATTATAATATATCAGCAATGCAAAATGGCTGTATAGCTCAGTTGGCTAGAGCATTCGGTTCATACCCGGAGTGTCATTGGTTCGAATCCAATTACAGCCACCATAAGGCCCGGTGGTCAAGAGGCCTAAGACACCGCCCTTTCACGGCGGTAACACGGGTTCGAATCCCGTCCGGGTCACCAAAAATGAAAAGAAGAGGTTCGTTTAGAATCTCTTCTTTTTATTTTTCGATTATCTTGTGTCAGGGATTCGAAGTAGGAGCGGTAGTGAATGACAGTCCGGTGGACTGTCAGAGCCGCGAACGACCAAGCACCGCAGTGCGCGAGTCGAATCCCGTCCGATAATGCCTTCTACACTATAGTATTTCAAACGCAG
>JAZQGH010000194.1:0-62586 GCA_045539925.1 Acutalibacteraceae bacterium | reverse complement strand
ATTTCTGCTCTAAATAGACTTCATTCAAAACTGGCGTTTTGTCTGAATTGTCCTTAATTTACTTTGATTTCTCAAATTAATTGTCGGGTCCAATTTCTTGTTTGTCGTTGTTTAATTTTCAAGGTCCGTTGTGCGCCGCTTTTTGCGGTGCTCGATTATAATACCACAGTGGTTTTCAAATGTCAACACTTTTTTTCGATTTTTTTTTAAAATTTTTTCATTTGTTTAATAATGCAAAAAAGCTTCAGTTTTTCTGTTCCTTTTGATAGTTTTTACCAACAGAATAAACTAATTCATATATATACGCAATTTTTGAAGGGCCTTCTTCTCCTTTCTTGATACCTGCACCTGTGATATTCCTAATATTTCTGCAGATTCGGTTTGAGTTTTTTCCGAAAAGTATCTGAGTTTTATTATTTCCTGTTCTTCGACATTTAAACGTGATATTGCCTCATCTATTAGAATTCGAGAACATATTTCATTTTCATAGCTTTGACTTGGAAGCTGCATTTCTACCGAGCCGTCTTCATTTTCGTAGGTAAGAGACAAAACCTGCCGTGAAGCGTCAAGTGCTTCGGTTATTTCTTCAGCAGTGACGCCAAGCCGCTCTGCTAACATTAACACGGTAACTTCTACTCCGTATTTTTCAAGCTGTTCCTTTTCCCGTTGAACCTTTAGTGACAGCTCCTTGATCGAACGAGAGACCTTAACGCTTCCGCTATCCCTGAACAGTCTTTTAATCTCTCCTATTATAGTGGGTACGGCATATGTGGAAAAGCAGAGCCCTCTTGTTTCGTCGAAACCGTCAGCCGCTTTGACAAGACCTACACATCCCACCTGAAATATATCGTCATACTCTATTCCTCTGCCTACAAATCTTTTACAACAGGAATGAACAAGACGGACGTTATTTTCGATAAGCTCGTTTCTGTTACACATCGTCTTTTGAGTTTATCTTCTTTTTCATTGTAACGGTTGTTCCTCTGCCTACTTTTGATGTAACCCTGACGCTGTCCATCATACTTTCCATAACGGCAAAGCCGAGACCTGCACGCTCCTCACCTCCTGTGGTAAAAAGGGGTTCCATAGCCTGTTTTACATCCTCTATTCCGCATCCTCTGTCGCGTATTTTTATTTTTACGGTGTCTTCCCCGATAATCTCGCAGGTTATGTATATCATACCTATTTTATCGGGATAGGCGTGAACGCTGCAGTTTGTCACCGCTTCTGACACCGAGGTTTTTATATCTGCAATCTCTTCGAGGGTTGGATCAAGCCGCGAAGCAAAGGCTGCCACAGTTACCCTTGCAAAGCTTTCGTTACAGGATTTTGACGGTACTGTCATTGTAAATTTGTTTCCATCCATTTTACTCTTCTCCTTTATCCATTGTTGCAAGTCGGTCGATACCTGCAAGCTTCATTATTTTATATATGTTTCCCGAAAGGTTGGAAAGATTGAGCTTTGCTCCGTTTTTCTGTAAAATCTTAAACCTTCCCATAACAAGCCCTATTCCTGAGCTATCCATAAACGTGACCTCTGAGAAATCAAGAATGAGAAGTGACGGCATATTGAACTCTACCGCTTTGTCTATCTCTTCCCTCATTCCCCTTGCCGAATGGTGGTCTATTTCTCCTTTAAGATAAACCGTGAGCACCTCTCCGGTGGATGTAATATTCATATCTGCACCTCCGTATAAAATAAAAGACAAGCCTATATAGAATTATAAAGGCTTGTCTTTAAATAGATTGTTATATTCTGCTGTCGAATTTAAGAATTTAATTTAGAAATTAGTTTTGAGCGCACAGCACCTGCAAGGTAAAGTGAGCCAAACACAAATACAGGCTTTACTCCTCCTGATTTTTTGAGAGCAAGTTCTATTGCGGAATCGTAATCCTCTGCCGCTGTTACGTCACTGATATAGGCACCTGCCATCTGAGAAAGTTCTTCAGCCGATATGCTTCTCGGATTTTCTTTCACTGTAACCGTAATAAGGCTACTACAGTATCTGAGCACAGTTTTCAGAAAACCGTCGCAGTTTTTATCTGCCATCATTCCCGCTACGGCGACTATATCACCGTTATAGCGACGCATAAAATCGGATAATGCCTGAGCTCCGTTTGGATTATGAGCACCGTCAAGAAATACGATTGGTTTTTCACTTATAAGCTCGAGTCTTGCAGGGACGGTTGCTGCGGCAATACCGTCTGAAACCGCAGTAGCGTTAATATCTATTCCTGCAGCATCAACAGTCTCAATAACCGTTATTGCATTATATATCTGATGCCTACCCACAAGGCGGGTGCGGTAGCTTCTGCCTTTATAAACAAAAGCATTGCCGCCGATAGACGATGAGACAAATGTAAGATATTCTGTTTCGGGAATGATGAGTTTTTGGCTATTCTCTTTTATTACAGCCAAAGCCCCTTCATCCTGAAGGGGGTATGTAACGGTGGGTGTGCCATCCTTAATTATTCCGCATTTTTCAAAGGCTATCTGCTCTACTGTGTCGCCGAGAACTGCAGTATGGTCAAGGTCGATTTTCATAATCACAGAGCACAGGGGTGATTTTATTATATTTGTGGCATCAAATCTTCCGCCAAGGCCTACTTCGAGAATAACTATATTGCATTTTTGTTCATAAAACCAAAGCATAGCAAGGGCTGTGATAAATTCGAACTCGGTTACTGTAATCCCTGCGGCTTTTACCCTTTCACAGAGACGGGCAAGGTCTTCTTTCGCGATGTATTCACCGTTTATCTGCATTCTTTCCCTGAAATCAACAATATAGGGCGAGGTATATAGACCTGTTTTAAGACCTGCCGCCTTATAGACCTCCGAAAGCATAGTGCAGGTAGAACCTTTGCCGTTTGTGCCAGCAACGTGGATAAATTTTAAGCTGTCCTGCGGATTGCCGAGTTTTCCGAGCAGTTTGGTTATTCTCTCAAGCCCCGGCTGTGAGCCGAAAACAAGGAGAGAATGAATGTATTCGAGTGCTTCGTTATAATTCATAAAATCTCACCAAAAGGTAAACCGTATGCCAACGGCATACGGTTTAATATTAGATTTGTGCCTTGATTTTTGCAATGCTTTCTTCAAGCAGAGCAATTCTGTCAAGAGTTTTTGCAAGAAGCTCACGCTGCTGATTTACTACCGCCTCAGGTGCTTTTGCAACAAATCCGGCATTGTTAAGCTTGCCCTCGTAGAAGGACTTATCCTTGTTTGCGGCTTCAAGCTCCTTACCGAGACGGGCAAGTTCTGCCGTGAAGTCGACAAGCTCATTAAGAGGGATATAAACCTTTGCACTGTCGGTTACAACGAGAACTGCATCGGGCATATCGAAGTTATCTGCAACTTCGACACTGCTTCCCGAAGCAAGACGGCAGATGAATGCAGCACCGTCCTCAAATATTTCCTTTGAGGGTGAGGCAATGCAGATTTTTGCCTTCTTTGAAGGAGGAACATTCATTTCGCTTCTGCGATTGCGAACTGCACGAATTACGGAAATTACCTTTTCGAAATTTTCTGCCTCTGCGCTGAAGTTAAGCTCCTCTGTATACTCGGGCCACCTTGACACCATTATAGCGGCACCGCTGTGGGGCAGAGATTGCCAGATTTCCTCAGTAATAAAAGGCATAAAGGGATGAAGAAGCTTGAGCACTCCGCTGAATACATATACAAGCACTGCACGTGCGGTATCAGCGGCAGCTTCGTCCTCACCGCTAAGGCGAGACTTACAAAGCTCTATATACCAGTCGCAGAATACGTCCCAAATAAAGTCGTAAAGCTTTGCAACAGCAAGACCCAGCTCGTACTTATCGAGATTTTCGGTTACGTCCCTTACAAGGTCGTTATATTTTGATAGTATCCACTTATCCTCAAGAGCAAGTTCTGAGGGAAGGGGCATCTCTTCTTGGGATTTAAGGTTCATAAGAAGGAAGCGTGCGGCATTCCAGATCTTATTGGCAAAATTACGGCTTGCCTCTACCCTTTCGGGGCTGTAGCGCATATCGTTACCAGGGGTATTACCAGTAGCGAGTGTGAAACGAAGAGCATCTGCGCCGTATTTTTCGATTTCTACAAGGGGGTCGATTCCGTTGCCTAAGGATTTAGACATCTTAAGACCGTTAGCATCACGAACAATTCCGTGGAAGAGTACGGTATTAAAGGGAACGGTATCGGTATACTCAAGTCCTGAGAATATCATACGGGCAACCCAGAAGAAGATAATATCGTAGCCTGTAACAAGGGTGTTGGTGGGATAGAAATACTTAAGGTCGATGTTCTCCTCGGGCCAACCAAGGGTTGAGAAGGGCCAGAGAGCCGAAGAGAACCAAGTGTCGAGAGTATCCTCATCCTGATGAAGTGTTTCGCAGCCACACTTAGTACATTTAGCGGGATCGGTACGGGAAACGATGACCTCTCCACACTCGGGACAGTACCAGGCAGGAATTCTGTGACCCCACCAAAGCTGACGGGAAATACACCAGTCTTTTATATTTTCCATCCAGTTGAAGTAGATTTTTTCGAGACGGGAAGGAATGAATTTAATATCACCGTTTTTAACCGCTTCAACAGCAGGCTTTGCAAGAGGTTCCATTTTAACGAACCACTGCTTTGAAACGCGAGGCTCAACAACAGAATTACAACGGTAGCAGGAGCCGACATTATGCTTTAAGGGCTCAACCTTAACGAGATATCCGCCCGCATCAAGGTCGGCAACAATTGCCTTTCTTGCCTTGTAACGGTCCATACCGTTATATTTGCCGCCAAGCTCGTTGATTTTAGCGTCATCGGTCATAACATTTATAACAGGGAGACTATGACGGAGACCGACCTCAAAGTCATTGGGGTCGTGTGCGGGGGTTATCTTAACTACGCCTGTACCGAAATCCATTTCTACATAGGTATCAGCAACTATGGGTATCTCTCTGCCTACAAGGGGAAGTATAACGGTTTTGCCTATAAGGTGCTTATATCTTTCGTCCTCAGGATGAACTGCAACGGCAGTATCACCAAGAAGTGTTTCGGGACGGGTGGTAGCAAGCTGGAGATACTCATCGCTATCCTTAACAGGATAACGGAGATGCCAGAAATTACCCTCCGACTCGTTATAAACGACCTCTGCATCGGAAATTGAGGTGAGGCAGTGAGGACACCAGTTGATTATACGCTCTCCCCTATAAATAAGGTCTTTATTATAAAGACGTACAAAGACCTCGCGAACGGCGTTGGAGCAACCTTCGTCAAGAGTGAAGCGCTCACGCTGCCAGTCGCAGGATGCACCAAGTTTTTTAAGCTGACTTATAATTCTACCGCCGTACTGCTCTTTCCATTCCCACGCGCGTTCTAAGAACTTTTCTCTGCCGAGGTCCTCTTTAGTGAGGCCTTCTTTTTTCATTGCTTCAACGATTTTTGCCTCGGTAGCAATCGAAGCGTGGTCGGTACCCGGAAGCCAAAGTGCCGAATAGCCCTGCATTCTCTTATAACGGATAAGAATATCCTGCAGGGTATCATCAAGGGCGTGGCCCATATGAAGCTGACCTGTAATGTTCGGTGGCGGTATTACTATTGTGTAAGGCTCTTTATTTGCATCGACCTCAGCGTGGAAGAAGTTTTCGTCAATCCAGAATTTGTATATTCTGTCTTCAACCTCGCTCGGGTCATAGGTTTTTGCTAATTCTTCAGCCAATTTTATCCCTCCAATGGTGGTATGACGGTTTATGCCGTCAAGCTGTAATAAACTATATGATATATCAAAAAGCTTTCTTTGTCAAATAATTCCTATAATATGTTAGCCATAACGGCACACATTATTACTGTCGACAATGTAATATATCCTGCGTTTGCAAACTGTCGACAGCCGCCCGAATCTTTTGATTCGGGCGGCTTTGCATTTAAAATGTCATTTGCTCGATATCCTCGTCCTTTTTGACCTGTCCTGCTGCAGGAAGATTCTTCGGACGGTATCTATGTGGTTTATCGAGCTTACCTTCGGTATATTTTTCTACCGAGAAGATGCGCTGTCCCCTCTTCTGCGTCATTACGGCAATTCCTCCGTTATCCTTAGCCGCTTTTTCTGAAAGTGCCGAAGTATTTATCAGGAGCATTCTGCCGTTTGTTGAGGTGAGCAGAATATCACATTCCTCTTCTAAATAAAGGGGTGTGTGAAGAACAAACTTATTAGAATAAGCGTTTATAAGCTTCTTGCGGTTGGTCTTGGTCTCGTAGGACTTCATAGGTACGCGGGCTAACCTACCGTTATCAAAGGCAAATACCATAAAGCCTGTATACTTAGACACCACTGCCATATAAATAGCGTTTTCGCCCTCATCAAACCCAAGCTTAGAGGGGATATAATCTCCCATAAGACTTGCCTTGCCGTCTGCAAAATCTATCGCTTTTGATTTATATACCTGATGCTTGTTGGAGAAGAAGAGCAGATCCACCGCATTTGTGGTATCTACCGTCTGGACAATCTCGTCTCCCTCTTTAAGCTTTTGCTCACCGCTCATACGAAGATTTGGAGTGGGTATTTTCTTAAAGTATCCGTCACGGGTGAAGAACAGGGTGACAGGAGAGTTGTCAATAACCTCCTCTTCGCCGTCATCAGCCAAAGCATCCTGCTCGACCATGACGGTTTTTCTGTCCATACCGTATTTTTCGGAAACGGCTTCCAGCTCTTTTATGATGATGTTCTGTACTCTGCGTTTGGAAGCCAGAATATCTTCCATATCCTTAATTTCTTTTTCCAGATTTTCTACATCTTCAAGTCTTTTAAGGATATACTGACGGTTAAGGTGACGAAGCTTGATTTCGGCTACATATTCTGCCTGTACCTCATCTATACCGAAGCCAATCATAAGGTTGGGTACTACCTCTTTTTCCTCTTCGGTCTCGCGGACGATTTTAATCGCCTTGTCTATATCAAGGAGGATTTTTGAAAGACCTTTTAAAAGATGAAGTCTTTCTTTTGCTTTGTTAAGGTTGAAATATACCCTGTTTTTAACACATTCGGTACGGAAGGCAACCCATTCTTCAATTATCTGCTTAACGCCCATAACTCTCGGCGTGTTGGCGATAAGTATATTGAAGTTACAGCCGAAGGAATCTTCGAGAGGGGTGGCCTTGAAAAGCTTCTTCATAAGCTTTTCGGGATCTATTCCCCTTTTAAGGTCTATTGTGATTTTAAGACCCTTTAAATCTGTTTCGTCGCGGATGTCGTTGATTTCGGTTATCTTCTTAAGCTTTACAAGGTCGATAACACGCTCGATTATCTGCTCGGTTGTGGTGGTGGGAGGAATTGCGCTTATATCGATACAGTTCTGTGATTTATCATAAGTGTAAACGCCTCTTACCTTAAAGCTGCCTCGTCCTGTGCGGTAAATTTCTTCCATAGCGGCACGGTTATATATAAGCTCACCGCCTATGGGGAAATCGGGTGCTAACAGGGTGTCGGCAACATTGATATCATTATCCTTGATATAAGCGATTGTGGTGTTACACACCTCTCTGAGGTTAAAGGGACAGATATTACTTGCCATACCTGCTGCAATACCCATATTTGCGTTTACAAGCACCGACGGGAAAGTTACGGGGAAAAGGGTGGGTTCCTTCATAGTAGAGTCGTAGTTGTCTACGAATTCTACCGTCTCTTTATCAATATCTGCAAAAAGCTCTGCTGCGATGGGGGCAAGCTTTGCCTCGGTATAACGGGATGCGGCATAAGCCATATCGCGGGAGTATGCCTTACCGAAGGAGCCTTTGGAACGGACATAAGGATGCAGGAGAGCCTCATTACCCTCAGACAGACGCACCATAGTTTCGTATATGGCGGCATCACCGTGGGGATTAAGTTGCATAGTGCGTCCTACTATATTGGCTGATTTTATTGTACCTCCGTTTAAAAGACCCATAAGATGCATTGTATAGAGGAGTTTTCTGTGGGAGGGCTTAAAGCCGTCTATCTCAGGAATTGCACGGGAGATGATAATACTCATCGCATAGGGCATAAAGTTTGTTCTGAGAGTTTCGGTTATAGCCTGATCTACCACAGTTCCTGCCCCTGCAATATAAGCATCGGGCTTTTCGGTGGTTTTTAGGGTTACTTCTTTTTTCTTTCTTGGAGCCATTTTTTCCTCCGTTAGCTTACGTCTACATCATCAATGTAGAGATAACCGTTTTCTGAAATATAATCTTTTCTGCCCTGAAGATCGTCACCAAGCAGCATATCGAACATTCTGGAGGTCTGCTCTGCGTCTTCGGGAAGAACTCGGATAAGACGACGGGTCTCGGGGTTCATAGTAGTAAGGTTCATCATATCGGGCTGGTTTTCGCCAAGTCCCTTAGAACGCTGAATAGTGTATTTTTGAGTGCCTATCATCTCTAATATCTCGGCTTTTTCCTTTTCATCATAGGCAAAATAGGGCTTTTCTTTTGTGTTTATCTCATAAAGAGGGGTTTCTGCGATAAAGACCTTGCCTTCGTGAATGAGGGTGGGCATAAGACGGTATATCATTGTGAGAATGAGGGTACGGATATGGAAACCGTCTACATCGGCATCGGTACATATTATTACCTTACTCCAACGCAGATTTTCGAGACTGAAGGTGGAAAGGTCCTTATTAGCCTTTGACTTGACCTCAACACCGCAACCCAGCACCCTTATAAGGTCGGTTATGATTTCGCTTTTGAAGATTTTATCGTATTCGGATTTAAGGCAGTTAAGTATTTTACCCCTTACGGGCATTATTGCCTGAAAATTTGCGTCGCGGGCAAGTTTACAGGAACCTAAAGCCGAATCACCCTCAACAATAAAGACCTCGCGCTCGGCAGGGTCTTTGCTGCGGCAGTCGACAAACTTCTGCACACGGTTGACCATATCCGAGCCTTTATTCTGCAGGGTGTTTTTTATGTTGATTCGTTCTTTTTCGCTTTTTTCACGGCTGCGCTTGTTTATAAGTACCTGATCGGCTATCTTATCGGCTTCTGCCCTGTTTTCAATGAAGTAGACCTCTAACTGATGCTTGAAGAAGTCGGTCATTGCTTCTTGAATAAACTTATTTGTTATTGACTTCTTGGTCTGATTTTCGTATGAAGTGAGGGTTGAGAAGGAAGATACCACAAGTGCCAGACATTCTTCTACATCCTGAAAGGTGATTTTGCTTTCGTTCTTAGAATATTTGTTATGCTGTTTAATATAGGCGTCTATCTGATATACAAAGGCGTTACGCACTGCCTTTTCGGGGGCACCGCCATGCTCAAGCCAGCTGGAGTTGTGATAATATTCCTTTATCTGCTTACGGTTTGAAAAGCAAAGTGCTGCATTTATTTTAACCTTATATTCGGGCTTGTCCTCGCGGTCTTTACCCTTTCGTTCGGTCTGCCAGCTCTGTATCGAGGTAAGAGATTCCTCCCCTATTACTTCGCTGATATAATCGGTAATTCCGTTTTTATAGCATATTTCCTTTTCGATAAAGCGGTTGCCCTGCTGCTCACGGAAAATAAAGAGAATTCCGCTGTTTACTACAGCCTGACGTTTAAGAGTGTCGAGAAAATATTCGGCAGGTATTGCAATTTCGGTAAAGACCTTAAGGTCGGGCTTCCATTTGATTCTGGTGCCCGTATCTTTGCCTGTGTACGGCTCTTTACTAAGTCCACCGATGTTGAAGCCGCGTTCAAAATGAAGGGTATATTTAAAACCGTCACGCTTTATCTCTACGTCCATATATTCACTTGCAAACTGAGTTGACGCAAGTCCAAGACCGTTAAGACCGATAGAGTATTCATAATCGCCGCCGTTATTGGTGTTATACTTACCGCCTGCATAAAGTCTTTCGAAAAGGAGGACATAGTTATACTGCTGTTCTTTATTGTTGAAGTCAACAGGGGCGCCTCGTCCGAAGTCCTGCACCTCCACAGAATTATCCGCGAATTTGGTGACTATTATCTTCTTACCAAATCCCTCGCGAGCCTCATCTATAGAGTTTGATATTATTTCGAAAACCGAGTGCTCACAACCGTCAAGACCGTCAGAACCAAAGATAACTGCAGGACGCAGTCGCACCTGATCGGGACCTTTAAGTTCGGTTATACTGTCGTTTCCGTATTCTTTTACAGCTTTTGCCACAAACATTACTCCTTGTACATAGTTAGGTTTATTATACACCATATATGGTAGATTAGTCAAGTTTTTGAACTGAAAACCTGCCAAATTTCACCTTTAATAAAGCATTTAAGGTATAAGTATTTTGTCTCGCAAGGATTTTATATGAGTAACAAATAAAAATCCCGCTGTGAAAATTTCACAGCGGGATTTAGTTTAGCCGAGGTTTATATAGTAAGCGGGATTTACGCGGTTTCCGTTAATTATAACTTCAAAATGGAGATGAGGACCTGTAGAACGGCCTGTATTACCTGAAAGTCCAATTACCTGTCCTGCGGATACGGTTTGTCCGACATCTACGGTGTTGGACTTATTATGGGCATACTTGGTTTTTACGCCGTTTCCGTGGTCGATGGTTACATAATAACCGTAATCAGCCCTGTAACCTTCTTCAATAACGGTTCCGCCCTTGACAGCAATAATGCTTGTTCCCTGAGGAACACCGATGTCAACACCCTTATGGTCTCTTCCGTCTCCCCAATAGGAGGTGATGGTTCCCTTAACTGCGAGAGGCCAACGGAAGCCCGAGGCAGATGCGTTCTGAGGGGTTGAGGTGATATAAACATTCTTGGTGCCGACGAGGATAACCTCATTTATGGGATATTCAAGAACTACTGTGGAAACGATAGGCTTCCCTACTATTTCTCCGTTTATATAACTGGTTTCGGTTACGGTCTGGCTGGAGCCATTAACACCCTTGGTGATAACATTTTGGTAACCTGCGTTTTTAGAAGAGTCTTTTTTTGTTAATGTATCGTATTTAACGGTGTATATCTTTTTGGTGGATGCGGTGGTAAGAACATCGACTGTGCCTACAGCTGCCTTGAGCTGCTCTTCGTTTGATAGTTCATTAGAGCTGAAATATGCAGATTTAACAGTAATTTCTTCTGCAAACTTGCTTTCGCACTCTGCACCGTCAACCGTAAAGCTGTTGAGTCTTTCTGCCTTGACCTTGTCTACCAGTGCTTTTTCGGTTACGAAGGCAATGGTCTTATCTCCTGCCATAACCTCATATCCGTTACATACAGCGGAAGAATTTTTAAGGAGAAGCTCTTCTACCTCTTCTGCCGAAACGCCTTTAGCATTTACGGTTATTACAGATTCGAGCTTTATGTCGTTAATGTCGGACTGCTTGCCAGACATTGCTGCTGCTGCATTTTTGAGACCGTCTTCATAGACACCTACATTTGCAACATTGGCAAGTACTGTATCGCCAAGCTTGATATTATATGTTACTCTTACTCCCGAAGAAATTACCGATACGACGATAAGAATAACGGCTAATGCGAAGAATGCTATTAACTTGTGGAGTTTTTTCGCGTCCTTTATTTTCCCAATAAATGAGATGACTGCGTCCTGAATAGTAAATCATTCCTTACAAAAAAGTTACACGCCTGTAATCAAGCGCCTTACCTATTATACCGAAATGTTACAAGTTTGCAACCTTTTCAGTTTGTTTGTAACCTTTTTTAGTTATATTTACTATTCAAACACAGTCGTTTTTATGCATTTTGCTAAAATAGTGTCATTTGATTAGTTTCGGGCAGTTCTTCAAAGACACCCATATCCGAAAGGGTTTCGATAATTGTCTTGGAAACGCCTGCCTGAGCCTGAAATTCCTGCTTGGAAAGGAAGTTACCCGACTGAGCCGCCTCGTAAAGCGCATCAGCCGCCTTGCCGCCTACTCCGCCGAGAGCACCGAAGGGCAGACGCATTTTTCCGTCCTCAACAAGGAACTTTCTGGCGTGGGACTTATGAAGGTCTATGGGAAGAATCTCAAGGCCTCTTTCGAACATCTCGTTGAATATCAGCATATTTTCATATACATCAAGCTCTTTTTTAGAGGCTTCCTTGCCCTTAAGCTTTATGTTACGCATATACGCCTTTACCGCTTCCTTACCTTTTAGGACGGTTTCAACATCGACATCGTCGGGTCGGGCGGTAAAGTAAGCGCAGTAAAACTCGATAGGTCTGTAGACCTTATACCAGCCTACTCTTATTGCTGCCGTTACATAAGCGGCTGCGTGGGCTTTGGGGAACATATACTTGATTTTTCCGCAGGACTCAATATACCATTCGGGAACACCAATCTTGCGCATATCGTCTTCCATTGCTGCCCAATCTTCCTTGGGCACCTTACCCTTTGCCACAAGTCCTTTACGGACGGTTTCGGTAATCTTAAATGCCCTTCCCTCTTCCATACCCTGATGAATGAGGTAGACCATTATATTGTCACGGGTTCCGATAACCTCTGAAATGGTACAAATTCCTTTTTCAATAAGGTCCTTTGCGTTGCCGAGGTAAACGTCGGTACCGTGGGAAAGTCCCGATATCTGCAGCAGGTCGGAGAAATTTTTGGGCTGACAGTCGTGCAGCATTCCGCGTACAAAGGAAGTACCAAACTCGGGAATACAGTATGTGCCCGTTGTAGATTCGATAGCCTCGGGCGTTACCCCTAACGCCTCCGTAGAACTGAAGAGGCTATAGACCTTGGGGTCACTCATCGAAACCTCGCTTACGGGAATTCCCGAATATTCTTCGAGGTATTTATAGGTAGTTGGGATAACGTGACCCAGCTCGTCCAGCTTTAAAATGGTATCGTGGATAGAATGGAAGTCGAAATGGGTGGTAATTACATCCGATTTAACATCGTCGGCGGGGTGCTGAATGGGACAAAAATCATATATGGTCTTGTCGCGGGGAACGACTATCATTCCTGCAGGGTGCTGACCTGTTGTCTGCTTTATCTGTGCCTTTTCTACCTTACCTGCTAATCGGTTGAGTTCAGCGTTTGAGAGGATTATTCCCTTCTTCTCGGCATAGGCCTTTGAAAAACCGAAGGCGGTCTTTTCTGCCACGGTAGAAATGGTACCCGCCTTGAAAACGTTTTCGCTTCCAAAGAGGGTTTCGGTATATTTTTGCACCTGAGTCTGGAATTCGTCCGAGAAGTTAAGGTCGATATCAGGCACCTTATCACCCTTAAAGCCTAAGAAGGTTTCAAAGGGTATGTCGTGTCCGTCACGGTGAAGAGGTGTGCCGCAGGTAGGACAGTTTTTCTCAGGCAGGTCGAAGCCCGAGCCAACGCTTCCGTCGGTGAAGAATTCGCTCCAGCAACACTTAGGACAGACATAATGAGGTGCTAAGGGGTTAACCTCAGAAATTCCTGCCATTGTTGCAACAAAGGAGGAGCCAACCGAACCACGGGAGCCTACTAGATATCCGTTTTCTTCACTGAAAGCAACCAGCTTCTGTGCAGAAATATACATTATAGAAAAGCCGTTGCTTATAATAGAGTTAAGCTCCCTTTCAAGACGCTTTTCCACTATTTCGGGTACATTTTCTCCATAGGTTTTATGAGCATTTTCCCAGCATATATCACGAAGAAGCTCGTCCGAGCCCTCGATAACGGGAGGATAGTTTCCGTCGGGTACGGGAATAACATCCCCGTCTACCATATCTGCTATAAGATTGGGGTTATCTATTACAAATTCTTTAGCGCGGCCGCCAAAATAATTGAAATCGGCAAGCATTTCCTCGGTGGTTTTGAGATAAAGAGGTGCCTGATTGTCGAAATCGTCGAAGCCCTGACCCGCCATAAGAATTTTACGGATTATTTCATCTTCCTTTTTAAGGAAATGAACGTCACCTGTAGCCACTACGGGTTTTTGAAGTTTATCGCCTATTTCCACTATTTTTCTGTTGAAGTCCTTAATAACCTCAAGAGTTTTTACGTGGCGGAACTTATTGGGGGTTATCTCCCCTGTTTTTTCGTTGCGCTTGTCGGGCTTTGAGGAGTCGCGTACCATAAATTCGTTATTGCCGAGGGGCTGAATTTCAAGATAGTCGTAGTAGCTTGCAATCTCCATAAGCTCCTCGTCACTCGCACCCTCTATTACTGCCTTATAAAGCTCACCCTGTTCACAGGCAGAGCCTATTATCAGACCCTCGCGGTGCTTATCAAGCTCGCTTTTAAGGGTTATGGGACGCTTGAAAAAATTATCGAGATGGGCGGTCGAGACAAGTTTATAAAGGTTTTTAAGTCCTACAAGATTTTTGACTAAAATTATCTGATGGTTTACCTTTCCCTGTTTATAAAGGGCTGAAAAGTCGGTACCGTATTTTTGGTCGTTTACAAAGTAGGCTTCCACACCGTAAATAACCTTGAAATCGCCGCCGCTTTTACGGATTGCCTTTACCTCACCTGCAGCTGAAGGATATGCCTGCACTACGCCGTGGTCGGTAATAGCTATCGCCTTGTGTCCCCAGTTGTATGCCTGACGAACTATATCAGCGCCTGAGCTTACGGCATCCTTTGCCGACATATTGGTATGACAGTGAAGCTCCACACGCTTAATGCCCTCATAGTTATCCTTTTCGGTATACTTTTGCAGAGATGCCATAGCGGTGGGCTTAACGATAAAGTCTTTTTTATAGTTATCGAACTCGTATTTTCCGTTCACAAGGATGAAATTTCCGTTTTTAACCGCCTTAAACTTGTCCATTTCCTCGGGGGAAACAAACATACTGGCACTCAGTGAATTTGTGTGGTCACTGAAAGAAAATTCCAGAATATTACTGGGTCCGCGTTTGGTCTTTATAGTGCGCACCTCAACACCGAAGACCTCTCCCCAACAGGAGATGAAGGTATCATCCTCGGTTATCTCTATCATAGGCTTGGTTTGACTGTTAAGCCTTCTGCCGTAGAAAAGCTTTGCGCTTTCAAGATATACGGGAAGCCCGTTTTCGGGGACATAGTCGTAAACCT
Organism: Acutalibacteraceae bacterium; assembly: GCA_045539925.1. Classification (GTDB taxonomy): domain Bacteria; phylum Bacillota; class Clostridia; order Oscillospirales; family Acutalibacteraceae; genus SFWF01. Next base: position 47,658 of record JAZQGH010000194.1, on the reverse strand, counting down.
TTTCGGGGGTCGGGTCTGCCGCCTTAGGAGCTTCGGCCTTTTCTATCTTTTGGGGGCGGGGTATATCTGTATCGACTGCAGGAGGCAACATCTCGGCATTTTCGGTAATGCCTGTGAATTTCACCTCTGTCTCTACACCGTAATCCCGTTTAGCAATAGCAGAAAAATGCTGTGGAAATTCGCACTGCTCAATTACATCAAGACCGCCGTATTTAAGCTCTATAGTCACAGCACCGTCACTAAGTGTTATCTCGGCCTTATTGAAATAACCGTTGAGCATCGCGGATTTTCTGCGTATTTCGGTGATTATATCGACACAGGAATCCTTACAAAAGCATTCGGGTGTGAAACGGATATTCATATTGAGTTTTTGCAAAGAAAGGTCCTTTGAAAGAAGTCTTTTTACGGCATATAAGGTTTCCTGCGGTATGTAGGTCCTGCTGTCAAGCCAGAGGGACATTGTTCTTCTCTCCACATCGAGGTCGCAGGAGGTAACAAAGACTTCTGCTAAAGCCGTATCTTCTATCTGAAAACTTATTCCGCTGAATATGTCTTTAAATCTATGTGACATTCTATTCTCCAAATTTGATTATTTCTTCATACAGTGCGTCAAGCAGTTTTTCTTCGGGGACCTTTCGCAGTATCTCGCCTTTGCTGAAAAGGAGACCGCAACCGTTTCCGCCCGCTATTCCAAGGTCGGCTTCTCTTGCCTCCCCAGGACCGTTAACTGCACAGCCCATGATTGCTACGGTTATGTTTTTATCAATATCTGCAAAACGCTCTTCTGCCGCCTTTGCAAGACCTATAAGGTCGATGCTTGTTCTTCCGCAGGTAGGACAGGAAACGAATTTTATACCTTCATTTCTGATGCCCAGTGCTTTTAAAAGGTCTTTTGCCGCTTTTACCTCTAAAACAGGGTCGTCGGTGAGAGAAACGCGGATGGTTGCCCCTATTCCGCGAAGAAGCAGACCGCCTATACCTGCGGCGGATTTTATAATTCCCATACGCTCCGTACCCGCCTCGGTAACGCCGAGATGCAGGGGGTAGGGGCATTTTTGGGCAGCCAGAACATAGGAATCATACATACGCTGTGTATCTGAGGATTTAAGGGAAAGGACTATATCGTCAAAATCGAATTTTTCAAGCAGTGATATGTGATAAAGACCGCTTTCTACCATTGCCTCGGGGGTGGGTGAGCCGTATTTAGCAAGAATATTTTTCTCTAAAGAGCCTGAATTTACTCCTATGCGTATAGGAACGCCTGCTGTTTTACAAGCATTTGCTACCGCCTTAACCCTATCGTCAGAGCCGATATTACCCGGGTTTATGCGCACCTTATCCACACCTGCCGCTACACTTTCGAGGGCAAGTTTATAATCGAAATGTATATCTGCCACAATAGGAACAGAAACATTTTCTTTAAGGGCAGAAATAATCTTTACCGCCCCCATATCGGGAACGGATACACGGATTATTTCACAGCCCGCTGCTTCAAGGCGTTTTGCCTGAGCAACATTACCCTCTATATCGTCAGCCTTAGCACAAAGCATAGACTGAATGGATACGGGAGCTCCGCCACCTATTTTCAAATTTCCTGCTTTTACCTGTTTTGTTATATTATTAGTAAACAAGTTCATCACCCTGTAATAAGTGTAATTATATCCTTTGCTGTAATTATCAGCATAAGTCCCAAAAGGAGTATGAGTCCTATGGTGTGTACCCAGCCCTCATATTTCTGGGGTACGGGCTTTCTGAATATGAGTTCGAAAAGAATAAAGAGTATTCTGCCGCCGTCGAGTGCGGGAAGAGGTAACAGATTGAATATACCTAAATTGATGGTTATAAGTGCCATTATAGGCAGAATGTTAAAGAGATTAGCCTTTGCTACCGAGCCTATAGCTGCGGTTATTCCTACAGGACCTGACATTGCAGAAATGCCGTATTTGCCCGTTATAAGGTCGATAAGCGAAAACCAGACAACCCTGCAGTTTGCAATAGCAGTATCAAAGGTCTGTGTTAAAAATGTGAGGGGAGTTTTTTCAATTCCTTTAACATAAAAATCGACCTTTACATATGAAATTCCATCCTGCTCGTCGGTTTCAAATTTAACGCCATCAAGCTTAACCTTTTCGCCGTCGCGTTTTACGGTAATATCCAGTGTTCCGTCATCCACCCCAGTAAAGGCATAGCTCAGATCGTAGGTGGTGAAAATCTTTCTGCCGTCTACCGACAGTATCTCATCCCCTACCGCAAGTCCGTAATTACTGCTGACGGCGTTATCGGTAAATTTTGCAATCTCAGTGGACGCGAATTTATCTGACGGAATGAGGGTAATAGCGATAATGATAAGACCGAGAATAAGGTTAAATATGGCGCCGTTTGCCACAATAAAAAGCCTTTTAAAGGGACCTTTTTTACCAAATGCCCTTTCGTCGGTGCTTTCCTCGTCCTCACCCTCCATAGCACAGTAGCCGCCGAGGGGAATGAGATTTACGGCATATACCGTTTCGCCTATTTTCTTTTTTATTAACTTCGGTCCGAAGCCTACTGCAAATTCGTTTACTCTGACACCGCATATTTTTGCGGCAATAAAATGACCGAATTCGTGAATAATGATGAGAAGAACAAACATAAGCACTGCAACAAGATAGGGCCAGATGTTGTTCCAGATTTCTAAAAAAGTAATAATTATCACCTATTTATAAAAATTTTAGATTGCCGATTTTACAAGCTCTCTTGCCCTGCTGTCTGCCTCAAAAACATCTTCTAAAGTATAATCTGACACATCGGGCTGATTAGATATTGCCGCTTCGACAAGGCGGGGAATATCGAGAAATTTAATTTTTCCGCCTAAAAAGAGTGCCACAGCCTCTTCGTTAGCTCCGTTTGCCGCAGCAGGCTTAAGTCCGCCTGCTTTTATAGCTTCTATACAGAGCTTAAGACATTTAAAGGTATCTGTATCGGGACGGGCAAAGGTAAGGGAGCCTACATCCGCAAGGGAAAGCCTTTCGCAGCACAGGTCTCCCCTTTCGGGGTAGGTTATTGCATATTCGATAGGAAGACGCATATCGGGTGTTCCCATCTGACCGATAACCGCTCCGTCGCACAGCTCCACTGCAGAGTGAAGTATGCTCTGACGGTGAACCAGCACCTCTATATCATCTGCCGAAACACCGAAAAGATGCACAGCCTCAATAACCTCAAGACCTTTGTTCATAAGGGTGGCTGAATCGATGGTGATTTTACTTCCCATTGACCAGTTGGGGTGGTTAAGTGCCTGAGCCACTGTTACATTTTTAAGTTCCTCTTTGGTTTTACCATAAAAGGGTCCGCCCGATGCGGTAAGGATTATTTTTTTAAGGGAGCCCTCGGGAGCACCCTGAAGAGACTGAAAAATTGCAGAATGCTCACTGTCTACGGGGATTATTTTAACCCCCATTTCGTCGGCTTTTTTGTTGACAAGCTCACCTGCGGTTACAAGAGTCTCTTTATTTGCGAGGGCTATATCGTTTTTTGCCTCAAGGGCGGCGAAGGTGGGAAGAAGCCCTGCAATTCCTACAATAGCATTAAGAACAATATCTGCCTTGAGTGACGCAACCTCACACACGCCTGCGTTTCCCGAAAGAACTTTAATATCGGTATCCTTAAGGCGTATTTTCAGTAACTCCGCCGATTTCTCATCGAAAACGGCAACCGCTTCCACCGAAAATTCCCGCGCCTGAGCTTCTAATTTATCTATGCTTTTTCCTGCCGCTATAGCCTTAACTCTGTAGCCGTTTTTACGGGCAACATCAAGTGCCTGTTCACCTATAGAGCCTGTAGAACCTAAAATAACAAGAGTTTTTGACATATTATTCACCTTTTATACTATCGGTACAAGACTTAAAAAGAGCGCGAATGCGGGAGCAACAAGTAAAATCGAGTCGGTTCTGTCAAGCACTCCGCCGTGACCCGGCATAATGTTTCCGTAATCCTTAATACCGTAGTTGCGCTTTATTGCCGACGCAAAAAGGTCTCCAAGCATTCCGATAGCACTTAAAAACGGAGCCGCCAAAAGAAGTGCCCAAAGGTTTATGTCGGTTTTAAATATTGCTTCACAAACAAGGCAAATAGGCACAGTGCATACGAGTGCGCCCAGAATTCCGCCTACAGCACCTTCTATCGTCTTTTTTGGACTTATTTCGGGGGCTAACTTATGCTTTCCTATTGCGCTGCCCACAAAGTATGCAAAAATATCCGACACAGCGGCAAAATTGAAAACCATAAGGAAATAGAAAATTCCCATTCCGTCGGAAGAGTTGATAAGATTAGAAAGACAGGCGAAAGCAAAGGATAAAGCTATTGGCATAGCTATCATCATAGTTATCTGTCGGTCACCGAAGTTTTTATGGTCAAAAACTGCAAAAATAACTACGGAAATAACATACAGTACCGAAAGCACCTGCTCGTTTACAAATATTCCGCTGTAGGAAAACTGCGACAGAGCAACATATATCATTGCAATTATTACTGCAGTGTTGTTTTTTATACAGCCTGTATTTTTAAGCATCTCATAGACGGCAACCGCTGCGAGAAAAGCAATTGCAATCACTGAAATTATATGAAAATAAGTGTTAAGCCAAAGAGCAAGTGCAACTATAGCAGCCGCAACAACTCCTGAAATTATACGGGTTTTCAAGGTGTAGTCCCCTTTCGCTGGAAAATTATCAAACTCCGCCGAAACGACGATTGCGTTTATTGTAGTCGTCTATAGCCCTGTCGAGATCCTCTGTTTTAAAATCGGGCCACAGGACATCGGAAAACCAGAACTCGCTATACGCAGACTGCCATATAAGAAAATTCGAAAGTCTGTACTCACCGCTTGGACGAATAACAAGCTCGGGATCGGGATAGTGGCTTGTATAGATGTGAGAAGCTATAACATCCTCGGTAATGCTATCTGCAGGGATGCCCTCTTTTATTATATCGCGTACCGCGTGAACAAGCTCATCCCTTCCGCCGTAGTTTATTGCCATATAGCATTTGAGTCCTGTAGCGTCCTTAGAGTCGAGCTCTGCCTGCTCCATAAGCTTTACAATATCCTCGGGCATACCGCTTCTGTCCCCGATAAACTCAAGCTTGATGTTTTCGCTTTTAAAATTTGCGGAATCACGAAGATAGTCGCGGAAGATGTTCATAATAGCGTCCACCTCTTCCTTAGGGCGACGCCAGTTTTCGGTAGAAAACGCATATACCGTTAAATATTTTATACCGATTTTGTTACAGTATCTTGCAATTTCTTTGAATTTTTTTGAACCTGCTGCGTGTCCTGCGGTACGGGGAAGGTTGCGTTTTTTTGCCCATCTGCCGTTTCCGTCCATAATAATTGCTATATGCTCGGGAAGGACGCGCCCAGTATCCACTGTGTTTTTCCTGAATAAAGCCAAAACAGTTCACCTTTCAAAAAACCACCATAGCTGTGCTATGATGGTTTAATTTTTTAGATTTCGAGAATCTCTTTTTCTTTTGCAGCACAAAGATTATCAACCTCTGCACAGTATTTGTCGGTGAGATTCTGTATCTTCTTTTCACCGTTTGCCTGATCGTCTTCGGTAATGGTGTTATCCTTTTTCTTTGCCTTAAGCTTTTCGATAGCATCGCGGCGAACCGAACGGATTGCAACCTTACCGTCTTCAGCCATTTTCTTGACCTCTTTTACAAGCTCCTTACGGCGGTCCTCAGTGAGAGGTGGGAAAATGAGACGGATAACGCGTCCGTCGTTATTGGGGTTGATGCCGATATCGGAAATCTGAATTGCTTTTTCGATAAGCTTAAGGGTTGAGGTGTCCCAAGGCTGGATCATAAGGGTACGTGCTTCGGGAACAGATACGGTAGCGATCTGCTGAATGGGGGTTGCAACACCGTAATAATCAACGGTGATTTTATCGAGAATGGAAGCATTTGCTCTGCCTGCGCGGACGGTTGCGAACTCACGGGTAACGGAGTTTACGCTTTTGTCCATACGCTCTTCGGTATTTTTAAGTAATGTATTCATATAAGATCCTCCATATATTATTTATTCTACAAGTGTGCCGATATTCTCGCCAAGCATTGCTCTCTTGATGTTGTCGGGATCCTTCATACTGAATACGAGGATTTTTATTCCGTTATCCTGACAGAGGGAGGCTGCGGTCATATCCATAACATTCAGTCCTAAGGTGAGGACATCGTGATGGGTAAGACTGTCGAACTTTTTAGCATCTGGATTTTTCTTGGGGTCTGAGTCGTATACTCCGTCAACATTTGTTGCCTTGAATATAACATCTGCGCCGATTTCTGCAGCACGGAGAGCTGCGGCTGTATCGGTAGAGAAGAAGGGGTTTCCTGTTCCGCAACCGAAAATTACGATTTTACCTTCCTTAAGGTGAGATACAGAGCGGGCTTTTGTATAAGGCTCTGCCACCTGACGCATTTCTATTGCGGTAAGTACGCGGGCATCTACACCGAGCTGCTCGAAAGCGTCCTGCAGTGCGAGAGAATTTATAGTGGTTGCGAGCATGCCCATATGGTCGGCACGGGTGCGGTCCATTTCGCCGCTGGATCTACCTCGCCAGAAGTTTCCTCCACCGACTACTATAGCGATTTCGACACCAAGGTCTGCACATTCCTTAATGCGCTTACAAACATCCAGAACAGTATCAAAATCAAGTCCTGACGGTTGACCTCCTGCAAGAGCTTCACCGCTGAGTTTTAAGAGCACACGTTTAAAAACAGGCTTGTTTTCACCCATATTTACCCCTCCGCTTAAGTTTATGATATTTTCACCATATATTTTACAATAAGTGGGAATTAAAGTCAATCAAAAAAATGGCGACAATCCAGACCTGTTTGGACGCAAATTATGTTCAAATGTTGCCGAAAAACCCTCACATACCGCAGTATTCCTACATTTTTCGGTTTCATCTAGAATAGAAATTTGTTCCTCACAAAACTTTAATGCTTTTAAAAATGAAAATTTTTAGCGGTACTCACACGAAAAGCCGCGGTATCGCTGACGCGTACCACGGCTTTTTAATACATAATATCGCAAAATCTTTACGACTTTAAGCGAAACTACCCTAATAAAGGTGTCCCCTATCGTTTTTTATGATTATTTAATCATATTTGCAACTTCGCTTGCAAAGTCGTCTTCTCTCTTCTGGATGCCTTCACCCTTTTCGTAACGGACGAAGGAAGCAACCTTAATTGTACCGCCGAGCTGCTTAGCAACAGACTCAACATACTTGCCAACAGTGAGGTCGCCGTCGATAACATACTGCTGCTCTATAAGGCAGTTTTCCTTATAGAATTTGCCAATCTTACCTTCTACGATCTTTCCGAGAACTGCGTCGGGCTTGTTAGCCATCTTGGGGTCTTCCTTCATCTGAGCGATGAGGATGTTCTTCTCCTTCTCGAGGTCCTCTGCAGGAACAGAAGCCTGATCGAGATAAGAGGGGTTCATAGCTGCGATCTGCATTGCTACATTTTTACCCATAGCAACAAACTCGTCATTCATATCGAGGTCAGACTCGAAGTTTACGAGAACGCCGATCTTACCGCCTGCGTGAACGTAGCTTACGGTCTTGCCTTCGAGGCGAACAAAGCGACGAACCTGAATATTTTCGCGGAACTTGAGGAAGATGTCTTCCTTATGCTCGGAAACGGTCTTTCCATCAAAGGTAGAAGCAAGAAGTGCGTCTACATCTGCGGGATTGTTAGCAACAACAGCCTTAGCGCAGAGATTTACGAAAGCCTTGAACTCGTCGTTTCCTGCAACGAAGTCGGTTTCACTGTTTACTTCGATAACAGCGGCAACATTGCCTTCAACAAGAGCTACTACCTGTCCTTCAGCAGCTACACGGGAAGCCTTTTTAGCCTGTGATGCGAGACCCTTCTCGCGAAGATAGTCTACAGCTGCTTCCATATTACCGTCGGTTTCTTTGAGTGCATTTTTGCAGTCCATCATACCGCAACCGGTTTTTTCTCTTAAAGCCTGAACGTCTTTAGCAGTAAAAGCCATAGTATTATACCTCCAATTAAAATATCGAATTATTCTGCAGTTTCTTCAGCTGCTGCCTCTTCTACGGGAGCCTCTTCGGTCTCCTCGGTAGCGGCCGAGCCCTGCTCACCCTGCTTAGCCTCGATAACAGCGTTAGCGATGGTCTCGGCAATGAGCTTAACAGCACGGATAGCGTCGTCGTTTCCGGGGATAACTGCATCGATCTCGTCGGGATCGCAGTTAGTGTCTACGATAGCGATGATCGGGATGTTTAACTTCTTAGCCTCTGCTACAGCGATGCGCTCCTTGCGGGGGTCAACGATGAACATAGCAGCGGGGATCTTCTTCATATTCTTGATGCCGCCGAGGAATTTTTCGAGCTTTTCGATTTCGCCCTGAAGACCGATAACTTCCTTCTTGGGAAGCATATCGAAGGTTCCGTCAGCCTCCATCTTGCGGAGCTGCTCAAGTCTGCCGATTCTTCTGCGGATGGTGGTGAAGTTGGTGAGCATACCGCCGAGCCAACGAGCATTTACGAAGGGCATTTCGCAGCGCTCTGCCTCTTCCTTAACAGAAGACTGAGCCTGCTTTTTGGTGCCGACGAAAAGAATTTCGCCACCCTCTGCCACGATGTCGCGGGCGAATGCATAAGCATCGTTTACCTTCTTAACGGTTTTCTGAAGGTCGATGATGTGGATTCCGTTTCTTTCGGTGAAGATGTACGGAGCCATTTTGGGGTTCCAGCGTCTGGTCTGGTGTCCGAAATGAACACCTGCTTCGAGAAGCTGTTTCATAGAGATAACTGCCATTTTATTTTCCTCCTGAGGTTTTTCCTCCATTTCACCCTCGTGCTGCTGCGTAAAACACCTTTGTGCCACCTGCACGCAACAGGGTAAAATGTGTGTTTTTATTACTGCCCATAAGACAGCTGATAGATTATACCACATCAGTCCCGATTTTGCAAGTGTTTTTTTAACAAATCATTATTCTTTGGTTTTATGCTTTTTTGTGCATTTTTTTAGTTGACTTAACGGCTTTTTTAATGTAGAATTCTTAGTAATATATTTAAAATCGGAGGAAACTATTATGGCCTATTATTTTAAGGATGTATCCCATACCTTTAACGAATATCTGCTTGTTCCGGGATATTCTTCTTCAGAGTGCGTTCCCGCTAACGTTTCTTTAAGAACTCCTCTTGTTAAGTTTAAAAAGGGTGAGGAACCCGCTATTTCCCTTAACATCCCCCTTGTTTCGGCAATTATGCAATCTGTTTCGGGTGAGCGTCTTGCAGTAGCTCTCGCAAAAGAGGGCGGTTGCTCATTTATATACGGCTCTCAGTCAATAGAGGATGAGGCAGCAATGGTTGCCCGTGCTAAAAACTACAAGGCAGGCTTTGTTGTAAGTGATTCAAACGTAAAAGAAGACGACACTATGGCTGATGTAGTCCGTTTAAAGGAGCAGACAGGTCACGACACTATGGCTGTCACCGACGACGGCACTGCAAACGGCAAACTCTTAGGCGTGGTTACAGGGAGAGACTACCGCGTTTCCAGAATGGACCCTGCTACCAAGGTTAAAGAGTTTATGACCCCCTTCAGCAAACTTGTTTATGCAAAAGAGGGTACTTCTCTTAAGGAATGTAACGACATCATATGGGACCACAAGCTCAATTCTCTTCCCATTGTTGACGATAAGGGTAATCTTAAATATTTTGTGTTCCGCAAGGACTACTCCTCTCACAAGGACAATCCCCTTGAGCTTCTCGACAAGGATAAGAGATATGTGGTAGGTGCAGGTATTAACACCCGTGACTATGCTCAGCGTGTTCCCGCTCTTGTTGAGGCTGGTGCAGACGTTCTTTGTATCGACTCCTCCGAAGGCTTCTCAGAATGGCAGAAGCTTACTATCGATTGGATAAGAGAGCATTACGGCGACACCGTTAAGGTTGGCGCAGGTAACGTTGTCGACAAGGAAGGCTTCCGTTTCCTTGCTGAGGCAGGTGCAGACTTTATTAAGGTTGGTATCGGCGGAGGCTCTATCTGTATCACCCGTGAAACTAAGGGTATCGGCCGCGGACAGGCTACTGCTCTTATTGATGTTTGCGAGGCACGTGATGAATATTATAAGGAAACAGGAATTTATGTTCCCGTTTGCTCCGACGGCGGTATCGTTCACGACCATCATATGACCCTTGCTCTTGCAATGGGTGCAGACTTTATAATGCTGGGCCGTTATTTTGCCCGTTTCGACGAAAGCCCCACAAACAGAATCTCCATCGGCGGCACTTATTATAAGGAATATTGGGGTGAAGGCTCCAACAGAGCAAGAAACTGGCAGAGATACGACCTTGGCGGAGACAAGAAGCTCTCCTTTGAGGAAGGTGTCGACTCCTATGTTCCTTACGCAGGAACCCTTAAGGATAATGTAGGAATTTCTCTTGCTAAGGTTAAATCTACTATGTGCAACTGCGGAGCGCTGACTATCCCTGAGCTTCAGGAAAAGGCAAAGCTTACCCTTGTTTCTGCAACAAGTATTGTTGAGGGTGGCGCCCACGACGTTATCCAGAAGGATACTTCAAATAATAAAATTAAATAAGTTTTTGTAAAATTTTATGCGAGGATGTGATCGAACAAAATCACACCCTCGCTTTTTTATGACTTTTTTGTTTCGGACACACTTGTATAATTGCTCAAAAGTTGTCAGGAGAACCGTCCCCTGTGTTAGTATTACCTTTGAAAACAAAGAAAACAGTGCTGAAAGGGCGGCAACTTCACCGAACACTGATGAAGCTGTATCTCCAGCAGACACTGTTTCCAACAATACTGTACCACAAAGTGAACAGACTGTCAATAATAATATACCCTAGGAGACATAGAACCGTCCCCTGTCTTCCCCTATTCCGAAAAAACACTTCTGAATGCTTTGTATCAGGGTGTAATTGGCTTTTTTGCAGGAGGTGTTATGGCAGTGCCTTCAGTAAAAACTTCTATCGCCAACACTCAATATGAACAAATCGGCGAAAAATCCAACGCTAAGGATGTTTTAAGCCTTTGCGAAGAAATTGGTTGCACAGATTCCGAAAACTACACACAGGTAAAAAAAGCCGTAGAAAAAAGCAAGCAGGCTGATGCCATAGCTCTTGGCAGACTTTCTGTCGAGGCTACACAGACCATTTATGACAACACCCACTTTACCGAGGAATATTTAACTGCTGTAGCTAATACAGGAACAGTAGAAGAGATTTCCGAGCTTATGTTTGGAGGCAATACAGAGGCGGCTGTTAAGTTTAAAGAGAAATATTCTTCCCAGTCGGTTGTTGACGAAGGACAAAGTCAAGGGTATAATGAAAATAATGTATCTTTGTATGAAAATGATGTATTCTCATATGAAAATAATGACGGAGGTAATGTAAGTGAAGAAACTTCGACTGACCCTCAAGAACGGGGACAAGGTGGAGATACCAGAGAACGCACTGGACTATTACAATCAGACTTGGGAGGAAATGATGACCAAGGCAGAGCAACGCGGATTGAACAGGGAAAAAGCTCGTCAATTCGAAGTAGTGAAGGTGGAAGAGATCGAAGTATAACACCCGAACAATCGGAAAGGCTAAAAAATACTGCGATAAAGAATGACGACGGAACGCCTAAAGCAGTATATCATTTTACAGATAATATGGAGTTTGATGTCTTTGCAAAAGGTGATATTGGATTTCATTTTGGAAATGAAACACAGGCAGCTGCGAGAGGTTCCATTTTAAATAAGAATGGCCGTACGATAACTGCGTATCTTGATATAAAGAGCCCATTAATAATTCCTTCCGATATTATGTGTTGGAGACCCAGAAATCTAGCGTTTAGATTGTTTTGTGACGGAATTATTTCTGAGAGAGATTTTGATACTATTTCAGAATTAGACAACACAGAAACATATGAATATGATGCTCCTGCTGCTGTTAAGCTTCGCCGCATACTTTCTGAAAAGGGCTATGACGGTATAGTTTATCAAAATATGTTTGAAGGTGACGGCGAATCTTACATAGCCTTTTATCCCGAACAGGTAATAATTATCAATGACGGTCGTGGTGATACCGATACTACCGCCGCACCGGGAGAAAATTCCGACTCCCCTTCCCTGTCAGATTCTGCACCGACAGGAATCACCGAACTCTCGGCGGCGGATAAGAAAAAGGATGTTTTTCAGAGAGCTGCAGAGGATGTTCTGGGCTACAAAGAACTTAGCGAGGAACAAAAGACCATTCGCAATATTGGCCGTCAGCTTGGTTGGAAGGTAGAGTTTGGTCCTGTACGCACTCCAAAAGGCTCAAAAGCGGACGGTAAGATTAGTTTTGCTACAAAGACGATAACTATTGACCCCACATCCAAAAAGCCGATACAGTTCATTTTAAAGCACGAATTAGCTCATAGCTTAGAGCAGAACAAGGAAGCTTATACCGAGCTTCAGAACGCGATAATGGATAGTCAGGCATTCAAGGACTATGTAAAGGCGCAAGGGTTTGCGTCTACGTCGGCATACAATGCAAATATAGTCGCACGGTATAAGGCCGAGGGTGTAGAGGATTTTGACAATGCGCGTGCAGAATACAAGGCTAACTGCGAAATGGTTGCCAATTTTGTAGGCGACTGTCTATTCGGCGGCAACACCGAGGTGACGGCAAGACTGCTTGAGGGAATAAACAACACGCAACGTCGTTCGTTTATTCAGTGGGTACAGGACTTTTTTGCAAAGCTCAGAAATAAGTTGTCCGGAAAGCACAAACAGCTCTCAGAGGAAATTTCGAAGCTTGAGAATGAGTTCCTTAATTTGCTTAACTCAGTTGAGCAAAAAGAAAACACCGCCACAAAGGACGATGAGTCTGATGCTTACAGTATTAACAAGGATTTTTATTCGGACTTTGATGCTTGGGACGGAAAAGATACCAACAAGGTATTTACACTTGGTACTACATCAGAAGCGCTTAAATCGGTAAATATTAAAAACCAAGAAATTAAAATGCGTTCTGGTATGATTCTGCAAAAACTTAGCAAGCATCCCGAGATGTCTCGGGAGATATTTAGGAGCATACCTGATTTGCTGGAAAAACCGATTATAGTTCAGTTCTCGGATGCTATTGATCCGAAAACAGGCAAACCAAAGTATGACAGTCGCATAACTGTTCTTGGAGAGTTGTATGCGGATATGGTTGTCGACGGAAAAACCGTTCAAAAGCCGGTATTAGTTTCGTTGGAGCTGTTACCTACAAACCAAAAGAAAACGAAAATTTTGGATATTTCTTTTGTTACAAGTGCGTATACCAAAGATGCATTGCAACAGTATATAAACGAAAATAGCATTTTGTACATTGAGCCCAATAAAAAAAGGACCAACAAATGGTTATCCCTGAATAGGCTCTCATTGCCGTTGGGGGAAAACCGAACTGGTCCTATAAGAAAGATAACATATACCGACGGAAAAGTCAAGGTGCAAAATTCTACCAAGAAGACAGAAATGCAACTTGCACTTGAAAAAGCCGGTGTTATCAATTCTTACGGTAATAGTATATTCAACGATTCAGACAATGATACATCTGATAATGAAAGTTTTTCAATTTCCACACCGTCAAGGGTTGAGGATGTTCTTGAACGTTTTAAGAACGGAGAAATTTCGGTTGAAGAGGCAGACAAGTTATTATATAATAAATCTAGTGATAATAGCGACACTCATTATGGTGAACATATACACCATACGCCATCAGATTACAAACCTGCCTCAGACCGAGAATGGCAAGTGTTTTGCAGAAGTTTTGCAAATCAGACTAATGGAATGAAAGACGGCGAATACAGAGCAGTTTCGATATTTACAGCGGATGCACACTATTTGATTAGTGCAGACGGTTATATGAGTGGCGTTATTGTTGACAAAGTAAGTATTGATGAATATGAGGAAAGGAAAGAGTTTTATGACAATATCACCAGAGCAGATGTTTCTAATTTCAGAAATGAAGAAAATGGGAGTGGACAAAGAAACCACAGCAATAGTGACATCGCATCTCAAAACGAGGAAGCAGATTCATTCGATGTGGAACTGGATGCGTTCATCGAAAGTCACCCCGAGTGGTTCGCAAATAAAAGAAAAACTCGTTCAAATTATTCAAGAAGCATAAAAAAAAGCGCAGAAACAGATGAAAGTTTTTCAATTTCAGAAAAAACTGACATAGACAGCGTTCTTGAAGGGGTAAGCCGAGGAGAAATATCGACACAAGAGGCGAAAGCGTTATTAAGCCGTAGAAAGACCTTAAACCCTGCAGAAATTGCAAATATGAAAGAGGAAGATGCTAACACAACCCCCAAGCTGAAACGCCGTCAGGGTGAAAATAAAGGGGATAGGGATAGTAAATTCTATAAGAGCCTTATGGGGTCGAGTATATTTGACGATACATTTAAGCAAGAGGCGGCTGACGATAGCTTTATTCAAAGATATAAGTCTGTAACAAATGCCGAAACATTGATAAGACAGGGGACGGTTCTATGTCTTATCGTGTATCTGCAACACATTTTTCAACTCTCCCCTTTGAAACCCCACAGAGTCTTGATATTTGTCTTATTGAAATACCTTTATCATAAAATTTCTTGATATATTTTTCTTGAAAATTGTTTTTTAAATACTGAAATTCGGTTGCATTTTTGCATTTAGAAATTTTTGCAATTATGATTTTCGCTTCTTCATCAATCACTCTTACTCTGGTTTTATCTTCAACATCTAAACATTTATCCAAGCTTTCTTCTTGATTAAACTGCTGAAGTTCTTCTTTTGACATAATTTCAAAAACATATTCTGTATCTATCAAATCAGAGCCATAAACGTATTCATTATAGCTGCTATATTCATAAGCCTCTACGCCATCCACAAGTCCAGCTTTAATTGGGTTTCTATGTATATACCGCAAAACAGTTAGCAAATACGTATCATCTTCAACAGGCTCGCTTTTAAATCTATCTTGGAACAGATGACCTGTTCTTTTGTATTTGATGTTATACCAATACACAAACTTTGTAGTTATTCGTTTCATAAACACCTCTATGGGCTCGGTAATTTCCTGCATCAAAAGGTGTATATGATTGCCCATTAGGCAATAAGCAAATATTTTGTATTCACTTATTACCTTATAGTCCTTTAATATTTGTATTATTTTTTCACAATCTTCTTTATCCTCAAATATCTGCTGACCGTTTACTCCTCTCAGCATTATATGATAGATTCCTGTTCCACTCTTTATTCTTGCTTCTCGCGACATAATTTTCACCCCTGAAAATTATACAATAGCACCCATTATTTGTCAAGACATAGAACCGTCCCCTGTCTTCTCTGCAACAAGTATTGTTGAGGGTGGCGCCCACGACGTTATCCAGAAGGATACTTCCAATAATAAAATTAAATAAATTTTGTCCGTCACCGATGTCGAAACATCGGTGACTTTTTTCTAAATATACGGATTGTTATAAGTTTTTGTTGACAAAATGGGTATCCGCGTGTGATAATGTATAGGAATAAGGTGATTTATTATGCGTATTATTAGTGGAACTGCCCGCGGCAGGAGACTGAAATCCCTCCCAGGCGATGATGTGCGTCCTACAACCGACAAGGTCAAGGAAGCCGTATTCAGCGCAATACAGTTTGATATAGAGGGCAGACGGTTTCTTGACCTTTTTGCAGGAAGCGGTCAGATGGGTCTTGAGGCACTGAGCCGCGGCGCTCAAAGTGCAACCTTTGTAGACTCGTCGGCAGAATCTATAAAGATTTGCAAGGATAACGTGGTTTCCACAGGCTTTAGCGACAGCTCTAAAATAGTCAGAAACGATGCGCTCACCTTCTTGTCCCTTACAAACGAAATATTTGACATTGCTTTTCTCGACCCACCCTACGGAGGCGGTCTTTTAGAGAATGCACTTACCAGGCTTACCGACAAGATGTCCGACTATGGAATCATCATCTGCGAACATCCCCCTGAGGTGGTTTTGCCTGAGCAGGTTGGAGATTTTGATGTGTACAAGCGTTACCGTTACGGAAAAATAAACGTAACTACTTATAAAAAGGAAATATAAATGAAAGATAACATTGCAATTTGTCCCGGAAGCTTCGACCCTATCACAATAGGCCATATCGACATAATTACGCGAAGCGCAAAGATGTTCAGCAAGGTGATAGTAGTTGTAATGTCGAATGTTTACAAAACAGGCGGCAGCTTTACGGTCGATGAACGGGTAGAAATGATAAAAAAATCGGTCGAGCATCTTCCTAATGTAGAGGTTGACCACTACGAGGGCTTACTGGCAGATTATGCCGCCGAAAAAAAAGCCAGTGCTATAGTAAAGGGTCTTCGCGCTGTTACAGACTTTGAATACGAGTTTCAGATGGCGCTTACCAATAAAAAACTTAATCCGTTTGTTGAAACCCTGTTTTTAACGACCAGTGCAGAGAATATGTATTTAAGCTCCAGCATGGTTAAGCAGATCGCAAGTATGGGCGGAGATATTACGGAATTTGTTCCCCCCGCAATCCATAATGATATTGTAAAAAGATTAAAGAAAGGATGAATAATATGTCTATCGAAGATTTACTTGAACAATTTGACGAGGTGCTTGAGGGAGGTATAAAGATCCCCGGTAAAAAGACCGTCGTTGACATTGAAAAGCTCCGTGCTCTTATTGACGACATCCGTCTTAACATCCCCGGAGAAATCAAACAGGCACGCGGTATAGTAGCAGACCGCACCGATATTATTACTAACGCAAAGCGTGAAGCTGACGGAATTATCCGTTCTGCTGAAGAGAGAGCCAAGGCTATGGTTGCTCAGGAAGAAATCACCAAGCTTGCTCAGGAAAAGGCAAGTGAAATTATAGCCAATGCTCAGGCAAAAAGCCGTCAGATGAGAAAGGCCGCTCAGGACTTTGTTGACGACATTATGCGCAGAGCCGACGAAGGTCTTACCACTAATCTCGGCGAGGTTAGAAAGACCCGTGCCGCACTTAAGCAGGCAATTCCTACAACCTCTGCTCCTGCTAAGGAAGAGGAATAATCCAGCGCTTTGAGGTGTCTCTTAGAGGCACCTTTTTCCTTTCGACAAAAAATCCTTGATAGAATATTTTTGTTGTGTTATACTAATTTGGCTGACCCCGAGGAGGTGAACGGATGGAGAATACAAAGACGATTGCAACAAACAAAAGTGCTTATCACGAATATTTTGTGGTTGAAAGCTTTGAAGCAGGAATTGAGCTTACGGGCACAGAGATAAAGTCCATCCGTCAGGGCGGAGTCAATCTTAAGGACGCCTGGTGCAGCGTTGACGACGGGCAAATGTTTGTAAAACAAATGCACATCTCTCCCTATGACCACGGCAACATTTTTAATAAGGATCCTATGAGAGTGCGCAGACTGCTCCTTCATAAAAGAGAAATTATGCGACTTTTCGGTCTTGTTAAACAGCAGGGTCTGGCACTTGTGCCGCTTTCCCTTTATTTTAAAGGTTCTCTTGTAAAGGTACAGTTAGGCTTGTGCAAGGGTAAGAAGCTTTACGACAAACGGGCTGTTGCGGCAGAGAAATCTGCAAATCGCGATATGCAACGCGCAATAAAAGAGCAGAACAGGTGATTTTATGAAATACGAAGTAATAAACATTGATATTGATTATGAAAAAATAGGCACCGACAATGGTGGCTATCAGCCTACAATGACCCTTTATCTGCCCACCAACACCGACCAAATAGAGCTTGGACGCAAACGTCCGACTATAGTTATTTGTCCGGGTGGTGGATACGGCCGCACCGCCGACAGAGAGGCTGAAGCTGTAGCCTTTAAGTTTCTTGCGGAGGACTGTAATGCGATAATAGTCCGCTACAGCTGTGCGCCTGCAAGATTTCCCATTCAGCTTATCGAACTTTCGTGGGCAGTTTCAAAGATTAGAGAAAATGCCGATGAATGGAATGTAGACACAAGCAAAATATCTGTTATGGGATTTTCGGCAGGAGGACATCTTGCTGCCAGCTACGGTACACTTTGGAACAAAGATTTTATTAAAGAGTATTTTGGCTTTAAAGGTGGGGAAAATAAACCTGACGGTATGATTCTTTGCTACCCCGTTATCACAAGCGGAGAAAAGGCTCACAGAGGTTCATTTAACAATCTGTTGGGTGACAAAAAGGATGACCCCGAGCTGCTTGAACTTTTATCACCTGAAAAGCAAGTAAGCGAGGATACTCCTCCTGCATTTATCTGGCACACCTTCGAGGATAATGCAGTGCCTGTAGAGAATTCGCTTATGATGGCGTCGGCTCTGGCAGAAAATAAGATAAATACCGAGCTTCATATATTCCCCCACGGTTGGCACGGACTATCTCTGTGCAACGCAACGGTGTTACATCCCGACAAATATCAAGGGGAATTTGACGAATGTCAAATTTGGATAGATATGGCTATCCGTTGGCTTAAAAATCTTTAATAAGACCCAAACAGCAAAATTGTTTTTCGCACAATTTGTTTTTTGAGACGATGGCGTATATAGATACTCCAAGCCACAAAGGGCAAAAAGGCGCGGAAAATAATAAGCTTTCATATATGGGGGTGTAAAGGTTTCGACGGGGGCTTTGAACAATTGGAAGCGAGCAGAGGTGCGGTACCTCTTTAAAAACCGCAATTTTTAAAATTAAACGACAACTCTAAAGTTGCTCTTGCAGCTTAATTAAGCTGCCGTCCGAGTCGGTAGTACCGCGGACCGATAAGGGCGTCGATTAGCGGTGAACGTGAATTGGATAATGCCGATAGTCCAATCATGAGTTTTCGGCTACCAAGCACAAAAGCGTGACGGCCTGCTTTTGTGTAAGGGAATGTAGATGACCGTCTGCGCTCGGAGATGCCGGTTGGGATCAGCTTTCGGACAGGGGTTCGACTCCCCTCACCTCCACCAAAAATCCTCATTCGTAAGAATGGGGATTTTACTTTTTCACTTTTTACTTTTTCACTTTTCACTTTTCACTTTTCACTATTCTCTGCAATTTTGCATAGCGAAAGGCGCTTTGCTACACAACGCGTTGATTATAAATGTAATTTATGGTATACTCTAACTGATAAATAAAAATTTGTCGGAGGTTATAGCAGTGGCTAAAGAAAAAAGATTTGAAAAAGTTTACAGTCAAGGGGCAGGTTCTGTCGAAATTTGGGTTGACAAAAAAACGGGCGTTAATTATTTATATCATGCAAGCGGTTATGCCGGTGGGTTAACTGTTTTGATGGACAAGGACGGAAAACCGATAGTTGCTCCTATTGAAGAATAATAACTTCCAATATGTCGGGCAGTTGCAAACCCGATATTTTAAAAAAAACTATTGTCTTTTTAGACAGAATTGTGTAAAATAAAAGAGTATGGTGCGGCAGTCAGTACTCTGCACCAACTGGGGCAACCCAAATAAATTGATTTGGAGGAAAAATCATGAAAAAAATCATTGCGCTTCTTCTTGCTGTTATAATGGTGCTTTCTCTTGCTGCTTGCGGCAACGACACCGGCAATAATGATGCAGAAGACATCAAAGTAGGCTTTATCTGCCTCCACGACGAAAAGTCGACCTACGACCTTAACTTCTTAAACGGCGTTGACGAAGTTAAAAAGGCATTAAGCCTCAAGGACGAGCAGGTTATCGTTAAGACCAACGTTCCTGAAGGCGACGAGTGTTATCAGGCTGCTGCCGACCTCGTAGATCAGGGCTGCGACGTTATCTTCGCTAACTCCTTCGGTCACGAAGACTTTATGATCAAGGCTGCTAAAGAGTTCAAGGATGTTCAGTTCTGCCACGCTACCGGTACTAAGGCTCACACCGAGGGTCTCGACAATTACCACAACGCTTTCGCTTCTATATACGAAGGTCGTTACCTCGCAGGCGTTGCTGCAGGTCTTAAGCTCAAGGAAATGATCGATGCAGGAAAAATTACTGCTGATCAGGCAAAAATGGGCTATGTAGGTGCTTTCACCTATGCTGAAGTTATCTCCGGCTATACCTCTTTCTATCTTGGCGCAAAATCTATCGTTCCCGAAGTAACCATGGAAGTTCAGTTCACCGGTTCCTGGTATGATGCTATCGAAGAAAAGAACGCTGCTGAAGCTCTTATTGCTAAAAAATGCGTACTTATTTCTCAGCATGCCGACTCTATGGGTGCTCCCTCCGCCTGTGAGGCTGCAGGTATCCCCAATGTTTCCTACAACGGAAGCACAAAGGATGCTTGTCCCAACACCTTTATCGTTTCTTCCAGAATTAACTGGGCTCCCTACTATAAGTATATGATCGAGTGCGTACAGAAGGGCGAAGCTATTGCTGCTGACTGGACCGGCGGTATTAAGGAAGGTTCTGTTGTTCTTACCGAAATCAACGAAAAGGCTGCCGCTGCAGGCACTGCTGCTAAGCTTGAAGAAGTTAAGAAGGGCCTCACTGACGGTACCGTTAACGTATTCGACACCAAAAACTTTACTGTAAACGATGGACAGGCTGTTGCTGCTGACCACAAGGCTGACGTTGATACTGACGAAGCATTCGCTGCTGATACTGTCGTTGTTGAGAACGGCGTATTCAAAGAGTCTAAGTTCCGTTCTGCACCCTATTTTGATCTTCGCATTGACGGAATTACCCTCCTCAACGAGAAGTTCTAATTGAACACCTGATACAAACTGTATAGGCGGAGTTTTCGTAGCTCCGCCTATACGCAATTTTTTTAAAGGTATTTTAACTGCGATAAATACAAAAGCTTTTTGTACTTATCGGATTTAAAATACTACTGTGCGGAGGTGCAACATTGGCAAACCCAGTTAAGCTTGAATGCCGTAATATCACCAAAACCTTTGGAAGCGTTGTTGCAAACAGAAATTGCAACCTCGACGTTCGTGAGGGAGAAATTCTCGCTATTCTCGGTGAAAACGGTAGCGGAAAAACCACCCTTATGAATATGGTGGCAGGAATCTACTTCCCCGACGACGGTCAGATTTTCGTTGACGGAGAAGAAGTGGTTATCCGCTCTCCCAAAGACGCTTTCGGTTATAGAATCGGTATGATACATCAACATTTTAAGCTTGTTAATGTATTTTCAGCTACCGAAAATATCGCTCTTGGTACCGATGACGGAAAGAAATTCCGTCTTTCCGATGTTCAGAAAAAGGTTATAGAAATAACCCAACGCTATGGCTTTGTTATCGACCCCGATAAGAGAGTGCATGATATGTCGGTTTCGGAAAAACAGACCGTTGAGATAATTAAGGTTCTTTACCGAGGTGCCGACATTCTTATTCTTGATGAGCCTACCGCTGTACTTACCCCTCAAGAAACCGAAAAACTTTTTGCGGTTTTACGGCGCATGCGTGAGGACGGTAAGTCGATAATTATAATTACTCATAAAATGCATGAGGTATTAAGTCTTTCTGACCGTGTTGCAGTGCTTCGCAAAGGTGAACACGTGGCTACGGTTAATACTGCCGAAACCTCCGAGTCGGAGCTTACCGAAATGATGATGGGTGAAAAAATCGACCTTAATATCAATCGAAGCGAACCCAAAAATGTTTGTGACCGACTTATTGTAAATGGTATTACCAGTATTAGCGACGAAGGCAGATTCATCCTTGAAGATGTCTCTTTCACCGCAAAAGCCGGAGAAATTCTCGGCGTCGCAGGTATTGCAGGAAGCGGACAGCGTGAAGTATTGGAAGCTATAGCAGGTTTGCACCGCTTATCCTCCGGAGAAATAACATATATTAACCCCGAAAACAACACTCACGAAAATCTCCGAGATAAATCACCTATTCAGATACGCGATTTAGGGGTTCGCCTTTCCTTTGTTCCCGAAGACCGTCTTGGTATGGGACTTGTGGGAAATATGGACATCATTGACAATATGATGCTGAGAAGCTACCGCAAAGGCCGTTCTGCATTCCTCGAACGAAAAGAACCTAAAAATCTGGCAGAACAAATTATAAACGACCTTCATGTTTCAACTCCCGGTGCCACTACTCCCGTCCGTCAGCTTTCGGGAGGAAATGTGCAAAAAGTACTTGTTGGCAGAGAAATCGCTTCGGCACCCTCGGTGCTTATGGCTGCCTATCCTGTACGAGGCCTTGACGTTAATGCTTCCTACACCATATATAATCTTCTAAACGAGCAAAAAGAAAAAGGCGTTGCCGTAATTTTTGTTGGTGAAGACTTAGATGTTCTTATGGACCTTTGCGACCGCATTATGGTAATTAACTCAGGAAAAATCACAGGTATTCTCGACGGCCGCACTGCCAAAAAAGATGAAATCGGTATGCTTATGGTTAAATCTACCTCTATTACAGAAGATACAAGCGAGGAGGATTAAGAAAAATGACAGAAACTAAAATTCGTACTCCGCTTTTCCACATATCCAAACGCGACCCTGCATCTATTAAGTGGTATTTCGGAGTTTTGGTGCGTGTTATTGCTGTGCTGAGCGCACTTGTCGTTGCGGGAGTGCTTATCACAATGCTTTCGGACAAAAATCCTGTTCAGATTTATATTGAAATGTTTAAGGGTGTGTTCGGTACCGAACGCCGTATCTGGAACACTCTTCAAGATCTGGCAATACTTCTTTGTATCTCTCTTGCAGTCACCCCTGCCTTTAAGATGCGATTCTGGAACTGCGGAGCAGAGGGTCAGGTACTTGTTGGTGGACTTGCCACCATATCGGTAATGCTTTTTCTCGGCGATAAAATGCCCCTGCCGTTACTCATACTGGTTATGATCGTTGCAAGTGTTTCTGCAGGTATTATCTGGGCAGTTATTCCTGCGATATTCAAGGCGCTCTGGAACACAAACGAAACCCTCTTCACCCTTATGATGAATTATGTTGCAATTCAGATCGTTGCATGGTTTTTAAAGGTGTTTGCTAAAAACGGTTCGGGTGTTCTGCAAACCCTACCCGAATACGGTCTTCCTGTAATTGGCGGACAGCAGTTTCTTCTTAACATTATTATTGTCGCTCTAATTACCGTTGCTTCATATATTTATCTCAAATACTCAAAACAAGGATATGAGATTTCGGTAGTAGGTGAAAGCGAAAACACCGCAAAATATATCGGTATCGGTGTTAAAAAGGTTATTGTCCGTACCTTGCTCGTATCGGGGGCTATTTGCGGTATTGCAGGTCTCCTTATCGTCGGTGGCACCAACCACACCATCAGCACCACTGCCGTTGCAGGCAGAGGATTCACCGCTATTATGGTTTCTTGGCTTGCAAAGTTTAATCCCTTTGTAATGATACTTACCACCTTTATTGTTGTTTTTCTCAGCCGAGGAGCACAGCAAATTTCTACCTCTTTTGGTGTTCCTTCTTCTATTTCAGATATTATTACGGGTATTATGCTGCTCTTTATAATCGGTTGCGAATTCTTCCTCCGTTATAAAATAGTATTCACAAAGCACAAAAAGGAGGATAACTAATGATAGCTTTTATTGTTAGCGCAATTCGTCTTGGTATGACACTTCTTTTTGGTGCTACGGGCGAAACCATAACCGAAAAATCGGGTCACCTCAATCTTGGTATTCCCGGTGTAATGTGCGTTGGTGCATCCTGCGGATGCTATGTAGAATATCTATATCTTACAGCTGCGGGTGAAAATGTAAGCGGTGTACTTGCCGTTTTATTTCCCGTTATAGCAACTCTCTTAGGCGGAGCTATTATAGGACTTATCTTTAGCTTTCTTACCGTAACGCTCCGCGCAAACCAAAATGTAACCGGTCTTGCCATTACAACCCTTGGCGTAGGTATTTCGGATTATATGATTGACAAAACCGATCTTATTTATGTAAGAGGAGCAGTGTATTTCAAGGCTTCCCTTCCCTTCGCTTCTAAGCTTGGTTCTTTCGGCGAAATATTTCTTTCTCACGGAGTGCTTGTTTATCTTGCAATTATTATCGCTGTAGCAACAACCTTTGTTTTTAACCGCACTCGAGTTGGTCTGCATCTTCGCTCGGTAGGTGAAAATCCCGCCACAGCAGATGCCGCAGGAATCAATGTATCACTTTACCGCTACTCAGCTACCTGTATCGGTTGCGGAATTGCCGGTCTTGGCGGACTTTCCTTTGTTATGGATTATCTTAACGGCAACTGGGAATACATTATCGACGACATCGGTTGGCTTGCCATTGCCCTTGTTATCTTCACAGTCTGGAAACCCAATCTCGCAATTTTCGGCTCCCTTGTTTTTGGTTCCCTTTATATTGCATCAAGCTATATTACAGGCGTTTCCTTTGCAGGTAAAGAACTTTTCAAACTTCTCCCCTATGTTGTTACTATCATTGTTCTCATATTCACGAGTATGAGGAGCAAGAAGAAAAACCACCCCCCCGAGAGTCTGGGTCTTAACTATTTCAGAGAAGAAAGATAAAAAGAAAAAAATCTCTTCAAGCATAAAGCTTGAAGAGATTTTTTGTTTTAAACTATTCCCATACAGATTTCGACCGCCAGCGCCACAATCACTACGAGCGCTGAAATGATAAAGCCGTGGAGCATAGGGCGAATTCCCGCTTTTTTCATATCCTTAAAGGAAGTGTTAAGTCCTATTGCCGCAAGGGCACAGACCATAAGAAATTTACTTAAGCTTTTTGTTGTCGAAACCACCTCTCTGGGAACCACAAAAATACTGGCTATGACCGACATTGCCAGAAAGCCTAAAATAAACCAAGGGAAGATTTTAACCACACTGAAGTTTGCTTTAAGCTCTCTACCGTTTTCGGCGTTTGCCCTCGCTTCTTTTCTTTTAAGGCGAAGCTGAATAAAGGCGAATGTGATTACGGTGGGAATTATTGCAAGGGTGCGGGTAAGCTTTACCATTGTTGCGTAGTCCCCTGCTCCCTCTGAAAAGGCATAGCCTGTCGCTACTACCGAAGAGGTGTCGTTAACGGCTGTTCCTGCCCAGATGCCGAATGCCTGATCCGACATACCTATTGCCTGTCCCATTATGGGGAAAAGAATTATCATAGCCATATCGAAAAGAAAGGTTGCAGACATTGCATAGGCTATATCGTTATCCTCGGCTTCGATGGTTGGGGCAATTGCGGCAATGGCAGAGCCTCCGCATATGCCTGTTCCTGCCGATATTAGATTAGAAAGCTTCCAATTAAGACCCAAAGCCTTACCAATAAAATATCCGCCACCGAAACAGGTAAGCAGTGTGAAAATCATAACGAGGAGGGATTTGCTTCCCACATCAAGAATCGTTCTGATATTAAGGGAGAGCCCTAAAATGATAATCGCGAACTTAAGCACCTTTTTTGAGGTGAATTTAAGACCTGTGCTTATCAGTGCGTTTGGTTTTGCAAAATAGTTTATTATCATTCCTATAAACATCGCAATTACTGCAGCACCTATTATGTGAACAGGCAGCAAACTCTCCAAAAAGCAGGACAGAGCTGCTATTGCTATAGAAATAATAAGTCCCGGAAGAATTTTTAAAAGCTTCATTTTTATCATCCTTTCTCTTAAAATACATTATATATGGGAATTTTACAAAGTCAAGCAAACAAACTATCTGTACCGCTTTCTATTGTTAAAAATTCTATTTAATAACAGATAAACAGACGCGTGCGAGTTTTAACATTTAATTGGCTTATACTAACATAATATTGCTCGTGTAGGTCTTTTTTTGTTGACATAGGGCAAAGTAGGTTGTATACTAAAATTAGTTGCAAACGCAACTAATTATCTTTTGGAGGACAATATGCGACATATTTCGGGATATATAAGCGTTTTACACCGCTTTGCCCTACAGTTCTACAATAAAGCCGAAAGCGCGATGGGGATCAGAGGGGTCCAGTTTCCATATTTATTCTACATCTGCCGTAATGAAGGCTGCAGACAGGACGAAATTGCAAAACATCTCCACGTTAACAAAAGCAATGTAACCCGTCAGCTTGAAAAACTTCGGGCAAACGGAATGATAGAAATACTAAAGGACCCCGAAGATGAAAGGGTCTGCCGTGTCTATCCCACCGAGAAAGCCATTTCATCCCGCTCGATAGTCGACGGACTTATAGAAGAGTGGAACGCAGTAATATCCAAAAGGCTTACCGACGATGAGGCAGAGCAGCTTAAATCACTGCTTGACAAAGCTCTTGTTGCTGCAAAGGAGAACGAGGAATGAGAAAACTTTTTTACTACCTAAAGCCCGTTGCCGGCAGAATTGCCATCGGCACGGTCATTAAGTTCATCGGCTCAATTATGGACCTGTTTCTTCCTTATATTCTATCCCATCTGCTTGACGTTGTGGTACCCGAGGCGAAAATCATAGGCGAGTTTCGTCAGGTGTTTATATGGGGCGGAGCTATGATAATATGTGCGGCAATAGCCTGGACAGGCAACATTGTTGCCAACCGAATGGCGGCATCTACCACCCGAGACGCAGTAAGGTGTATGCGAAACGACCTTTTTGAAAAGACCATTAAGCTTAGTGAAAGCAGAATAAACTATTACTCAATCCCCACCCTTGAAATGCGACTTACGGGAGATACATACAACGTTCACAGAATGGTAGGTATGGTGCAGAGAATGGGCGTTCGTGCTCCGATACTGCTTATCGGCGGAATTATTATGACCTTTTCTATGGAACCCGTACTGACCTCGATTTTACTAAGCACACTGCCTATAATCGGAATTGTAGTATATTTTGTTTCCAAAAAGGGTATACCCCTTTACGATCTTGTTCAGCAAAAGACCGATAATATGGTACGCATCGTACGCGAAAACATTGTTGGAGTCAGGGTTATAAAAGCGCTTTCGAAAACCGATTATGAAAAGAAACGCTTTTTCGAAATAAACGATGATGTAGGCGAAAGCGAGACCAAGGCAGGAATCGTTATGGCTACCACAAGCCCCGTAATGAATATTCTGCTTAACTGCGGTATGACTGCAGTTATTCTCGTAGGTGCGTTCAGAGTAGATGCAGGAGTAACTAAGCCAGGTACACTAATCGCATTTATGACCTATTTTACCATTATTCTAAACGCTATGATGATGGTCACCCGTCTTTTTGTAAACAGCTCTAAAGGTGTGGCAAGTATGAACCGCATTGCAGAGGTTTTAAACGAAAAGACCGAACAAGAAGTATTTTCTAAAGCAGAGCCCCAAGCATATACTAAAACCGATTTGAAGATAGTTTTCGATAATCTATGTTTTTCATATAATAACAAAAAGGATAATCTTCATAATATATCGGTAAGCGTACCCGAGGGAGGTACTTTGGGTATAATCGGGGCTACGGGAAGCGGCAAAACCACCCTTATCAAGATGCTTCTACGCTTTTACGACCCTCAAGAAGGAGCTGTATTTGTTGACGGGAAGGATATTCGTTCTATTCCCCTGTTTGAGTTGCGGAAAAAATTCGGAATTGTGCTTCAAAACGACTTTTTATATGCAGGAACGGTAGCGGACAACCTGCGTTTTGAACGGGATATTGACACAGAAGATATAAATAAGGCTGTTATTTCGGCGCAGGCAGGAGACTTTGTTGAGGAGAGAGGTCTCGATTTTGAACTTGCAATGTCGGGCCACAATCTTTCGGGCGGACAGAGACAGAGATTGCTTGTAGCACGCGCTCTTGCAGGAAATCCCGAAATACTAATTCTCGACGATGCATCTTCTGCCCTTGACTACAAGACTGATGCGGCTTTGCGCTCGGCAATAGGCAAAACGAAGCCAAGACCCACTACTGTTATTGTAGCTCAGCGCGTATCCTCTGTTATGAACAGTGATGTTATTCTGCTGCTTGAAAACGGCGAAGCGGTTGCAGTAGGCGACCACGAAACCCTGATGCGTCAGTGTGATATGTACCGCGAGATAGCACAGACCCAGATGGGAGGTGGAAAGTAGTGGCAGCACCTGTTAAAATCGGCAAAATTCCCGCAGGAGAAAAACAGCCCGTATCTGTGAAGCGTCAGGTTGCGGTGCTGAAAAGACTGTGGATATATCTTTACCGCTTTAAGGGTACCCTTATATTAGCAACCTTTCTTGCTGTTTCTTCAAACCTGCTTTCCCTTATAGGACCTTATCTTTCTGGTGAGGCGATAGATGCCATTGCTCCAAGTGATAACAGCGGGGTAAAATTCCAAAAAGCAATAATATTCTGCATACTTATGATAATGTTCTATATAGTCAGTGCACTTTTTGGCTATATTCTTAATGTTATTATGATAAGGCTGGGCAAAAAGGTCTCTATGGAGATGCGAAAGGACCTTTTCGAGCATTTTACCCGTTTGCCTGTAGGATTTTTTGACCGTCAGCAGATAGGCGACCTTATTAACCGAATATCCTACGATATTGACACCGTAAACACTTCCCTTTCCACCGATTTTGTGCAGATATGCTCCTCGGTTATAACGGTTGTGGGAAGCCTTGTTATGATGATAGTCATATCCCCTCCCCTTGTTTCTGTCTTTGTTGTTACCATACCTATTTCCATACTTTTTACCAGATATATGAGCAAAAGGGTGCGACCCCTTTTCAGAGACCGAAATGAAAAGCTTGGAGAACTCAACGGTTATGCCGAAGAGATACTTTCGGGACAAAAAACGGTAAAGGCATATTGCCGCGAGGACAAGATGTACGAGCGTTTTAAGGTTAACAACGACAAGGCGGTTGTAAGCTATTTTAAGGCTGAATATTACGGCTCCTTCATAGGTCCGAGTATGAACTTTATTAACAATCTGTCGTTAGCTCTTGTCAGTGTTTTAGGCTCTCTGCTTTATTTTGCAAACGCCATAACCCTTGGTAATATTTCTTCCTTTGTACTCTATTCCCGCAGGTTTTCGGGTCCGATAAATGAATTCGCCAACATTATAAGCGAGCTTCAGTCGGCTACCACCGCGGCAGAGCGTGTGTTCAGGCTTATTGATGAGGCTCCCGAAACACCTGATGCCGAGGACGCTGTTGAACTAAAATCGGTTAAAGGACTTGTAGAGCTTAAAAATGTTAAATTTGGCTACAATCCTGACAAAACCATTATCCACGACCTTTCCTTTACGGCAAAGCCCGGCAGTGTTGTTGCAATAGTAGGTCCCACAGGCGCAGGAAAGACGACTATTATCAATCTACTTATGCGTTTTTATGACATTGACGGAGGAAGTATATGTATAGACGGGCATCCTATAGATAAAATAACCAGACGCTCGCTGAGAGCTGCTTACAGTATGGTGCTTCAGGACACCTGGCTTTTCCACGGAACGGTTCGCGATAATATTGCTTACGGCAGACAGAACGCCACCGACAAGGAAATCGTGGAGGCGGCTAAAGCGGCAAAAATCCACGATTTTATTGAGCATCTTCCCGAGGGGTATGATACTGTGCTTACCGATGACGGTACTACAATATCCAAGGGACAAAAACAGCTTCTCACCATAGCCCGTGCTATGCTATCCAGAGCGCCTATGCTGATTCTCGACGAGGCCACCTCTAATGTTGACTCCCGCACCGAAAGACTCATTCAGTCGGCAATGCGTAATCTTATGAAGAATAAGACCTGCTTTGTCATCGCCCACAGACTTTCAACCATTCAGAATGCAGATAATATTCTTGTGGTAAAAGACGGTGATATTGTAGAGCAGGGCAACCATAACGAGCTTATGAGTAAAGACAGTTTTTACCGTTCACTTTATAACGCACAATTTGATTAAATCTGTTTACAACTGCATAGTATTTATGGTATAATCAGTGTAAAGATATATCATTGGAGTGAGTTTATGTTTTTAATTGAGAATATGTGGCTTTTGTGGCTTATTGCCGCTGCTGCGTTTTTAGGCCTTGAAGCTATTACAGCAGGTCTTGTATGCATCTGGTTTGTTCCAGGTGCGGTACTGACCGCAATACTCTCTGTATGGGTGGACAGCATTGCTGTTCAGATAATTGTGTTTATACTTTTATCGGCAGTTTGCCTCTTTCTGTGCAGAAAATATTTTAACAAGTCCAGTAAGGAAAAGCTTGACGACACCGCAAACAAGCTTATCGGCAAAACAGCTACCGCCCAAAACGATATTTCCGATATTGAGGGCAAGGTGCTTGTTGGAGATGTTTACTGGCGTGCCGTATCCGACTCTGACATAAAATCGGGCGATATGGTTGTTATTACTGCTGTTAACGGTAATGTTTTAACCGTTGATAAGAAAAATTAAAGGAGATTTTTTATGGGACCTTTTGTTACAATTTTGCTTATTGTTATTGCTGTTGTGCTTATTCTTATAATCGCCAACATCAAGATCGTACCTCAGGCAAAAGCCTTTGTTGTTGAGCGTTTAGGCGCTTATCACACCACCTGGAACACAGGACTTCACGTTAAAGTTCCGATTATCGACTCGGTTGCTAAGCGCGTATCCCTAAAAGAGCATGTGGTAGATTTTCCGCCCCAGCCCGTTATTACAAAGGATAACGTTACAATGCAGATAGATACGGTAATATTCTACCGCATAGTTGACCCCAAGCTTTATACCTACGGTGTTGAGCGTCCTATGATGGCTATTGAAAACCTTACCGCAACCACTCTCCGTAACATCATTGGTGATATGGAGCTTGACGCTACCCTCACCTCCCGCGATGTAATAAACAGCAAAATAACCAACGTTCTTGACGTTGCTACCGATGCATGGGGAATTAAGATAAACCGTGTTGAGCTTAAGAATATTATGCCCCCCAGAGAGATTCAGGAATCTATGGAGAAACAGATGAAGGCTGAGCGTGAACGCCGTGAGAAGATACTTCAGGCTGAGGGTGAAAAGAAATCTGCTATTCTTGTAGCAGAGGGTGAAAAGCAGTCGGCAATCCTTCGTGCAGAGGCAGAAAAGGAATCAGCTATTCTTCGCGCAGAGGCTGTTAAAGAGGCTAAAATCCGCGAGGCTGAGGGTGAGGCAGAGGCTATCCTTAAAATTCAGCAGGCTACAGCTGACGGTATCGAAATGATAAACAAGGCAAAGCCTGAGGCTGAATTTCTTAAAATGAAGGCTCTTGACGCATTTGCTGCCGCCGCCGACGGAAAGGCAACCAAGATAATTATTCCTTCGGAAATTCAGGGTCTTGCAGGACTTGTAGAATCGATTAAGGAAGTAAACTAAATTTTAAAAGCCTTGTGCAGTGCACAAGGCTTTTAGTTTTAATAATTTTCTGCTTTGACTTCGAAATAGCTTTGGAGTTTTGAGCATACGGGACAAGCATTTGGTGCGCTTTTCCCAAAATGAATATGACCGCAGTTTTTACATATCCATACGGTATCTCCCTCTCTTGTAAAGACAGTATTATTGCCCATTCTCTCGAGTAGTTTTTTAAAGCGTTCCTCGTGTTCCTTTTCGATTTTGCCCACAAGATCAAAAAGCATTGCTATACGGGTAAAGCCCTCTTCCTTGGCTTCCTCCGCAAAACGGGCATACATATCGGTCCATTCATAATTTTCGCCCTTTACCGCGTCCTCAAGATTTGCCGCTGTGTCGGGAATGGCGCTGTTATTTAACAGCTTAAACCAGATTTCTGCGTGCTCCTCCTCGTTATTTGCCGTTTCGCGGAAAATTGCCGCCATTTGCTCATACCCGTCGGCACTCGCCTTTTCGGCATAATAGGTATACTTGTTTCTTGCCTGACTCTCACCTGCAAAAGCTGCATAAAGATTGGCTTCGGTTTTGCTTCCCTTAAGTTCCATATTTAAAACTCCTTTCGGCTATATTTTTAACCGAAAGGATAGTTTTTATTCGACACTAGTGATTTTAAAAAAGTAAAAACTTATAGGGACAGGCAAAAATAAAAACCCCTTTCATACATTTAGTATGAAAGGGGTTTTTACTTTGTTTGCTTTTTTACTTCAGATAGCGTCCTCGATATTTTATTTAGCCCTGCATATTGCGGCACCCGGTTCTTTTCCTGCGGCACTGAGTGCAAAAGAAGAGGCAGAGCTTTTAAGGCGAAAGGAAGCAGGCGATGAGGAGGCTCGTGCTAAGCTTATTGAACACAATCTGCGTCTTGTTGCCCATGTTATCAAGAAATATTACAGCAATACCACCGAACAGGAGGATCTTATATCCATCGGCACCATAGGACTTATTAAAGCGGTTTCCACATTCAAAAGTGACAAAAACATCCGTCTTGCTACCTATGCCGCAAGATGCATTGAAAATGAGGTGCTGATGTATTTTCGCAGTCTTAAAAAGACGGCACAGGAGCTTCATTTCGGAGACCCTATCGACACCGACAAGGACGGAAATTCTCTGACGCTGGTGGACGTTGTTGCAGATGATGTTAATATTGCTGATGAAATAGACAAAAAGGTGAAGCTGGAAAGGCTTCGAGTTTTGCTTGAGACGCGGATTGATGACCGCGAAAAAGAGATAATTAAACTTCGTTACGGTATTGGAGGCGGGGATGAACTGACCCAGCGGCAGGTGGCATCTATAATGGGTATTTCCCGCTCCTATGTTTCACGAATTGAAACATCCGCACTTAAAAAGCTAAGGCGGATGTTATAAGCTTATTGCAATATAGTTTTATGAGATGTTCTTATATATCAGTTTTCTTCTCCGTATATTTGCTGCAGTCTGCCGAAATACACCTCTACGCCTGCCCAATCGGGAGGTGGAGTATCACAGTATTTTGGATAATCAATAGCAAAATAGTCAAGGTCGTGAATATATTCGTGCGCAATAAATATGAGACCTATGTCATGACCTTCAAAAGCTACGGTAAGGTCTTCCGATACTTTAGTAAGCATAGCGACGGTAGTTTCATCCTTTACAGTGTCTATAAGATTTTTAAGATCAGACAAAATATTACTGAAGCCCTTAGGGCTATACACAGGTTCATCTGGGTGATGTCCACCGTATAGCACAAAATCCCACACCTCGCTATCTGGATCTTTGAGCCGTGTTACATTGGCAAGCAAAAAGTTCTCCATACTATAATGGATGTTCCACAGCTCCTTTTTAACGGCTTCTGCTGTCTCGCTACTAAGACCAGAAAGGGCCTTCTCCTGTATGCTTTTGGAATACTCTCGGTCAGGAATTTCCAAATCAGATTTATGAAGATAATATCTTTCATCCGTAAAGGAAATTATGTTTCGGTAAGCGTCACGCGATAAGGTATATATATATTGTTTGTTTTCGGCGGTTAAAAGCACAATCCCGCGTCTGCCGATGCTACAGGTTTTTATCGAAATACTTTCCCCTTTTGAATCAACGAGGCAAAACTCCCACAAATATGTTTTTACTGTGTTTTCATATCGGGAGATGTCGGGCGGCACCAGCCATTCGGTGGAGGTTAAAAGCTTTGTAAACTCTTTGATTCTCTCGGGGTCTTTTATCACCTCGGTCTTTGGGACCGAAGAGGTGTAGGATATTGCCCGAAGCTCGACCGCATCATCAGGAAAGAAATGAGCGACATTTCTTGCCATACTGCCCGAAAGCTCCTGTCTTATATTCACAAAAAACTCCTGAATTGCGTTAACGACGGGGGTTCGTATTGCTTCAACACCAAACACAGTAGAGGCGGTAATTATAACAAATGCCAAAATGAGTATTGCAACCCGTTTACCGACCGTGTTTATGAGCTTTAATGCGCCTTTCTGACTTTTTATCAGAAAGGTCATTTTATTTTCAAAATTCTGCGAAAAAACATGCGGCTCTAATGTATGTATATCCCTTTGAGCATCTATAAAGGCATTTTTAAGCAAATTGCGGGTATCAGTCATACAGCACCTCCGACAATGCTTTTATAAGCAGTTTTTTGCCCCTGACAAGCTGCATTTTAACGGTTTCGGTCTTGCGGCCAAGCAGCTTTGCAGTTTGTTTTACGGTAAAATCGCGAACATAATGCAAATAGAGTGCCTCGTTATATGGTGAAGGTATCTTTCTTATAGCAAAAACTATTTTTTCATAAGCTAAACTCTCTGTCAAAGCCTCTATTTTCTTATCTACATCAGCTATATCACCGATATCATCAAAGGATATCTCCTTTGTGCGCTTATCAGCTTTTAAAAAATCATAAGCCGTATTCCTAAGTATAACTATAAGGTAGGAGACCGTCTCTTTACTATCGGGCTCACCTACATTTTTAATGTTTTTGGCAATCTTAATAAAAGCTGTATGTAAAACGTCCTCAGCATCCTCTTGATTTTTTGTTATTCTAATAGCATAACAGAAAAGGATATTACGGTACTTAACATAAAGCTGTTCCAGCTTATCTTTATCTTCTTTCTTTGCGTCCTGTGGCAAGGCTGATAGAATAAGCAGCATTTTACATCACCCCTTTATAAATTAAACGAATTTAAGGGTAAAAACGGTTACATTTATTTATAAATACACAGCGGCAACCCGTTTATGGGGTTGCCGCTTACGTTTAATATTACTTGCAGAACTCATACATTGTGCGGTAGGTTTCGTATATGTCGAACTTAGCAACCACCTCAAAGGGAGCGTGCATCGAAAGTACGGGGACGCCTAAATCCACAACATCTGCACCCATATTGGCAATATACATTGCGACTGTTCCGCCGCCGCCTAAATCTACCTTGCCGAGCTCACCTGTTTGCCAGACTATACCTGCACTGTCGAGCATATTGCGGACATAGGCTACAAACTCTGCCGAGGCATCTGAGGTGCCGCTTTTTCCTCTGGCCCCTGTATACTTGGTAATTACTGCGCCGTAGTTAAGTTTTGCGGCATTTTTAGACTCCATAACATCCTTAAAGGTGGGGTCCATACCTGCATTTACATCGGCAGACAGACACTTGGAGTTTCTGAGTGCTACGGTATAATCTGCGCCTTGATTCTCGCAAAGGTCACGCACAACAAAACGGAGAAAATCAGAACTTAGTCCTGTATTTCCGTCGGAGCCAACCTCTTCTTTATCAGCGAGAATACACATTGCCGTCTTTTCGGGGCTTTCGACCTCGGTTATTGCCATAAGGGCAGGGTATGCACAAACCCTGTCGTCGTGACCGTAGGAGCCGATAAGAGAACGGTCAAAACCAATGTCGCGGGGCTTATCTGCGGGTACACATTCAAGCTCTGCCGACAGGAAATCTTCCTCGGTAATGCCGTATTTCTCATTTAGGATTTTAAGAATATTGAGCTTTACAAGCTCACTTCCCTTGTCGTCCTTAAAGGGACGAGAGCCGATAAGAATATTAAGCTCTTCGCCACGAATTCCGTCGGAAAGGGTGCGCTTAGATTGCTCCTGCGCAAGGTGAGGCAGAAGATCAGTTATAACAAAGCAGGGGTCGTTTTCGTCTTCGCCGATATTGACCTCAATAACACTACCGTCCTTTTTAGCGAAAACACCGTGGAGTGCTAGAGGAATAGTCGTCCACTGATATTTCTTTATTCCACCGTAGTAGTGGGTTTTGAAAAGTGCAAGTTCAGTATCCTCGTATAGAGGGTTGGGCTTTAAATCAAGTCGGGGAGAGTCAATATGGGCTGCTGTAATATTAAGTCCTGCCTCGGCATCCTCTTTACCAACGACCACAAAAGCTACCGCTTTGCCACGATTGTTTACATAGTACTTATCCCCTGCCGTATATTTTCTGTTACGGTCGAAGGGGGTAAAGCCCGATTTTTCGGCAATGGCTACTGCCGCCTTTACCGCCTCGCGTTCGGTCTTACCGTAGGCAAGAAAATTTTTGTAGCCCTCGCAAAAATCGGTTATAACGCTCCATTTGTCATTTTCTACGGATTTAAGTCCGTTCTTTTTGCTTATAAAAAGCTGTTCTTTAAGCAGTTCTGCTGCGGTTTTTTCTGACATTTCAGTTTCCTCCAAGCTGACTAAGTAGTTTTAAAAAGGATGATACAAAGCTTTGTTCATCGCCGTTATTATATATTATGTGCTGTGTTTTGCCTTTATAGTACCTGTCGGGCTTTCCTGCCGAAATTCTGAGCTTTGCCGCCTGTTCGGTGATACCGTCTCTGCCGATTATACGCTTTAGCCGTACTTTTTTATCCGACAGTACAGCGCAAGTATCACTGCACAGACTGTTTGCTCCGCTTTCATAAAGGGTGGGCGCGTCAAGAATAATTTTTTCAGAATCCGACTCGGCGATTTTTTCTTTTATAAGTTCTACTATAAAGGGAAGTATGGTCTTGTTTAAAAGCTCGGTCTTTTCCTTTGAGGAAAAGGCTTTTTTTGCAAGTGCGGCGCGGTTTAAAGCACCGCTACAGTTAAGAATGTCTTTACCGAACACATCTGCAAGGGCTTTTAAAACCTCGGCTTTATCGGTAGCGGAACGGGCAAGCTTATCGCAGTCGATAACATACCAGCCGACCCCCTCAGCCGCCCTGCAAAGGGTACTTTTGCCTGAGCCTGTAGGGCCTGTAAGACCTAATATGTATTTCATAGCTTTACCACCTTAAATGCCGCGGCGCGGATAAGACGGTTATATACAGCAAGTCCTATTCCGCTTTTTTTCGGTGCGTGGACATATACGCAATCTGCATCCTCTTCATCTGCCTCGCGAAGAAGGGAAAATATCGTCTGCGCCTGTCTTTGCTCGTCGTTTGCAGCGCCGTAGCAGAATGATTTTACCTTCATTTTATCCTGATCTTCCCTGAAAACGATGGCAACCGAGTCCTTCTTGGAATTAACATAATCTGCAAAGGCGTCGCTGTCGGACTCTACAAGTATTACCTCGGTTTTGGGAGAATAGTGCTTGTATTTCATACCCGGTGAGGAGACCTTTTCCCTCTCCTCAGGCTCGCTTAGCACTGCTTTATCGATAACAAGGTCGGGAAGTATTTCTCTAAGCTGTTCTGCCGTAATAAAACCAGGGCGAAGAAGACGGGGTGGGTCGGTAACAAGTGTTACTACAGTAGATTCCACACCTACAACTGATTCGCCCGACATTACTACCGCATCTATTCTGCCGTCAAGGTCGTCTATAACGTGGAGAGGGGTGGTAGGACTTGGTGAGCCCGAAAGATTTGCCGAGGGTGCGGCAAGGGGCACTCCCGATTCGGTTATTATTTTACAGGCAGTCTCATTTGATGGCATACGCACCGCTACGGTATCAAGCCCACGAGAAACGCTGTGCGCTATTTTTTGCGACTTTTTAAGAACTAACGTTAGCGGTCCTGGCCAAAAGGCATCTGCCAGTTTTAAGGCTTTTTCGGGTATTTCACTCGCTACTTCACCCAGCATATCCATACCGTCTATATGGACGATAAGGGGATTATCCTGCGGACGGCCCTTAGCCCTGAACACCTTTGCGATTGCCTCATCATCGTAGGCGGAGGCAGCAAGACCGTAGACCGTTTCGGTGGGTATAGCAACTACACCGCCTGCCCTTAGCATTTGGGCGGCGGAGGATATTCCCATTTTATCGTCGGTTAGTCTTACGGTTTGCATTTTATCTTTTCCTTACTGCTCTGCCTCGGCTTTGAGCATTTCTGTTCTGTAGTAGGTTATGAGGGCGTCGACTATCTCGTCGATGTCTCCGTTTACTATTGTATCAATTTTATAAAGGGTTAAACCTATTCTGTGATCGGTAACTCTGCCCTGTGGATAGTTATAGGTGCGGATTCTCTCACTACGGTCACCTGTGCCTACCTGCGCCCTACGGTCGGAGGCTATAGCCTCATTCTGCTTCTCCTGTTCGATTTCATAAAGACGGGAACGAAGCACCTTCATAGCCTTATCCTTATTCTTAAACTGACTGCGTTCGTCCTGACACTCTACCACAAGTCCTGTGGGGATATGGGTAATACGGATAGCCGATTCGGTCTTATTGATGTGCTGTCCGCCTGCACCGCTTGAACGGAAGGTATCTATCTGAAGATCGGCAGGGTTTATGTCAATTTCTACATCCTCTGCCTCGGGTAAAACGGCAACAGTAACGGTAGAGGTGTGAATTCTGCCAGAGGTCTCGGTTTCGGGAACACGCTGAACACGGTGAACACCGCTTTCATACTTAAAGCGTGAATATGCGCCCTCACCCTCAATCATAAAGCTGACTTCTTTATATCCGCCAAGCTCGGTCTCGTTAGCGTTTATAATTTCTACCTTCCAGCGACGGGACTCTGCATACATTGTGTACATACGCATAAGAACCCCTGCAAAGAGTGCCGCTTCTTCTCCACCTGCACAGCCGCGGATTTCCACGATAACATTTCGGTCATCGTTGGGGTCTTTGGGTAAAAGAAGTATCTTAAGCTCTTCTGAAAAGGTTTCGATATTCTGCTTAGCCTCTAAATATTCTTCCTCTACAAGTTCTTTAAAATCTTTATCAAGTCCACCTGCGTCAAGCAGCTCCTTTGCCTCGGCTTCCGCCTGTTTGGCGGCAGAATACTCGCGGTATTTTTCAACGATAGGAGTAAGCTCCTTATGCTCCTTCATAAGCTTTTTAAACTGTTCGTTATCCGAAATAACGGCAGGGTCGGAAAGCAGCTGACCCACCTCTTCAAAACGCATTTCTACCGCCTTAAGCTTATCAAACATATCTATTATTCTCCGCCTTTTGTTATTTTTTTAATGTTTTTTTCGATTTTTACTCGGGGTGCCATAATCTCGTGTCCGCAACCCGTACAGCGTATTTTAAAGTCCATACCGATACGAAGCACCGAAAAAGTGTCGGCACCGCAGGGGTGTTTTTTCTTCATTAACAGAGTGTCTCCTACCTGAACATCCACAGATGCCTACCTCCCCAATATAATATTTAAATTATTATACACTAAATATTTAAAATAAGCAATATCTTCTTGATAAACTCGGTATGAAATGGTATTATTGTCCTATAAGTACACGGAGGAAATCTATGAAGATATTACACACCGCTGACCTACATATTGGCGCAGAGCTTTCCTATCTAGGACAGCGCGCGGCAGAGCGCAAATATGAGGTTTTAGGAGTTTTTAAACATATAACCGAGCTATGCACAAAAGAAAATGTCGAAATTTGTCTTATTGCGGGTGACCTTTTTGAAAGCATTGACGCCGCTAAAGAGTTTTTTGCTCCCGTTATACGCTTTATTGCAGAGGCTCAAAACACAAAATTCTTTTATGCTGCAGGAAATCACGACCCACTTTACGCTTCCTCCCCACTGCTTACCGAAAAACTCCCCGAAAACCTTTATGTTTTTGGCGGTGAGTATGAAACGGTTGAGCTTGAAGACCTCGGGGTGCGTATAGCAGGTCGCTCCTTCACCCACTCCTCTATGGAGTTCAGCGATAACCTTACTATGCCAAAAGACAGACTTATTAACATTCTGCTGCTGCATTCAGATTTTGGCGCAAAGGAGAGTATTTATAACCCTATTACTACAGAATTTGCTCAAAACTGCGGAGCAGATTACATAGCCCTCGGTCACATTCACAAGAGAACCGAAATAGAAAAGACAGGATACACCTATATAGCCTACTCGGGCTGTCCCGAGGGACAGGGCTTTGATGAGACAGGTGAAAAGGGCGTCTATCTTGGTGAGCTCGCCAAATCGACTTGTGATTTAAAATTTATAAAGTGCTCCCACAGGATGCACATTGTAAAAAAAGCAGATATATCGGCAGCCGACAGTACTGCTTCGGCTGAAAATATGATACTTTCGGCACTGAAACTCGAGTTTGGTGACGGCTTTGACCAAAATCTTTATAAGCTTACACTTGTTGGTGAGTTTGACGGTTCATCCACTGTAAACTGTGCGGAGCTTACTGCCGCACTGTCCCAAAAGCTCTATTTTGTGAAGATAAAAGACAACACACGTGAAAGGCTTGATTTAGAGCTTTTGTCGAGGGAAATATCCCTTAAAGGACTTTTTGTAAAGAATATGCTGACCCGCATAAAAGATTCAGAGGATAAGGACAAAAAACGCCTTATCGATGCCCTTTATTTAGGTCTTCGCGCCTTTAACTCGGAGGTGAAATTCGATGAAGATTAAGGCTATTGATATTTTGGCATTTGGTAAACACAAAAATCTGCATTTAGAGTTTCCTGACGGGTTCACCCTCTTCTACGGCCCGAACGAATGCGGAAAAACCACCCTTATGGCTTTTATAAAAATGATGTTTTACGGGAATACGGGTAAATCCTCGGATATAGACAAAAATCCGCGAAAAAAATACCGCCCTTGGAACTCGGATATTATGGCAGGAAGCATCACCTTTGCAAAAGGAGGAAGATGCTACCGTCTTGAACGGGAATTCAAAGCCTCGAACTCTGCCGACAAAATAACCCTTATTGATTTAGACACAAACGAGATTTTGCCCCTTTCAGGAAGCGGAGATATTGGAGAAAAATTCTTCTCCTTAACCGACGGTGCTTTTGAGCGCAGTATCTTCATAGGTGAGCCTCAGTTTACTGCCAAAAATGAAGCTGCCGACGGGGAAATAAACTCTAAATTATCGGTTAATGTACTCAGCGGTGAGGATGACGCATCCTTTGAGACCGTGCAGGGCAGACTTAAAGCCTCAAGGGAAGAGCTTTTATCAAAAAGCGGAAAAATAGGCCGTTTAGATAAGGCTATAACCGTCCTCAGCGAACTTAACGAGAGGATAAGAATTGCTACCGAAACCGAAAAATCTGCGGAGGAGCTAAAAAAACAAATTTCTCTTAAAGAGGAGGAGCTTCGCACAGCCTCTAAGGAATCCGCCCGACTTTTCGACCTGCTTAAAAGTGCAGACAAAATCAAGAAAAGGGTGTATTTAGAAAAATACATCGAAGCCGAAAAGGATAGGCTGTCCCTTGAAGAAAAGCTTACCCTTTCAGACGGCAGTATAGCAGACCAAAACTTTTTAAGCACCGCACATACGCTTTACGACAGATTAAACGAGACCGAAAACAGTCTTAAAGCAACCGAAACCGAGCTTGAGCGAATAAACAGAGAGCTTTCAGAACTTACCCTGTCGGATGAACTGGCAGACAGTGATTCCACCGAAGCTTTACAGCGCAGCATCGGAGACACCGACCTTAAAATAGAAAAAGTGAGCCGACAGGCGGATGAGCTCAAATATGCTGCAGAAAACACAAAAGCCCACAAAAAAATACGACTGTTCCCGCTTATTACAGGCGTTATTCTCAGCCTTCTCGGTATTATTGCCGCACTACTTACCACCTATCCGTTTTTGGGTATTCTTGTAGCTGTACTGGGTGTTTTGTCAATTCTGTCAGGTATTCTTTTCAAAAGAACAGTAAAAACAGAGGATCCAGAGATATCAAGGCTGCTTACCGAGGCAGCAAAGGAGCTTAATCACCTTTTAGAGCAAAAACATTCTCTGCTTAAAGAGCTAAGCCTTGCTGAAAAGGATATGGAAGAGAGAAAACTCCTACGTTCTACAAACGAGGCGTTACGCAATGATAAGACCGTGCGTATAAACGCCGTAACCACCGAACGCAAAAAACTTTTGGCCGAATATGACGTGCTTGTTTCGGAGTTTACTGCATTTATAAGCAGACTAACACCCTGCGACAGCATAAATACTGCTTTAAGTGTGCTGAGCGAAGTTGAACAAGATATTAAAAAGCTTGAAAATGCTGCCCATTCTGTTTCGGTGCTGTCGGGCAATGCAAACTGCAAAAATCTTGACGAAGCAACCCAAAAACTTTTGGAATATCCTGCTGAAGGTACGGCAAATGGTCTGGATGAGGCAGAACTCGAAAACATTAAGGAAAAATTTAAAGCCGCATCCGATATTTCCGGCAGAATCCGCTCTGAGCTTTCGGCACTTAAGGTGAGCCTTAAATCAGAGTGTGACAAAATTGAGTCTACCGAGGTGCTCTGCCGCCAGAAGAAAGAGCTTGA
Source organism: Acutalibacteraceae bacterium (assembly GCA_045539925.1). Taxonomy (GTDB): domain Bacteria; phylum Bacillota; class Clostridia; order Oscillospirales; family Acutalibacteraceae; genus SFWF01. The sequence continues at coordinate 5,860 of JAZQGH010000194.1, read as the reverse complement.
AAAGAAAATCTCAGCCTATAGGCATCACTGTGATATGACCGACTGTGCTAACGAGGCTCTCTATGAGGCTTTCAGAGAACTGAGAAGAAACTATTCAGGCACCCTCGACAGCCGTACTGCCGAAATATTCTCCGCCCTTACCGAAAAAAGATATGACGGTGTGACTGTATCGAAAAATTTTGATATAGCCTATTCTGACCTTGATGCTTTCGGCACCAAGGAATCGGGTTATCTCAGTGGCGGCACCGAAGACCAGTTGTATCTCTCCCTTCGTCTTGCCCTTGCTGAGCTTATTTGCGAAAACGGCGAAGTGCTTCCAATATTTATGGATGATCCTTTGGCAAATTTTGACGATCAGCGAGCCTACAGCGCACTTGCGTTTTTAAAAGACTATGTAAGAGAAAGACAAACAATAATGTTCACCTGTCATTCATCCTTTGCGGATATGGCAAGAGAACTGAATATTAACATTAAAGAACTTAGGGAGTAGTAATATGATTAAAACAAAACCTTTTGGAAAAACAAACAACGGCGATGAGGTTACCCTTTACACCGTAGATAACGGAAAAGCAAGAATTTCGGTTATGGATTTCGGCGCAAATCTGGTTAGTTTCGAGGTTAAAAACCGAGACGGCGAATTCGTGGACATAGTACTTGGCTATGACGATGCTCAGGGCTATGACAACGACCGCGGAACATATTTCGGTGCTACGGTGGGACGCTTTGCCAACCGCATCGAGGGAGGCTCATTCACCTTAAACGATACCGAATATAAGCTTCCTATAAACAATAACGGAAAGCACTGCTTACACGGCGGAGTGGACGGATTTTCTTTTAAAATGTTTGATATAGTGGCTGAAAACAACAGTATTTCTGCATCAATTCTTTCTCCCGATGGCGAAGAGGGATTCCCTGGAAATATGAAATTCACCGTAAAATACACACTTATAGATTCCTCGGTTGAGATTGAATATTTTGCCGAGAGTGATAAAGATACTGTTTGCGGATTTACGAATCATTCTTATTTTAATTTAAACGGTGCTACAAGCGGCACAACCATGCTCAACCACACCCTGCAGATTGATGCCGACGGCTACTGTGAGGTTGACAGCGACGCATTACCCACAGGTGATGTTCACCCTGTAGATGGTACACCCTTTGATTTTAGAAAGCCTGTTCTTTTAGGCGATGTACTGGGCAATGACCATCCCCTACTCGCTCCTACTGCAGGAGGAATCGACAACAATATGATACTCTGGAACACACAGCGTGAGCGTTCCCACGCCGCAACCCTCTATAACCCCGATAACGGAATTGAGTTAGAATGTCTGACCGACCTTCCGGGTATTCAGATATACACAGGCACATTCCTTGATACCACAGGCAAACAGGGTACTCCTCACAATAAGTTTGCGGCTGTCTGCCTTGAAACACAAGGTTTCCCCAACGCTCCAAAATACCGCTATTTCCCCTCTGCTGTGCTAAAAGCGGGCGAAAAATTCTACAGCAAAACGATATACGCCGCTTTGGCGAGATAAAAAAATAGTGTGACAGGACTTGAATCCTGTCACACTAAGGTATTATTTTTATAGGTTTTTCAGTTTAATAGTTTTCGGCTCTTACTTCGAAGTGTGCCTGAGAATGGGCGCATACGGGGCAAATGTCGGGTGCTTTCTTGCCAATAACAAGATGTCCGCAGTTGCGGCATTCCCACATAATCTCCTCGCTCTTTTCAAACACCTTTTGCATTTCAACGTTATTTAGCAGTGCGCGGTATCTTTCCTCGTGGGATTTTTCGATAAGCGCTACGCCGCGGAATTTTTCTGCCAGCTCGTGGAAGCCTTCTTCATCAGCCTCTTTTGCAAAGGTGTCGTACATATCGGTCCATTCATAATTTTCTCCCTCGGCAGCGGCAAGAAGATTCTGTGCGGTGTTACCAAGTTCCCCTAAAGCCTTGAACCACATTTTTGCGTGTTCTTTTTCATTATCGGCGGTTTTCTGAAAAATTGCAGAAATCTGCTCGTAGCCTTCCTTCTTCGCAACCGATGCAAAATAGGTGTATTTATTTCTTGCCTGAGATTCTCCTGCGAATGCAGCCATAAGATTAGCTTCGGTTTTTGTGCCTTTTAAGTTCATAATCATTCTCCTTTTTGAAAATAGTAATTTTTACTGTTTTTATTATACCATATATTTCTAATTTGTCAACAGTTTTTTATTTTGACTAAGTATAGCGAAAAATTTGTCTTCCAAAACCTGATTCGAGGCCCAATGGTTTGGTTAACCGAACATCGGTACATAAAACACACCCTGAAGCAAAAACTTCAGGGTGTTGTGTTATTTTATGAATAAACTAAAAAACAACTGATACGATATGACCCTTGTTTTGAGCGTCAGCAAACCTGCGCTCCTCACAGATATATCCGTATTCTAAAAATTAAGCCTTGTTAACAGAACCGAAAAGTTCCATCTTCTCTTTAACGGTAGCCTTTATTGCCTCAAATCCCGGAGCGAGAAGCTTTCTGGGGTCGAAGCCCTTGCCTTCCTTATCCTTTCCTGCCTCGATATAAGCGCGGGTAGCCTCCTGAAAAGCAAGCTGACACTCGGTATTAACATTAATTTTTGAAACACCGAGAGAAATTGCCTTCTTAATCATTTCTGCGGGGATACCTGTGCCGCCGTGAAGAACGAGGGGCATAGTGCCTGTAAGGTCCTGAATAGCAGCGAGTGTATCAAAGGAAAGTCCTGCCCAGTTTGCGGGATATTTACCGTGAATGTTGCCGATACCTGCAGCAAGCATTGTCACGCCTAAGTCTGCAATCATTTTGCACTCGTTAGGATCAGCAACCTCGCCTGCGCCTATAACGCCGTCTTCTTCGCCGCCGATAGAACCAACCTCTGCTTCAAGAGAAAGGCCGAGCTCGTCGCAGATGCCAACGAGTTCCTTTGTTTTTGCAATGTTTTCTTCGATAGGATAGTGAGAACCGTCGAACATTACAGAAGAGAAGCCTGCTTCGATGCACTTCTTAGCACCTTCGTAGGAGCCGTGGTCGAGGTGAAGAGCAACAGGAACGGTGATGCCAAGCTCTTCGATCATACCATTAACCATACCAACAACGGTCTTATAACCGCACATATATTTTCCTGCACCCTCGGAAACGCCGAGAATTACGGGAGAGTTGCACTCCTGTGCGGTGAGAAGGATAGCCTTGGTCCATTCAAGATTGTTGATGTTGAACTGACCTACGGCGTATTTACCTGCTTTTGCTTTGTTAAGCATTTCTTTTGCGGAAACTAACATTTTTATGTCCTCCAAGATGAAATATTATTTAACTATGCTATTATATATCTGTCTCTCAAAAAAATCAAGTAGGCTAAGCCTTATTTTAGGTATTTTCTTCTAAAACTGCGGGATTTTCGAGATAATTTGAGAATTTTCGGAATGCGGCGGCAAAATAGATGCCCGAACAGATGCGTTCATCCATTACTACGCCTAGCGGCATACATTTCTCGAAGACTATTTCCCCATTCTTGCGTTTTGCCACCTCGCGGTTTTTACCCATTGCGATAAACACACTTGTTGTGCCGAAGTTATATATATGGTGATAGATATGGTTTGTTCTGATAGAGGCAAGATTGGTAAGGGTGAGTGAGGAATGGAAGGGGCTTAAATCTGTGATAAATTTAGGAAGCAGTCCGTAACGGTCTAAAATCTTGAAAAGACCGACTCCTACAAGTAGAAGCCCTGGCAGGGATACCAAAAATTTTATCATCTTATCGGTATTGTTCACAGTGCTTTCCTTGCGGTTTTCCTCCACATAGGCACTCATTTTATTGTTTACCTCAAAGATGTTGTCGCTGAGCTCAAACTTCACCTTGGACATAGTTTCTTCCTGAGTTGCGAGATTTTTAAGAACAACCATTGCAACCTTGAACTCTTTATGAGTATATATTTTTTTGTTTACGATAAAATTGTTAAGCAGAGGGTATTCCCGCACGGTTTTAAGATATGCCGCCATAATTACCGACATATGGTTTATTCTGATGCCTTCTTTGCGCTTCTGATTTATGTAGTTTTGTATAGGCTCTACAGGTATGTCTACAGTTATCATATTCATAGCGTCGTTGCGCTTATCCATAATGTAGGGAACAACCGTATACATAGGGTCTGCCTTTCTCACCCTTTTTCCGTCTGCTCTGAAAGCCACAAAACTCCCCCGTTCATAATTTATTAACAAAGTTATTCTACTACAAAATATGACATATTGCAACAAAAAGTTGAAACTGTAACAATAAACACCGCCCTTCGTCCAAAGACAAACTGCGGTGTTCTGACTTAAGTGTGAAGATAGATAGTGCCCGAATTGCGATGCTTATATACGCTGAGCACAACGCCGATACCGAGCATCAGACAGAGCAGTGAGCTACCGCCTGCACTGAAAAAGGGCAGTGTTACGCCAATAACAGGAAGAAGAGAGGTGCACATTCCGATATTTATTACCGACTGGGCAAAGAGCATTGCGAAAATGCCTACCGCGATGTACATACCTGATTCGTCAGGAGAGAGACGGGCAATTCTCACACAGCGCATACATATAGCTGTTATAAGAAGCAAAACGACAAGACAGCCGAGCAGTCCAAGCTCCTCACCTATGGAAACAAAAATAAAGTCGTTATAGCCCTTTGGCACACCCTGTGCCTGGGTGAGCTCTCCTCTGAACAGACCTTGTCCGAGAATTCCTCCGTTGGCAAGGGCAATTCTGCCCATCCACTGCTGATAGCCTATTCCCTGCAGGTTAGACTCTAAATCGAACAGATAGAGTATTCGTGCCTTCTGGTCTTCTGAAAATACAAAAAAGAATGCAAAGGGGGCTGCGACAATTACTGCTGACAGCGCCATTATAATGTAGCGGAGTTTAAGTCCTGCCGAAAAGAGCATACAAGCGAACATCACTGCGAAAACAAGGGCGGTTCCGTCGTCTCCCTGAAAATGTATTAGCACAACAGGAAAAGCACCGTGAAGCACGAGAGGTATAAGGGTTTTAAGTTTATTTACTGTTGCTTTGACCTTTGAAAGATGGGCGGCATAGGTTATAACAAAGCAGATTTTCAGAAGCTCTGCAGGCTGGAAGGACATTCCTCCCGGCAGCAATAGCCACGCCTTATCGTCGGTACCCTCGGGGGCAAAGCCGATAAAAAAGGTAAGTATTACGGGAACCACACCCACAAAAGCCGCAATAAACCAATATTTTTGCATAGTTTTATAGTCTATGCCCGAAATAAACACCGCAGCTGCAAGACCGATAATCATAGCAATAAGCTGTGTGGTGAACTGACGCAGACTGCCCGTATAGTTGGTAGCCGACATAACTGCAACACAGCCAAAGCCTGAGGTAAGAAAGACAAGGCTTAAAAGAAGCTTGTCCGATTCGCGGATATAATCGGCAATAAGGGTGAAAATATTTTTCATCTGCATCACCTCCGTCGGTTTAGTATATGTTATATTATATTTTATCCTCTACATAATTGCAAGTAAATAATATTTATCTCGCGGCTTGACAGGGATTTTTACAGCGTGTATAATTTAACCAAACCATTCAAACTCGAATCAGGTTTTGGAAGACGAATTTTTCGCTATACTTCGTCAAAATACTCGTAAATCCGACAGGATTTACTGCGTTTTTTCCTCGCATATCAAAAAATTACATTGCTTACAAAACTCTTCGACCTTAAAGGAGCGGTTTTTTGAGTGGATTTTGGTAAAGAGGAGTTCGTAAGGCTTTCGCCTACGGACGACGATGAGCCGAAAGATGCCTAAAAACCGCCATTTAAGGCTGGTTCGGGTTTAAAGGGTTTGGTTAAC
>JAZQGH010000193.1:0-2127 GCA_045539925.1 Acutalibacteraceae bacterium | reverse complement strand
ATGATGAAGATCGAAGCAGAGCATAAGTCCAGGTTTGCTGAAATGTACCGATCCCTGCGGAATATGAACGCGTCTGTGCTGGCATTAGGTTCCGGCTGCTGCACCCAATGCGCCGAATGTACTTACCCCGATGCCCCTTGCCGCTTCCCTGAAAAAAAGATTTCTTCCATGGAGGCATATGGAATTCTTGTTTTGGAAGTATGCCGGCGAAGCGGAATGAACTACTATTACGGTTCCAATCAAATCGCGTTTACAGGCTGCTTTTTGGTTCGATAACAGAAAACCTCCCACACCGGTCGGCCAATGTCATTAAGTTAGTGACATTATCCATGTAGTAGGAAAGCAAATGAATGAGTGCATCCGGCAACGGATGCACTTTTTCTGTATAAAGGGCATGCTAAGTAAGCGGATTGGAAAATCCGCTTAAAAAAGGGTATTCAAAGCACGAAAATTATGCTACTCTATAAACGAAGCTAACCGCGTGCTTAACGGTCATTTTACGAGGCCTGTTTCTGCCGGATCGAATTGGTGAAACATGCCTTAGAATGAGAGCTTCAACATCTGGTGGAGATACATTACCGAGAAAGAATTGTCTGCAAACATGTACCGCGACGGAAAAGTTTGCTTTATAAGCATACTTACAGTCGGCTTTCTGGATGATTACGGGCGAGGTAACCAACTCAGTAAAGTTGTACATGATTAATCTGGCAAAGACCTCCTGGTATATGTACTCCACCTTTTTTGCATGAAAATGGAGCAAACCAACAGTATACTTCAGTTCCCGGAAAGATGTTTCTATGCCCCAACGCATATTGTAAAGTTTCTTCAGTTCGTCCGGAGAAAATTGGCAGGTGTCGAGGTTGGTGACAACTGTTTCAAAAATACCATCGGTAATTTTGAACCGAACGATACGAAACGGGAGATGATAGAAAACCGTCGGATCGTGCTTTCTGTTCGTAGCAGACAAATAATCGAAGCTGGTATTGGCGGTAAGGATTCTGTATTTGTTTCTGTTTTTTGCCAGATTCTTAACCTCATTCGTTTGCTTTGTTGTAAGCGCTAAGTCAACAGACACGTCAAATTCTTCCGTATTTGGCAAATCAAGACCTGCGGCAATTCCTCTTGAGGTTAGCACATCCTGTATACGAATTAGGAAATGCCATTTCTTTTCCTGAATATGCGCCATAAGATTAAAACCCTCGTACCCTCTGTCTGCAATAACAAGAACATTTTTTAACGCAGATCTGTCCACCATGTCACAAAGTGAATTGCGTTCATTCGCCTTTCTTTGACCAACTAAAATTGCATCAGTATAGGAATGCTGAAGTAAATCATACATTGCGTCCAAATGCAGCAAGTTGAATGCACATTGATTTTCCTTGGGAGGAAAGTAGGATTCAGGGTCGTTGGGATTTGTTGGAATATGAATGTCGGAGCCGTCAGCAGCGATTAAACGCAAACCTTTGTAGTATTTTTCTTTATCTGTTTTTTGTACGAACAAATCGAACAGAGCAGAAAAGGCAGAAGGATCAATTTTCCCTCTTTGCTGAACAAAGGCTGAGCTGGTAGCAACATCGACGGAACAGCCAAAATATTTCAGCAGTTCTGTTGTAAGGCTGCCTCCTTCCATAGCCAAAAGGAATGAAACCATTTTTTCGAAACTGAGTTTTCTTTTTCGGGTAAAATCTTGTCCAGGCTTTTTCACGAACATCCAGGATACTTCGCAAAGTTGCGTGATCGCCTCCGCCAATTTATGCTTTATTACATTTAATTGACCTGACATAAGGAAACCTCCTCGCAATTTTAGGTGGGAACACCTCTAATTACAGGGGCCTTTTTGCTAACCGCGGTTAGCAATAAGGCCGCACATTTTTCCTTATTTGTCAAGCATTATTTCTAAAATTGTTACGAAAAAACTGGACTCCACATTTCTGTGAAGTCCAGCTTTTCTTAACTTAATGACATTGCTCAAATATGAGCGGGAGATTTTCACATCTTGCGGAGAATTAACCAGCCTTTGCGGCCTTCAGAGCCTGAGCAAGCTGGTCGGGGCAGGAGGTGGACTTGGGGCCGCAGCAGATGCCCTCAACACGGGCGATGACATCGTCGATGTCCATACCCTCAACC
>JAZQGH010000192.1:0-1802 GCA_045539925.1 Acutalibacteraceae bacterium | reverse complement strand
CAATACTGCAAAGGTCTGTGGTTGGAGCCTCTACATAACCGTCATGCGGTAGGTGATAGTCACCAATCCACAGCACCATTTACAGTGTAGCATATTGTCCTTGGAGAGGGACACTAAAAACTACTACTTTATTATACGAGGATGATAGTATGAAAGATGTTTTAAAAATAGGATACATTGTTGCCGATGAGGATGAATACGCACCTCTTCGCAATATGGCGGATAAGCTCTCGGCAGAAAGAAAAGATTTTTTCGGTCGCGAGGGTCACACCTTTTCTTTTAAGAAGGACGGTAAAAGGATCCAGATTCATTCTGTTCTTTGCGGTATTGGAATGGTAAATGCCGCTGCTGCCGCAACCTGTCTTGCCTTAGAGGGATGCGATATTATGCTAAATTCGGGTCTTTCGGGTGGAATAAGCGGAATTAGAAGGGGAGAGCTTACGGTAGGTACCGAGTATATCGAACACGATTTTGATCTTACACCCTTAGGCTACAAGCTTACACAAAAGCCTCTGCAGAACAGTGTGTATAAAGCAGACGAAACCCTTGTTAACATTCTTTGCGATATTTATCCCGAGCTGAGACGAGGGGTTGCTGTAAGCGGCGATAGCTTTATATCTGATGAGGATAAGAAAAATTATTTTAAAAACACCTTCGGTGCAATGTCCTGCGATATGGAATCTGCCGCAGTTGCTTATGTTTGTGAACAGGCAGAAATACCCTTTGCCGCAGTGAGAAGAATCTCTGATGATGCGGGAAATGACGCTACCGAAAGTTATGTTGATATGAATCAGCAGCGCGAAGATGTGCTTATAGAACTGCTTATAAACGCAGCGAAAAGGTTTTTTGATTACGATATTATGTGGAAATAACCAAAAACACACTCAATTTTTCGGCTTTTCGTCCAATAATATAGGAGTTTCACAAAAAATAGTTGATTTCAGGAGTAAAATATGTTAAAAATAATAGTGAAGGGCATAAATGGTAGGTATTCTGTAGAACAGCTTCTCAAAATAATGGAAGTACTCAGAAGCCCCGAAGGCTGTCCTTGGGACAAAGAGCAGACTCATAAAAGCATCCGTAACGACGCGCTTGAAGAAGCCTACGAGGTTGTAGATGCTATAGATAATGACGATGCCGCAGCTCTGTGTGAAGAACTTGGCGACATGCTTTTGCAGGTCGTCTTTCATTCGCGTATAGCTGCCGAAGAGGGAACCTTTACCTTCGATGATGTAGTAGACGGCATATCCAAAAAGTTGGTACTCCGTCATCCCCACGTGTTCGGTGAAGCAAAGGCTCAGGATTCTGCTCAGGTGCTCGACCTGTGGGATAGCATCAAAAAGGAAGAAAAGCATCAGAAGACCGTTACCGATACTCTAAAAAGCGTTCCTAAAGCTTTTCCAGCACTTATGCGTGCGGCAAAGGTGCAAAAACGCGCCAAAAAGGCAGGAGTACAAATGGGCGACCCTTTCGCACAACTTGATGATTGCAACTATCGGTTGACCGAAGCGGTTGCAACAGGCAAAGAGGAGCTTATAAAAAAAGCCTATGGTGATTATCTCTTCGCCCTTGCAGGTCTCCAGCAGGAGCTTAAGGTAAATGCAGAGGAAGCACTCGGCGCAACCACCGACAGGTTTATACAAAAAATCGAAGAGGCCGAGGTTAACCAAACCCTTTAAACCCGAACCAGCCTTAAATGGCGGTTTTTAGGCATCTTTCGGCTCATCGTCGTCCGTAGGCGAAAGCCTTACGAACTCCTCTTTACCAAAATCCACTCAAAAAACCGCTCCTTTAAGGTCGAA
>JAZQGH010000191.1:0-2516 GCA_045539925.1 Acutalibacteraceae bacterium | reverse complement strand
GATTATATATACGTTGGAGAATATCACGACGGAAAATCTATTTTTACAGACCACCCATATGAAACGCCCGACGGTACTTATTATGCTATTGTTTCCCGATATTCAACACAAGAGATAAAAAAATATCACAAAAACAACTATCCAACAGTCACACCCAATAAAATTTATTCAATCCGAAACAATGCTCAAGGAATATGCTTCACACCTGACGGTATGGTCGTTATTTCCACCTCTTACGGTATTGACGATACAGTATATTACGTATATAACGAATCTGATGCCACTGATTCGGGCGATACAATGGACGGTGCTCATGTATATTATCTTTACGATCACATTCAAGAGATAAAAGCTCCTGCCATGGGCGAGGATGTGGACTACTACAACGGACGCATAATTACGCTGACAGAGAGTGCATCAAACAAGTACATGTTCGGCAAATTTTTCTTTGCAGATAAAATCGTAGCGATAGATTTTGAATAATCATAATCGATGACGGTACTATCTTCATAAGATATTTTTTTAAAATTAAATCATTTTTGATTTCAGTCTGTCGAAAAAGTCACTCTACGGAGTGGCTTTTTTGGGTGAGATATGGTATAATTAAAAGCAAGAAAAGACAGGCGGTGAAATAATGTTAAGTAGAGGACAAAACGGAAGAGATATAATGCAAATGGTGTGGCTTGAAGATCTTGTGCCGAAGGAACATTTGCTTAGAAAAATAGACGCAGCAGTGAATTTTGACAAGATCTATGAAATGGTAGAGGAGTTGTATTGCGAAGACAATGGTAGACCGAGCATAGATCCTGTTGTGTTGGTGAAGATGGTATTGATCCAGCACCTGTACGGATTGCCCTCGCTCCGAAGAACAGCGGCAGAGGTAGAGGTGAATATGGCATACCGTTGGTTTCTCGGATATAGTTTGCAGGATGAAACACCGCATTTCTCTACACTGAGCTACAACTTCAAGCATAGATTCACAAGCGAAACGGTAGATCAGATATTCGCTTGGATATTGAATGAGATAGCAGAAGCAGGATATCTGTCACCAACCGCCGTATTCATAGACGGTACTCACATCAAAGCAAACGCAAACAACAAAAAGAAGATTCAAGAGGAAGTTCCCGTAGCATCCAAAAGGTATGCAAAGGAGCTTATGGAAGAAGTTAATGCCGACCGAGAGGATCATGGCGAAAAGCCTTTTTGCGATGATGATGACAACGATCCGTCCAAGCCGTCAAAGCCCAACAAAAACACATCAAAAAAGAAGTTAGAACGCCGCAAGAAGATGAAGACGGTCACTAAAAGTGTTACAGACCCCGCCAGCGGACTTTTTGTAAAAGGTGACCACAAAAGACAGTTTGCATATGAAGCACACACCGCCTGCGACAAGCATGGATATGTACTTGAAACCGTAGTGACCCCCGGAAACGTACATGACAGCGTAGCATTTGATGACGTATATGATAAAGTAACAGAGAAATTTCCCGAAGTAGAGACCGTAGTAGCAGACAGCGCATACAAAACTCCTCACATTTGCAAGAAAGTGTTTGATGACAACCGAGTTCTCAGTACGGCATACAAGAGACCTATGACAATGAAAGGCGGACATGAGTGGTGGAAATACGTTTATGACGAGCATTTTGATTGCATCATCTGTCCCGAATTTCATACACTTGAATATAGTACGACTAACAAGGACGGCTACAGAGAATACAAGAGTAATCCCGAGATATGTAAGAACTGTCCGACGAGACATCTTTGCACACATTCCAAGGATTGCGTAAAGGTCGTACAAAGACATATCTGGAAGGATTACGAGGAGCTTGCAGACGATGCGAGATACACTCCCAAATATGCCGACCTATACAAGCAACGCAAGGAGACGATCGAGCGTGTCTTTGCGGATGCAAAAGAAAAACACGCAATGCGTTATACGCCTTACCGCGGCCTCGCTCAAGTTTCAAATTGGGTAAGGCTTAAATTTGCTGCCATGAATCTCAAAAAATTCGCTAAAAGAAAGTGGAGAGATAACCATCCCTCCGACTTCTTTTCATTTCTATCGTTTTTTGCTTCAAATACACCAAAACGACCACCATCGCTCTCGCGTGATGGGCGTTTTTCGACAGACTGAGCCCGTGGGCGCGTAGCGACCCACGGGCTTTCTCCCGCTTGAAAATCGAAGCTGTAAAACAGTGCTTACGACCCATAGTTTTGTTGCTTTTCAAAGGCTTTTAGCATTTTTTGATTTTTTAGAAATCCTCAATATTCAAAGAATCTGAAGACGGAGCGCAAATAGGAACAATTAAAACAAGCAGAATCAAAGTTTTCTTTTTTTGCATTTCAAAATAAATTTATCAAACGGTTAGCACAACCTTACCCACGTTCTTGCCCTTATAGAGAATATCGTGTGCCGCTTCGGCTTCCTGCATGGGAAGCACTGCGTGAATGGTAGGCTTGACCTCTCCCGTTTCTATTTTGGGGAACACGTCGCGCACGAGGCTTGCAAGTATCTG
>JAZQGH010000190.1:0-3517 GCA_045539925.1 Acutalibacteraceae bacterium | reverse complement strand
GTCACAATCAGCGCTTTTGGATATTCCTCATGGATTTCCCTAACCATATGCATCAACAACAGGGTTTTTCCTGCTCCCTGTGCTCCCGTAAAGACCCACAAGCCGCCATATGGAAAGCCGTCCTTTGCTTTCATCATCCTAGCCCGAACCACATCGGGAATGTTACCTAACCCTACTTCGGGTTCTTTATACTCAGCCATAATTTACCCCCTAATTAAAATAAGGGCGAGGGAAGAACCCCAATGTCACTAAGTTAAGAAAGGCTGGGTCTCTCAGAAATGCGGGACCCAGTTTTTTTGTAACTTTTTATGAAAAAATGCTTGACAAATAAGGTAAAATGTGCGGCCTTTTTGCTAACTGCGGTTAGCAAAAAAGCCTTTGTAATTAGAGGTGTACCCACCCAAAATTACAAAGAGGCTTAGTTATGTCAAGTCAAATTCAAGCAGTAAAAGAAAAGTTGAACTCTGTAATCACCCAATTGTGTGAAACATCGTGGATGTTTGCAAAAGATCCCAGCCGTAACTTTACACGGGAACGAAAACTTCCTCTTCGTGAGGTTATATCTGTTTTGCTCTGCATGGAAGGAGGCAGCCTTACCGGCGAGCTTCTTCGTTATTTTGGATGCAGTCAGCATACTGCTTCCAGCTCGGCCTTCATACAACAGCGCCAGAAAATTAACGAATTTGCCTTTCCTTCTCTTTTTGACTTGTTTGTACGGAAGACCGATAAGGATAAACTGTACAAAGAATATCGTCTGCTTGCCGCTGACGGCTCTGATATTCAAATTCCTACAAATCCAAATCATGCCACCAGTTACTTTCCCGGTGCCAATGGCCAAAAGCCGTATAGCCTTTTGCATTTAGACGCGGTTTATGATTTGCTTCAACGTACATATCTTGATGCAACAGTATGTGGTCGACGCAATTCAGATGAGAGAGGCACGCTGTGCCAAATGGTCGATCGCTCCCATATTACAAAAGCATTGCTCATCGCCGACAGAGGATACGAAAGCTATAATCTTATGGCTCATATTCAAGAAAAGGGATGGAAATATCTCATTCGAATTAAGGATATCCATTCGTCAGGTATTGCTGCCGGTTTGGATTTGCCGGACCGTGACGAATTTGATGTGTTTTGCCCCATGCAATTAACCAGACGCAATAATGCAAAAACACAACCATTACTTTCACAAAGAAATCATTACAAATGGATTTCAACCACTACTCCGTTCGATTATTTGCCAACCGGTTCTCATAAACATGACCCCATTGTGTTCTATTCCTTGCCTTTTCGTATCGTTCGGTTTAGACTGTCCGATTCCGCCTATGAAACGGTTATTACTAATTTGGATAAAGAAGAGTTTCCTCCGGATGAGTTGAAGCGGCTCTACAGTATGCGATGGGGTATTGAAACCTCTTTCCGCGAACTCAAATATACCGTGGGTTTGCTCCATTTTCACGCAAAAAAGGTGGAGAACATTACTCAGGAGATCTTTGCCAGACTGATCATGTACAACTTTTCTGAATTGATTACCTCGCACGTAGTCATTCAAAAGCCCAACAGAAAACTCCCTTACAAAGCAAATTTTTCTGTTGCAGTACAGGTTTGCAGACAATTCCTTCTTGGTAATATTTCTCCACCAGATGTTGAAGCCACCATAAGCAAGAATGTTTCTGTCACTCGTACTGGCAGAAGCAATCCTAGGAATATGGTTGTGAAACACGCCGTTAGCTTCCTTTATAGAGTAGCATAATTTTGCAGAAATGAATAGCTTTTTTTAAGCGGATTTCTCAATCGGATTTCTCAATCCGCTTATTTGGCATGCCTTTTTTACAGAAAAAGTGCATCCCGCAAGGGAGGTACTTTTTCTGTAAAAAGGGTATGCCAAGTAAGCGGATTGAAAAATCCGCTTAAAAAAGCTATTCAAACGATGAAATTTATGCTACTCTATAGAGGAAGCTAACCGCGTGTTTAACAACCATATTTCTGGGATTGCTTCTGCCGGTGCGAGTGACGGAAACATTCTTGCTTATGGTGGCTTCAACATCTGGTGGAGAAATATTACCAAGAAGAAATTGTCTGCAAACCTGTACAGCGACAGAAAAATTAGCTTTGTAAGGGTGTTTTCTGTTGGGCTTTAGAATGACTACATGCGAGGTAATCAATTCAGAAAAGTTGTACATGATCAGTCTGGCAAAAATCTCCTGGGTAATATTCTCCACCTTTTTTGCGTGAAAATGAAGCAATCCGACAGTATATTTGAGTTCGCGGAAAGATGTTTCAATGCCCCAGCGCTTGCTGTAAAGGTGTTTCAACTCATTTGGCGGGAAGTCATCTGCATCCAGATTAGTAATAACTGTTTCAAAGGAGGAATCTGACAGTTTGAATCTTACAACACGAAAAGGCAAGGAATAGAACACAACCGGATCGTGTTTATGAGACCCGGTTGGCAAATAGTCCATTGGTGCTGAGGTTGGAATCCATTTGTAATAATTCCTTTGTGACAGAAGTGGCAGTGTCTTTCTGTTTCTACGTCTGGTTAACTGCATAGGACAAAACAGGTCAAATTCATCCCTATCCGGCAAATCCAGGCCTGCAGCGATACCGGAAGAATGAATATCCTTAATTCTAATTAGGTATTTCCAGCCTTTCTCTTGAATGTGCGCCATAAGGTTATAACTTTCGTACCCTCTGTCTGTAATAATTAAAGCCTTCGCGATATTGGAACGATCAACCATATTGCATAAAACCCCTATTTCGTTCCAATCCCGTCGTCCGCACACAGCCGCATCGATATAGGTGTGTTGCAGCAAATCGTAAACTGCGTCCAAATGAAGAAGACTGTACGGCGCCCGCCCATTGGTTCCCGGAAAGTAACAATCCGTATATTTAGGGTCTGTCGGGATTTGAATATCTGAGCCATCGGCAGCAAGCAGACGATATCCCTTATACAATCTGTCCTTGTCAGTTTTCTGCACAAAAAGGTCAAAAAGAGAAGGAAAAGCAAATTCGTTGATCTTCTGACGCTGTTGTATAAATGCCGAGCTGGAAGCAGAATGCTGACTACACCCAAAATAACGGAGCAATTCACCGGTAAGGCTTCCACCCTCCACGCAAAGCAAAAAAGATATGACCTCACGGAGAGGAAGCTTTCGTTCCCTTGTAAAGTTACGGGCTGGATCTTTTGCGAACATCCACGATGTCTCACACAATTGGGTAATTGCATCATTTAGTTTTTCCTTTACGATTTGAATTTGACTTGACATTGTTAGGCCTCCTTGTAATTATCGGTGGGTACACCTCTAATTACAAAGGCCTTTTTGCTAACCGCAGTTAGCAAAAAGCCCGCACATTTTACCTTATTTGTCAAGCATTTTTTCATAAAAAGTTACAAAAAAACTGGGTCCCGCATTTCTGAGAGACCCAGCCTTTCTTAACTTAGTGACATTGCCCCGGGGGGTGTCCCTACAGCTGCGCGTCAGAAATTAGCCAAGTCGGAGGCCAAGCGGTCTTAGGA
>JAZQGH010000189.1:0-2095 GCA_045539925.1 Acutalibacteraceae bacterium | reverse complement strand
ATAATGTGGGTTTGGAACGACTACCTCTTGCCTTATTTATCACTTGATATCAATGAATATAAAACTATTCCGATACATATTCAATATCTAAAAGGCAGCTATGGCACGGTAGATTTGGGTGCAACAATGGCATTGATTCTTTTAAGCATTATCCCCGTTGTTATATTCTATCTGCTTTGTCAAAAGCACATCATAAAGGGGGTTGCCGCAGGTGCTGTTAAAGGATAACGAAATCAAAAGAAGCAGTGGCATTTTAATGCCGATTTTCACCCTACCATCACCTTATGGCATTGGTACATTGGGTAAGGCATCGCGCGATTTTATAAACTTTTTACAGGCATCTAATCAGTCTTGGTGGCAAATTTTGCCTGTGGGTCCCACAAGCTATGGCGATTCGCCCTATCAAAGTCCCTCCACCCATGCGGGTAACCCTTATTTTATCGACCTTGATATTTTGGTAGAGGATGGTCTTTTAGAACAGTCGGAAATTGATGCGCTGTTTTGGGGCGATAGCCCTTGCCTTGTTGATTATGGTGCGCTGTATGAAAACCGCTACACCCTTTTGCAAAAAGTGTGCGAGCGCGGCTGGGACAGGGATTTTGACCGCATTGAAGCATTTAAAAGTGCGAATTCGTATTGGCTTTTAGATTATGCACTTTTTATGGCGCTTAAAAGGCATTTTAATATGCTTTCGTGGCTTGAATGGCCTGATGAGGACATCCGCCTCAGAAAGCCGGAAGCAATAAAATTTTACACTGAGAAATTGGCAGACGATATCCGCCTTTTTACCTATATACAGTTTCTTTTCTTTAATCAGTGGAATGCGCTGCGCGAATACGCGCACGAGCATTCGGTTGGAATTATAGGTGATTTACCTATTTATGTTGCACTTGATTCGGTTGATGTTTGGGCTTCACCCGAATGCTTTCAGTTGGATGAAAAGGGCTTTCCTACCGAGGTTGCGGGTGTACCGCCCGACCAATTCACAGCCGATGGTCAGCTGTGGGGGAATCCGCTTTATGCTTATGATGTTATGCAGCAAAACGGCTATGAATGGTGGATAAAGCGTATCGAAGGTGCGGCAAAGCTTTATGATGTTGTTCGCATTGACCATTTCCGTGGTTTCGAAAGCTTTTGGGCAGTGCCTTACGGCGAAAAAACCGCAATGAACGGCCGTTGGGTAAAGGGTCCGGGTATGTCACTTATATCCACTCTTAAAAACCGCCTCCCAAGCATAAGCTTTATTGCTGAGGATTTGGGGTATCCATCACAAGAGGTAGTACAGCTTTTAAAGGATTCTGAGTTTCCCGGTATGAAGGTGTTGGAATTTGCATTTGGCGCTAATGAAGACAGCGTTTACCTTCCACACGCTTATAATAAAAACTGTGTTTGTTATACAGGCACTCACGATAATGACACCATAAAGGGTTGGCTTTCACAATTAACCCCCAGTGATTTAAAAAAGGCCGAGGATTATCTTGGTCTTAATGAACACGAAGGGTATGTTTGGGGAACTATCCGTGGCGGTATGAGCAGCGTTGCTCGACTTTTTGTGGCGCAAATGCAGGATTATCTCGAGCTTTCTAACGAGGCAAGAATCAATATTCCAGGCACACAAGAGGGCAATTGGCGTTGGAGAATGCTACCCGACCAAATTCCATACGGTTTAAGCGATAAAATAGCATATTTAACAAAGCTCTATAATCGTTAAATTTTAACAACACCCCGCACAGAACAATATTTTCGTTTCCTGTACTGCGAGCAGGATAATGTTCTTCACTCATCTCGTCATCGAGAAATTCATTATTACATAATTTACATCTAAATTTATTTATGCTATTAAGCTTATCCACGAAAAAACCTCCTTGAAATATGCGATTAATTATATCATAAAAAGAGGAACCTATCAATAATTGCAATAAATATCCCCCCGTATAACGGGGGGTATTTCAGATTCGGGCATAGCCCTAACCAATACTGGCTACGCACAAGTGCGTTTTTAAATTGGCCTGTCAGCCACGCAAGGAATACTAGCCACCAGTAAACTGGTTTATCAAATACCTTGGCTCCCTCTGACGAGGGAGCTGTTGAGCAT
>JAZQGH010000188.1:0-1608 GCA_045539925.1 Acutalibacteraceae bacterium | reverse complement strand
AAGTCAACCGACGAATGCGCACGGAGCAGATTGCGGAAATGATTAACCGCCAACGCTTGCATATCCGCAAGGATGGACAACATGTTACATCCAATCAGGTTTATGCCGTTATCTGCCGTTTTCCCCGATATGTTTACAGCATATTTATTCTCATAAATAACAACACAAGTACACAAAAACATAAAGTTCTCCTAATTACAAGTAAAGAGTGCCACAAGTGAACTTTGCGGCATTGTATAGCCAAAGGCTATGGCAATTGAAGGAGCCGATTTATTTCATTGCATTCTATCTCCACCTTTGACAGGGCCGATACGTTCGATGACGCAATCGGCCGTTTCTATATATTTTTGGTATCTACCCTAATTTTTCAAAATTTCTCTCGTGCGCATTAATTTGTTACCGTCTTATTAAACCTTTGAATTCGGACAGGGCTATTCATCTACAGAACCGACCTATGTTTCCAGATTCTTTGCCACTTCAGACGTGAATAACAACAACCGCATTTCACACGCAGCAATATCACGTTGAATACCAACAACTTGCAAGAGAGAAGCGATTTTGTCTTTTTATCTTCAACTTTCTTCTCATATTTTCGCAGAAGCAGAAGCGGTTCTGGCTTTTAGGGGATATTGGGCTTTGGAGGCTCGACTGCTAACCTAAAGCTATAGACAGAAGATAGAAATGAAAAACAAATCTTCGGTAAATAGCAAAGTAGAACTGCTATGTAAAGGTGCTCTACGTGTAATGAACCGTATAATAAACCATATAAAGTGGATTATGTATATAGAGCAATATTGTGGTTATGAACATATAGAACTATTGCATGACCTATATGAGATAATTGAATTCTTCATAACGTGGATTTTGTAATCGGCACCCTAATGGGGAGGGTACTCCAATAATTGCCGAAAAACAATTTTTCAAGTTTTTCAAAAAAAATAACTATTACAACTAACATTCCGGCTGTTCGAGGTATTATATTTATACAAATATAAAATAACGACAAAAGCAGCCATCGATGGAAGAGAATTTTGACAAGGTGACCGGGGTGATGGAAAAGCTCCGGGAATACGCCTTTAGCCTCACGGGAGAGAGCGAGAGTGCCGATGATTTATTGCAGGAGAGTCTGTTGAGGATTATGGTTAAGGCTGACCGTTACAGGGCAATAGGGAGCTTTGAGGCGTGGGCGAAAAGGGTGATGCAGAACATTTTCTTGAGGGAGATTGAAAGGAGGACAAGAGCAATGGAGGCGCTACCGCGCGGGTTCATTACAGGGCATGAAGAGGCGCGATGGGCGGAACTGCGGGAGCCGCTGATTTCAGCTGGTTGCGACAGCTATTGCCACGCGAAGGAGATTAAGTCCATTATAAGATGCTTGCCACGGCTGCAGTACGAGGTTGTTGTACTGCGCATAAGCGGATACAGCTACATCGAGATTGCCGAAACGCTTGGAACAACCATCGGCAATGTGAAGAATGCCATACACAATGCCAGGGAGAACATAAGAAAAATGATGGAGGAGTAGCAAAGTTTTGGAAATGCACTACCCCACCATCATAGATTTTTGCAGATAAAGAGCTTACTTGCCGATGCAATAATTACTTTCCG
>JAZQGH010000187.1:0-2361 GCA_045539925.1 Acutalibacteraceae bacterium | reverse complement strand
TAACTGAAGGAAGAGAAAATAAGCAAAGGCCCGTAATCCCGCCACAAAAAACCCGCCCAAGGGGGGTGTTTTTTTCTCGCCGTAAAATAGGCAAAATGCACAAAAATATACATCTTGTGCATGACGTAATTGTGCACTTTTGAAAGTGCACAAACAAAACAGTATAGAAATCTTGTGCATGATGTATGGTAAATTCCGGAAATCTTGTGCATGATGCATATATACATCTTGTGCATGATGTGGTAATATATATATAGGTTGAAGGTGCACATTCAATACTAACTAAAAAGCGGAGGTTTTTAAGAAATGGCAAAGAAGAAATATGATTATTATGTAGGTGTTTTAACGGCTGATGGCTGTAAATTTGTAACAAGCGTTGACTACCGGACAAAAGTAGCTTTATGGACTGATGGAGAAGAAGCCCTTTCCATGAGTATGACTTGTGCTGATGACCTCGTCTATGGTTTACTAATGAACTTTCATTATGCTTTTACGGTGAAAGTGCCTAGTGGTATAAAGTTTCATAATGGGGAGGTTTAAAGCTATGGCAAAAATGAAGTATTTGGTGCTTGCTGATGATGTTGAGTTTGAGAGTAATTCTCGAAATGCCAGGAAGCATTTAACTGATGGAAACTATAGATACGTTACGGTGCTTACTAATAAGGGCGGTTATGACGAGGTTGTTTCCCGTGCTGTTCGCCATAGTAGCGGTATCATTTTATTTGGTGCTACAAGGAGAAGCGGAGGGGGCTACCCCTCCGCAACAATAAAGATGATTATACACAAAAGTGATTTGGAGAATATGCTTAGACGTTTTAATATATCAAGGGGCTATATCAACCCCCAGTATTTGACTATTGGCGTGTATCGGTTGTGTCGTGAGAACGGCGGTTATTGTGTCCGTGAGGTAGTGAATGAGAGTGGCGGTTTCCGGACGGTCGGCAACGTGTACGGAATGACAACGAGGGAGTGCTATTTCTTTCTCAGTGGTTTGATTGAGGGGGTGACTATTGTATGAGTGATTTCCTTGAGTTTTTAGCTGGTTTGGCAGGATTGTCAGTTTGCTTATTTTTGATATTTTGTCTTGTGTATTTTGGGTTACCTATATTTGACTGGCTCTGCACTTCTTTGTGTAATGAGTTTAACGAGGTATTCCCCTATTTTAAAGACTGGTGGATTGAAAGGGCATAGGTGATAGTATGAAAGAAATGATTAAGTATAGTCGTGTATGTGGCTACTTGGAAAAGATATACCGCCAACTGAATAAAGACTTCTTCGGCGGTGAACTAGAAGAGCCGGTTATTACTGTAATGAGTACTAAGGGGGCATATGGTCACGTAACATGTGGCAAGGTGTGGAAAGCTGGTGAAAACGTCCGGTATGAGTTGAATATTGGGGCTGGTACATTGTACCGCCCCATTGAGAACACTGTTGCCACTATGCTACACGAAATGGTGCATATCTATCACTTAATGCACGGTATTCAAGACTGCTCTCGAGGGAATACGTACCATAACAAAAAATTCCGTGATAAAGCGGAAAGCGTCGGGCTTATCATCACATATGATAAACGTATCGGTTGGAGCATCACCCAGCCCAGTGACGAGCTTGTATTATATATCTGCAATCAAGGCTGGCAAGAAATACTTCTGACACGTAACGAAAGCTTTAGTTTTTCCCCAATCGGCACACCATTACCGACTGGCTCAGACCCCGACAATGAAAGTGCACATACAAAAATAAAGAAGCCCAGCAGTACAAGGAAGTACATTTGCCCGACATGCTCCCAGAGCGTAAGGGCTACCCGTGACACCCTGATAATTTGCGGATATTGTACCGAGTTGATGGAGAAGGAAGCCTAGGCTTCCTTTTTCTTTGCGTGCCGGATGTCTGCCCGTTCGCCCGTACGCTTGCCCGTTGTCAAGGGGACTGTGGAATAATTTTTAAGTCCATCTTTTCGGACTTAAAACTTATGCCGCAAAAGCCCCTTGACAGCGTTCACAACCCCGACACTCCCCCAAAGGGGGAAAGGCTACCGCCTTTCCCCTCGCTCACTGCAAGTGCCTGCGGAGCAAACTGGGGTCAAGCGTCCGTACGCTTGTCGGCTCGGCGTCCGAGAACGCCGCCCCCGGAGGGCGTAACGGGTTACTCAGTGTTTAAGCGAAGTGAGTTCGCTAGTGGTCTGCGGAGCGAAAATGCCTTTGAAAACGTTCTGTTAGCGTATCTGAAAATTATTTCATTAAATTTGAGTAGGAAAAGACCCTGAGCGAATGCGAAACAAATCCCCCCTCGGACGGGTTGGCGAAGGGGGGCTGAGGCTGCTTTATTTTAGGCGAAGGTACGAGCCTAAAAAGCCGAAGG
>JAZQGH010000186.1:0-5765 GCA_045539925.1 Acutalibacteraceae bacterium | reverse complement strand
AAGAAAATGAGACTAATTGATGCGGATAAATTACGACACGAATTAATTATGGGACACGATTTAGTTGGTGCTAAATATACCGATATGGCAGATACAGTAAGAGCAATTCCTGTTGAATGGATAGAAAAATGGTTGGATAAGACTACAGGCACAAGAGATGGAGAAGACATATCACAATTACCAGAACAATTAAAGTTTGCTATTGGAATGATTAACTTAATGGAAATGGAATGGGAAAAAGAAAATGAAAGCGACGCTAGTAATTGATATGCCTAAGAATTGTGATGAGTGCCAATTCAATTACGATATGGGTTTTGGGTGCGACGCACTAGATGACGTCTTGGCATATGGTGGCGACAGGAAAGAAATGCAAGGCGAAACAAGACCGTCGTGGTGTCCATTAGACAGTAAAAAGAATAGGGCAATACCTATTGAGTGGATAATCAAATGGGAATGTGGTTTTCTAAAACCAAATGGTGAACACAGAAGAGTTATAAAAGAAATGTTACATGATTGGGAGAAAGAAAATGCTTTGGACAAACAAATAGAGAAATGGGAAATTGATGATGATGTGGATTGGGAAATGATACAGGGGGAAAAAGAAAATGAGTAAAGATTGTTTATTCTTAGCAGAGTCCCGTGAAATGGAAGGTATGATGAAATTTTGCCTTAATGAAAATGCTTATGAACAAAAAGATTATAAGAATATTTTTCCAAAATGTGAAAATTGTAAGTTCTATGTAAGCAAAACAGAATTAAAAAAAGAAATAATTGAGGAACAAAAAACGGGAGAAAGAGAATGCTACTAAGGTTAATGATTAACTTATGGGCTCTGATCGGAATTGTGTCGGGTGCGTTGCTATTCGTTATGACGTCGGCGTACTTGCTCGTATTAACTTATGACACGATAGAGAGGTTAAGGAATGGACGCAAGGCAATATTTAAATCAAGCGAGAGTGATAAGCGCTAAACTCACGGCAAAGCGTGAGGAAATTGAGGAGATAGAAAGCCTATTACTTCAAGGCGTAAGCTTTGAGGAAAAGTCAGGGAGCGTGTCACCAACTAATAAGAATGAGAGAATAGTATTCAAACTAATTGAACTCAAGGACGAATTAAATCATCAGTTAGTCGACCTGATCAGTAAGCAAACCGAGATAATGGAAACCATTGACCGCTTAAATACGGCCACGGAGATAACAGTTCTTCACAAGAGATATATACAGTTCAAACCATTCAGAACCATCGCAGACGAGCTTAATTATTCGGCTAGGCAAGTGTATCGCATACACGACGACGCCGTGATACATGTGCAGAATATTCTCAATGATGTCACACAATGTCACAAGTAAAGTGTCTATAATAGTATTAGAGATATTGTCAAATCGGGGGACGATATCTCTTTTATTATGTTCAAAACAATTAAAGACTTCTATGGCTCAAAGGAATGGAAACAAGTAAGGCAAGCATATAAGAAGAGCAAGCAAGGACTATGCGAGCGATGCCTTGCTAAAGGCTTAATAGTTCCAGCCGATGAGATACATCACAAGATAAGACTAACAAGAGATAACATCAACGACTATTCAATAAGTCTTAACTTCAATAACCTTGAAGCATTATGTGAGTCTTGCCACGATAAAGAACACGAGCAAGACCAGCGTAACAGATACGGCAATAAGTATCGTAAGACAAGGCGCTACGCAATAGATAAATATACTGGAAAGGTAATTGCACGACGGGACGATAGCCCCCTATAAAAATAAGGGCATACAGACCGACCGCCACCGGTGTGGGCCACTTAATAAAAACCCACTGAAAGACGGGCACGGTTTTTTGGAAAAATAAAGGAGAATAAATAGAAGTATGGCGAAAATTGACAGAGTTCAAGAAGTCAGCCTAGAGTTACTAAAACCTTACGAGAATAACGCCAAGATACACGGCGAAACTCAGGTAAAGCAGATAGCTGACTCAATTTCAGAGTTCGGGTTCCTCAGCCCGTGCTTAATTGACCACGATTACAACATTATTGCAGGCCACGGGCGTGTGATGGCAGCTAAACAGTTAGGAATGGAGACCGTTCCGTGCGTTTTCATTGAGGGACTGACAGACGCCCAGCGTCGGGCGTACATTTTAGCGGATAACCGTCTGACCGAGCTCGGTGACTGGGACTTTGACAAGGTACAGTTCGAATTACGTGAACTGGCTGATATGGATTTCAACGTTGAGCTGACTGGTTTCGAACTTGAGGAGTTCGAGGAACCTAAAGAGATTATAGAGGACGATTTCACCGAAGATGTCGAACCGATTACTAAACTCGGTGATATATGGCAACTCGGTAGACACCGCCTGATCTGCGGAGATAGCACCGACCCAAATGTTATCGGTGAACTGATGGGCGATAATAGAGCTGACCTCTATTTAACCGACCCACCATACAACGTAGACTATACAGACGGTCACGACGTTGAACGCAAAATACTAAACGACCACTTCGACTCTGACGAAGAATGTGGTGAGCAATTATGGAGACCAGCGTTCGCTATTGCTAGAGAGTACGCAAAAGATAGTTGTTCTATGTACTGCTTTATGCCTCAAGGTGGCACGCACATGATGATGATGATGATGATGATGAGCGAAGCAGGGTGGCAAGTCAAACACGAACTTATATGGGAAAAGCAGAGCATAGTATTAAACCGTGCGGACTATAACTACCAGCACGAGCCGATTATGTACGGGTGGAATAAAACTCACAAGTTTTATGGTGGCGGTAAATACAAGAATACGAGTATATGGAAGTTTGACAGACCAACGAAAAGTAAAGAACACCCGACAATGAAACCAGTCGAGTTGTTAGGCGAAATACTACTAAACGCAACGCAACAAGGCGACGTCGTTTTAGATACATTCGGCGGTTCAGGTTCAACCCTGATCGCTTGCGAACAACTAGATAGAACATGTTTTACTTGCGAACTTGACCCTCATTATTGTGACGTCATTGTTAATCGCTGGGAAAACTTATCAGGCGAAAAGGCGGTAAGACTATGATAGAAAAAGTAAACCCTATGCACCCTGACAAGATAGCCGACAGAATAGCTGGAGCTCTTGTCGATATGGCATATAAAATTGAAAAGAATCCACGAATAGCGGTCGAGGTATTAATTGGACATGGCGAATGTAACATCATAGCCGAGACGTCCGTTCACTTAGACCGAAAAGAAATAGAAAAAGCCGTCGAGCGAATTTCAGGCGTCAAGACCGACGTTCGCTATAAAGAGGTACAACAAGACGGGCATCTCGCAGAAAACCAGCAGAGCGGTTTAAAATGCGGCGACAATGGAATATTTAAAGGCGTACCGCTTACACCTGAACAGGAAAAAATATCACTACTCGCAAGAGCGATTTACGACAAATATCCAACCGACGGGAAGTACATTCTCAACGGCGACGAGTTTATCTGCTGCCAAAGTAACGTCGACACTCAAGAGCTGGAACACTACCTTTTTTACTTGAGGGGAAGACTAGCAAGAGTGAACCCGTTAGGATATTGGACGGGCGGAATTGACGTCGACTCAGGAGCAACGAACCGCAAGCTCGGAAGTGATATGGCTGACTCGATAACTGGTGGCGGTTTACACGGGAAAGACCTCAGCAAGGCCGATGTTACGCTTAATATTTTAGCGTTTGAATATGCTCAAAGTTACGAGAAAAATGCTGAGATATATTGCGCTATTGGTGACACAGCTATATATATTAACGGCTCTTATTGGGGCACGTTTGGAGAGGCAGTCGAAAACGCTCGAGACTACATTATGAGCAAGGGCGGTTTCGAGGGGTTCGCTGAATGGGGGCTTTATTAATGAGCAAGACATTAACCCTACAAGAACAGGCGAACGAGGTACTTGCTAAGGCTAAAGAAAAAGGGGTTCAAACGAACTTCTTTTTTGTTACTACGTTTAAACGATACCAAGTGCAAATGAAGATACTGAGCGACCTTGAGCGTGAAATCGAAGAACTCGGTGCGACCGTTTCAAAAGAATACGTCAAAGGTCGTCAAAACATCTACACGAATCCAGCCATTACCGAGTACAACAAAACGGCAACGGCTGCGAACGGGACAGTTTCAACCCTGATCAATATCGTTAAGTCATTCAGCGAAGAGGGCGAAAACAAAAACACCCGACTTGAAGAACTTCTCGGGGCGTTGAATGAATAACTACATACTCGAGTATTACCAAGCCATTACAGACGGCTCTATCGTCGCTGGGAAATGGATAAAAGCGTGGTATAAGTTAATCGTAGATGGTCTCGAGGAAAAGAAGTTCTTTTATAATCACAAAAAAGCAATAACAACGATTAAGTTCATAGAGACTTTCTGTCACCATCACAAAGGTAAACTAGCACCGCAAACGGTCAAGCTGGAGTTATGGCAGAAAGCCTTTTTCTCGGTCGTGTTTGGCATTGTCAACGAGCATGGGAAAAGACAGTTCAATGAGGTTATTCTCGTTGTAGGCCGTAAGAATGGTAAGACGCTCATAGGCTCAGCCACGGCCGAGCGTATTTGTGCTCTCCCGAGTGAGTACGGCCAAGAGGTTTATTTTATCGCACCTAAGTTAGATCAGGCGAAATTAGCGTATGACGGGTTTAGGTCAATGATAGAAATGGAACCCGAAATCAAAGCGTTACAGAAAAAGCGTAGGACTGACACCTTCTTCCAGAGCTCAAACACAACGGCGAGCCCTATTGCTTTCAACGCTAAGAAGAGCGACGGCTTAAATCCGTCGTTCGTCTTATGTGATGAAATAGCATCGTGGCAAGGCGACGGCGGTCTTAAACAGTATGAAGTAATGACGTCAGCACTCGGGGCTCGTGATGAGGGCTTAGTAATGAGTATCACGACGGCTGGCTATGTTGACGAGTCAATTTACGACGAACTGATAAAAAGAGGGACGGCGGTTCTGAACGGAGACTCAAGAGAAAAGAAGCTCGCTCCGTTTTTGTACATGATAGACGATGTCTCAAAATGGAACGACATCAACGAAATTCAAAAGGCTATGCCGAACTTAGGCGTCTCGGTTTCCGTTGATTTCATACTCGAAGAAATCGCAAAGGCCGAGGGCTCGCTCAGTAAAAAAATTGAATTTATGACGAAATATAATTGCGTCAAGGAAAATTCAAGTCAGGCGTGGCTTCCTACTCACGAAATCAACAAATGCACGGGCGACGCTCTCAACCTGGACGACTTTAAGAAATGCTATTGCGTTTTAGGAATAGACCTTTCAAGGACGACCGACTTAACTTCGGCGACCTGTTTAATTCAAAAGGGAAATGACCTCTATGCATTTAATCATTTTTGGCTGCCAGCCGAGAAGATAGAAGAGGC
Organism: Acutalibacteraceae bacterium; assembly: GCA_045539925.1. Classification (GTDB taxonomy): domain Bacteria; phylum Bacillota; class Clostridia; order Oscillospirales; family Acutalibacteraceae; genus SFWF01. Next base: position 388 of record JAZQGH010000186.1, on the reverse strand, counting down.
CAGTGTAAGAGACTCGCTCCCGTATAAATTATATGTTCAGCGTGGTTTATTATCGCCATCAGGAGACAACGTCGTTGATTATAACGACTGTTTTAACTGGTGTAAGGAATTAGTCGAGAAGTACAAACTTTATCCCGTACAGGTCGGCTATGACAAATATAACGCTAACTATTTAACATCAGCCTTGAAGGAATACGGATTCCATTGTGATGACGTCGTTCAAGGCTTTAATTTATCACCCGTCATTCTTGAGACCGAGGGCATTATCAAGGACGGGCGACTACACATAGGAGACAACGACCTTCTAAAGGTGCATTTACTAGACACGGCGCTAAAGTTCAGCGCTGAAAAAGAACGTTGTCGAATTGTCAAACTCAACAACAAGGCT
>JAZQGH010000185.1:0-5817 GCA_045539925.1 Acutalibacteraceae bacterium | reverse complement strand
CGCACTTGTGCGTCGCCAGTAGCGATTAGGGCTATGCCCGAAAATGAAATACCCCCCGTTTTACGGGGGGATCTTTATTCTTACAAAACTTTTACATTTCTCCAGCAGTAAAAAAACATTACTTTGATATCATTTACAGGTAAAACCCGAAAAAGGAGAAAAATAATGAATGCTATTGAAATAAGAGATCTTACCAAAAGCTTTCGCGGAATGTATGCCTTGAATGGGCTGAATATGACCGTTCCGAAGGGCGCGATCTACGGCCTTGATGCCGACAGCCCGAACAGGTTGTAAGCTATTTACACGAAAACGGCATAACGGTAAGCGAAATTCTTTCCGAGAGGATCGGACTTGAGGAATATTATATCAATTTAATGGAGGGTAGCCACCAACAACCTAAATCGAATACGTTTTGAGAGGCGGATTTTTCGAAATAATGCGCCAAAACTCCTTGTAATATCCGCATATTACTGCGTCATTTCGGCTTTTCTTACAAAAAATACGCTCTCTCAAAATCTATAGACTTGGGGCCAATAGAAATCTGATGCTTTTTGCGGAATTTGAGTGAAGCAAAGTGTGGACTTTGCAAGCGAGAATTTTGCGAAAAGCACAGATTTATATGGCTTCAGGCGTGTTCGCTTTAGGTTATTGGTGGCTAAGCAGGTATGAAAATGAACAGAAAATTCAGCAATATGTTCTCGGTGGGCCTCGGAGCTGTAAGCAGGCTTGTTCTTAATATAACATCCTTGGTTTAACATTTCTTTTACAAAAGAAATACCTAACCCTTACCAAAAACAAATTTCTCTGAAACAATCCTCCTGTATAATAACTACAGAAAGAAACGGAGGAAAAAAATGAGTAATAATGAAATCAAAACAGTAGAAAAAATTCGATCTCAGTATGAGGAGCGCAAGATGACCAAGCTCGACGAGCTTAAGGCTCTTGATAGAAAAATCAAAAGACCTGCCGTGGTGTTTGCATACCTGTTCGGTAGTATAGGCAGCCTTGTACTTGGCGCGGGAATGTGCCTTGCAATGCCCGAGGTTATCGAGGGCTATATGCCTCTTGGCATCGGCATCGGCTTGGTAGGAATCGCTATGGTATCGGTAAACTACTTTATTTATAAGGCAAGCCTGAAGGCAAGACGCCGCAAGGCATCTGCTGAGATTTTAAGACTTTCCGGTGAGATTTTGGGTAACGTATAAAAATAATTAATATAAAAGGAAAAAAACAATGGGTAACTTTTTAAAGAAGGCATTTCAGGATATGAAGGAGAGCGCGAAGGCTCAGCACGAGGTTGATAAGGCTAATTTTGCCGCTGTGAAGGCAGAATCCAAGGCACAGTGGGAGGAGGCTAAGATGTCTCCTAAGGCTCGTCAGGAAAAGATGCAGGCAGAGCGCGAGGAGAAGATAGCAGAGGCTAATGCTCGTAAGGCTGCCGCCGAGGAGCGCATCGAAAAGGCTAAGAAGTAATATATAGGGGAGCTTCCTTTACGGGGCTCCCCACTGCATTTTTTGTCGCTTTCCGAAGAGCTGAATCTATTTTCCAGAATTGTAAAAATCAAACAATAATCGCCAGAAATCCCGTAAAAACAGGTAAATACTGCTTTTTCTGCCAATCATTTTGCATTGAAACACCTACCCCCTTTATGGTATAATCTTCACGTAATCCAAAAGAAAGGAAGGTGAAAAATGCATAGAAAAAGCATAAGAATTAAAGCTATTGCAGTGGCTCTTTCGCTGAGCGCTATACTGAGTCTTTTCTCGACTGGTGTAAGTGCGGCGACCGTAGAGCAGGATATGCTTGGGACGATGGATATGTCCCTGCATCCCGACGGTAGAGTTTATCATTATCTGAAGGGCATTTCAAATAAGAACGTGTGGAGCTATGACCGACTTACTGTCAGCATCGGTGGGACAACCCTTTCGGTAAAGGGCTTTGAGGCAAACGGCATAATATACGTTCCGTTTCGCGCCGCGGCATCTGCCATAGGCGGCAGCTCCTATAGCTACAATTCCTCTACCAGAACGTCAACGATGCGCGCGCCGGGACTTGAAATAGTCGCAGGTGACGGCTGCTACGTTACATACGCAAACGGCAGAACGCTGTTTAATACCACGCCAAATGTGATTATGAGCGACGGAAGAATATATATTCCCGCGGTCGTTCTTGCCAAGGCCCTTGGTATGTCTGTAAGCAGTAGCAGTACCGGTGTGAGCCTTAACGGCAGCTATTCTCCGCTTACCCACGCGGATAGCTTCTATCGTGCTGATGAGGTTTTCTGGCTTGCGAGAATAATCCACGCCGAGAGCAGGGGCGAGTCTCTCCTTGGACAGATCGCAGTCGGAAGCGTAGTTATGAACAGAGTAAGATCAAGGTACTATCCCAACACCATCTATGGAGTTATTTTCGACCGCAAATACGGTGTGCAGTTCAGCCCCGTTCTTGACGGAACGATATATAATACTCCGGGATATAGCGCGATGCTGGCGGCTAAGATCTGTCTTGAGGGCTATGACGTCACAGGCGGCGCGTTCTTTTTCCTGAACGTAAAGCTTGCCACGTCCTCCTGGATCCCGCTGAACAGAGAATATGCCTTTACCATAGGCAACCACGATTTTTATTATTAATACTAAAGCTTTAATTTAGCATCATTGGAGAAAAAACAAAAACACGGTCAGGTATTTTACTGACCGTGTTTACTTTTTGGGATATGTCGGGGTAGTAAATTTGTTTTTATTTGTCAAAACCACTTGCAAATCAGAATAATTAGTTGTATAATAAATATGTTGTGATTATATAGCAAGCCTATATATAATATAATAATGTAGAAAACCTAAGGAGATCCGTTATGTTTTACAGAATGAAGGTTGCAGGTCTTGAGAGAGATCTTCCGCTTTGTCCCATCAGCGATGAGCTTTACATAGGTGCATTTATTCTTTTCGGCGACGTTGAGCTGACCGAGAGATGCGCCGAGGAGCTTGCGAGACTGGCTCCCGAGCACGACGTGCTTCTTACCGCAGAATCTAAGGGTATTCCGCTTATCCACGCAATGGCCCGTCATCTTTGTGAAAACCGCTATGTGCTTGCCAGAAAGTCGATTAAGCTTTATATGAAGGACGTTCTCAAGTGTGAGACCAAGTCTATTACCACCGGTCATATGCAGACTCTTTATATCGATGGCGACGATGCTGAGTATATGAAGGGCAAGAGAGTGCTTATCGTCGATGACGTAATCAGTACCGGCGGTTCGCTTCTTTCGCTGGAGAACCTGGTTAAGCAGGCCGGCGGTGAGATAGTTGGTAAGATGACGATCCTGGCCGAGGGCGATGCTATCGGCAGAGAGGACATCACCTATCTTGCGCCTCTTCCTCTCTTCGATAAAAACGGAAATCCCATCAAGTAATACATAGATAAAAAAGGCGGCCCAAGGTCGCCTTTTCTTTTGCTAACAAATATTTACATCACCTCGGTTTATTTGCTTCAATGTGGTTAATACTAACCTTACAAAGCAATAGCGAGGTTAGTATGCGAATAAATAAGGTAGAAATCTGCGGTGTGAATACTTCTACGTTAAAGACATTGAATGAGGCAGAAAAAAGGGAGCTGTTAAAGCGCGCATCCGAGGGCGACGAGCAGGCCAGATGCGATCTTGTAATGGGAAATCTGAGGCTGGTGCTCAGTGTTATCGGTCGCTTTAATCCAAAGCGCGAGAGCGTTGACGACCTGTTTCAGGTAGGATGTATCGGACTTATCAAGGCCATAGATAACTTTAATCTCAATATGGACGTCAGGTTTTCCACCTACGCCGTTCCGATGATCATAGGCGAGGTCAGGCGCTATCAACGAGATAATAATGCCGTAAGGGTATCGCGCGGCACACGGGACCTGGCGTATCGCGCCCTGCAGGCTAAGGAGGAAATATCCAGAAGCGAGCAGAGAGATGCCACTGTGGCGGAGATTGCAGAACGTCTATCCGTCACCGAGAAAAGCGTCAGCTCGGCTCTGGAGGCGATCGTCGAGCCCATATCTCTCTTTGACTCGGTGTACGGTGACGGCGAGGATACCGTCTACGTTATTGATAAGCTGGCAGACGAGAGCGAATCTGACGAAAGCTGGGTGGAAAATATCTCGCTGAGAGAGGCTATGCGACGACTGAGTGACAGAGAAATGGGTATTATTGAGCGTAGATTCTATAAGGGACGCACGCAGATGGAAATAGCCGCCGAGATTGGCATCTCTCAGGCGCAGGTCTCCCGCCTTGAAAAGGCCGCCATCGATAAGCTGAGAAAGTATATGAGCTGATGAAGTAACAGTAATATATGCGGTTTGAATTGATGGTTTAATACGTGATATAAAAAAAGAAAAAGAGCAAGGCGCAAAGCCTTGCTCTTTAATTATTATCAAATTAGAAAACGATTTCCATATCCTTTTCTTCCTGCTTATACTGGTGAACGATGCAGAAGATACCGAATGCGATACCTACAACTGCAAATGCACCGAGGATAACACTGCTACCTGTAGGCATTACGATGGTCTTAAGGAGAGCCGCCGCCGCTACAGGACATGCAAGGGAGGTAAGGATGATAAACAGGTGCTTGAACAGAAGGATGAACAGAATAGCGAACATCGCAGAGAAAACAGCACCGATTATGTACTTAACCGCGGGAATCTGAAGGAAAGTAAGGGTGTGGAAGTGCTTAACGATAAGACCGTAGATCACAGATGCGCCAAGGAAATAACCTGCAACACCGCCGAGAACCATGATCATAAAGTTGTATGCGCAACGAGTAAGGAATACCGCGATGAGCGCAAGCAGAACTGCAACGATAACGTTAGTATTCAGGCTCGCAGGCACGAAGGACGTTACGGTAGCAGGAAGCTTAGGCGCAACAAAGGTATATCCAAGATATGCAAATGCAAATGCACCGCCTGCATAGAGCACAGTCTTAAAGATCTTGTAGCCCTTAACTGCGAGAAGAAGAAGCACGCAGATTAAGCCAAGGGTAACAAGCACCTGATGTGCCGTATAAAGCTGCATCCAAGAAGGAGGAATAATGCTGAAAAGCTTCTCCTTAAGCATGCCAACAATATCAAGATTTGATACATCGGGCATTACACCCGCAACTGCATTAGTAATTTTATCTCCCATGGTCGTTCCTCATAAGTAGATTTTTATTCGTAATTATTATAACATATAAATATATATTTTGCAATAGATAATATAAAAAAATATTAAAAATTTTAAATAATTTAATTGTCAGAATCCGCCATTATGTCTTAAAAGTCTACATTAATATGTAATAAAAAAGGAAAAGTCGGTTTTAGATAAATTAACCCTTCCTTCGTTTTGGGGTTTTGTGTGCTTTTGCGAGGGAGAAATGTATCTTCAGGATGGAATTCTTTTGTAAAAAATGCACAAAAGAGTCTTACTTTATTTGTTTAAAACTAATCAAAAGTGAAAAAACACAAAAAAACCTAAAAAAAAGAAAAAAAGCCCTTGACTTTTTAAATCCAATGTTGTATAATAGAAAAGCTTGTGACGAGCAAGCACTTGATCATTGAAAATTGAACAACATGAAATTAAGAAAACATTGTGTTTCGGAGGAGACTCCGAAACGGTGTAAGTTCTTGTCAAAACACATTGAGAAAAAACTCAAAAGTAAGAAGAAGCTAGATTAAAGATAGCTCTGAAAAAGGATTTAGGTTCCTGAGGAAACGAAGGGATTTAGATAAACATTTTTTAGAGAGTTTGATCCTGGCTCAGGATTAACGCTGGCGGCGTGCATAACACATTCAAGTCGAACGGTGAAGGG
>JAZQGH010000184.1:0-134327 GCA_045539925.1 Acutalibacteraceae bacterium | reverse complement strand
TGATACATTTTATCAATAAATTTCTCGATAGCTATATCTACTATTATTTCCTTGAGGTCTTTTCCTGTTATTTCACAGTCCTCGTAATTGTAATATATTTCTTCTAAATCAGGAATTTCAATTTCTATCTTCATATATTTTCATCTCTTAAAAATCGTATTTGACATCTCACACCCAGTAAAACAATTCGTAACAGTCAGTTTTTGTTAAGAATATTCCCTGAATATTTTCTCTCTTAATCTCATAGCCTACCTCATAAAAAAGCATATTTAATTTTATTTTTTTTACATCCAACTAAAATCCATAGATGCTGCCCAAGCTGCATCCTGCTCGTCATCCATTACAGAATTGTAAATGCGTTTAGACTGTTGTTCTCTTAATCTTTGACGGTCATATAAATAATTACTGCGTAGTTTTTGATATTCTTGAATATTATCTCTAATATATATAAAGTATGCTTGAGCTGTATTTTCTGTAGGCATTGGCTTTTTAGTAAGATGACTTATTCTTACAGCAAATGCAATTTGTCTATCGCTCGGTTCTTTCATTTTGTTTAACACCACTTCATAAAATACGCTTTTTATTTGTTTTTTGATCCCCATCTTGGATCATTCTTTTTGTAGGAATACTTTTTTACTTCATTAATGAATATTGCTACAAAACGTGGGTCGTCGACGAATTTATATAATTTTTCCTCAGCTCTTGAAGCTGCATAACAAATGCCCTGAACAGTATATCCTTCTCTTAGCAGTATATCAGATATCTTATCCCGATCTGTTTGCTTCACACGAAAATTCATAAATATCTGCTCGAGCGTCTCTCCGCAACTATATTTCCTTACGCTCATATTAATATTTTAATCTTCCCAATAATAAACGCCATTGATTACGGTCGGGTTATATGTTTCGATAAACCCCGCATATTCTGAAACGGTGATATTTTCTTTGTTTATTGTCGCTTTGTATTCATATCGGCCTGTAGGAACTCTAAAAAATAATACACAAACAATATAAGTTAATACAAAAACACCTACCACTGAAAAACCTACAATATCAACATACTTTGAAGCTTTAACAGGGTCTTTTGCATTCCATGCCAACGCTCCTGTGAGTAAAATTGCCACGAGAGCAAATACCAGCACGATTAACACCGGGAGCATAGCAGGTTCTGTTATTTCTTCTTTTGAGATAATATCTATGTATTCCATTAAAACTCTCCTCTTATTACCCTATAAACTGTGTCCGGGACATACCAACTGATATCTTTACCATAGTTATCTAATTCCCTAACCATTGAAGAAGAGATAACATCATTATCTGTTCTGAGATAAACCGTTTTCAATTCATGGTTGATTTCTGCGTTGATCTTGGCGATATTCTCTTCGTAAAGATAGTCTTCAACATTTCTCAGTCCTCTTACAAGGTAAGAAATACCGTATTTCTTGCAGTAATCCGCAACTAAATTATCGATGATTACAACCCGTACATTCATATGATCTTTGAACTGTTCTCTGATAGCATCCTGCATATCATAAATATTCGTATGACGTTCTTTGCTTGAGTTATTGCCAATGCCGATAATCAGCTCGTCAAATAACTTCGAGGCTTCTTCCGCGATATATAAGTGCCCGTTAGTAAACGGATCGAAACTGCCTGCATATAGCGCCTTACTGTTCTCCATGATTTTACGCCTTCTTTCTTCCGACTCTTTTATGACTCCATACATAATCAAGGAAGACATTCCAGTTATTCATAACCTGAGTGTAGATATCCACCTTGATATCCGCAGTATCTTTTCCTCCGCACCACGGAGAAATCACTATCTCATACTCGGCTTTGCACCAAAAGTTATACATTAACTCTGATTCCAGTTCTTTTGCAAACTCGTCCTTGCTATCATATTTTTTCAGAGCTTTTTCTACATTATTGGAAAACCTATAGTGATTAAAGATGTTAAAGGCTCTGATCTTACGAGCATTTACATCATGATAAAACACGTTCCATTCCATCACACTGTCCTCCCTCTTTTCCTTTTTCGAAAGTTCGATTGCCTCAAGAAGCCCTTCTTTTATTTCCTCAAAAAGATCTGCTTCGGTGAAATTTTCCGCAAGCTCTTCTTCGCTCAAAGATGTATTAAACACAGGCTCTTTCATTATAAATTCCTACTTTTCAAACACTTTTTGGACTCAAAAACCTGACTTTTCAAACTTTTAAGTCACTGACTTTTCATAGATACCAACTGCCGCTGCAATTTCAGAGATTGTTTTCGGCGTATAGCTCATATAAGGAACCATGCAGCCTACGTTATACATATTACAAGGAGTATCATAAAGAGCTTCCATCTGATACTTTACCTGCTTCATCATATTCCATTCAAAGCTTGTGTGAACATGAGCATACAGATGATACCATCCGTAATAGTGCTTGTTGAAGCAAGGAATCGGATAGTGGCTGAGCACAACTCCGGTGTCATCATCAAACTCAATCTCTTTATAGTCAACAATTTCCGCGAAAACATCGCGGAATTCTTTATTTTTAAGGAACTTCTTATCGTGATTACCTTTGCAGAGCTTCTTGATCCCGTTGAGTCTATTCAGAAGCTCGACTGTTTTTACCGCACCGTACCAGCTTATATCTCCGAGGATCCACACTTCATCGTCTACACCAACGACAGAATTCCAGTTTTCAATCAGAGCTTCGTCATGAGTTTCGATACTTGGAAATTCTCTGTTATCATACGCCATGCAGTTCTTATGACCGAAATGAAGGTCTCCGATATAAAAAGTACTCATACTGTTTTCTCCTTTGTATTAAATATGAAAAATCCAGCGTGCGCTGGACTTATTTTTCTTTGCTTTATTATCCTTGCCGTCTTTAATATCTGTTAATATCTGAATTGCAGACTTCTGTTCTTCTTCTGCAAGATTCTTAACACGTTCTATATCTCCTTTGACGGCGTTTATCATACGCTTCGTTATCTCTGCCTGCTTATCTTTTTCGAGTTCACGCTTCAATTTATGTTTATAAAAGACGTATTTTACTGTGTCTAAAAAACCGAATCTGAAGTGTTCATATCTGTTCACAAGACGGTTATTATCTTCGGTTTGACACGCGACTGTAAGAAAACCAAAGCTCCATCTTTCAGGGTTAAGATCGTAAAATTTCAGAAATGAAGCGAACCTGATTTTAGGATAAGAAAAATAATCGTAATCAGACCCGATAGCAACTAAATTAAGATCAAAGACGGCAAGTCCTATAACTGCCAAAATAAATCCAATAATATCGTTATCAGATCCGATAACAACCAAAATTCCTATAACAGCCAAAATGATCCCTATAATAAAGTACATTCTTATTCCCTTTCTATTCTATTACGAGGACGATTTCTTCCGATTCTTACGACTCGATTCTGAACTATTTCACAGAACGAATCGTTCTTTATCCTGACCAGATCTGTTTTGGCAAACGCCAAGTGAGCCGGCGAATAATACCTTCTTTTTCCTATTCCGAAACCTCTGCAGTTACCATCATGTGTAAAATCATATGCTTTATCGAATTCAACCAGAAAGTCCCCTTCTACATGTATGTCTACAATCTCTCCTATGAGTCCAACGTCGTTTCCTTCTGTATAATAAGTATGGATATTTGAACTTTTGACTTCAACTATATCGCCTACTGAAAACTTAGGTTGCATTTTCTCCCTCATATCACTGACAAGTTAACAATTCTGTTTTGAAAAACCACACATTTTAAGGAATTCCATATAACGAAGCTCTCTACGTTTGCCGGAGCTACTTCGAACCTAGAGTAAAACCTTCTTTTGCCTACACCCCAGTTTGAGCAAGTGCCATCATGCGTCCAAGGATACGGGTGGTCAAATTCGACAAGTAGATTGCCCGACACAACCTTCGCCAGAAGACCGACATCATGCCCCTCTTCTTCGTCGTCAAGGTTCGTTGAAATAATCTCTACAATGTCGCCGGGTTTATATTCAATGTAACTGTTGCTCATAGTTCCTCCAGATCTCTTATACTGATCACGCGGTTTTTGTAAATTTCGCAAAGGATAGTTTTATTATCGTTTGTAAGATAAAAAGAAGATTCGGTTGCGGGTTTAAATGACGAGTATCCATAATAACGCTTTTTATCTACGTTGTATCCACCAGTGCGGCCGTCGTAAGTCCAAATGTGAGGCTCATCAAACTCTAAAAGACATCTGTAATTGTCTGTCATAACGATCTTAGCGACGAGGCCTACATCCTCTTCCCCGAGGTGATAGTGTGCTATATTAGATTTTGTTATTACTACATAATCGCCTACTTTATAGCTCATGTTATATCCCTTCTAAAAAATCAGCCAAATAGGAAGTTCGTGATTTCCGCGTTGAACTCTTCCTCTGTCATACTCTGAACGTCTCTTTCATTAAAGAAACGACGGAGGTTAATTGTTAACTCATCTATTACCTCGCGAGCGATTCGGTCTTTCATGTCCTCGAGGTATTCGGTTATGTATTCTATACGGCTAATACGCTCGTCAACAGAATCAATTCGACCGTAGACATCGTCAATACGATAATGAATTAGACTGGCGCGAGAGTCGAGATCGGCTATTGAAGTTTTTTCGATCAGCAATGTATCTGTTTCGTATTTAGTGTATACTGTTGCTTCTTCTTTAGTCATTCTTATCCTCTTTTACAGGAAGATTTCATCGATCATTTGTATCGCCTCGTTGTCTTCCGGATCATCGCCGTCTATAATTCTCGCTTCACCAAGGAAGACACCGCTATCAGACAACCACCCGAACTCTCTTTCAAGATACTCGATGGTGCCCATATCTTCTGCAATGGCCATGTCGTCATCTACTTCGATTACTGCGATTATTCTTCTCATTATATTTCCTCTCTTTTAACACACGTTTTAATAAATACCTCTTGTCTTTTTCGAGTTGTTCGATATGACTGTATAGATAGATAATGTATTCGTAAAGTTCTGTGGTAAATAGAGAACTTCTTCATAACAACCTCCGCTTAAAGCCATGCTTAAACATTTGCTGGTACTAATTCCCAGCAGTTACTAAGGGCATTCCATGTTAGTAGACACCCGTCACACTTTCGTTTTAATACTAAACATACTTTATTATCAATAGCACACTCTGATAACAACCGAGAAGACGACTCTTTAACTCGAATACCGTTAATTTCCCACACACCATATCCTCGTGGCAGAATAATACCGGGAAGATTAAATAAGTCTGAAACTACGGCATTAACGGCAACATTAACAGTTATCTTGATCATCTTTTGTTTGAGTAACTTATTTAGTACATTAAACATTATATCAACAGTCATGATGTCTCCTATCAAATCACTCTTTTATGTGCTTATTAAATTCATAAGCATTTAACAACTTCTGACCACAAAACTTGCATTTTTGGTCTTTATTTTCCACTCCTGTGTTACAAGTGGGACAATAGAATCCTCTTGCATAATAATTAAATTCTATTTTAATCGGCTTGTTTTTATCGACTTTATAGCCCATCATATTACTATCACCTTAAAATCGTCATTTTATTTCCACTTCTTGCTTCTGTAATGACAAATCTTTCTTATCATTCTTTTGTATTCTTCTAAGCTACAACATTCGTATGTGTCATTGTCATAACCATAGTCGAATCCTTCTTCTACATCTTCAATACTTTCTGTTTCTCCACGAATATCCAGATATTTTCCATTTCTGACAATATAGCAATGTATCAATGCTACTTTGCCAATCTCTTCCCTAAACTCATTCCAAATAACTGCAATATCTCCATCTTGAAAATGTTCCAATACCCATTCATCACAATGCCCATGAAGATAATCTATTTTATCGTGTTCGTGTAATTCTTCCCACTCTTCCAAATCAAGTCCATCACACCACATAAGATAACCCCCTATAAAATTATCCTTTGGTATTATCCATAAGGCTACGCAGATCACAGGCGATCCTGTTGATCTTCTTTTTATGGAACTCCGTAAATCTCTCGGTCTCGGAGACTGCTTGCAAAGCGGCACAGTTCACGGCCAAATACTCTCTCAGCCGATCTCCCATAACCAGATTTGCAATTTTGAATCTAAGGTTAAATCTTTTGTCCTTGAAGAAATCAATCCAAAATCTCATATTTACCCCCATCAAAAATTATCCTTTTACATTACGAACGAAATGCGCTTCATCTGCGAACCATCTGCTTAATGTCGTTTTTAAAGTTTCTAAATCCGCGTCGATCATCACCAGTTCGATATATGGATATGCAGTTCTTGATTTTAATACCGGTTCTCCGATCTCCGACTTAAAATATCTACCGTTTTTCGTAAAGAAACAATTCTCCGTTTCTTTTACAATGTTATAAACTCTCAAGATTACCTTCCTGTTGTGGAAGGTATAGTAGATACTTGTAATATTCATTAACAAATTTTATCCTTCGGCATTTTTATATAAAGAGCGCTGTCGTCGTATTCTCCGTACAGAGTTTCATAATCAAAATAATCCAGTTCACAGTCGAGGTAAGGTTCAAGATCTTTTTTACTATTTACTCGCTTGTCGATATACTTACAGTCATAATCATTGTAATTTTCATTCCACCGCATTTCATAAATCTTTGCGTAGTCTATAATGTTAAAAGTCACAACATCAAGGAATTCTCTTACTTTCACATTTACCTCCAACACCATTAGCCGAGACTCTTTTGAAGCATCTGCCGTCTACAAAATCAATGCACAAAAGATACTTTACGTTTGGCACCTTTTCAAGCAGTTCTTTTGTGTCTTTGCAGAAAACCTGCGTTATAGGCTTGAAATTTTCATCATAGCAATCATAGAAATATGTTTCCATATACAAACCTCTCCCTTTCGGGTGAATGTTCAGTGAATATTCACCGCATAATGTGAAAATCACATCTTCCAAACCTTGTATGACTTGTCAGAAAACCACTTACTGAGAGCGTCACGGAGCTGTTCTTCCGTTGCGTTAACCATCGTTACTTCAAGAGACGGATCAGCAAATCCTGTATATTTCACTTTGTTAATATCTGACTTAAGAACCCAGATTGTATTTGTTACATAATACTCACCGGTTTCATCTACGACAGCCATAGGACTGGAGACCCTTACCGTGTCAATGTCAAAATAATACGTTGCCTGAACGAGTTTTTTATCTTCCATATTATTCTTCCTCTCCTGCCTTAAAGTTATATATTGGCTTAATAATTGCGTTGATCATTACTGTAGGATCAATATTGTTTACTATATCTTCGATGTTTTTATATGCCATCGGGCATTCGTCGAGAGTACTGCGTCCGACAGATGTTGTATAAACACCTTCCATTTGTTTCTTAAATTCCGAAACAGTAAAAGTCCGTTTAGCTTCACTTCTGCTCATAAGTCTTCCTGCACCATGAGGAGCAGAACAGTTCCAGTCTTCGTTTCCCTTGCCGGTACAAACCAGACTTCCGTCTCTCATATTTATCGGAATAAGAAGCCGTTCACCGTCTTTTGCGGAAACAGCACCCTTTCTAAGGATCATATTTTCAACGTCTATATAATTATGAACAGTTGTAAACTGCTCAGATACATGAACTCCCATCTCTTTCACGATGGTATCCATCATTGCTTTTCTATTCAAATCAGCGAAACGCTGAGCGATTTTCATATCATGAAGGTAGCGTTCGAACAACACTCCCTCAACATACGCAAGCGGCTTAGGAATAGAGGTATGTTTTGACTTTAAGCTTTTCAAAACTCCCTGTATTTCTTTTTGTCTGCCTGCTCGTTTTAGATCTTCTATGATTTTCTCGGTTTCTTCTTTACTGTAAGTGGTAAGAGCTTTATATGCCGCCTCCTGATAATAGTTGGCGATCTCAAGACCAAGATGCCTGCTTCCCGAATGAATCACCAGCCAAACTCCGCCCTCATCATCTTTGTTAGCTTCGATGAAGTGATTCCCTCCACCGAGTGTGCCTATGCTGTTATAAGCTCTATCGATATTGATCGCAGAAGAACAATAAAGTTCCTTAAGATCAATTTTCTGTGAATAACGATGAGGATCTTTACGAATCTCAAATCCCGAAGGAATCTTTGCTCGAATAACCTTATCAAGTTTCTGAGGCTCAATATAATGTTCTCTAATACGGATTGTTTCCATTCCGCATCCGATATCGACACCCACGAGGTTTGGACAAATCTTATCTTTTATCGTCATTGTTGTGCCTATTGTACAGCCTGCTCCGGCATGGATATCAGGCATCATACGTACTCTGCTGCCTTCAACATACGGCTGATTCAAGAGGTTAATTACCTGTGAGATTGATTCATTGTCAACAATATCGGTAAAAACCTTGGCGTCTGAATATTTACCTCTTAATTCGATCATTATTTGCTCCTCTCAAAATTTTCGTATTATCTCAAATATTTATAATCAAAAATCTTATTTTCGATCCATGTCTTTAGCTGATAGAGTCTATACTGCGGAGATCTGTAGTAATTGGCTATACGCCATTTTTTATAGCTGTGATAATCGACTCCGTAACCGAAATATACTTTATATTTATCGCCCTTATATTTCCACTTACATACCTGATAACCGTTTCTTTTGGTGACTTTAATCCACGATCCGAGTGTGACATATGCTTGCCACTTTGACCAAGTATATCTTGTGTCGTTAAAATACTCGTGAATATAATGGAATGTACCGTCTTTAAATCTCTGAACTACAACGATTTGATTTTTATAAAAAGCCGCCGTCCATTCTGAGTCACCAATGTATGCAAAGTAGTTGCCTTTCAGATTCAGCGGCTCGTCCTTATCCGCTCTGTAGTTATGATATGTATCACTTTCGGTATCTTCCCAACCGACCATATCTTTCATCGGAGTGAACATTCCGGTTGAGATGAGCTTACCGTTCTTAAAGGCTAAAGCGCCGTAGTCAATCATCGCCATAATTATCTTTGCTCCACTTCTGTTATTCTTATTTCTGTATTGAGATTATCGAGAGCCTTAAACTTCTGCTCAATATAATCAAGGAATTCCTCTTCGTCATAAAGAGACAGGTTCACTGCGAAAACCTTTATTGCGTCTGCGGTTGTGAAGGCGTCATCACAGTCATTTACAAGCTGAATTTCCACATCATAATTCGTGGTTTTGATATGTATTTCCGTGACATATTCGCGACCGTAACCACAGGTCGGACACCCTAATTTATCGCAATATGAATCATCTTCGTAGCTTATTAGCTCTGTTCCGTCTTTTAGTTTCAGGTTCAGATTTGACATATACACCTCTCGTTAAAACACCAGTTTTACTTTACAGTTTGGGCAATAATCCCGCGTTCCTTTCATAGGCTTATTGGACATAAGGTCTATGCGTTTAAAAACCGCACCGCAAGAGCATTTATACACGGGAGTTTTACCGTTGAAATACGCGACATCCGGCTTTATTCTCATTCTCGGATACTTCCATCTTTACAATATTTTTTGATTCTTCCGTAGATATCGTTTTCGGAAACACAGTAAAGTGAATTCCACTCTACTGTTGCGACAGCTCCAAGAATACTCTTACCGTTAACGCAAAAACCTGTATCATCTGTGAGCTTTACGCTTCCTTCCTCTTTAGAGACGATATTCACGAAATCCATAATATCAGCCGTTGTTACAAGTTCTATTTTATATTTATACATTTAGTTTTCTCCTATTGCAGACTCCAATGTGGCTATCGTATCTGTAAAAACTTCGGCGTCGGAATAAGCTCTTTCGCCAGCCGCCACTGCAGTTGCTGCTGTTGCTGTTATGCCGTCAGCAATTCCTGAAATTTCTGTGTGCACATTATTCCACGCTGCGGTATATCCGAGAACGCCATTATAATCGATAGCAGCCGCATTTGTTCCCAGTTCATAAGAAGTTCTTACGGTTCCAAATCTCTGGGAGTAATGAGGACATTCTACGCTTATTCTATATTTATCAATATAACCCACTGCTACGATTGAGTTTTCGATCATACAGCAAACACGGTTATATTCTTCTTTAACCGAGCAGATCTCGCAGTGACTGCAATTTTCGCAAAAACTCTTTTTTACTGTTGTCATTTCTTATATTCCTTCCTTTTATGTAATTAATGTTCGTTAAAAACCACCTGTTCTCCCACACCGAGAGTCCAGCAGCCTTCGTTTGTTACCGCACAATCCGTGCAGTTTCCACCGCATTCCTTGGCTTTTTCTGACGCAGTTGTTGAGCCGTCACGGTATCTTACATGAGCTTCCGGAAGACCATACGGATTTTTCATCAAAAGGTTTCGCCACGCGCTATAGATGATATGAAGGTTCTTCGGAATAAGCGGCATTGTATGTCGATGCGCCCAGCCGTTATATATAAAGTTGTTGACTATGTCGTATTTCTTTGTGAAGCACAGGATTTCGCAGTGTCGGTTACGCTTTGCTACTTCTACCATCTTCTCGAAATATTCTGCGTTTGGAATATCACCCGACACATGAAACCTGAAAAACCTTGCCATCATAATCGCGGCTTCGACCTCGCGCCAGTAAGTTTCGGGATCTTTTTCCAAAACCTCGAGGTTATGACGGTATGCGGCCTTTACATTTGGACGAAGTCTTTCGAGCTTTGCGGCATAACATTTTGTTCCGCACTCACAATCTTCCCTGCAGGTTATCCCTGCCGGAAGAGAAACGCTCGGAATATCTCCTAGCTTGGAGTTCCCTTTCGAGATTTTAAGATCCATTTTTACACCACCTCTTCAAAGGTTCTGTAAAGAACCGTGAAGTGCGGAGTTATGACGTTATCCAAATGATAATGTCCGAAATACCAATGCTTAAATTCCGTATAACAGGAGATCACACAGAGATAATCATTGAGCATATCGGTTTGATATGCCGAAGAAATCAATTTTACGATATTTGATGGAGCATCGTGAGAGATTATGTAATCGACTTTAAAATCATGCTTTGAGAGATTCTCCCAGCCATGTCTCATTTCGTCTTCGCTCGGCATTTCTTCCTTCCACCAAGACAAATGGTTTATTCTGAAATACTTACCCTCGCACTTCATTTTGCGAACCTTTTGCTTAAAATCATGGACGGTTTCAAAATCCGCAGGATCTAAAATTCCATCCTGAATATCGTGGCTTCTCGCACCTCCGAAGACAAAAATCTTTTTGCCGCAGATCTCAAAAACCTCGCCTCTCATTAAGTGATAGACATTTTCTCTGATCTTATGCGCTTTGCCTCCGCAAAAGTCGACGACTTCAAACTCGTCACTATAGAGTCTGTCAAAGTTTTCGTGGTTTCCGTCACAGAAAAGAATATTAAAGTTCTTCTCTTCGAGTCTATCGAGTCCGTATCTTTCTTCTGAGTCATCTTTCCAGATGCCAAAATCCCCGCAGACAAGAACGTAGTCGTCTCTTGTCAGTTCTTTCCCGCGTCTCCATCTTGCGTGAGAAAATTTTTCAAATCCCGCATGGACGTCTCCGGTTACATAAATCACTTTTCTTCCTCCATATCCTCTTCGTTTTCTACATCTTCCGTTTCGATGTAATCTTCTTCGTCTTTTTCTCTCCATTCAATTCGGAGTTCGGACAGTTTATAATACTCAACCGTATCCGAAACACTACAGTCTACAAAAACCTGACGAATTCCGAAGAGATAATCATCTTTTAGTTCTATCACCTCTTCTAAAATACCGAGCATTGCACAGTCTGATTCGTAGCACGTTTCATCAATGAATGCTTTGTCTATCTCGTAAGGAGTGAACATTCTTTTATAGACATAAAATCTATAAAGTCTTTTTCTGTGTTGTCTAAACCAGTGTTCCAAATCTTTATGATAGAGCATTTAAACTCTCCTTTTCTTTTTTATTCCCGTAATCTACATATGATATTGGCAGTTCTGCATCTCTTCTTAATCTTATTAAACGCTTAATTTCAGTGTTTTGCTCGCAGATATGATGATGGCAAGAGAAGTTATTCATCATTTTCGTATTTACCCCTTGTGAGAGAGCGGCTGTGCTGTGGAGTTTTGTGTTTTGATTATTGTGATTTCACACCTCGAATATTATTTTCAAGTTCCCCAGTCGGTGATGCAAGTTATCATGAGCTAGGGTAATTACCATGCTGTGGGATGCACCGCTCCTTCGTCTGATCAAAGCGTTACTTCCGCCGACGGCGGGAAGTTCCTTTGGCTTATAAAAACCTCGGGAGATTTTCATTACAGGTTTGTTTAATTAAAAATTGATACAGTCGCGGATTATTCGACGCTTTAAGATGTCGTCTGAAAGATCAGACCATTTTATCCAGTGGTATTTGTCGGTTACAACTCCCGTTACATCATAAACTTCACCGTTAATTTCCACGCCGAAATGATTCATCACTTCGTCATAAACAAGAGTTGCGATATATGCTCCGTCGAATCTCTCAAGAAGAATTCTGGAAAACCAATAACAGCATCCGTTTGTGAATGTGTCTATTACTTCCTTTTTTCTTCCGTTATCCGTGAATCTGTTTATAAAATCTATTACTTTTTCTTTCATTTTTGATTTGAAAAACCTCCCCGAAGCTCGGGGAGGTTTCCTTCGATTATTAGTTAAGTGTTTCGAGAATCTTATCAAGGCCTACGATTGCGCTGTAGCCTTCACCCGCGCCGGAGGTAACGATTGTCTGAAGCGTCGGGTTGATTGCCTTGACTGCTTCGAGCTGAACATCGAGTTCCTTATCGCGGAAGTAAGATTCAGTATACGCCATCTGAAGTTCGAGTTCTGCTTCCTTCTTGAGTCTTGCTTCTTCTACTTCAAGTCTTGCGATCTCAACTCTTGCTTCCTGAGCCTGAAGTTCAGCTTCTGCAGCCTTCTGCTTTTCGTATGCCGCCGCATCCGCCTTTGCTTCACGTTCGATTCGTTCCTTTTCGGACTGTGCCTTCTGCTGGTCTACTACCTGCTGGTTGATTTCGTCCTGCTTTTCACGTTCGAGCTTAGCAAGTTCAACTTCGTTCTGAGCCTGTGTCTTCTGGTCGATCTTCTGCTGGATATCCTCGGGAAGAATAAGAGTGCCGATTTCCAGACGGATAAGCTCTACTCCGTAAACTTCTTTAAGGGTTTCGGAGAGAATATTAAAAACCTCGCTCTGGATCTCAGAACGGGAAGCCTGAATATCATAAACGGAATATGCCTGAGAAACCGTAGAGAGTTTACCCTTTGTGAGTCCGTAAATATCGTTATCAATGATAGAGTCGAAGGACTTTGTGCCGAATGACTTGATGATCTTAGCAATATCGATGGGTCTTACGGAAATATAGATATCTGCATCAATATTCTTACCTTCCTGAGATGCGATCTGCATACTCATATCGTCTTTATTATCGCCTTCCGCAAGGCCTGTCCAGTTTTTACTGATAATTGTTGTAGGATATGTAAGAACGTCCTGTGTGATCGGGTTAATTGTAATTCTGCCCGTTCTTTCTACGTTGATTACCGAAGTTCCTTCGATAACATTTTCAGCTCCTGCTGCATTTCTGTCGTACACATAGCCGACATAGCCTGCGGGGATTGTTTCATGAGTTGCGGAATAAATGATAAGTCCGCCCGTTACAACTACGATAACTGCAATTAAAACTGCAATAAACTTGTACATAATTTTGATTTCCTTTCATTCCTTGACGAGATTATGCGCAAAAATCATCATCATCGTCATTATTTTCGTCTTTTTTAAAGAGCATTTCGAGAAGCTCAAAAATCTCACGGTGGCAGATTATTGCAAAGAAAAACGCTGCTGCCAGAATAAGTATGATACCTTTGATCGGCATATTAACCTCCGTTATAGTTATAGAGAGTTACGTCACAGTCCGTAAGCTCAGACTGTATCATCTCCAAGACCACATTCCAGTCTCCGCCGCCTCTGTGACATCCCATAAGATACGGGATTGCAACCTTTTGTCCTGCGTACTGTTCGTTAACTATACTGAGGCATTTGCGAAGAGCTTCATAATCCGTATAGCACTTACCGTCATAGCCGTAGTTTTCCTGAGCGAAGAGGTTTGCTATGTTTCCGCAGCATAGTACGGTTCCGAGAAGTTTATCTCCGGGATTATCTTCGCAAAGCTTATGGTATAGACTATACACCAAAGGATACTTTTCCCTGACTTGCTTTGCTACGCCGCTGCCCATCTTACCTTTGCAGTTTACCTGATGGCAGATCACATCGGCATCTGATTCAAAAATATCGCCGTAAACAATCGTTACCACTTCAAAAACCTCCAAAGGAAGAACCTAGGCAAAAGAATTTTGTACTTCATTTCCTTTTCTCCTTTATTTTTTATAAAATCAACAGTCAGAGCTTTCCGTTTTGTCAAACCTGAGTCCGACAAATACAGGAAACTGAAGGCTGTTCATCTTCGTGTTTTTATCCTGTGAGATCTCTTTATACTTGACTTCACAAATCCCGCCAATGATCTCGTCCTTATGTTCCCAGAAGAATTTTCTGTCCTCGTCCGTAAATCCCGAACCTACACGGACTTCGTTGCCTTCGTACAAAAGAACGAGTGCTCCGAGGGTATTCTCGAGCCTTCCCTCGCCTGCTTCAACACCGATTATCGGCAAATCCATTGTGTAAAACCTTTTCACCTTCAGAATTCCGCGGTGACGGGTTCTTTTATACGGAACATCGAGGTTGACTATGAGTCCTTCCTTATCTTCCTCTGTCATTTTGTCGAGGAATTTTTCAATGACCGCAGTGTCATTTCCGTGATATAAAACCGGCAGGACTCTTGAAAACATTGCATCCGAAAGAGCTCGGTCGATTGCAAAAAGGATAGATCTTCTTGCCGTATAGTTTGTTTTTGGACTTGCGGATTCAAAATCCGCCGTAGGGACAGCATCAAAGATCGTATAAATTATTTCGGTCTTTTCCGGCGCATCGGAGTTCAAAATCCCCGCTGTTATGCGGAATTTTTCATTATCAGAAAGGTCTTCATATCCGCTGACACGAAGTTCTCCGTCAAGAACAAAGCCTTCATCGGAGAAGAATTCGATCTCTTTTACGATATGGTCAAGACCTTCGAAAACCGCACCGCTTCTTGCGATCAGATTTCCTTTATAGAACGTAGCTCTGACGCCGTTCAGTTTCTCTGTGAGATAAAAAACCTCACCCGACGGGATCGGGTATTTTTCTATCGGATATGCCTGCTGCACTTCCCATTCGGGAATGAGATCGGGGATGATTTTGTTTACCGTTTTCGCTGTTACACCGAGCCTTAAAGACTTAGTCAGAAGCTTTTTATAAAGCTCTCTTTCCTCTGCTCCCACAGACAGATTATCAAGCAGATACTTAACTTGTCTGACTGTTGCTCCGTCTATGCCGCGAAGTCTTGAGAGGTAGTCACAGCAGTCAAAAATTCCGCTAAAACGAAGCGAAGATACTCCTCCCAGAACAGTTGTACTCTCCGCTTCGTCGAGCGTTACAGAGGAAATATTGTAACTTAAAAGAGGGTTCAGAGCATAGTACAAAAAGGTTCTGAACTCTTCGTCGTACTTATATTTTTCGATTACCGCACTCTTGGCTTTTACGCCCTTTGCAGCTATGATCTCTTTAATCGGGGTCAGATTTTTCATTTATGATATTCCTTTCATACTTTTCCGCAATCCGTCCGACTGAGGCTCCAGAATTGTAAAACCCTGTTTTCTCAGTTCTGGAGCTCTCAACGGATGCAAGTAAGATCTCAGAGAACACCGCCGGTGGTCTCTGACAAAAAGCGAACGCCTTCAGGTCTAAAGGTCTGAACCTGAAGGAGGAAGCGCCTTGCTGTTTAATTTCGTTACTTCCGCCGACGGCGGGAAGCGAGGGTTTTATTAGGAAAGTCGTCTTTATATGTATAAAAACTAAAAACCAGCTCAATCTGCATTGCGGAAGATTAACTTTAATTATTGCCGTTAAAGTTAATCATATTTACTTGATTCACATAAAGCTTTCGGGGATCATATTCAAGGACACAGACGGGATACCACTCGTCATAATAGTTTGTGCCGACGCTCATAAAAACCTCGCAGTTCTGAGAGTCTTGAAAACAGAGGATATTTTTATGCTCTCCCGGCTCCATAAAACAGACTACTTTTACGTTTGGCAGCTTTATTTTCGGAGTCTTTTCTGTGATGATAATCTCCCTGAGAGAAGATCGCCATCCGTCTTCCGGATCTTCAACAGCCATATAATTAACGCCGTCCAGAGTGAAACTCAAAAACTCTACGTTTTCATTATCGTATTCTGTATAACCTCGTTCTACTCCTGAGAGTACATGGCTGCCTACGAGGTCTTCGATACTAATCATTTTTGACATTGGAGTTTGTTATCGGAGAGGAGCCGTACGGGAAAGCGGAGATAGGCTGACGCTTGAAAGCACTTCTTTCGATCAGGCGACTGAGTTTTGCGCTTGGTCTTTTGCCTACTCGAAGATATTCGTTGATTTCCCTGTACGACACACCGAGGTTTTCTTCGTCTGTTTTCCCGCAAAGACCGTCGATGGGAGTCTTTTCGACGAGATCTGCGGGAAGTCCGAGAGCTTTGCCGACGGAGACGATTTCGTCAGTTGTAAGGTTTGCCAAAGGAGCAAAGTCCCCGACGGAATCTCCCCATCTTGTTGAATATCCGACTGCTTCCTCTGAAAGGTTGCAGGTATTCACTACTCTGCCGCCAAGACTTTGAGCGATAGCATAAAGAGTTGACATTCGGATTCTCGGAGGAAGATTAATTTCCGTCTGTTCCGAGATTAAATCAACTCCCGACCACGAAAGGTCGAGACCGTAATACCTGTAAGCAGCATCGCAAAAGCCCATAACAAAGGCGCTCTTGACGGCATCTACCGCTTCTTCTATATTGATTTCCATATACTTGATCCCGAGAAAATCACACACTCTTTTTGCGTCGTCGATGTCTTTCTGCTCGCCATTCGGTAAAAGCACACCGACCACGCCATCCTTGCCAAGAGCTTCCTTACAAAGCCCTGCGGCAACGGTTGAGTCCTTACCGCCAGAAACTCCGATTACGGCACAGCAATCTTCCCCGTTTTCAGAAAACCAAGCCTTTATCCAATCAATAAGGTCATTCTTGACCTTTTCGGCATCGAAAGCCCTCATATATTCTTCGTATGTCATTTTAGAAATTGCCTCCGTGTAAAACTTCTCTGACCTCGGAAAGAGTTTGTTCTTTGATAAGTTTTCCGTCTCTGAAGATGGGTTTGAGAAGATTGTTTTCATCGTTTACTGCTTCTTCCCAAGTGTGTTCGTCTTCAAAAACCAAGCCGCCCTCGGTTTCATATACGACGCAGCATCCCTTCTGGGATTTCTTGAAGCCGCCGTCCTTGGGGTTTTTGAAAATCGGGGTGGGCTTGCCGTCGATCTCACAGTACGTTGCTTTGATGCACGAACTGAAAGTATCTCTTGTGAAGGGTTTAAGTTCGCCGTTTTCCTCGATACACTGGAACGAAAAAGAACCGACACCGAGAGCTACGTTAGAAGCTGCAAGGCCTGCGTCTTCAAGGAGCTGATAGATTCTTTCGAGTCTCTGAACTGTGATTGAGTCACCGTAAATCACCTTAACATGAGGATCGAGGACTTTATACCCCTTACTGTTCAACGTTCCTCCGAAAATATCCCAGAGTTTCTGGACGGTCTTATAAACTACCTCCACACAATCGCCGGAATCGCCTCGCATCAGCATACAGCCGTTATGTGCCATGATTTCAGGCTTTAACTTCGGGAGGATATTCTCAATTACATTCCAGTAATCATAGGAATCAAGAACCGCAGAGAAGCTTGTGTTCGGATAGATTTCCGTCAAAAGTCTTCTGAGAAGAGTTTCTTCGTCACCGTCAACGGCATAATTACTGCACATTACGGAATGCTCTGTGGACGGACTTCCGAAAGCCACGGGTTCTTTTGTACAGTCGCAGTTGTACATCCGTTCAAGATACGGAATTGTCGGGACTGTTGCTGTATTTAAGAAGGAAAGGCACCATCCTGCTCCCGCTTTTACAGCAGACTGCAGGCACTCTTCTCCCCTGAAATCAAAAGCTCCGAGAGCCTTTGATCTCGGAATATTATCATCGCAGGTTAAATCATAATATTTATCAACGATATCTCTGTACGAAGCTCCGACCGTTGCGGCTATCATCGGATGCCACATTTCAGCGGAGATCAGAGACTCAAGAGACTGAGGAAGCCACGCAAAATCAGGGTGAGTGTTTGTTATACCGAACATCGGTGTATGCATCGGAACTCTTGTGCCCTCGGGTAAAGACACGATTTCGATCGGCAGATAGCCGAGGTTATGGAGCTTTTCGATCTTATCGATCTTATAAGCTCCGGCACCGAGTGTTGCATCCATGATTCTTTTATACTCAGCGATGACCTCCGCTTTATCAAGACTGAAAAACCAACGGTTGAAATAGTCGATGAGGTATGTTTTGATGAACCCCTGAAGACCGAAATGAACAACCTTATCCCAGCGGTTGATTCTGGACATTCGAGGTGTGAAGTAAGATACTGATTTATTGATTTTTAGAGGCAGCATTTCTGCGTGTACTGCTTTATAAAAATCTATCAGGAGCATAGGGTTTGTTTCTGTCATAACTTAAAAACCTCGACTTTCGTGTTTTCTTCGTCTTTTTGCGTATAGATGCTGTTGGTTGTATAGATTCGTTCGATCAAATCTGTTTTAAGAAGTTCGCCTTCGCGGATCGTATTCTCACAATGCGTTACATAGAGAAAAATCTTCTTTGCTCCGAGTTCGCGGAGTTTCTTTGCGCTATGATAAAAAGTTCCGCCGCGACTGCAGATGTCATCTACGATAAGAATATTTCTATCCTTTACAAGAGCCGAGTCTCCGAAGACATCGAGTCCTTCGATCACGCCCGTTTCCCAGTTTCTTTTCTTGATTCCGAAAGTATAGGGACGCTTTATCATCCCCGAATATCTTTTCATTGCGCCTTCATCGGGATAGAAAAGCACGAGGTCATCATCTTCTGCTAAAAAAGACGCTCTCATTATAGCTTCGTTGATGTAATATCTGACGGGCATTTCTCTCACACGCTCAAGAAGAGCGAGTGTGACATTTGAATGAGGATCAAGCACCATGACTTCCTTAAACTTTAAAAAGTTTATAATTTCCGCAAAATATTTGAGGGTGAAGACGTCTCCGGGGTTTTTGACTCTGTCTTGCCTCGCATTCGGTGTATACGGCATGATCAAAGTTATGTCGTCTACACCATGATCCTTCAAGTGTCTCGTTAAATACACAAGGTTTGTTACCTCGTCATTATTTTCAAAAAACCAAGTGATGATTGCTGTGCTGCCCTCAGTACACTCACACTTAAAAAGAGGAGTTCCGTCCGGAAATTTCTGAAAAACCAAGGGTTTACCGTTAAGAGCTAACATTTTTATTCTCCTATAACTTCGATCTGGCACATTTTCATTGTTGTTAACGCAGCCTTATGACTCTCGGGAGTTACACCCGCGCAACAAGATGCGTCGACTGTGATTTTTGCTTCAGGATACATTGCTTTTAAGATAAGAGCATTGGACACGACGCAGATGTCTGTGCAGACACCTACGATTTCAATTTCCGCGTCCTCTCCTTCTCCCGAGACATTGAGATATTTATCCCAGTGTAAGAAGCCGAAGGTAGGTTTATTTAAGACTGTTGAATTATAAAAACCCCAATGTATTCTATCAGTTATCTGCCATCCGTCTGTTTCATAGATGCAATGAGGAACAGGGAGATGCTTTCCTTCGTTTGTTTCAAAATAATCTTCGGTATGTGTATCTCTTGTGAAGAACACTTCGTCGCATCTTGAACGATACTCTTCGATTTTGCGATTGATATTAGGCACGATCGCAATAGCTTCGGGAGTGCCGAGGTCGCCTGTTACAAAATCTCGCTGCATATCGATTACGATAAGCTTTTTCATTGTTACGTCTCCTTATTTATATTAAATTTGAAAAACCAAGAATTAAGAAAGGATAACCCCCGAGGTATCTGCACTACACTCGGGGGTTTGCGGAGAAGAAAACTGGGCGGTGACTTCTCCGCTACAATAATGAGGAGGTCATATGCACGACTTTTGACTGCCGACGGGAGGGTTCATTCGCCGACAGTCTGCCGTGCTAACCGAATGGCAGGGATCGAACCTGCTTTTTGCCCACGACTGCTTCATTCGGGATGCCGTTTTATACCACGGCTATGATTTGGTTTTCAAAAACCAGACATTTCTTACGGGAAGCTCTGGGTCCCTTTCTGAGAAGAAAAGAATCGAGGGAATCAAGGGCAGCTATTTCATTTTCGCCATAGTAGCGGTAGTAATACCCCGCTTTGCTTCCGTAGCTTCCGTGCCAACAGAAGTCGTATTTTTCGTCGAATTCCAAAAGATAACTGCCGTATATAGAATCTCTTTGATTGACTATCGTGCCAACAGTGCCTTCTTCGCCGCACCTAAAACCCATGTTACCTTTTAGCACGACCACTCGTGTTCCGGGTTCGTAATCCATATTAAACCTCGACTATCCGCCAAATGCGGTTTTTATATTCACTGCAGATACACTCTTTGTGACGTCTTCTCTTGATTCTGAGTTTCTCTATTTTGGCAAGGGTCAGGTCTCGTTCGTGCATCCAACGGTATGTTTCTTTTCCGGAATCAACTTGGCCGCTCCAAGTTGTACCGGGAATATACTCGCCGAAATCGACTGTATAGTCATACGCACCGAACTTAATATTCACGATCTCTGCCAGTCTTCCCTGCCCGTTTACTTCTCCGCCGCCTGTTACAAGAACAATATCGCCTATATTGAATTTACGCATTTAAGTACCTCCGAGGAAAACGCGGTTGTCTTTTTGGACATACACATTTTTATTTCCCGCTAAAAAATCAACGGGAGCGGCAGCTATTTCGGATTCTCTCAGCCATCGGTAGCAGCGCCTGCCGTCTCCGACATCTCCGCTCCACGTGTATTTATCATAATGATCCTTGAAGCTTACTGTGTAACGCATTTCAGATCTTCTGATTTTTACTATTTCCCCTATGAGCCCTATTCCGGCGTCGCCACCGCCTGTTACGACAACCACATCGCCGACCTTATATTTATAGTTATTCATATCAGATCACCTTTATATGATTTTTAAAAAACCAATCAAGGGCTTCCGGGTCTGATTCAAGCTCAGATTCTTCATCATCCCAGTCAAAGTCGCTGTAACGAAGAACGATATAGTCGCTATCCTTTGCGCATCCGGAACTGCCTTTCAGTCCTTCGTTGAAGTAATGGCAATCTGTCGAGCTGATATCATTGATCCTAGTCGATCTGCCTGTAAGATACGAATCTCTGCTTCCCCACTTTCTGCCGACAGAATGAAGGTGTTTGGCGAAAGCCTCGAACTCTTCCCGGGTATCACACTTCATAACATATCTGCCGGGATAGTCTTCGATCTTAAAAACCATGGTGATTACCCGAGCATAGAGGAGAAGAAATCGTCGAGAGCAGATTCGTCTTCCTCGTCGGTTTCGAGTTCGAGAACTCCATCCCAATCAAAATCGGAGAATTCAAGGATTACGAAAGTGTCGTGCTCCTTCAGATCCTCTAAGTTTCCGTAAACTCCCTCACGGAAAATGTAGCACGTACCCTCGCCGTATACCTCATAAATCGAGTTATTTGCGATATAGCTCTCTCCGTTTCGCCACGCTTTACCGATCGAAGCTAAAAACTCCGTGAAGAAATCGGACTCTTCCTCTGTTTTGCAGTGCATTACATGGCAGTTTGAGTAGTCGTCAAATTTGAATTTCATATACCTTATATCTCCTTATAAGTTTTTATAAATTTATATTTGTTGATTTCGTATTGTTACAACCTTGTTATTGCTGTTGTCGATTACAAGACTGAGGACTTTGCCTTTGGAAAGATACGTGCAGTCTGCCAACTCAAGTTGGTATTCGTCATAATATCTGTAAAACCGTCCGTGAGTATGCTGCCCGGTGTGAGTAAAGTCGTATGTTTTATCAAAACTTACTTCATACTCATACAAGTTGAGTCCCACGAGGCTTACTACTCCTATGTATCCAAAATCAACCCCGTCAAAATCGGTACGGACGACTCGGACAATGTCGCCTACTTTGAATTTCCTCATTTTTCACCTCACCTAAAAGAGCGGGAGATCCCTGACTTTAATAACTTTGTTGGCAAAGGTTGTTACCCTCAGCGAGTCACCCACGGTAAAAGAACAGATTTCGGCAAGAGCAAGCTCGTCATCTTGATACCAACGGTACTTATTCTCTTTGTGTCCGCATCCGTCATGTGTAAAGCCGTATGTTTTATCAAATTCTACCTCGTAGTCATAATCAAATGCCGGTTTGATGGTTGTGATTATGCCGCAATGCCCAATGTCATGGCCGTTTGCCGAGGAACCTATAACAACTACGGCGTCTCCTATATTGAATCTTTTCATACATACTCCACCACTGCAATTACGCGATTGCCTCTGACTACGATGTCGAGCGAAGGGATATCCTCAAGTGGATCTGCAAAATCAAGGCTATCGTCTTTATAGTACCTGTAATCATTCCTGCCGTTGTTCATTCTTCCGCTATGAAGAAAACCTGTAGCACTACGCATCTTTTCGGTTATGTTCTCGAACTCCACGGTATAATCCCACATGCCATCTCTAATGATTCTAACTATCTTCGCTGTGAGATTTCTATCCAAACCACTCCCAGCGTTCGAGCGTCTTATTATGACTCTATCTCCAACTGCAAAACGTTTGTGTTCACTCATTGCGGTTATCTCCTTACAAAAATTGCTGTTATGCGGTTGCAATATATATCGGCTATGTATTTATCACATTCTATTTTGTCTTTTTCGGAATCTAAAAAACCAAGGTTACTATCGTCATACCACCTATACTGACATTTACCATCGGGCATATGTGCGTCGTGGAGTCCGAGACAATTCACGTCATCAGGAGTTGTGTTTAAGAACTCAAGAGTATAGTTCCATCCGCTGGCCTTTACCTCCGCCACCCTTGCTATTCTGCCAATATCGGGAGCTGAATCCGAGCCACTCAGGATATTTGATCTTATGATTTTTACAATATCGTTTTTTACGAATCGTTTCATTTACACCCTTTCTAAAAAACCAAGAAAGCCAGCAGCCTTTCGTGGAGTTTGCCAGCCCAGTATCCCTGTCATGATCCCGGCCGCGGGGCCGCAGCAGGCTGTGCGATGTCCAGTGTTTTGTTGTGCTGCAACAATCCCAGCCGGATGACATTCGTTGCCTTCGCGTGCACGCCTCCTCCGTTCTTCGATCAAAGCGTATCTCCTGCCGACGGCGAGGAGCGTAAGTTGAAAAATCAATTTACATCTGCGCTGCTGACTTTGGTTTTACAAAATTATGTTCTTCTCAAGTCTTCTTTTATCAACTCGACTGAGTTGACTCCGAAGCGTTTGTCTATATGTTCTACGATTCGATTTACCGTATCGCCTTCAATCATTTTTATATAGCTTCTGTGTCCTTCAAGGATCTGCACATCGGAAATATCCCACAAAATGCCATTCTTCTTATCCATAACATAAGAGGAGAGAGCTGCTTGGAACTGTCTTTTTCTTTTGCTTCCTACCGTTATCTCGTTATCCTTATTAAGCATAAGTCCGAGATTCCAGTTCGAGCCTGCGGAGGAACCGTATCTTGTTTTCTCGTCTTTTAAGGAAAACGGAGCCTCAAAAGACGAAAGCGCTTCTTTTATAAGGGTTTCGACTTTTCTGAAATCGAAGCCGTATTTACTGGAAATTGTGAAGTCATCGGCGTATCTTGTATAGACATAATGCTGTCCCTCAAAATCACGAAGCTCATTTGAGAGCTTGAAGTCCACGGGGATCATCATTACGTTTGTGATGATCGGAGAGATGGGAGTTCCCTGCGGAAGCCCACCGTTCAAAAAAGCAAGGTCTAAAGCGCGACGAAGTTCTCTTTCTCCCGACGGAAGCCTGATTACTTCCGAGAACGGATAGATCATAGAGAACATCTTAATTACAAAATCAAGAGTTGTATTTCCGAAGAAGTTTGTGAGGTCGTACTTGGCGAACCATTTGCTTTCGTTTGCCTGATGTTTCTGCATTGCAGAAAGGATACTTCTCTTTTTTACGTAAGCGAACGCCGATGTGTGATAAAGAGCACCGAAGTCATTCTCCAGAATCCTTTTCAGCTCTCTTAAAGACTCCATAAGTTCGGGACAGGGTTCGTCTATTCTTCGGAATCCCCTGCTCTTTTTCGGGATTTGATATGTATGATAAAGAGTTTCCCGCGGAACTTTATGGAATTCCTCGGTTTTGGCGTTGTATTCGCGGAGTTTTGAAATGAGCTCCGCCGTATCTATCGCTTCGCGGAACTTACGGGAAAGATATTCCGTTTCGTAAGTTCTTGTATTTGCTGTGTTATCATTTAAAAGAGACGAAGGTGCCGTTCTTGAGAACAAAAGATCTTCAAGAGTCATTTGCCTATACATCGGCGACTGTCTTACTGTTATATATATCATTTCTTTGAAAACCTCATGTTTTTGAGTACTGTAATCTGCGTAAGGGAGATGATATGTTGAAGGGACAGTGCACATGGATCCTGAAATCGAACATATCGGATAATTCGTAGTTGACTAGATGAGGGCTATCGCCTGTGAGACAACGTCTCATCGGAGCTCTTTATATTCTCATCAGAAAGTTTTGGCTGCGTGTATTCTATTAAACCGGCTGGAGGCAGCGCTAGATCGCCGATCGTCCGTTCCCTTCATTTGATCAAAATGTTACTTCTGCCGACGGCGAGAAGCCATCTTTATTAAAAAGATTGAATTCATTACAGTTTTATAAAGTCAAGCTATGTATTCGATTCTTAAAAATCAAGCACGGGGAGAAACCACGATCAGTTTACCGCGCTGATTGATTCTCATCGGGATACCTCTTTTTCTGAAGTATTCATAAAGAGCGCCTGTGGCACGGTTAGCATCGGCAGGAGTTTCATACTCAAAACCGACGTTTCTGTTTCTGTTTCTGCCATCAAGCAGGCTCATAGCTTCTGCCTGCTCCGCCGCATACTTGCCGCTGCTACGTTCTGTGGGTGTGATTGTTACATTGTAAAACTTCTTGACAAACATGGCTTTGTACCTCTTTTTATATAATTTTTTTGAAAACAAACTGAAAAACCAAGACCTAAAAATCAAGCCTTGAAAGCATCGAGAAGTCCTGCAAACCCCTCGATATTGGCGAATTTCCAATAACCGTTACCCTTTGTAAAATTGATGTAGTTATTAACGCCGAGAGCACATACGAGAGCTACTGTTGTTACTACGCCGAGAGTCGTTCCGCAAGCTGATACGGGAGTTTCCTCTGCCGCTTCTTCATGAGAGAACTGCATTGACTGAAGGAAATTCTTCTTCGCTTTGAGATCGCTCCAGTCTGCCGCGTAATGCTGTCCGCCCTCGAGAAGTGTGCGGAAGTCAAACATTGCTTTTACGAACGTGCTGTTCATATGACGTTCGACGATCTCTCGTCTGAGTTCGATATTGTCTACCGCAAGGAAGACATAGCCCGACATGAGTTCGTTCTTCCATCCTTCAGGTTTGATGATGATACTGTCCTTTGCGTCGGGATTGATATCTTCGACTACGATATCACGGAGAGCTTCGACTTTGAGTCTGCCGACGTCTTTCTGACGGAACATCTGATTGACGATATTCTTGGACTCGACTTTATCGAAGTCCCAGAGGGTCATCTTCGTGACGCCGCATTTTGCAAGATAGGTTACGAGCATTGAGCCAACGGAACCACAGCCTACGACGTGGATTCTTGCGGGATCTTTTTCAGGCTGGAAGAATTCATATGATTTACTTAAGTTCATATTTCACCTCAAATTATTTCTTAAAACCCAAGGAGACTTGCGAATTTCGCTGAAGCCTCCTTTTCTTCTTCGGTTTCTTTTTCTTTTAATTGCTGAAAGAGTTTTGCCGTATCGGTTGTGAGCTTGAAGACATCGAATTCCTCTTCGGGAAGAGGTTCGTCATCCTCGGGATCATCGAAGATTTCTTCGGGTTCTTCGTAGTCTTCTTCATGTTCGAAGACATTATGTCGCAAAGCCTCTGCTTCAACGTCTTCTTTGTATTCCTCGAAAAGACTGTCGCCATCATACGAGCCTTGCCAGTCAAATTCCTCGTGTTTGATGTAAGCGTCGTAGCCGCTGTCTGGAAGATCGCTTAGCTTAGTCACAAGATCGAAGAAACGTTCACTGTCGATAAAATTTCTTATATCTTCGCAAACTTCGCCGTCATATTCATCAATGAGATATACTTCGCCGCAAGAATCGAGGTCTTCTTCATTGCAAAAATCAAGAAGTTCGTACCATGTACTGATGTCACTGAATTCTCTTTGGGTCATTATCAATACCTCCCGTAAATACCGTAAATATCTCTGTCGTCGTCCATTTCGTAATCGTAGCTGTAGAGACTTCTGTTCTTTTCCTTTTCTTTTGCTCGGCGTGCCTCGTCGATCTCGATGCGCTTTGCTTTTTTGTCGTTCTTCTGCGTATTAGCAGGAGTTACCGACGAAGGTTTCCCTGTATTGTTTCCATACACGGGGATCTGTGTCTGCTTCGGGGGAGTATATGCCGGAGGAGTTTTCGCAGCAGGGGCGGGAGTACTGACATAGTTTTGAACTTTTTTCTTTGCGTCTGCGAGGAAGTGTTCGATTCCGGTGCCGTCGTCAAGAACCTCAACTGTGATATCCTGATTTTCAAAGAGCGTATTCTTTGTCATATCATAAATCTTGATGTTCTTATCTCCGCGTTTGTTCCAGATCATAAAGATATAGAACATATCGTCTTCGACCTGTTCAAGAATACGTTCCTGATGTGAAATATCAACCGATGAGGGGAACGTGCTCATATTTACATGGCTATGTCCCTGCATACGAATGTTGTTGAAGACATCGTTTTCGTGGCTCATAAGCCACATTTCGTACTTCTTCTGATCTGTATTTACACTTGCTCCGGTCACAACCTGAGGATAGACTAAAATATCGGAGATGAGATACTCGTCCTTTGTTTCGTCCGCCGATCTTGTTGCCACACCGTGCCATGCAACTTCTTTGTCAAATTCCCTGATAAGCGTCTGCATTTTGAGCCACGCAAGCTCCGAGAAGATAACTTTTGCTTTGCGGTTTGTATTTCCGAGAGAATAACTTACGGAAACCTTTCCGTCTGCAGCTTTGCAGCTTTTCAAAAGCTCCTCAAAATCCTTTAAGAAGCTTACTTTCATATCGTCAGTTATTTTAATTGCTCTGCTCATACAAAATCTCCTTTTTAATTTTCTTTGAGCCACTCAACGGCTTTTACTCTGTTTACAACCTCGCCTGTCGGGAGTTCCAAGAACGCCTTTGTTGCGCCGCTTCTTTCGCTATAAAGCCAAGAACAGAAATGCTCCATTACGACCGAGTCTCCGAGATTGATTGAATGACAGGAAGCCATACACTGCGCTATTGCACTGATATAATCGCACTTTGCAAGGAGCTCGTTAATTGTTCGTACATAATCGCCAAGGCAGCTATAGCCGTCAATATGAGGATTAGGAACATAAGTGTTAAAGTCGGGTCCGAAGCTATAATTAGAACGTCCTGACACAGATCCGTTAAGGTTGAACGAGTATGCCGCACAGACTCTCATTTTAACTTTGCGTTCGATGAAAACCGCACGCATAAGCAGTTCGATATCTTCCTCGTTGTCATAATCATCGCCGTCATCATTAACGTAGAAATACGAGTTTTTATTGTTCACCATAGACTCAGCCATGTCTTCGTCAAAGAAATCAAGATATCCGGTACACACAAAGATCATCGTTGTATTATCCAGACTTCTCAGGTAGAGGTTCTTGTTTGCAATGAAATACTCCATGATCTCAGATTCCTCGCCCGTTGAATCGATCTTAGTTTTAATTCCGAGGAGTCTTGTCTCCGCGTCATTCTTCTGTCTTAAAAGATCGCCGATGGAATTGTTGTGAGCTTCGATATTGGAAATATATCTTGCGATATTATTCTTGAGATTTTCCATTTCCTGTTTTTCGTGTCTTGTTTCAAAACCGCGAAGTCTACTTCTGATAAACATGGTTCTGAGGTCAAGCTTTTCCGCGATTTTTACGAGAGCATTCTCATACTTTTCAGGAGTCTTTTCACGAAGAGACTGAATGAGTTCCATTTCGAGCTCAGATACACCGCCCTCAAAATACCACGGCATGAATGCAACGATGGAACATTCAAGATAATGGAGTTTTCTTGTATCAAGTCCTTCTGTGAAGATGATTACCGACTTCTTTTCGGGATTGATGAAGCAGACAACGTAGAAAGTTTTGCGGAAGAAGTCTGTCATTTTTTCGAGGATGTGCCACTCAGGAAAGCTCTTCTCAAAAGAACTCTTCATAAGTTCGAGCCAAGCATAGTTGTTTGCCTGTTCGTTGTTCGCGAAGTTATGGATGCGTATAGTGCCATCGCTCCAATCGGTAGGGTCAACGATCTTCTTCACTGCTCTGTCGGTTGAAATTCCCGAGAGATCCGACGAGGTATAAGTTGAATAACCGTACGTTAACGATACTCTTTCTCCCGAAGCAAGTCTCGGTGAAAGGAGCGCTCTGAGCGTTGCTCTGAACGACACGTCGGTGCCGTAAGAGTCAGCCGAAATGTGCTCAAAATACTCATTCGTTGTGGCGTCTGTCAGTGGGGTATGAGATATAGATTTTCTGAACATAAGTCCTCTCCTTGTTTTTATAAAATCAACGATGGGGGATACCGGGATCGAACCGGTACGGGTTTTTAATCCGACGGATTTTAAGTCCGTTGCGTCTGCCTATTCCGCCAATCCCCCTTGTGTCCGCCTTAATTGGCGGACAAATGGTCAGGCAGCGTTATCTGCCTTTACAACATTGAGGAGGAAGCAAGTTCCTTCCGTGATGCCGAAATCCGCAAATGTCTTGTTGAGATCACCTGCGGAAAGAGGAGAACCGTCAAGGTGAATGCGAGCGTTCGCATAGTCGATGCGACCGTCTTCAAGAACGGACTTGAGGGTTGTTGTGGAAGGAACTGTAACGGGATCGTTTCTCTTAAGTGTTGTGCCTGTAATTACTCTTACCATGGTATGTAACTCCTTTAATTCAATAAATAATTTTAATTTTGTTTTGTAATGAGGGATGTCTATGATTTCTGAATGGTTTTGAAAAGGACGGTTTTTCAAAAACCGTCCTTTTAAGGATTATTCAGCAGCGTTCGGTTCTTCTGCCGCTGTTACGGAACCGACGAATTCGATGCCGTCCATGATCGCTGCGCGTTCAGCCTTGACTTCTGCGAGAACTGCGGGAACAGTTTCTTCGATCTGGTCGAGCTTTGTCTTTGCTGCGCCGAGCTTATCCGCGATTACTTCCTTGAGGTCGCCTTCTACCTTGTCAAAGACAAGTGTGATGCAAGCGTTCTTGGCTTCGTCATGTGTACACTGACCGAAAGCCGCACCGCAAGAGTCGATCTCGCCCATGCCCTTTGTGGACATTACGCGGAAGAGTTCTTCCTTGCCGTTTTCACCACCCATAAGCTTGAGTGCGGAGGGACGGTACTTTTCGAGGGTCTTGATGTCTTCGAGAGACATCTTGGAGGTTACTACTACTGCATTTCCTGCAACTGCGATTTTTGACATAATTTCAATGTCCTTTCTTTCAAAAAATAGTATTCCGTTAGCGTTATCCGTTTGCGCTTGCACTTTTGTGCGGAAGCCGAACCCACGGCAAACATACCCGAGAGGCAGAGAGGGATATCCTCTCGGGCTTATCGCGAAATTCCGTTCGCGTCGGATATAAAAAACCAACCTTCCGGTTGGTGCTCGTTAGCAAGATACAACTACCACATCGACTTCCATATTGTCATACGGATGCTCTGTGAATTCTACCTTTCCGTCCGGATATTCAAGGTACATCGGACGACGGATATCATACTTGCACATCTTCGCAAGATATCCGAGGAAGGTTTCCTTGATTTCCTCAAATTCCTTCGGATCATCATCAAGAAGTGTTGTTGTTACGGATGCAGGCTCCTCAAAAACCACGCTCAGAAAATCAATGAGAGCTGCATCAAGCTCGTCCTCACGATCAAGGATCATACCTTCTTCGATATCCTCCTCTGAAAAATCGTCGGTGTCATCAGGCGTTTCCTGCTCCTCAGCCTTTTCTTCCTTGGCTTCTTTTTCGGAAACCTCGTAATCCTTGCAAAGATACTTTGCGTAGATCTTTTCCACTGAACTTGCGCAGTCTTCTTCATCGACCATTATTTCAGACTCAAGAATCCTTCCGTTCTGCATTACGACGATCTGAGGAAATCCCGTGTCTTCTGTCAGATATATGTCGATATCCTTTTCCCTATCTTCTGCGAGGCTTTTGAGCTGATTACGTAGGCACGATTTATTGAGCTCGAAAAGTTCCCAGACGATTCTTGAGCCTATTAATACTTTCCCTGCCATATCATATCTCCTTTGTTACAATATTTTTGAGTTTTGTTCCCGGCTTAAAAACCGGCACAACTCTCGGAGGAATCGGAACGGGTTTATTCGTGTGAGGATTTCTCCCCGTTCTCGCTGCTCTCTTTTTCGGTTCAAAAGTTCCGAACTCTGTGAGCTGAACGGACGCACCGTTTGAAAGAGAAACGGAAACCACCTCGCAAAAATCATCGAGGATAACTCTGACTACTGACGGACGAAAGCCCGTGTTTCTTGAGATCTCGGTTATCACCTGATCTTTTCTTATGATATTCATTATGTAAAACCTCGCTTTTATTATATTAATTCTCAAAAACCAAGCCCTCGTATATCCAACACTTATGTGATAAATCAAACAATTCTATTACAGCAGAAACTACAGTCGTTAAGCATAAAAGTATTTAACTGTTATAAGAGAAATAATATGAATTACAAAAACAATGATAATTAATGTTATTGACTCCCCGTGCGGGTCTGGAAAATCTTTTTAGGGAGTACAAGAGGTGTTTCGCGTGAATATGATTAAGGTGTATGGGAGTACAAGAAAGGAGATTGTTATAAGGAGTGCGAAACTAAGTGTTGGATATATGAAGGTTTGGTTTTTGATATAAAAACGCTGAAAAACCAAGCGTTTATAAACTTTAAGGCTCGGGAACGATTCGGATTGTTTTGCCGAGAAGCTTGCAGACTTCGGAGAGGGTCATTTCTACGGGATCTTCGCGTTTGTACACGAGGTCACCCCAGTTCATTTTAAATGCTGAAAACCGGCAATCTGCTTTGTCTTTTGGACGTCTTACAGCTACAATATCGTAGCCATTGTTTAAACATGTAGTAGTCAAATCCTCCTTAATATGTACGAGATCATTCCAACCGTCTTGGCAAATAAACATTCCAAGTTCGCGGTTGACAATTTCTACTCTTCCGTTACGGCGCTGAATCACGTCGCCTGTTTTGAGATCCGCTTTCGTGAATGATTTGAGGGATTCCTCGGTGTGTGAGTCGGATTCCTTAGATGCATCAGGTTCCTCGCGATCCATAAAATCGCTCCACTCGAGTACCGTGCATCCCATAAATTTTATATACGACACGGAACAAAAAGAGTCATTATTAAAATCATAAGCAATATTAAAGGGCAGCTCCGTCTCTTTTTTGCTAAAATATCTTAGTACATCAGCGTACTCATTGAGGTGATAAAGTTTGTTGTTTTGTCCGGAAGCGATCATATAATCACGAAAATCCTCCGCTTCCTCCGGTGTTTTACAGTGCATAACGTACTCGTTTGCCCTGTCTTTATAATCATTAATATTGAATTTCATAACTGCCTCCTCAGTCCTTTTCGAAAACCCACGCTACTTGAGCGATCTTAAACGAAATCCCGCCGATGAGAACCCAGATAATTTCGCGTTTAACGAAGGTTTCAAAAACCATTTCTTCTGCGTGCCCCGCAGTACCAATGATCATAAAAACCGCCATAAGAGCTACTCCTGTCGCGAGTGTTTTGATTACTGTGATTATATGTTTCATAAAAACCTCCGTTAATAAAAAAGCGGGTAAGACAAGAGCTTACACCGCTTAGATCGTTTTAATTTGTTGACGAAAAGCTTGCACTGATACACGCTCGTGAATTCCTTGCGAACCCGCTGTCCGCGTTCATTCAAAAACCAGACTTCGTACATAGATACCTCCCGATTCTGAAAAAACAAGGCATGAAAAAAGCAGAGGGTTTATTCCTCTGCTTTTTCAAGCTCCATTATGTCGATCATTCTCACGTCTAAAGCTTTTGCGAGCTTATAGAGTGTAATTCCCTGCGCTTTGTTGATGTCGTTTTTCCCTTGCTCGTAATACTGAAGTATACGAAGAGATACACCGCTTGAATCTGAAAGTTCTTTTTGTGAAAAACCTCGCGATTTGCGGATCTTTTGCAAATTTGTCATCTTAAAAACCTTGCCTTTTATAAAACCTCGTGGTATAATAAAACCACGAAAGGACGACGAAGGCAAGTTTCATCGTCCATCAGGAATTTTATCCCCAGAATTGTAGTGCGTTTATTGTGACTTGGAGCGCACTACTTTTCTTTTCCTCACTTTTCAAGGAGAGCTTTTATCTTTGCGATTGCTTCTTCAAGATCTTTGGATTCCTTTACCCTACTCGGAACTTAATAACCCTGCGGTTGTCGAGATCTGAAAGCAACGCAGACAGAAAACCCTGCGAAATCAGAGATACGCCAAAAGCTGTGAGTTCCCAAGAACCCCACTCCATACGGCAAGCGTAGATCTCGCCTGTATAGGCGTTAGCGATAAATTCGATTCCGTGCGGAACCTCGTCAAGATTCAAAAGCCTTCGTCTTGCGATGAAAGCCGAAACATATTCGTGAATGTTCATTATTATTCCTCTACCTCTACGATATAAAAATGCGCGTGTTCGGCAGCATAAAACCCTTCCTCGCCTGCGTCAAATTCCTCGTCCGAATCGACATAGATCGTCCAATTATTTTCCTCGGCGTATTTTCTCTCATCAGCAGAAGCCTTCGCTAAAATCGCTTTAGCTTCCGCGTGAGAATGCCCGACTCCTGATACAGCAATGCCTGAAATTCCCATATTAGAGAGAGCATAATTATTGATTACGACATAATGTTGTTCCATAGAACCTCCGACCTTCTCGAAAACCAACCCTTATTACGGCGGAAATTAATCCGCCGTTGTTTGGTTGTGCTGA
Organism: Acutalibacteraceae bacterium; assembly: GCA_045539925.1. Lineage (GTDB taxonomy): Bacteria > Bacillota > Clostridia > Oscillospirales > Acutalibacteraceae > SFWF01. The sequence goes on along the minus strand of JAZQGH010000184.1, from coordinate 101,017 downwards.
AAAATCAAACGTTGTTCCCTCTTAACGTCTTCGTAAGTGAGTATTTGCTCCTGCAAATTAGCAAGAATCATATTTGTAAGACTCAAACAATCCATACGGAATGTCTGTATATAACAGACGAGTGACGGATCCCTGAATACTATATCAATCCCTTTTGATCCAGAATGATCTGCGATTTCCAAACACTGATACCCCTCCGACTCAAGCTCTTTGACTATTAAATTCCCGAGATCTACCTGAAGAGCTACGGAGAGTTGTTCCAAGACCTCAGAATGAATATATGTGTTCATATCGCTTCATCAGATTGCAGTCTGTGCGGTATGTCCCGAACCCCAGCGAACTGTGACTTTAAGCGCGGACTCGTGCCCGATTATCGTCGTCCCGTCCGAGAGATTTGCAAAAAATCGACCCTTATCGGTGTCGTGAGAAAAGCGGACTGCGATACCACCGCCAGCGCGGTCTATGAGAGATCTGACTCTCGTCTGAAAAGAAGCATATGACATATTAAAAACCCTCCCTATGTCACGTTTATAAACTTAAAAACCAACCTTATCGCGGTCGGATATGTACGAGATGAAAAACCAACCCTTATCGGTCAGGTTCCGGCAAATCTTAAAAACCAAGCGATTCGCAGGTTTTCAAAAACCAACCCTTATACCCCGATGGGTAGGCTCGGTCTGTTTTGTGACAGACCCGAGCCCTCTTATGTAGTTTCTGGGATAGAAAATCAAACCCATAAGAAAGCACACCCGCAAGTGTGAGGGTGTGCCGACTTATAACCTTGAAAATCAGGCGATTACTTCGCCTTTTTATACTCAACCGTGTAGGTCTTGCCTGTTACGATACGATGACAAATTTCCGCGAGATAAGAGCGCATATACTTGTGATTTGCGCAGTTAACCGAGAGAGCAGCGCGACCCTTCTTCGAGAAAATCGAGAGAAGGAAGTTCACGTCGTGAGATGTCGCCTTATATTCTTCGCCGATCATAGCCGTAACGACGGTCTGAAGTGTGCGGAGGATATTCGTCTTAGAACACGGAGTTCTGCCGAGGTCGATACTGCGAGCGATCTCAGACATAGCGTAACTATCGTTGATTTCCTTGGGATCGATACCGAGGTCAACCGCCTTTGCCGCAGTCAGCACGAAGTTGAGTTTTTCGCCGATATGAATCCAGTTTTTATCCTTGCCGATACCGCCGTTAGCTCTCTTGTGAAGAGCCGCGAGATCGATCGCCTTTTCGATATTTTCGATAACGCGGACCGGGATCTTTTCATCACCCTCTTTGTTATCTTTGGCGCGGATTGACGGGAACGTGAGCTGAAGAACCGCGCTATACATCGGGTCTTCTGTTGCAAGAACTGCTTTGTAACACTCTTCACGGGAAAGCTGAGTGTAGCGATTTACCGCTTCCGTGATAGCTTCTTCGATAGGTTTTGCGAGGTTGAACGAACCCGTCTGGATAGCCTCATTGTAAATGAGACAGAGGTTTTCAGCGGTCAAGCGAAGAACCGCCTTGTCTTCGATTTTACCGATTTTTTCGATTTCTTCGGATTTGTTGAAAGCGAGGAGTTCAGGGGAAAGCTCGTCCTTTTCCTCGGGTGTGTTGATAATGGGATTTTCTGCCATTTTCTTGGTCTCCTTTTGATTTATACGGACATAAGCCCATAAGAAAGCGCACCCGAAAGAGTGCGCTGATTTATAGGTTTATGTAAAACCGCCTAAGCGGATTATATTTTACCGTTTTTGCGATACTCGCGATTTTGTGCCGACCCTTCGCTATGCTCGGATCTCGGTTCCTCGGAACACTGCACCCTTGGGTGGAGATCTTTGCGCTTTTGGGGCGATACAAGAAAGCTTTCGCGCTCAGCCGTTATGTTTACCCATGTTGGCTTATGGAGCGAATTTCACATCAAACCTGCTAACTCCACCGATTTTCTCTATCTCTGGTGGCGACGCATCTGATAATGGCAGATGTACCTTTCACGAACGATTATGCGTCCGCAGAAGCATCTTTCGATACCTCAAGTTTGGAGCGCTCTGTCGCTCCGTCTGTAACTGACTGAGGGGGTCAAAGCGTCTGTCGCTCTGTCGCTCCGTCTGTCCAAAAAAGAAAAAGAGGGACTTTCGTCCCTCTTCCCTCTTTTAATGGTCATTCAATTGTGATGCCCACTAACACCGCCTTACGCCTGATTTCACGGAGTCCGCCTTTGACGCTGTTTTCAGTGACTCCGCACAACTTCGCGGTCTGCTTATTGCCGTATCCACTCAAACGATAGTTGAGTATTCTTCTTTGTAGGTCGGTCAATTGCATCTTTTCAACCAAAGCGGTCACGGCTTCAAAGGTGTCGCTCTCCATTGCAAAATACTTTGGTTCTCTGACGTATACTCCCGCGATTGCTCCGCTTTCGTCGTCTTTTACGAGATATGAGATATAGGTGTATTTTCCGTTTGCGCTTTCGACAGCACCCGAGTGCTCAATAGACGCGCGGACTTGTTTGAAGATAACACGGATTGCAATATCTTCGGCGGTCTCCCATTCAATGCCGTTCAAGTCGTGGTATATCGTTCGTTTCGGCTTGCGATATGATACGGTCGATGTTAACCAGCTTGAATTGTGGCACGACACAGAGCCTTTTTCAACTGCTCTGAGATATTGTTCCGTCAACGACACGATAGCAAGTGACGCGGTTTGAAAAAGGTCGAAAGCGTCGGAAAAAGTGGCGCTTACAAGTTTTTTCTCAGCGTCTCTGTATGCCTTGTCTGTGGTCACGATTTCGACATCTCCGTTGGTCTTGACGCGCTCCGTCGTGCCGTTCTCAATTGCTCTTTGAGTGTTGGCGGTCAGACGGATATCACGCTGAAATGACGAACGGAGTTTTTTGATAGTCGGATTAGAAGATTTCTCATCAAGCTTTTTGAGTACCGACGCGCCGACGGCGGTCGCGAGCTCGGTGAGTAATTCACCGTTGTTTTTGAGGTCGTCAGTTGTGCGGACGCGGTCACCCCATCGGGTTAAAAGTTCGTTAAAGTTGTTCATTGTGAATTCCTTTCGTTGTACGAGATTTGATTCATTTTTTGAATCTGTCTCATTGTACCACAATCCGCTTACGTTGTCAACGGGGTTTTGAAAAAAATTTTTCCCTATGCCGCTAACTGTTTGAGGGGGTCAAGGTCGCTGAATGTTCCCTTTTAGCATAACATCACATTGACCGCCGTGGTTATGGTATTTTCCCGGCTTGGTGAACGATCTTTCCTGTTAGTCACCTCATCTCCCACACCCAATTATATCACATTGTTCCCCCTCCAAAAGCACATCACTACACACCCATAAATTATAGCTATTACTGCATTTTCACGCATTTTAACCACTCGAACCATATCTTATCCAATGCAAAGTTTTTACATCTTCTTTAAATTTCCTCTCGTCGAATCCTCGAAATAATTTTTATAAATTTATTTCATTTTTTGCTTGACAACTCTTCTATATTATGATATAATGTATATACAGAAAGATAGAAACGATAGTCGCTCAGAGCGACTTTTATCCAGTCTTTTGTACCAACATTCTAATCGTTTCTGATGGCGTTTGTCCCTTAAGAAATTATTTATATCTCTTTAAAAGGGTGCCTAAAATTTTTCTAGCAAAATAAGGACTTTTTTAACCATTTTTTTCGATTTTGCAACCTTGGTGGTTGCAGAACCACATTTTCACCCCTAAAAACGACTACAAAAAGGAGCTTCAAAATGGCAACTATTCTCCCCGGATACACCACTAACAACAAAATCGACATCTCTGCTCTCAAAGCGAATCGCAAACTCGCAATAGGCATGATATCTCCAGCAACAGACACCAGCACGGGCGAGTTAGCTCCTGATCATGCTGCAGATCCTATTAAGAGCATCGATGATATAGATAAGATATCTTCCTATCTTATTTCTTCTGGACGATACAGAGATAATATGTTATTCATTGTAGGTATTAACTTCGGTTTAAGAGTGAGTGATTTACGTAATCTTAGATTTATGGATATTATTAACTCTAACTTTACATTCAAAGATAGCTTTGCTGTATTCGAGCAGAAGACACGTAACACTCGTAAGAGAAAGAAGAATAGATATATTACTATCAATATGGCAGTAGTAGAAGCAATCACTCTTTATTTAGAGAATACACCTGATGTATGTATGAGTGATTTTATGTTCAGAAGCTTATCCAATCATGGTGGTAGTAAGAATGAACCTTTAACTAAGCAGTCTATTGATAGAATCCTCAAGGGTATAGCTAACGATCTTGGATTAAACATGAAGGTGTCTACTCATACATTACGTAAGACATTCTGTTATCATCAGATGCTTATGTCTCATAACGATCCTCGTAAGCTTATGCTGCTTCAAAAGATGTTAGGTCATTCCTCTCCTGCTCAGACACTGGATTATATCGGTATCACTCAGGAAGAGATGGAGGATGCTTATCTGAATCTCAATCTTGGTAGTAAAAACTATAATTATCTCTCTGGATCCAATATCATTGAGAGAGATGTTATTGCGTAAATAATTATATATGGAAGGAGTTCTTTGAAATGAACGAAGAAAAACGCTGTGAAAACTGTTATTATTATTATGATGAGAAGGTTTGTCAATGTGAGGGAGGATGTGATAGATTCACTCCTCTCTCTGATGAGGATCAAGATGCTCTTTTGGATGAAGAGATAGAAGAAGCTCGTCTGGAGTATCGGGAAGCATGGTTTGCTTATGTTAAAGAAGAATGATTTATTTTTTTTTATTCATTCTACCAACATTCTATTCATTTATATTATTCTTTATATTTTATCCAATCGTAGCAATATTCTAATGCATATTCAACATATGTTTTATTATTTTGCTCATTGTACCAACATTCTATTACTTTTTCGTGAGGTGATAACATTAGTAAACAATTAACGTGCCAAAAGTACATATATAAATTACATAGCTCTCGCTTGAAGAAAAACAAGTGGAACCTGACGCTTCCTATCGACGAGGCGAGAAGAAACGATGAGGTCATCTCCCTTGCTGATAGCCAGATGCTTCGATGGATAGATGAACTTAATGGTGTTGTTGACGCTGACGCGAAAGCGAAGGAAATTAAATCTCAGATTAGATATTTTAGAAAGCAGGATCCCTCTCCTCAAAACAAACGATCTATCAAGAAGCTCTATGCTGATCTGGATAATCTTCAATTCAAGCCTGATTATATGTGTCTTATCATTGATAAGGCTAAAGACTATTATAGAGCCTGCCAAGGATTTAGTATTAATGGAGTTAAGTACAAAAGGCTCCTCGGCACTAATGGCGGTATCAAGAATAGCACTATCGTTTTTGTGAGCGAGCAACTTGCTCCGGAATTAATTCGTCGTGTTGAAAACGGCAGAGATCCAGAGAAGGAACTCGTTACAGCTAAGCTCGAAGCGTACAAAGCTCTTACTTGCAGCGCCTCTATCCCCGTCTCCATTCCTTCTGGAGTCCTTGTGGTAAATGATGCGGAGACCACTTTTAAGTCTGATGTAGTTTCTGTAAATGATGAAAACGAAGGCGAGCCTGTTATGAAATTCTGTAAGGATGAAGAAATAACAGTTAACGCTACGGATGGATTCGGCATCATGCTTCCCTCTTTGGCCGAAAGGTGGAGTGGTGAACTCGGACTCGAGTATGTGGTTAGTGGAGTGAACACAAGATTCGCCTTTAATAAAGGTATGGTTTTTACCTTTGACTTCTTGGATTTTGCTGAGAATGTAGCTCATAACTATATAGTTAAGGACGCATGGGGAGATGATGTCGATGTGAGAAATGTTGAACTCATTCTCACAACTTCCATGGTGAAACTCTGGGATTCTTATGAGAGCTGCGACGATTATATCAGTAAGTCGGTTGCAAATGGATATACATTCGGTATAGCTAAGACCTGCCCTCGTGTATTGGAAAACGAAAGAAATCTGAATTATCAGTTTATCCAAAGCTACGATTTCTCTGATGAAGATATCGAAGAGCTGATTGCTCCCACTATGAACGAGGTAAAAGACGTCCTCGGCGGGGACTGGAGAAAGACCATTCTGTTCTTGAAGGGTCAGGGGCTAAACGATCAAAATGTAGTAAGACTCGAAGACGATGTTTTCAAGGCAATGATGATAGATCATAGAGTCGCGCAGGATCCCTTCGTTCAGAATATAGTCTATCAGCTTATCCGTAATCGAATTAACCTTGCTAAGGTGGGCGTGCTTAAAGTTCACGGTAACTACTCTATAGTATCCGGAGACCCATATTTGTTGTGTGAAAGTGCCTTCGGCATGGAGCCTAAGGGTTTGTTGAAGGCCGGTGAGATATATAACAAGTATTGGGCTGATTGCTGCGCTGAGAAGCTTGTTTGCTTCCGTGCTCCCATGACAACACACGAAAATATTAGAAGTGTCATTCCCGTTCGCAGAGACGAAGCGTTGTATTGGTATCAATACATGAAGACTTGCACAGTGTTTAATGCGTGGGACACAGCAACAGCAGCTTTGAATGGTTGCGACTTCGACGGAGATCTTGTTTTGCTCACGGATAACCCTGTGCTCGTTCGTAAACATAAACCCCTCCCCGCATTGATGTGCGCTCAGAGAAAGGCTACAAAGCGCATATCCACCGAGGAAGACTTTATAAGATCCAACATAGAAAGCTTTGGTAATGAAATAGGGCAGACTACTAACTGGATAACAAGTATGTTCGAGGTTCAGTCAAGGTATCCGAAGGATTCAATTGAGTATCAAACTCTTGCCTACCGTATCAGGACGGGGCAGCAAATTCAGCAAAATGTCATTATATTAAGTAGTGACTCCGCACAGTGATGTGCGTGATCAAACACGGTGAACCTACAAATGTAGGGTGTGGCGCAAGCTGCTAACCGAGGAAGTCTAAACATACATCGTATGCACGACAACTTGGTGCCAAGCCTCCGAAGTGATTTGGAGGAAGGTCTAACGACTAAAACATACCCTCTCCAAGTGAGAGGATGAAGTTTGTACCACTGAGGCGAAACTCCTCTGTGGGAAGTGCCGTGCTCTTACCATATGGTAAGATGAAGACATAGTCTACTCCCCTAATAAATATCGGGAAACCGAGGGTATAAAGGAGATAAAGCTAAAGGAATTATCGCCAAACCCATGCCTCGTTACTGGCATGACAGACACGCCGCAAACAAACTCGAAGATGTCGCGCAGCGTGATCTGTGCAGAGCTATAGTTGCCGATAAGAAACCTTATTTCATGAGATATATCTATCCTGCTTTAATGAAGCAGTACAATACATACATAAAAAATACTAACCGCAATGCTCTCAGGGAGTTCCAGATGACCGTAGATGAACTACGAGCTATTCCTTTCGAAAAGAGAACGGAACGTCAGTCTGAGTTCCTATATTACTATGACTATAAGATGCCCGTAGGCGTTGGAAACTGTGTAATGAATAAGATCTGTCGAAGATTTGAGGAAGAGTTCGACAGTGGCTCAAAGCGTGCTCTTTCAGCAAGCTTTGATTATACAATATTAAAGAGCGACGCTCCTTATAGTGCAACTCAATACAATGCAATAAAACGCCTTTATGACGATTACAACAAGCGACTTATTAGTTACTCGATATTCTCGGATTACGAAAGAGTTGATGATTGCACTTCGATGGCTGCACTTGAGCATATGAACGAAGAGTTTAGAAAAAGTTGCGCTCTTGCTTGCCCCAACGAAGAAGCATTATGCAATATAGTACTGGATATGTGTTATAGTAAGTCAGCTACCAAGAAGTTTGCGTGGAGCATGTGCGGAAACAGAATTATAGATAATTTGTTAAGCAAGCATGATCGGTTAATTTCTTACCCCGGTCAAGATATGAATGGGGACATAGTATATGGTGGCGTTAAGTATAAGATAAAAACCGTGCGAGTGGAGGATGATAAATGACGATAGTATTAAACGAAAACGAATGGGCTGAGGAGATGATCAAAAATCATTCCCTTGGAAAGAAACCTTACGAAACTTTATGCCGGGTGGCAAAGTATTACATAGACAATAAATATTCTAAGAAAGAAACAAGAGTTTTATTAGACACTTTTCTTTTGCAGTGCGATAACACAGCTTCATTGCCTCAGTGGTCTGACACTCTCGATTATGCTGTTATAAGAGCTTTGAAGTATGATGCCGTTAAGATCGACTCTATCGATATTACAAAGCCTGAGATGGAGATTATAAACAGCCTCGAGAAGGTTCAGCTAAGACGCCTCGCTTTTACGTTATTGTGCCTCGCTAAATACTGGCTAATCGTAAATCCGAATAGTAACGGGTGGGTTAACAATAAGGACAGTGAAATCATGAAGTACGCTAACATTAATACCTCTATAAAAAGACAAAGCGCGATGTATAGCGAACTGCGCGAGCTCGGATTAATACAATTTTCAAAAAAGATTGATAACACTAATGTAAAAGTGTGCTTCATAAAGGAAGGAGACGTCGCGCATTCAGTAACGGACTTCAGAAATCTTGGATATCAATATTTGCTTAGCCAAGGTAGCGATAATTATATGCAGTGTCAGAGTTGCGGTGTTGTTTTCCGAAAAGACAATATAATTCCTAAAGAACTTCCTCAAAAAGGAGGACGTCCCAGAAAATATTGCAAGGAGTGCTCAGCGTCAAATATCGTTAGAACAAGAGTAAATTCTGTCATGAGACGTTCATAGTCACTCAAAATAAACAATAACTTAAGCCCGTAGCCGTTGTCTCTCAACGGCTACGGGCTATTTGATGAAATGCTGTAATGGTAGGTATATTATGCGCCTGCTAATTTGTAGAAAAGGATATTAATAATGATTGCAATTAACAAAGCTGAAAAAGACGCTGTAATGGCGGCATTCCCCAATTTACACATTGTTCGCACAATGAAAGGCAAGTCTAAAAGACACAGATACTACTGCGAAGAAAACCGACAGGTTATGAGATTCCTTGATAAGCTTCGCGGAATTAAGACTGATGTTCAGAAGGACGGTGGTAGTTATAAGAATCGAAAGACTTCCAAACGAAACTCCGTTTGAATATCATAAACGACTTGTTTACGGTAAGCTCGTTGATAAAACTTTAAGTGACGTAGATTATACAGAGCTTTCCGAATATGTGTATGGACAATCATATGCAAGCGATGTAGCACGTCGAATGTTATACGGTAGCAGACGAACGCTTGACATCATTGAAGCAGAACGAGAGGCAAGAGCTTCCGTGTCCAGCGCCGAGGATATCTTATTGGATATCGAGGAGAAGAAAAAGGAGCTTCAGAAGGAAAGACAGAAGTTTTACGATCAACGTCGTGAGTACAATAAGCTTATTTCCGCTGAAGGCAGACTTGAACATCTTTACGAACGTCTTGCTGAGTCTGCGGACAACTTATCTGAAACCGTGGGCAGATTATTCGACGAAGAACATCGTGAAAGCCTATCGTTCAATGCCGACAACAGCGCAGTACTTGTGTTTAGCGATTGGCATTACGGCATGAAGACAGATAACATTTTCAATAAATACGACACCGAAATTTGCAAGGAACGTGTTGCTAAGGTCGTTGCAAAAGCTGAGGAAAAACTTCGCTTACATCAGTGCCACGATCTTTATATAGTTGTGCTCGGCGACCTTTCTCATGGAGCCGTCCATGTGGGCGCAAGAGTTGCGTCTGAGGAACTTGTTTGCGATCAGCTTATGCAGGTGTCAGAAATTTTAGCTCAGGCTATCGAGCGCCTTAGCGGAAATGTTGCGAACACTTATGTTTATACCACTTATGGAAATCATATGAGGACTGTCCAGAACAAGAACGACAGTGTTCACAGAGATAACATGGAACGAATCGTACCTTGGTGGTTGAATCAGCGATTTAAAAATAATGAAAATATCGTTATTGTCCCCTCAGAAGACAATGAGTTCATCTTTCTTAATGTATGCGGGCACAACTTCTGTGCGTCGCACGGGGACTTGGATTCAGTGAAAAGTTCTCCTAAGCTCCTGTCTGTTTTATTTAGACAGAAATACGGAGTAGACATCGAATATGTATTTCTCGGAGACAAACACCATCACGAGAGTTTTGACGAACTTGGTATTACGGCAACAATTTGTGGTTCTCTGTGTGGCTCCGATGATTATGCAAACACAAAAAGATTATATTCGCTCCCCTCTCAGTTTATGGTGATTGTTAACGCTCAGGATGGAGTAGATGCCGAATATAAAATTAAATGTTAATTAAATTTATGTCCCGATGATTTACATCTCGGGTTATTTTTATTAGGAGGAATATTTGCAATGGCAAGGAAGACGCAAATGAATTCTATCACTTCGCCTGAATTGCTGGCGCAAGTGAACTCAAAAAATAAAGAATTATTAATTGATTTTCTCGACTACCTTCGCTCTGTTCAGCGAAGCGAAACAACTATACGTGGATATGAGAATGATATTCAGATTGCATGGGTGTGGAGTCTCTTACACAATGACAACGCTTTTTACTGCGACTGGACAAAGCGCCAAGTGGTTAGATATCAGAACTGGCTTCTGGAAGAAAACAAGAATAGTCCAGCGCGGATTAAGAGGCTTAAGGCGGCTCTATCAAGTTTAGGTAACTATGTAGAGAGTGTTCTTGACGATGAATATCCAAACTTTAGAAACATTATTAATAAAGTTGAAAGTCCTGTTAATCAACCCGTACGAGAGAAGACCGTTCTTACTGACGACCAGATTGACGGGTTGCTTGATCGCCTCGTAGAGAAAAAAGAATTTGATAAGGCTTGTGCCCTCTCCCTTGCATTATGTTCAGGCCGAAGAAAAGCTGAGCTATTACGTTTCAGGGTTAGCGACTTTGACGACGACCATCTTGTATGTAATGGAGCTTTATATAAGAGCGATCCCATTAAAACAAAAGGACGCGGAATAAATGGTAAACAACTCGAGTGCTTCTGCTTAGCGAAAAGATTTAAGCCTTATCTTGATATGTGGCTTGAGTATAGAAAAGAAAAAGATATACAGAGCGAATGGTTGTTTCCTAATAGGTTTAATCCTGTTGAGAGCATAGGGATACCGACTCTTGATAGTTGGGCGAGAACATTTAGTAATATGCTTGGCGTGGATTTTTATTGGCACGCTATGCGACATATGACAGTAACAAATTTTAAACGAGCTGGAATACCAGATACGGTAATACAGCAATACATAGGGTGGTCTGATATATCTATGGTTCCTGTTTATGTAGATATGCAAGCTGACGAACAGCTTGGTATGTACTTTAACGAGAACGGAATTGTTGTTCCGGAATCAAAAGATTTATCAGAACTCTAAATTGATCAAAAAGGAAGGATAAAAGGAATGAAAAAGAAGGATCTGATCACAAAAGTTACAGAGCTTCTTACGAGCAGAGACGAACGAAAGCCGATGATGGCAAGATCTAAGATTTTACACATCACGGATTCAGACGGCAATAAAACAGATTTTAAGATTAAGAGTTCCGAGAGAGGAATTCTATACACTCAGGCAGATGTAGAGAAGATTCTCGAAGCAGCGTTTGCGATTATCGAGGACTCTCTTCGCCACGGAGAAGAGGTCAGTATTCATGGATTTGGAGCATTCAAACTCGCGTACCGAGCGGAGCGTTCTACAAGAAATCCGAGCAACGGAGAGCGCATTGTAATTCCCGCTCATTTCGTCCCGAAGTTTTTCCCGGGCAAGAAATTATACATTGCTACCAAAACATATGAATACACCGCGGTTGATCATAAAATGTCCAATCGTATAATCGACGACGAGGACGGTGAATAAGAATGGCAATCGAAGTAAGCTCTTCATCTGGCGTAATCTGTTCTAAGTGTGGATTGTCGTACGGCAGACGTAAGGGCTACTTCCCTGTCAGCTACGCAATACTTCACAAAGGAATAGGATATATTCCAGTATGTAAAGATTGTATTGATAGTATGTATAATACATATCTTGCAGACTGTGGCGATGCGAAGAAGGCAGTTCGTCAAGTGTGCAGAAAACTCGACTTGTTTTGGAATGAGTCTATTTTCGAAGATGTTGAAAAGAAAAACACAACTCATTCTATGATGACCGCTTATATGGCGAAACTTAATTCTACTCGATTTGCAGGTAAGTCATATGACGACACTCTTATTACAGAGGGAACTTTTTGGATGTGGAGACGTAACGAACTAAGCACTCCTGTGAAAGAGCCTGCTGTAGAGCCTGAGCAGTCAGAAGATGACGGGCTTGTTATATTCGAGAACAACATTGAAATAACCGATGATATTATGCAGTTCTGGGGTCCGGGATTCACGCTTGCTATGTACCGTGAGCTTGAGCAAAGAAGACAATATTGGATGTCTAGACTGGGTATTAACGCAGAACTTGATATTGGTACAGAGGCTATTATTCGTCAAGTATGCAATCTTGAAATAGCGATAAATAAAGATAGAGCCGCAGGAAAGCCAATCGATAAAAGTGTAAATGCTTTAAACACACTGCTGGGAAGCGCAAGCTTAAAGCCTTCGCAGAAAAAAGATGATTCCGACTCATCTTTCGACACTACCCCCTTTGGCGTATGGATACGTCGTTGGGAAGATGAGCGTCCTATGCCTGAAGTAGATCCCAAGTTAAAAGATGTGGATGGAATTATTCGATATATCGATATATGGTTTAGAGGCCATCTCGCGAAGATGATCGGCAAGAAAAACGCATACTCGAAAATGTATGAGAATGAAATTGCTAAGATAAGAGTGGATCGCCCTGAATACGAAGAAGAAGACGATGAGTTCGTTTTTAACGAAGTATTTGAAGAAAAATAATAGGTGATAGTTATGAGTAATGAGAACAGGCTATCACGAATCATGAATGGTGTCGCGGCAGACTGTGCTTATTATAGAGCAAATCCTCATAGATTTGCCGCTGACTACCTTCATTTAAACTTACGATTATTTCAAAAGATATTAATAATCATGATGAACCTATCTACGACTGTGGTTTTTATTGGCGCTCGTGGTATAGGAAAGACTTTTTTAAGCGCTGTTTTCTGTGTAATACGATGTATTCTTTATCCGGGAACAAAAATTTGTATTGCATCTGGCACAAGAGGACAGAGCTTAAATGTGCTTGAAAAAATCTTACTCGAGCTGCGCCCTAAATCACCTGAGCTGAGGGCGGAGATAGATGATAAGCAGACTAAGATAAACGGAACGGACGCACAGATAGTTTTTAAAAACGGTAGCTATATTAAAGTTGTAACTGCTGCCGATAGCGCCCGTGGCAATCGAGCAAATCTTTTATTGCTTGACGAATTCCGCATGATATCAAAGGAAGTAATCGACACAATTCTTCGTAAATTCTTAACGCAAAGACGTATGCCTACGTATGCGGAGTTGACAGAAGAAGAACGAAAGATAGAATATGCAAAAGAAAAAAATATGATAATGTATCTCAGCTCCGCTTACTGGGTAGACCACTGGTCTTATACAAAGTGCGAGGATACATTTGAATTTATGCTTGACGATACAAAGCGTCAGTTCATCTGCGGCCTTCCCTATCAATTATCTATCCAAGAAGGATTGCTGGATAGTGATACGGTGGCAGAAGAAATGGCAGAAACTGACTTTTCGGATGTTAAATTCGCAATGGAATACGAAGCGTTGTTTTACGGAGCTAATGAAGGCTCCTTTTTTGATTTTAATTCAATATCCAAAAATAGAAAGATAAAGTATCCTATGCTTCCTGATAGTATTGCGCAAAAGGTAAATAATGCGTCTCAAGTACGTATATTACCTAAGCAAAATGGTGAAGTTCGAATTATCTCAGCGGATATTGCATTGATGTCAAGCAAGAAAAATAACAATGACGCTACTGCGATTTTTATAAATCAGCTTATGCCCACCAAAGCAGGGCGCTACACAAGCAATATCGTGTACGCAGATGGGTACGAAGGTCTGAGAACAGAGGCGCAGGCGTTAATTATACGAAAACTCTATGACGAGTATCAGTGCGATTATATTGTACTTGATACACAGGGCATAGGTCTTGGAGTTTTTGACTGTCTCGCACGCGAGATGGTAGATCCCGATACAGGAGAGATATACCCTGCTCTCTCTTGCATTAATGACAAAATTATGGCAGAAAGATGCGCTGTCATAGGCGCTGATAAGGTAATATGGTCGGTTAAGGCGAGTGCTCAGTTTAATTCCGACTGTGCCTTCCTCCTTAGAGAAGGGTTTCGCAGTGGACGCATCAGATTACTTGAAACAGAATATGACGCAGATGATTTCCTCGGTGATTTAAAGGGATATAACTCCCTGAATCCATCCGAAAGAATGATGCTTCAGATGCCATATATACACACGACTCTATTAATTGATGAAATGACAAAGCTTCAACATGAAGAGTCGAGCGGTAAAGTTAAATTATTCGAAAGGGCTGGTATGCGAAAAGACCGCTACTCAAGCCTTTCGTACAACTATTATGTAGCTTTGCAAATTGAGAATAGGCTCAATAAACGTTATAATACGACTTCGCGAGTAGAGGATATGTTTGTCGTGAAGCCACCGAAATATTCAGGAAAGGCGGTGAACGGAATCAATGGCTACAGAAATAAAAACAGATGGAACCAATAATAATTTTGCTGGATACATCAGACTTTCTGATAAGTTTGCATCGTTAAACCATCTAATCACAAGAGATCTAAATAATAACACTAACACGCCTACGTTCTCCGTATATTCCAAGGACGACATCACAACATATCTCTCTAATCCTTATAGATACGAGAAACAGCTTAGAGAGGCTGTTGTTTATATTTACGGAGCGAGTCCGCACTTCCGCAGACTCATACAGTATTTCGTTGGGCTTTCAGATCTTTCATATATTATTTCGCCCTATAGAATAGACCCTCGTAAGGCAAATTCTAAAACAGTGGGCAACAACTATAGAAAAGTACGAGATATGATCTCGACAATGAACATTCCTACACAATGTCCAAAGATTCTTACAACCTGTTTGAGAGAAGATGTGTTTTATGCAACCTTGTGGGTAACTAATGATAGTATCACTATTCAGCAGTTGCCGAGCGAGTATTGCGCAATATCATCTATCGAAGGAAATGTATTGAATGTCACATTCGACTTTTCGTATTTTGACTCTCACGCAAATATGCTGGATTTCTACCCTGCGGAGTTTAAAACCAAGTATGCGGCGTATCAGAGACAAAGAACCGTAAAGTGGATCGAGCTTGATTCACCTACCTCTTTTGCGATTAAAGCCAACACAGATATTCTTGCGTATGCTATCCCGCCATTCGCAGGTATTTTACGAGAGATTTACGATATAGAAGATTATAAATTATTAAAACTTACAAAGACATCTCTTGAAAACTATGCAATGGTGGCAATGACGCTTCCTATGGACAAGGATGGCGGTTGGGGCATTGATCTTGATAAGGCGAAGGACTTCTGGCGAAATCTCGACTCTGTCCTGCCCGAAGAAGTAGGCTCGGTATTAACCCCGATGCCCATTAACAAGATTAGTTTTGAGCGTTCGAATGTGGGAGACACAAACACTGTCTCAGAAGCAGAACAAAACTTGTTCACTGCGGCAGGTGTTTCTTCTCTTTTATTTAATAACGAGAAGGCTTCTGCGAATGCTTTGCTTCTTTCAATAAAAGCGGATCAGGCCATTACATATGGAATTGTTAAGAGCATTGGTGACGCGATTAATCGATTCATTCAAGCTCAATCGTATGGCAAAAATTTTAAAATGACGTTCCTTGATTGTTCTCCTTACAACAGAAAAGAACTTGGCGACGCTTATTTAAAGGCAGCTTCTTATGGGCTTCCGACAATTAGCTTATACGCCGCCTCTCAGGGCTTGAGTCAGGCAGAAGTCGACTGCATGAGTTTCCTTGAAGGAACTGTTTTAGGACTTCAGGACATGTTCCGTCCTATTCAGAGTTCCACCCAGATGGGCGCTATTAACACTGATGGCGAAGGCGCAACAGAAGAAGGTGGCGCTCCAACAAAAGACATAGGAGAGTTAACTGATAGCGGGGAGCAGTCTGCTGAGAATAAGGATGATTGGGGTTAATACATATGACAGAGCGTTTTATTTATGTATTTGACGAAAAGTCTAAAGAAGCCTTATTAAAGAAAGGCTGTGTATTATTAAAAGCTGATCAAAAGAATAAAATATTTGTTTTTGAAAACAAAATGGGGGCTGTTTTTGATTTAAAAGAAATCAAATTCGCGACCTCCAACACACTTACGTTTTAATCTCTGCCCCGTACATACGGGGTTTATTTGATTGGAGGTTGGCATGAACAAGGTCTCATTTATGACATTCGCATCATCGCTGACCAATATAAGCGAACTTAATTCTTCGTTTGATTCGGGAGTGTTACGTATTTGCTACACAGGCAAGAATAGAAATTCGAGCTTTATTTCTAAAGAAGCGATAGAGCGTAGCATCCATTCTATTTACAATTGCCCTGTTGTTTGTAACTACGACAGAGAAACGGACACCCTTGGAGGACACGACATGGAGCTTGTCTGTGATGATAATGGCGGTTTAAGAATCGTCAACATCACACAACCCGTGGGTGTAATCCCTGAATCTGGACGAGTATGGTTTGATACATACGAAGAAGAAGATGGCACGCTTAACGAATACCTGTACGCTGACGTTTTGCTTTGGAAAAGACAAGAGGCTTATCAGAAAATTAAGAGAGATGGTATCACTGCTCATTCCATGGAAATCAATATAAAAGACGGTTTCATGAATGACGGGGTTTACCATATTAACAACTTCGAATTCACTGCGTTCGCTCTTATCGGGGTAGAACCGTGTTTCGAAAGTTCTGCTCTTGAATTATTCTCAAAGCAAGATTATAAGAATCAGCTCTCAGAGATGATGCAGGATTTAAAGGAAAGTTTTAATCTGATCGACACTTCTGCGGAAGTTGACGATAAACAAACAAAAGACATCTCGATGGAAGGAGGAAATAAGATATTGAACGACAAGATGGAATTACTTGCCTCATACGGCATTGATATCGACAGCCTTGATTTCTCTATCGAGGATTTTACAATCGAAGAGTTAACCGAGAAGTTTGAGGCTATGAAGAACGGCGAAGGAAGCACAACTGACCCTGTAGTAAGCACCCCCGAAGAACCTGTTGTGACGGAACCTCAGGTAGAAGAACCGGCAGAAGGCGGTGTAGCAGATTTTGCCCTCACAGGCAACATTGTTGAAGAACTCGCAAGAATGCTTGAGAGTGTAAAGATTGAACGCCCTTGGGGTGAATGTACACGCTATTGGTATGTAGACTGCGACTTTGAAGTTAATGAAGTATATTGCTGGGATACAAACGACTGGCTCCTTTATGGATTTACATACTCCGCAGACGGCGACTCGTTTAAGATCGATTTCGATAGCAAGAAACGCAAGAAGTACGTTATCGAAGATTTTAATGAAGGGGAACAGAATTCTCCTATCGTTTCTGTATTCGAATTTATCGAGCAGAAGCTTGTTGACGCATGTGAGTTTGAATCGAAGTACAACGAATCCACAGCAACAATTCAGAATATGGAATCTGAGCTCGCTCAGCTTCGCGAATTCAAGTCTGAGTGTGATAAGGCAGCGCTTCGCGCAGAAAGAGACGAAAAAGTATTCGCTAAGTTTGAAAAGCTTAATGGAAACGAATCTTTTGAGGCTCTTAGAGAAGCTTGCTTAGACTACAGTATTGAAGAACTTGAAGAAAAATGTTTTGCTATTCTTGGAAGAATGGGTATGGGTGCAAACTTTGCTTTTGAGCCCAAGTCCGTAAAGCTTCCTGTGGATAACACAGCGCCGGCAGAAGATCGCAATGATCCCTATGGCGGTATTGTAGAACGCTACAAAAAGAAACAGTAATATAACGAATCGTGCTTAGGCACATGGGATCACAGATGGTGGTCTCTTTTATTTTTATCCAAATTAAGGAGGAATTTATAATGGCACAGAAACATGGTGTTGTTCGTACCGATAAGATGTACGGTACAGATAATCGTGAAGGCATTGCTTCTGTTCGTTTTCAGAACGAAGGCGTAAATGCTGAAATCGACAACGGTAACGTTGTTAGAATTGATGGCCTCGAAGCAGGCTCTCGTGAGATTTATGTAGGCGTGGCTCCCTCTGCGTCTGATGATCTCAAGGACATTCTTTTAATTGCTTCTCCCGAAGTAATGTATGACGAAAGAAAACGCAATCTCGACGAATTTGTTAACGAAGCAGGCGTTGCAGCTCGTGGCTATTATCTCCACAAGAATAGCATCTTCTCCGTAACAAAGGACGCTCTTGTTGGCCTTGAAGCTCCTGCTAAGGGAAATCTTGTTGAGCTCACAGCAGGCACAAAGCTTAATGTTGTCGAATCTGCAACAGGTACTCTCGTTGGCGAAATCATTGATGTAGAAATCGTTGGCAGATATACCTACTACGTTATTCAGGTAGCGTAATTTTAACTCTATAGAAAGGAAGAATAAAGTAATGTCTGAACTTAACAACATTGTAAAGCTCGCCGTTGATTCTTACAAAGGCGCAGTAGAAAAATATTCCGTTAGAGAATCTCAGGACACGCTTCGCGAAGCTCTTGTAGCGGCTAACGGCGGTAACACAAAGCTCGACTATCGAGCAATCCGTGATGGCAAGTGCAATGGTCTCTTTACTATTATTGAGTCTATTCTCAGCAGAACAGTAATCGAAGGTCTTCAGGGCGACGATTTCTTCAACGCTCTTGTAGAATTCCGTAACGTAGCAGAAGGCGACCAGAACCTCTTCCTCGTTGAAGATAGTAACATTTTCTTCGTTGACGAAGTAGCTAATGGTACACAGGCAATTCGCCGTCAGAGAATCGGCGGAACAAGCGAAGTATCTGTTCCCACATCCATGAAGATGGTTCGCATTTACGAAGAACTCAACCGCGTTCTTTCCGGCCGCGTTGATTTCAACCATATGATCACAGTAGTTTCCGAGTCCTTCCGTCAGAAGATGCTCAATGAAATCTATGCTCTTTGGAGCGGTGCTACTGCTGAAACACTCGGTGGCGTTGCTTACTTCCCTGTAGCAGGTACATATGACGAAGACGAGCTCCTCGAGCTCATCGCTCATGTAGAAGCTGCAGCAGGTGGCAAGACAGCCACTATTGTTGGCACAAAGAAGGCTTGCCGTATGCTCGCTCCTTCTATTATGTCTGATTCCGCTAAGGACGACCTCCATAACCTCGGTTACTATGGTCGCTTCTACGGCACACCCGTAGTTGTAACTCCTCAGCGTCATAAGGTAGGCTCTACAGAGTTCGTATTCGATGATAATGTTCTTACAATCATCGCAGGCGACGACAAGCCTATCAAGTTCGTATACGAAGGTGATCCGATCATGCTCATGGGCGACCCCATGTCCAACATGGATCTTACACAGGAGTTAACTTACGCATTCGCCGCGTAAAACAGCTCGCTTACATAGAAATATGTTTGAATAATACCCATTGAATTGCTGGAAATCCCCAAAGCTCATACTGCTACAGCGTAGATTTGAAATATAATCAGGCGCGAAGGCAGCGAAAGCAGAAAGAAAGTATGAGATGGCATAAGGGTAACACCTAAGTGCTTTTAATAACGGGTAATCAGCAGCCAAGCCTCGAACAGAGGAAGGTTCAACGACTATTGCGCAAGCAAGTACACCACAAGCGATTGGTGGTGGAAGTGGTGGGCGTCCTACACAGAGGACGAAGATATAGTCTATGCTCTTATGAAAATAAGAGGGTTTACAAACCGATACGGAGTAGCGTCCGGGATAAAGTCAAATATTAACAGATTTATATGGCGAAAAGTACGGTCTTGCAATCGTACTCGCAGGCGGCAACGCAGGTATTGGTCGTTACCAGACAGTTTAATAAAATCGGAGAGGCTCTTTTTAAAGAGTCTCTCCTACTGAATTAAAGGAGATATTTTATGGCAAATAGCACAACAAAGAAAAAGACTGAAGAAGTTTCTGAGAAGGTCGTTGAAAATACAAAAGAAGAGTCTACTGAAACGAAAACAGAAAAGAAGCGTTATACTCCCACAGAGGTAGACCCCAGTCAAACAGTTATAGTTCTTAATGGCTTTCAGGGGAAGCTAACATACATTAGCCCCAGAACCAGAGAAAAGTACAAATGGGAAGAGTTTGGCGGAGAACAAGAGATTGAGATTCGCGAGCTCAGAAACGCAAAGGGTTCCGCTAAAGAGTTTTTTGTGAATAACTGGTTTATGTTCGACGAGGAATATGCGTGGGTAATCGACTACCTTGGCGTAAAGCAGTATTACAAGAATTCTATCAGACTTGATGAGTTTGACGATATATTCGAGCTTCCTGCTGATGAAGTTGAAAGCAGAGTATCTGTGCTTTCTAAGGGGCAGAAACAGTCTTTGGGCTATCGAGCAAGACAGCTTGTTGCTGAAGACAAAATCGAATCTCTCAAGGTTATTGCCGCTTTGGAGAGAGCGCTCGGTATTAAACTTATTGAAAAATAAGGAGGATAACGCATGAGCGTTTCTTACGACGTTTTTACAGAAGCGTTCTTGGCAAAGATTACCGAGTATGAATTTATTAATCTTCGTGATTTTGAGAGAAATCATTTGATCGAAGGTTATATGAAGCGTGCTATTGCATCGTTTCATAAAATCTGTAAATACGATTTATTATCAACGAGCGATGACGAGATACGAGAGTTCGCAGTAGACATTGCTCAAGATGAGATAGATGAAATTGCAGATATCATTTCAGAGGGTATGATTGTACAATGGCTTAAGCCATATTATTACAAGCAAGAACAGCTCGAAAACACAATAAACACACGTGACTTTACCACTTATTCGCCCGCAGAATTACTTAGGCAAATCGGGAATGCCTACAAGGAAACTCAGCGGAACTATACTCAGATGATACGTGAGTATAGTTATAATCATGGCGATCTCACGGATCTTCATTTATGATAAAAACAACGTTTGACGCACAGATCGACATAGGTCTTGCGAATAACTATTTCAGAACTCTTGTGAATCGATTCTTTAAGATTCTCCCGATACGAGAGGCTGAAGAGGAGTCATTACCTGTTTATCTTCGCAGTTTGCAGGTAGAACTGTTAGGCTGCAAAGAACTTATACAGGGAATGAGCAATAATTCTTCTTTTTTAACTTTACTATCGATATTACAGTATTTCATCGATAACCCTGATGCTTCGCCCAAGGAAGTAAGACGCGAGGTATTTAGGGCTATTTCTATCTGTAACAAGCTCAAAGCTCAGTACAGCGAAGGCGGTGACGAGAATGAATGCGTGGGAAGTTTATGAGAGAAGAATGTTGTCCCGAGGGGCAACAAAGAGAGAGGCTGCTCTAAATAGGGAGTCTCGTATGTTGACATTAAAGCTTCCGGATAATTTATCTTATTTTACAGCGCTCGTTGATGATTCGCCTCAAGAAGTAGCAATTATTGATTCTGACAACCTGAACGAAAAGCTTATTTATTCCCTCCCCGGCGAGACAATCTCTTGCGGGGCTCTTGTTTTTTGGGAGAAAAATAGGTGGCTTGTATCAGAGTTAGACGCTCACGACGAGGTTTACACAAGAGCAAAGCTTGTTCAGTGTAATCACCTGCTACGTTGGGTTTCTAACGACGGTGTTATACACGAGCAATGGTGTGTGATCGAGGACGGGACAAAATATCTTACAGGAGAATTTGAAGATCGTAATTTTGTCGTTACTCGTGGTGACTCGCGTATCGCTATGACTATCGCTCGTAATGAGCACACCGTCAAATTTAGCAGAGAAAATCGTTTCTTAATCGACGATCCTGATGCAAACCCAAAGCTTGCATACCTGCTCACAAAGCCGCTGAAAGTAGGATCAGTATACAACAATAGAGGTGTTTATAAGTTTGTGTTACAGGAGGTTGTATCAACCGATTTTGATAATCATGAACTTGGTATCGCTGATTATTACAAGTATTATCCAGACGAACTGCTTGAGGTAGATGATTCTGAAGAAGAGACTGATATCGGTGACTCTAACGAAGAGCCTAATCAGCAACAGACTAATATCACAGATAGGAAGGTATGGATCTAATGCAGTTAGAAGAATTTTTTGATTATAAAAATCAGCTAATGAAAGATCTCTTAACTTCCGAAGAGGTTGTGAAATTAGTCAGCGGGTTAATTCCCGTATCCGATCCTTTCACTCTTGCGTACAGCCAGATTTTCCCTTTTGAGTACGTCCCCGAAACAGTAGAGGATGCTAGAACATTTATCTGTTTCGATGTTGATATTCAGAGGGCTTATAACAAGACGTATTTCCAGCCCACCATATATATATGGGTTTTTACGCACAAGAGTTTGCTTAAGCTGCCGGAAGGTGGCGTACGCACAGACAAGCTATGCTCGGAGATTGCAAAACTGATAAACGGCAGTCGTTATTATGGACTTGGCGAATTAGAACTTCAGTCTGTTAAACGCTTCGCGCCAATGACAGACTTTCAAGGTAAATGTATCACGCTTCATGCCACGGACTTTAATCGTCAGTACGATCCTAAGAGGCCGACTCCATCAAATCGGAAAAATAACTAATGGCAACATTCAGTTTACTATACAAAGACAGATATTCGATAAATGACAAGATTGATGTCATGATTCCGACAGTCGGCGAGATACTTAGAGATGAAGATTCTTACTATCGTCTTGTTACTCTGATTACAGCTATGCCCATAGACTTGATGGTGCAGCTCGCTGATGCAAAGATAGACTATACATCTATAAACGAATTTGACCTCTTTATGCTCCTGTTCCCGGGCTTAAGAGAAGAAGATACGAGCTTAATCTTCGGTGACTTAGATTTGAAAAAGTTTAAACCACGGATTAACGAACAAAATGGTTTACCGTTGCTGTACGACGAAGAATCGGATATCAAAATAGATCGTGCTATTCACGCTTATATAGCTGAGGCATTAAGGAAAATACATCATCTTGAAAAGAACAGGCGAAAGCCTGCAAACACGGAAGCACAAGAATATCTTTTAAAAAGAGCGAGAGAAAAACAGAAACGCCGTATGAATCGTCGCGAAGACTCTCAGCTCGAAGCATTAATAGTCGCAATGGTTAACGCAGAACAGTATAAATATGATTTTGAGACGACAAAAGAACTCTCCATTTATCAGTTTAATGAAAGCGTTAGGCAGATTATAAAGAAAGTCGACTATGACAATCGTATGCACGGCATTTATGCCGGAACTATAAGTGCAAAAGAGTTTAGCCGTGAAGATTTAAACTGGCTAACTCACAAATAATTATTTTGGAGGAAATTGTTTATGAATATTCAGGATCTTGCTATTACAAGTATCGAAACCATCACTGCGTTTGATGTTGTTAAGGGCGATTATCTTTTCACACTCGATGAACTTCAGGACGCATCTATCAGCCAGACACAGGACTCTGCTGAAATCACAGGTAAGGGTGGCAGAAAGCTCTCTACTCTTAAGCGTAACAAGGCTGTTACGATCAGCGGTACAAACGGTCTCGTATCCGGCGGTCTCCTTGAGATGCAGACAGGTGGCACATTTACTAACAAGCCCACAGAAGTTCTTTGGACAGACTATCTCGTAATTAAGGAAGTAGAAAGCGCTTATGTAGCTGAAACTACATATAAGGCTGTTGGCGTTGAAGGCGATGAAATCGAAAACCTTTACTTAAAGAACGCTGACGGTTCTATTGGCGAACGTCTTACGCAGGGTACTGAAGCTTCTGCTACAACATTTATGTATGATCCCGGCACAAGAACTCTTACATTTAGTGCTGACCATGTAGACAAAGAAATCGTTGTTTACTATAAGAGAATGATGGTTGCTAATGTTCTTGTAAACATGAGCGATGTATATTCTCAGAAGTGTACACTCTACATCGATGTTCTTGCTGAGGACAAGTGTGCAAACGTTTACCGCGTACAGATCTTCGTTCCTAAGGCAGACTTCTCTGGTGAATTCTCTCTTGAAATGTCTGATAGCCAGACTGTTCATGCATTCGAAGCAGAAGCTCTCGCAGGCGCTTGCGGCATCGGCGGCCAGCTCTGGACATACACAGTGTTTGGTGTTAACGCATCTGACGCAGAAGCTGCTGATTGTGTCTAAGACGATTTTTACGTGTCGAGTATGCGGCAAGGAATATGAAGCTTGCCGTACCTTTAAAAAGGACACCAGCGTCTTCCACTGGAGAAACGTGGCTTGCTGCCCCGAGCACGGAGCAATCTATCTTGAGCAGATAAGAGCTTCTCGTGCTCACAAAGAAGAAGTCACGACAGAAGCTGTTTCTCCGATCACACTTGAACTTTCGGTCTCCGAGTTAAGTGCTGATATCGATGACAGCTTTGTAGAAGAAGACGAGTAATACATTATTCGAAAAAGGGTTGCACTCCGTTGCGGTGCAACCCTTTTTACCACAAAGGAAAAGGTTATGAAAAACGTAAAGCTTGTTATAGATGAAGCGGTTTTACAAGAGTACGATGTTTATTATTTTAATATTCACAAAAGGGCTCGCAAGAGGCCTATAGCACACCCCTATCATGAATCTATAAATAAATGGATGATTATGAGACGCCCCGAAATGAACGCTTTGAAGCAAAAGTGGAAGGATTTCATCCTTTGGTTGATCCAAAACGAAGGGTTAGAAAACAGTGGTGTAGAGGAATGCGAAGTATCATTTAAAACTTATTACCCGACAAACAGAAGGCACGACGTTGACAACAGTGTTCCTAAGTTCATACTTGATGGCCTTGTTGAGTCGGGGTTTTTAATCGACGACGACAGCAAGCATCTAAAGAAGTTGTCTCTTAGTTGCTTTATAGATAAAGAAAACCCGAGAACAGAAATTCTCGTGAAAATACTTTGAATTAAAGGAGATTTTTATGGCAAAGGAAAAGAAAGTTTCAATTACGGCTGTTGATAAGGTTATCGCAAGCACATATGTTCCGACGGAAACACTTGACTGGTATGGTATTGAGCTCACTATTAAAAGAAACCTCTCTTTTAAAGAGATGGTAGAGTTTGTTAATAGTATCGTTAACAGTTGTTTTGCCGAAGATGGCACATATCAGCCTGAAGCAAAAGAGTTTGCGACAAGAGTTCTCATTCTTGAAAAGTATGCGAATTTTAATATGCCCGAAGATTCTGCACACAAATATAAAATTGCTTACTGCACAGATGCTGTAAGTGTCATTCTTGAGCGAATTGATTATGCGCAGTATTCAGAAATGTGTCGCGCTATTGATGCACGTATTGCGCATAGAGCGCAGGCAAACATTGAGGCGGTTCATACTCAGATGAATCAGCTTTATTCTGCGTTTGATAGTCTGCAGAAACAGATCGGATCTATCTTCGGCGGAGTGAATGAAGAGGATATGTCTAAGCTTATTCAGGCAGTGTCCAATGGTGGATTCAGTGAAGAGAAGCTCGTGGAATCTTACATTGATAAGATGTATGGCTCTAAAGAAAAGACGGAATAAATGAGTAATATCGATTTTTCATCAATTCTTAAGAAAGTTGACACATGGACTACAACAGACGAAGGAAAGAAACGTATCCGCGAAAAATTAAAGGAATATAGGGAAACCGGAGTTGGTAAGACTGAAGGCGGCAGTAAGATTGTTACCTTAAAAGATATGAACAATGTTGCTGAGCAGATGATACATATTCTTAAAGAGACTGCCTCTCGACATAAACTGCCTACATCGGTGCTCGAGCACTTCGATTCGCTCAAGCACACAGAGCCTAAAGAGCATGGAGACGGATATGAAGTTTCAATATTCTTTCTGGATGATATGAGTCGCCCTTCCCTGACTATTGCAAGAGGAAAAAATAAAGGAAAAAGGACTGGGGACGGTGTATCGAACATCGTTGCTCTGTTCGATACAGGATACGGAGAAGACGAGCCTGTAAAGAAAGTTTTCGGTATTTGGGAAGGACACGAAGAACTCGGCTCTATCGGAAATCTTAGAGTCCGTGAAGAAATCGGATTTATGCAAGAGGCTGTTGACGAGTTTAACAGCCGCTTTGGGGATGCATATAGCGTTTATGCTGATATAGATCCGAGCTTATATGAGGACAGAGATAACAATTAATTATTAAAGGATTGGCCTTGAGCCAATCCTTATTTTACTAAAATAAAGGAGGGGATCGCATGGCTGATATTAAATTACGATTCGGAGTGGAAGGTGACAGAAGTTTATCCGAAGGTAGCGGCAAAGAGATTAGCGACACTCTAAACTGGATCGTTTCAGAGATCAACAAGGATCCATATAAAATTAAATTTACAGCCGATCCTACCTCGATCGAAAATTTAAGCAAAAGTATCAGAGACGCTGTTACTGACGCAACAAGGAATATCGCGGTCGGACAGGCTGTAACTATTGATCCGTCTATTACTGTTAACCCGAGTAAGACTCATATTCCCGAAAATCCTAAAAGCATAATAGCAGTGGGCACAAAGGAATATACCGTTGCTACTCAGCAATTAGATCGTTTAGATAGTGCGCTCAAAGAACTGGATAGAAATCAGATAAAGATATTACCCGATAATTTTCAGGGACAAATCAACAAACTAAGAGGCGACTTATCAAAAGGTGAACTGTCTGTTGAATCTTTCACAGACAGATACTCAGAGTTACTTAGAATATTAAATACTCCGATATCTACAGCCGACAAGTACTCTCTTATGGCTAAAGCTGAGTCGGCTATGGCTTCCGCTCAGACTAAGTTAAATAGCCAAGACCCGGGTTTAACATTCGAGGATGGTTATGACTCGAAGTCTTTACAAGGCGCTATTTCGGAAGTAAAAGAGTTAACCACATCTTTTAATAATGGAGAAATCTCTGCACATGAGCTTGTTGAAGCCATGTCGAAGCTTAGGTATGAAACCTCTCGTTACTCAAACGCTGTGGCTAACGCATCCAATGCAGAAAAAGAGATGGAAGCAGACGCCAAGCAAAGAGCGAGCAGTTTAAAGAGAGTCCAAACCGCAATAGATGCAAATGTTGCGGCTCAGAAAAGGTTTTCTGCTGCCTCTCACGGTGAGACGTCTGGCGATTATAATAATTTGGTTTCCGTAGAGCAAAAACTGCGAGCGTTAAAACAGCAACTTGATGACAACTCTTTTTCTGCAGAAAAATTAAATAAGGAGCTTGATGAATTAGTAGTTTCTCAACGGGCAAGTATGTCCGCGATCGCTTCGTCTGGCAAAGGCAAGCTGTCGTGGTTTGATAAACTATCCAAAGGAATAGACAAGTACGCTTCGTGGTTCAGTGTATCCACAATCTTCATGGAGACTTGGCAGGCTATGCGGAGGCTTGTCTCTATCACCGTTGAACTTGACGAAGCTATGACAGAACTCAAAAAGGTCACCAACGAGACAGATACCGCATATAAAGCATTTTTAACCAGTGCTTCTGCGAGAGCGAAGAAGGTTGGTTCTTCCCTTGTTGATGTGGTTAGCGCGACCGCCGACTTTGCACGCCTTGGTAACACCATCGCAGAATCTGAACAGTTAGCTGATGCGGCTCTTGTATATAAAAACGTTGGCGATGGCATCTCTGATATCACACAGGCAACAGAAAGTATTATTGCTACGATGCAAGCATTTGGGATGGAAGCATCGCAGGCTATGTCAGTTGTTGACAAATTTAATAACGTCGGTAACAATTTCGCGATCTCATCAGGCGGCATTGGCGACGCGCTTCTCCGCTCTGCAGCGGCTATGAAGGCGGCCAACAACACTCTTGATGAAACAATTGCACTTATCACAGCAGCAAATACGATAGTTCAGAACCCCGATGTTGTGGGAACCACTATGAAGACCGTTTCTATGTACCTTCGTGCAGCAAAAACTGAGGCCGAAGATGCAGGTGAATCCACCGAGGGTATGGCGAATAGTGTGTCTGAGCTTCGTGACGAGATCATGCAACTCACAGGAAAGAAGGTAGATATTTTAGAACCTGACGGCTCTTTTAAGTCTACGTATGACATACTCAAGGCTTTATCCGAGGTTTGGGGTGAATTGTCTGATACCTCTCAAGCTAACATCTTAGAAATGGTTGGCGGCAAGAGGAATGCAAACGTTGTTTCAAGCTTGCTCGAAAACTTTGATGTGGCAGCAAGATCGTTAGAGACCTCTGCTCAGTCAGCGGGATCAGCTCTTAAAGAAAACGAAATTTACCTTGAATCTATAAGCGGTAAGCTGCAAGCGTTTTCAGCAACCTTTCAGTCGCTCTCATCTCATTTAATAGACACAGGGCTGGTCAAGGGCATAATTTCCATTGGCACGGGATTGTTGGAAGCAGTTGATTATCTCGCCGCTTTGCAAGCCTTATTCCCTATTACTATAGGCAGCGTTATTGCTTTAACCCAAACATATAAAGGGCTTGCAAGAGCTCAAACCGTAGTAGCCACTATGGATATGTTTGAGGATGATAAGATTGATGTTGAAATACTGATTGCGAGGATTAACAGCTTAACAGAAGCAGAAAGAAGACTTCTAAAGCAGAGATTAGAATACAAATTTGTGGGTAAGAATGCTGATCTTGCAAACGAAAGAAGAGACTTAGTGTTTGGCAGTGGCGTGTTTGATCAGACTAAATCCGCAAGCAAAATGGCTGGGTCGAGCGTTGTATTATATACGACTTTTTCAAAAATTGCAAAGATTGGCGGAGTGGTTCTTGGATTTCTCTCTAAAGCGCTTGGTGTAATTAGTATAATTGCCGCTGTTGCAAGCACAATATACGCAATTGGCAATAAGATATCCGGCGGTAAGTGGGAAAAAGCAATTACAAAGCTTTTTGATTCATTTAAGTCTCCTGAAGAGCGTCTTGAAAAAATAAATGCTGGCTGGGATGAACTAACGAGCAAGGTTGAGGAAGCATCTGGCGCTTACATAGAACTAAAAAAATCATCCGATGAAATTATTCCTCGGTTTGTAAAGCTTTCCGAGGGCGTTAACAAGTTCGGAGAGAATACTAAGCTAACCGATGAAGAGTATCAAGAGTTTTTATCTCTTAATAATCAACTTGCCGAATTATTCCCTGACCTAAATAGGGGTTATGATAGCAATGGCAATGCGATGTTAGCACTGTCTTATTCAGCGGACACCCTTACCGAGTCACTAAATGCTCTTATCGAAGCGCAGAGATTATCTGCAAATAAAGAAATCGCTAAAAATCTCCCTGAAGTCACAGAATTAGTTGACGGAAGGGTTACGGCTTATGATGAAATAATTCAAGAAGAAAAAAGCAAACGTAAAGAGTGGGAGGATTGGATTGGTAACAATCACACTCTGTTAGAAAAAGGATTTATACAACGGGGATTAACGAAGAAAAATGCTGAGCGCTGGCAAAAGGAGCTGTTAGCGCACGGCGTTGAGGCTAAGATATCTCAAACAGAAGGCGAAGTGATTTATACCTATCAGATAGAGGTAGACGCTGGCTCAATACGAGCTGCAGACAGAGCGTTCGGAGACTTCGTCTCAGGGTCTGATAAAGTAATCAATTACTATGAAGGGCTGAAAGATGCCGCGTGGGACTCTGCTTACTCGACAATTAGTGCGTGGATGCAAACAGAGGATAAATTCATTGTTTTATCTGAT
Source organism: Acutalibacteraceae bacterium (assembly GCA_045539925.1). Classification (GTDB taxonomy): domain Bacteria; phylum Bacillota; class Clostridia; order Oscillospirales; family Acutalibacteraceae; genus SFWF01. Next base: position 71,280 of record JAZQGH010000184.1, on the reverse strand, counting down.
GAGATACAGAGTGTTGCTCAAAACACGCTTAGAGGCATAGACTTCGGGAATATTATTCCAAAGAAAGACGAATCTAAGAACGAGGCTATTCAGAGATATGTCAGAGATACCATTCTCTATCCTTTATCTTTTTTAAAACCTGATGTTCAAAAAGCCTTTGGGGAGCTTATTAGCACGGATGCTCTCGCAAAAGGGGAGATCACAAGAGCAGAATATGTCGAAAATGTTCAGAAAGCATTCAACTCCTTAACCGAAGGGATGGATGATACGGCAATAAAATCCTTCGAAGAGGCTCTTGTTCAAGGGTATAAAGAAATTGGCATAGAAGGAAACAATTTTTCTGAAATTGTTAATGGTATAGCTACTGAGTGGTCTGCGTTCATAGAGAAAATTAACAATAGTTCCGAGCTCACAGATGCTTTTGATGGGTTTAAAGAATCAGTCGATATTCTGAAGCAAGCAAAAAATGAAATAGAGAGCACCGGATCTATATCTTCTGAAACTTATAATAAGCTTATTGGTGCCAACGAAGATTATGCAGATATTATTGAGTATACTAACGGCAAAATAACCCTTAATAAAGACAAGCTTGCCGAACACGCTCAAGCGCTAATGGATAAAACCTCTATTCAGATGTTAGCTAACAACGCAACTGAAGACGAGATAGGATTGCTTTATCAATATGCGGGTGGCTTAACAGCCACACAATCTGCGGTAAAGACAGTCTCAGATAGCATATCAGATCTTGTAAGTCGTTTCAAATCGATGAAAGACGGAGATGTATATGGTGTTGAAGACATCGCTGATCTTGTTGAGGAGTATCCTGAATTAAAAGATAATATTATTAAAACAGCGGAGGGATATAAAGTCGAAGAAGAGGCGATTCGTGACCTCATTAAAGCACGACTCGAGCTTCTTAAGACAGACCCCTATACTAAAGAGATGCAGGCTACAGTGCCTACGGCATCGCCCACCACACTAACAAATATTCATAATATTTTTGAAGAATTTTCTGCGGCAAACGGACGTGGTATTGCTTCGTGGGATGAATATAAGAGAGCGTGGGAATCTTATAAGGGTGTGGCAGAAGGAACCGTTGACAACATCGATAGTGTAAATAAGAGACTAGCTCAACAAAAAACCTATGTCGAGTATCTAATCGCAGAGGGGCTATATGCCGACGCAGTCTTAAAAGAGCTTGAGAATTATGAAGGAAACAAGGATAAGGGAGAAGAATCCGAAACTTGGTTCGACAGGCGACTCAGAGAACATAAGCATAACGTCGCGATGGAGAAAGAGACTACCGAGGAGTATCTGAAGTGGCTCGAGTCTGCAAACGAACGGGCGTGGGCAGAAGAAATAATCGACAAGGATACATATTATAGTAACCTTGAAGAATTGTACAATGGTGGCAAAGAACTCTTCCAAGACTATTTGAGCGATATTGAGCATCAGATCGAAATGATGAACAATCAGGGCTCAGACTCGTCTTCTATAATTCCTATGTATCAAGAGATGATATCTGCTGTAGAAGATGAGGTCGATAAATACCACGCTGCAGGTCTTACGGACAATGATGCTTATATTCAGGAGTTGAAGAGTCAGTGGTGGACTTACAGGGATGAGCTTCTTGATGTTTATGGAGAAGCTCTTGATGCTAACATCACTGATTACGAGCATGATATATTTATGCTTGAGCAGCACGAAGGCTCTGCTGATGAAATCATTGCGATATATCGCAAGATGCAAGAAGAGGTTCATGCTACTGCCAATGAATACAGAGCACTTGGACTTGCCGAAGATAATGATCTCATTCAGGAACTTCAGCAGAAATGGTGGGAGTATCAAGAAAGCATAGTTGAAGCTCGCCGAGAAGCATTCAATAATGATATCGACGCCAAGAAGTTTGGTATAGAAACGCTTAAACAAGAAGGCGGAAGCTCCACAGAAATCATCGACTCTTGGAAATCCATACTCTCTGATATTAATGCTGAAATTGCATACTACTCTGAGGCAGGATATAGTTCTTCTCACGAGATTATGCGCGAGCTCACAGAGCAGGTATGGGAAACAAAGGAAGAGCTTGTCAGCGCTATAAAGGCAGTTGTTGAAGAAATCAATAGTGCGGTAGATGGATTCCAGAATGTTTATTCCACTCTTACCGACGCCGCAAAAGAATATGCTTCAACAGGATATCTTAGTGTAGATAGCTTGCAGGCTATTCTTGAGCTTGAGCCTAAGTATCTCGCGTATCTTACGGATGAAAACGGACAGCTTGTCATTAATGAACAGGCGCTTCAAAACGTAATTGCTGCGAAGACGGAAGAACTCGCCGCAGAGACAGCTCTTGCTTACGCAAAGCAGGTTCTTTTAGCTGTTGAACAAAATGACATTGCTACTCTTACGTCCCTTACACAGGCAACCGCTGCGAGCAGTGGCGCTACATGGGATATGGCATATGCAACGATCGGGCTTGCAAAGGCTATGGGTGTTGCTAATGGTATGGAAGCGTCCTATTTTGACGACGCTGTATCCTATATTAATAAGATGCAGTCTCTTAGCCAAACGGCAGCAAGTACGGTTTCTGCGTACTATCAGACACTTGACGAAGGATATGTGAGTCAGAAAGATGGTCTTGATAAGATCCTTCAGGCCACACAAGATATGATAAAGTGGGAGCAGGATCAGATGATCGAGGCTCTTGAAAAAGAGAAAGATCTATACAATGATTTGATCGATCAGAAGAAAGAAATGATCGAGTTAACAAAAGAAGAACACGATCATGAAAGAGATACTGCGGATAAACTTGAGGAAATTGCAAGGTTACAGTCTAAGATCGACCAGCTTTCTTTGGACGATAGCAGAGAAGCTCAGGCGCAAAAGAGACAGCTTGAAGAGGAGCTTAACGAGCTTCAGAAAGGCTTTGCAGACGATCAAGCAGATTATGCATATGATGTTCAAATCGATGCGCTCGACAGAGAAAAGGAAGCATATAACGAGGCTAAGGATGACGAAATCGAAGGACTTCGTAATATGCTTGATAGCGCAGAAGAGTTATATCAGGCAGCTATTGCGAGAATCAATGGCGGCTGGGATACTCTTTATAACGACCTAATTTCTTGGAATGCTGAATATGGCTCTATGCTTGAATCCGAACTGGTTTCCGCATGGGATGCGGCGACGGCAGCAGTTCAAAGATACGGGTCATTTGTTGATGCGCTCGAAGGCGTAGATAGTTATACAAATTTAGGTTCTTCGTCGGTTACTAACTCGGATGGTAGTGTAACTGAATATGGCGATATGAGCATTGCTAACCCGGGTGACATTATTGGCTCCATGAAGGCTAACTCGCTCGAGTGGTATGTCGCTGACGATCAGGGACGTAATAGACTTTACGCAGAACAGCAGGCATTAGCTGACCAATGGGAATCTACGTTCGGAGAAAAGTTAACTAATAAAAACGGGGTTTGGTATAGACCTAACGGTGACGTACTCTACTCTCTCACGGAAGACGAGGTTGGAAAGACCATCGTTGATGAAATGAAGAGAAATGGCGAGGCGTGGAATGCTACCGAAAATGAATCCGAGCGAAGAGCTCTCGAGGCTCGCAACGAAGAACTCGCAGCTACATTATCATCTTATTTAGGAGAGGAAATCACCAGAGGCGCTGACGGCGTATGGTATCTCAGAGGAAAGAAACTCTTTGATGCGTATCACAGCGGCGGCATCGTTGGTAGAAGGCCGACTCTTGAACAGAACGAGATGATGGCTGTTCTTGAAGAAGGTGAGGCTGTTCTTGATGAAAAGAAAGAGCGCAGCCTTTATAAGATCATTGACTTCGTTGATTATCTTTCTGAGAAGATAGGCTCTGCTATTGATATCGATAAATTGATGGATATCTTCCCGAGCAGAATCGAATTACCGAAAATGTCCTCGCTGATTCCTGAAGTCGGACGCACAAACTTTAATATTGAAATCAACCCTTCGGTTGAGATTAATATTACGCATGGCGGTTCGATGACAGAGGAAGACGCGAAGAGATACGGTGAAATCGCTTCTGATAATACTATCAGAAAAATTAAAGAAGCTTTTGCTCAAAGAGGCATCAGCAATATTGGTAACGCAATATTAAAACAATAACTTAAAGAGCGGGGATAACTTCCCCGCTCTACTAATAAAAAAGGAGAATTAAGCATTGGTTATCGATTTTACAAAAATAGATCTTCACGAGCAACCAGTGCTCGTCCTTCGCAACGCCGACGGAACGGCATTGCAGACTCTGGGTTACGCCTTCAATCTTGAGGCAGAAATTAATTACGATGAGATTTCAACGATTACTTTTGATATACCTGCCTATATAGAAGGTGTAAAAACTCCCGGATACGATCTCGTTATCGGAACACGCATTATCGACGTTGTTGGATGGGGACAGTTTGTTCTTATTGATCCGTCGGCAAATAATGACGGTATCCGAGAAATTAAAAGTTGCAAGGGGTACTCTCTTGAGTACGAACTCACTTATAAGAAAATGAGTCTTCCGGAGAACACATATAATTTCTGGAATCCTTTAGCACCAGAAGATACTATTATCGGTATCATTCTATCTTATCTTCCCTCTTGGAAGGTAGGCTCTATCGATGACGCTCTTATGGATAAATACAGAACATTTGAAGAAAATAGCGTAAACATCTATAACTTCATCAAATCGACCGTTCAGAAAACATATGGCTGTATTTTTGAGTTTGATACATATGAACGTAAGATTAATGTACGTGCCGTTTCATCGTACTGCCCCACTTCCCCTGTTTACATATCTCTTAATAACCTTGCGAAGTCTATTGAGGTTACAGAAGACACCGAAAACATTTTTACGGTTCTCGATGTAAACGGAGCTGACGGAGTTGATATCAGAAGTGTCAACCCGATGGGAACAAATAAGATATATAACCTTGATTATTATATGAACACAAGCCACTTCTCACAAGATATGATTGATAAGTGGAATAGATGGAAAGAGAACTATAATGCTTACCAATTAAGTTATTATAACCTAACGATAGAGCAGATGCTTATTACATCCGCTATCTTAAACGAAGACAACAACCTATATGAATTAGAAAAAGCAGATTTAGCTTCTCTTGAAAACAAACAGTCCGTGCTTATTCAGGCGATTGCTTCTACTGATCCATCGGCAGAAAGCTATGATGATTACAAGCTAGAACTTGCCACAATCAACGACCAGATTAAAGGCAAGAAAGCTGAGATTAGCACAAGTAAAGGCCAGATAGCTTCTTTAAAAGAAGAAAAAGATAAGATTACTGCTGAGCTTGTAGAAATAAATCAAGCAACCTCGTTTGACCAGTTCTTCGGAGAAGATGAACTCCTAATTCTGGATAGATACTTTAAGGAAGATAGTATCGAAGACAGCACATTTGTTGCGGCTACAGCAGAGTCGTACATTGATTCAGATAAATCTCATGCTCTCAATAGCGTCAAATTAAGCTTTACCGGGGCTGATGTGCAGTCTATCGAAGGCCTTGAAAACAAGGAATTATATACGATCAAAGGAGGTTCTATTTCCGGCGGAGATATTCAAAACACAAAAGTTATAAATGCGTGTCTTGAAAAGAACACAAGTGGTGAGATTGTTTTAAGTGCATATTTAAGCGCTGGCACAATAGGCGACATGACTTTTGCAAGCGGATGTATGTCTTTGACAGGATCGGCGGAGATTACGCATAGTTCTCAGAGCTTAACCATCGACATAGGCAGCGGACGTTTGTACTTTACAAAGAACACAACAGAATATGAAGAGTTCTCTGTTGAGTGGGAGCTGTTTGAGTATGGTCATGATTGCTTGAAAAAGCTATGCTACCCTTCTTACTCTTTCGATGTTTCTTCTGCTAACTTCTTTGCGATTGACGACTTCAAGGCTTTTGTTAACGCATTACAGCTTGGTAGAAAAACATATTTAGAGCTCGACGAGGACAAGGTGTTGCAGCCTATTTTTACGGGATTTGCGATCAACTTCGAAGACCTCTCTTCCTTGTCGTTAAAGTTCGGTGATAAATATAGTTCGTCTGACAGCACCTTTAGTCTTGTAGATTTACTCGATAAGAGCATTTCGATGGGTAAGACTGTTGACACCAGTAGGTTTAGCTACAACAGTTTTATTGATAGCGGCGCATCTACTGCTGTCAAGGAGTTTATAGAAAGTGCGCTTGATGTCTCGAAAAACGCAATCCTTTCAAGTAGTGATATTGGTGTGTCGTGGGACTCTTCTGGCATTAAGTGTAGAAAGATCAAAGACAATGGTGAATACGGAGATCATCAGCTTGCTATCATTAATAATAGCATCGTGTTTACAGATGATAATTGGCAGAGCGCGAAAATGGCAATCGGTCATTTTAATGATCCGAACTTCACGGGAGAGTTATGGGGAGTGGTTGCTCCGAGTGTCGTGGGCACTCTTCTCGCGGGAGAGAGCCTGATTATCGAAAGCACCAAAAGAGATGGCGAGGTGTCAGTATTCCGAGTTGACGGTAATGGAGCTATGCTTCACAACGCACAGTTTGAAATCGTTAAAGACAATCGCCATATTTTGCTTGATCCAGCACTCGGTTTCGGTATGGGTAAGTTCCCAATTGTTGATACAGAAACAGGAAAGTTTGATATAGGAGACAAGAACAATCCCGGAAACTGTAACTTTTGGATTGACACCAATGGTGACGTTCATTTAAAGGGAACGCTGGAAGGTTGCGACGGTAAGTTTAGCGGAAGCTTAGAAGCTGCTGAGGGAACGTTTAGAGGTGCGTTAGAGGCGGCTACGGGCACATTTGCAGGTTCATTAAGCGCGGCCACAGGCACATTTGCGGGCTCATTAAGTGCGGCAAGCGGTTCGTTTTCAGGAGACATTTCTGCAGCTTCTGGAACATTTAAGGGGACTATACAAGCGGCCGCATATTTAGATAGCGACGGCAACAACATGATGAATAGCGACGAGCAGTTTTTGGGCAAATATCTTACCTTAAAAGGCATTACGATAAAAAATGATAAAAAAGAAACTACATTTTCTGTAGATGGCAACGGGAATGTTACAGTTAGTGGCACGATCACTATGGACGAAGACTCTACAATATATTGGGGGGACAATGGCGATCCTTCAAAAGTGGCTACTCAAGCTTCTGAGAACGCCGCTGCTGCTATCGATGCGGTTGACAAACTCGTTCACGGAGAATATAGCACTACTACCGAAATAGGAAGAACGACTTTTATTTCCGGAAGTTCTATTTATAGTCCAACAATCAGCTCGCCTAATATAAATGCAGGGTCGATATCGTCAATATTTATTGACGCATCGGATATAACCGGTGGAACAATCGACGGAACTACGATAACGGGAGGGTCTGTCACGGGAACTGAAATATATTTTGGCAACTGGGAATGGAAGGTCGGCGGTGGTATCGTCCCCGCTAAAGGTGGAACGGACACTGACGCAACTGACCTGATGAGACTCTATACAGACATAGGTGGATTGCTTATAGAAGCAAAAACTAATATTCGCGTACAAGCAGGCGGTATTGGGTGTTATTTTAATATGGAACCGTCTTCATTTTGTATAATAAAGCCCGGCGGCAAAAAAGCAGTCTATAACGAAGAAGGCAATGCGACAACTAAAGGTGAGTATATAAATCTAATAGCTTTGATAAAAGGCGTGATAGACGGAACGTACAGCTAATACGAATAAAAGGAGTTCGTTATGAAAGAAAATATTATTAAAAGGCTCGCAACTATTGTTGCGGCATTAGACAAAGTAAGCGTTTCTGGCAGACAGAATTGCGCTACAATCTCAGGATGTATCGGAGCCCTTGAAGAAATTCTAAACTATCTTAACGGATGCGAAATTACATCTGATGTTACAGAGGGACAGCCCGAAAAGTAAGGAGGAATCATTTTGGCTTTTTACGGATGCGAATTCATTTTTGACGGATTATCATGTACTGAATTCGGACTCTCGGTATATAGCTTCGATTCTAACGGACAAGAAGATGTCGATTTTTCAAGTGGTGATATCGTAGAGGATAGAATATCTCGCAGATATGATTCTTTGATGTATGGTATAACTCAGAACTCGCCATTAGAATTCAAGCTCGTATTCGGCGCATCTCCGCGATCTCTTGATGCCAATAGTCACATTGAGAGGTACGAGGTGGAAGCTATCGCCGCTTGGTTAACCGGACATAACAACTACAAATGGTTATCAATCGTACAAGACGACATGACTCAATACAGATACAAGGTTATCATATCTGATCTGACTTTAATCACCTACGGCGATTTGCCGTGGGCTTTTTCATGTAAGGTAAGGTGCGACTCTCCATTTGGGTATACCTATCCCGAAGAGTATGAATATATAGTTACAGAATCGTCAGAGATCACTTTGTTCAATCGAAGTAGCTATAACGGTTTTTACTATCCCGTCGTTGAAATAGAACGACTGACTACAGCGGGAGGAATTTCGATAACGAATAAAAGCGATAATAACAGAATGTTTGAATTCAAATCTGATCTTCCTACGGCCGATGGGTTGGTAATAAACGTCGATAATAAAAATCAGATCATCACCAGTTGGAAATCCTCCGAGGGGATAAAGACGGGAATGGATCTGTACAACTACTTTAATTTTAAATTCTTCCGCATGGTACGCGGAGAGAATCACTTGACAATTCAGGGGAACGCAAAGGTTAAATTTATTTGCGACTTCCCTGTTAATATCGGAGGCTAATATGATAAATGATATTTACAATCTGCCCACGTATAGCTTTGTCGGCGGTGAGTCACAGACATTTACATTCAATCTCCGCACCAAAGCGAACCTTAGTTATGACGCAGAGTCATGCAGCATGTCATTTGCGTTAATTAACTATTCCACAAAAACAGGATCCCCTGTTCTCACGAAAAATTTTCTGTTAAGTACAGATAGCAACGGATCTAAAAGCATAGCCACGGTCACACTTGATCCTATGGACACAGTAGATCTTTATGGAAGCTATGTCTATCAAATCACGATTTGGGACATGAGCTGCGACAAAACAGAAATCCCGGGACAAGGGATCATGAAAATCACACGTAATATACATAAGGATTATATAAAGAATCCGCCTAAGGAGGAAGCATGAATACTACATACTTTTTAAACCTTGTTATGGACAGCGTCTTTCACACTGGCGACGATGCAACCCTTCCTACGAATTACTATATCGGTTTAACTACATCTGAGCCCAGTGTTGATGGTATTATTAGCGGCGAACCTGACACAGGGACAGGCACAGGATATCAGAGACAGTTACTTAATCTCGTTAGAAATAACGATGGTGTAGTTGAAAACAAAGATGCAATCGAATTTAGCGAAAGCGCGTCTAACTGGGGAACTATGAAATACTATATTGTCTGTGATGCGCCGAAGGAGGAAGCAGAAAATGGCAATCTTCTTTTCTATGGTGCGCTTGAAGAAGCTCGAACAATTGAGAGCGGCACGACTTTTACAATTAAGGCCGGAGGAATGAAGATTACCTTAAAGGACGCAGTAACCGATAGTACCGCTACTGCATAAGTCAGGCGGTGATATTGCTTGGCAGTATACAACTTATATCTAAATAAAAATCATCATACGTTCGATCTATATGTAACGGTTGATGGTCATACTGCACCATTAATTATTGATAATTTACCAATAAAAATGGTTGCGTCGATTAGTCATGATCTTGAGCTGTCTTCTACGGACAAACTTGAGTATTCTCTGCTTAGGCTACTGAGACTCAGTGACGTAACTATTGTCATTGAGAACTCAAAAATTCAAGATACTACTATGAAAAAATCAGCCTCTGCCAACGCTGATTTTGCGATTGATTCGTCCGTCGTTTCGCGCACAAGGAAAACAACGGATTTGGCTTCCGATCATACGCTCTTGCTGACTTCCTCAACAATTATGGGTATGATTGGTAAATTTAGAAAGCTCGCTGATATGGACGCTTATGCTCTTGCAGACTTCGACAACATGACACTCGAAGACGTGGATTATATTAGCGACACTTAATTATTACTTTAGGAAAGGTAGGTACAAAACGCAATGGCGATTTCATTCGAAGAGTCTAAAAGATTGCTTGCGCAAAAAGCAGTAGCTCCTGCGGCTACACTAATGGCAGCCGATGCAGGCATTATGACCTTGGATTCATCTGCCGACGCAGGGGTGCCTGCAGCATATTCCGAGTGGACTAAGAGCGACAAGTACGATTGGTACGACGAGTACTACGACGACAACTTCTCTACTGTAGACTCAAAGAAAAACATTACTGTAAATAGCTCTCAGATAAACATCACTCAGGAAGAAAACAGCCAGTTTATCCCGTTCGAGATGCCGCGATACTACGACGGTTTCGACTTAATGACAACGGAGCTCTGGTTCCACTATACAACAAGCGATGGATATACAGGAGACACCCGGGCAGTCAACGTATCGTATGACACATCGTCAATTCGTTTCGGATGGCTTGTCGAGGGTAACACAACTCATATTTCGGGCAGATTAGAATTTGAAATACATGCGATCGGTGCTAATTCCCGAGGCAACACATATGTTTGGAAGTCAAGAACTTTCGATAAAATGTGTGTATTAAAATCTCTTCCGGAAAGCAAACAGATCGTTCTTGATGATTCTTGGGTGCAGGAACTCGTGACAAGAGTTGCGGAAAACGTAGCTACCAAGATAGGGGAGCTGCAGGTTGAAGAACAAGTTGCGGCGGCTGAAAGCGCTGCGTCCAGAGCGGAAGAAGCTGCGGCGGTAGCTGAGGGCGCAGTGACAGACGCTCTTGTTAATTACTATACAAAAGACGAGGTAGACACCTCTATTAATAATGCGAGAATTGACTTAACGGGATACGCCACCGAGACGTATGTGCAAGAACAGATTGAAGCCATCCCCGAGGTCGACCTCAGTCAGCACGCTTTAAAGACGGATATTCCTACTACGGTATCGTCTTTTACTAACGATGCGGGCTATCTTACCGAACATCAGAGCCTTGAGGGATATGCGACGGAGGCCTTTGTTCAAGAGGAGATCGGCAAAATCGATGTGTCTGAACAAATAGGAGACTTCGGCACGAACGAAGACGGCTCGGTAAAAACGGTTAAGCAGTATGTAGATGAATCTGTTTCGGCGATTGACGTATCCGATCAGCTACAGGAGTATGAAAAAACCGAAAGCGTAGATACAAAAATCGCGTCTGTAGAAAGCAAGATTTCTTCTCTTTCTACTAAGGTTTCAGCAAACGAAACAAGCATCAGCGGCTTAACAGATAATGCTACTGCGCTGAGTAAAAAGATCACTGAACTGGAATCGGAAGTAAGTGAGTTAGGTGAGCAGGCTGGCTATGAGTATTATGCTACTTACGGAACCGCTACGCTCGAAGCGACCGGAGAAGAAACAGAGAATGTGTTCACGCTGTATGAAGTCGATGGTAGCGCTGAGTCTATAAAAAGTCAGTTTGTTATCACGGGTGGCTCTGGTGGAGGCGCTACAGCGACAACCCTCACGGTCACAAGAGTAACCACTTCCCCGCTAACGATCACAACGAGCGACAAGGCTGTTATTGAATTCAATTGCACCTCCTACGACGCTGATGGTGAGACAGTTGATTGCTCTTATACTTGGAAAAAAGGTAGTTCTGTGATTATGTCTGGTTCTTTGAATCAAGGGCTTAACACTTTTGATTTATCAGAATATGTGACCACAGGAACGCATAAGTTTACTCTCACCGTTACGGACGAGGGTGGTTCGATGTCTGTTAAGACATGGACTGTTCAGATGGTTGACGTACGCATAGAATCTTCTTTCAGAGATCAGGTAGCATATACTGCGGGAGAGACTGTCAACTTTACATACACTCCTTATGGAGCAATTCCTAAGACTGTACATTTTAAACTTGATGGCAAAGAGCTCGAGTCGGTATCTACGAATGCGTCTGGATTACTTCAATCGTATACACTTCCTGCACAGGAGCACGGAGCTCATCTGCTCGAAGTATGGATGATAGCCTCTGTAAATAGTGTGGAGATTGAGACTCCTCATATTTATAAGGATATTATATGGCGCGACGCAGAGTCAACGACACCTATTATTGGTTGTGTTTATAGAAATGACTATTACGGCGTTGTTGAAGCACGTCAGTATAATGCTACGGAAATTACATATGTCGTTATTGACCCCGCATCTGAAAATCCTACGGTCACACGTTATGTAGATGGTGTGTCCATAGGGGAACAGACTCTTAGTGGCACAGTCGATACGTGGTCATATAAATCCTCTGATGTAGGTGAAAAGACTTTAAAGATTGAGTGTGGTGTAACGTCGGTAGACATTAAGGTTGATGTGGCAGAACTCGGAATTGAGATTAAGCCTGTCACTGCTAATATGGCATTTGACTTTAATCCTACGGGGCGTTCAAATAATGACGAAAATAGAATTTGGTCTGACGCAAACACAGGTATAACAATGTCTATATCTGATAACTTCGACTGGACTAACGGCGGTTATCAGAGAGACGACAATGGCGACACATATTTCTGTGTTAAGGCAGGCACAACGGCTACTATTAACTACAACCTTTTCGGCTCGGAGTATGACCCGAAAGCAACAGGTAAAGAATTTAAGTTCGTATTTAAGACTACGAATGTTAAAAAGCGTAGCAGTACATTCTTATCCTGTATAGACGGCGACACTCCTATTGGTCTTGATATGAAGGTTGAGAACGCGAATATTTACGCAAGCAACAAAGAACTTTATATTCCTTATTGTGAAGAAGATATTATCGAGTTTGAATTCAATATCAACAAAGACACCGACATTCCTATGGTTATGACCTATGAAGACGGAGTTGCGAACAGACCGTTAATTTATGCGTCTGACTCGTCGTTCATGCAGCTTACTGCTCAGCCGATTACGATAGGAAGCGCTGACTGTGATGTTCATGTGTATCGTATGAAGGCGTATGACACAAGCTTAACTGACAAGGAGATTCTTACAAATTTCATCGCAGACGCTCGTAATGCGGACGAGATGATTGCGAGATACAACCGTAACCAGATCTACGACGAAAACAACGCATTAACCCCTGAGACATTAGCTGAAAAATGTCCTGACTTACGTATCATTATGATTGATGCCCCGTGGTTCACCAACGACAAAGACGATAAAGTTAAGAACACTACCGTCCGTCAGATCTACAAGGGTGGCGATGCAGTATTAGACAACTGGACATGTACGGGGGCGGAACATAGCGGACAAGGGACGAGTTCTAATAAGTACGGGTATGCCGGACGAAACATTAGACTGATTATGAACAAGGATGCTTCCCTTTTTACTTTTAATGGTACAGACGAAGAGGGGAATCCGATCACGGGTAAGACGGTAACATTTACAAGAGACTCCGTGCCTACCAACTATATGAATATTAAGGTAAACATCGCTTCGTCTGAAAATCAGAACAACGCACAGTTCGCTCGCAGATATAATGAGTTTAACCCTGTCGTTAGACCTGCAAAGGTTAATGACCCAAGGGTTCGTGATACTATGGAGTTTCATAACTGCGTAGTTTTCATTCGAGAGAACGAAGAAGATCTGACAAAACACAGAGAGTTCAATGACACCTCGTGGCACTACTATGCGTTAGGCAACGTTGGTGATGACAAGAAAACTGACTATACTCGCGTTAACGATGCAGCAGATCCTAAGGAATGTATCGTCGAGATTATGGACTTCGATGTCCCGCTGGCAGAGTTCCCGACAGGCGTTGGCGGGGCTTATATCGCTCCCGAGGATTTCGTAGCAGGCAATGCGGCTTATGACAATCTCTATTCTGAGTACACATACGACGAAGAAGGCGAGTTTAAATCTTTTGGCGCAGAGTCATATGAATTCAGATATGAGATGGATGATATTACCGATGAGCAGCGACAGGTTAACATTGACGCATGGCGCGAGTTCTATAAATTTGTTGTAACATCGACCGACGAGGAATTCGTTGCGAATTTCGAGGATTATTTTATTCTTGATTCAGCATTGTACTTCTATCTGTTTACAGAAAGATACCTAATGGTGGACAACAGAGCGAAGAATCTTTTCCTTCACAGGGGTAAAATTTACATCTCTGAAACAGAAGCAACAACAATTGGTGGCAAGGTCAACAATTATATTGTTGATAACGAAAAAGCATTAATCAATGACGGATATCGTTGGGATTTATGCTTCGCGTACGATATGGATACATCTTTAGGTATTGATAACACGGGTAAGCTCATTCTTACCTACGGTTTAGAAGATGTAGACAAGGATGCCTCGGGAGCCTATGTTTACAGGGCGGCAGAAAGCAACCTATTCTGTCGCATCAGAGATCTTTTTGCGGATAGACTCAAAGGTATGTTCCAGACATGCGAAAGTCTTGGAGCTTGGAGTTCTACGAGTCTCATCAAGCAGTGGGATGACGCACAGAATCAGTTCCCTGAAGAGCTTTGGAGACTTGACACCGAGAGAAAATATATTCGAACATATCGTGGTGTTTCTGTTGATAACAGCATTGCTGGCGCACAAAACCCGATGTTCTTAGAGCCGATGCTTAACGGTCGAAAGAAGTATCAGCGCAGGCAATTTGAACGCAATCAGGAACTGTATATGGCGACAAAGTATGTAAGTACTTTTGCGAAAGACGATTTTATCAGATTGAGATTTAATAATCCGACAAACCCTGTTGTTCCGCAAGACTACACGCTTTATTTAACGCCTTATACGGATATGTATATTGCCGCAGAATTTGGCAACACAGCTCCTATAGTGTTTAGAGCAAAAGCTGGAGTGGAGTACACTGTCAGAAGAGAAACTGAATCTGAGACAGCGGACATTGTGCTTATTTACGGTGCTTCTTTTATTCAGGCAATTGGCGATTTATCGAAATGTTATCTTGGAGATAACGACTTTTCGATGGCTTCTCGTTTACAGAGTTTGGTCATCGGTAGCGACGTAGAAGGCTACGAGAATACATTTATGACGGGGCTTGCGCTCGGAAATAACAGGCTGCTTGAATACCTTGATATTCGCAATATCACGGGACTTAATAGCGTAGTTGACTTATCTAATTGTAACAATCTTATTGAGCTTCGCGCGGAGGGTTCTGGAGCAACAGGCGTTATTTTTGCAAATGGCGGTAAAATTCAGAAAGCCTACATTCCTGCAGTAACATCACTTACAATGAAGAATCTTAATGATCTTGAGGTTCTTGATGTTGCAAGCTATGAAAAGTTACAGAAGCTTATTGCCGAAAATATTTACGGAGTAGATACACACGCAATCGTTGATGCGTCTACCAGTCTTAATACGGTTCGACTCATTGGAATCGATTGGAATAAAGATTTCGGTATTCAAGACACTTCCATCCTTAGCCGAATGTATAATATGCGCGGCGTAGATAACGACGGCTATGAAAACAGTAAGTCCGTAGTCACTGGTTACATATGGGTTGCCTCTGGAAAAGACAGAGAGATAAATGATTTTAACGAACTGTGGCAGTATCTCACAATTGAAGCAGATGCAACAACTAAACAATTTGTAGTGACGTTTGTTAATCACGACGGAACAATCTTAGACGTGCAGTATGTTGATGCAGAGTCTTTGCCTGTGGATCCTATCACCCGGGCAGAAAACCCAATACCCACACCTACAAAGGAAAGCTCTCCGAGTACAGAATATATCTTTGCTGGATGGGATGCTGATTTTGCTCCTGTGTGGTCTGACCAGACAATACGAGCGACGTATACAGAAAAAACTCGCGACTATACAGTACAGTATATTGCCAATGGCTCACTACTTCAAAGCAGCGTTGCTCCTTACGGATCTATGGTTTTGTACAGTGGCGAAACACCTACATATACAGCAGGTGAAATTAATCGTAAATACTATTTATTTGATAAATGGGATAAGTCAGGCTATGTAGATGGAGACAAGACTATAAACGCAGTGTTCGACTCGTGCCAATATGCAGATAAATATTTTGAGAACAAAGATATTTCTACGCTTCGTCCGGTGGAACTTTACATGATGACCAAGCTCAGTGCTGCTGGCATAATCAATCTTGCCGATTACATTGAAGCAAAAGACACCGTTTCTATTCGCCTCGGCGAAGATGTAAGCTACTCTGATATTGAAGAGCGAGTTCTTATTAGTGAACCTATCGAATTCACAGGACGCAACCACCTTGATACAGGTATTGCTCTGCTCTCCGAAGACAGAGACTTTGTTTTAGCTGTAGACTGCGAGATGGCAAGCGGTAACGCAAATAACTCTGTTCTGATGCAATGCTTCTCTGGACTTGATACAAGCGGGTTCCAGCTTTCTTATAACAACGGGGCTCGACTCGTATGGGGTAGTGCTACGATGACTCCTATGACAGTTCCTAATAGAGAAATGATCGTTCTTCGTCATAAGAAAGGCGAAGCGGGGCTCCATGTCTACACATCAAACATGAAGGAGGATACGCCTCTTTACGTCTCTCTCGAAGGCGCTCACGACATGACTCACAATGTAACTCTTGTTTTTGGCTGCACCAAGTTTGAAGATGGTTCTTATGAAAATTATGCAAAAGGCACTGTTCATTGGAGCAAGCTTTGGTATGCAGATCTCGGAGACGAGGTGTGCGCACGTCTTGCTTACTGGTCTCATAACGAAATGACATTCGAAACTTGTCTTGAGTTGAACGGAACAATGAAGCGATATTATTTGACTGGCACATCTGGAGCACGTTCTTCTATTGCGTTTATTGCTTCGAATGTTCTGCCGCAGCCTATCCGTTTGGGAGACTCTCCTAACTCTAATAGTGGTGGTTGGGGAGAATATAGTCTTTGCTCCTATCTTAACAGCAGACTGTATAACGCATTTCCGAATCAATGGAAGCAACTCATAAAGGAAGTTTCGGTAAAGTCGTCTATAGGTAATAAGTCTACTACGGTTACAAACTTTGACTCTTACATCTTCATTCCTTCTATTTATGAAGTATGCAACAACACTGCGGTTAGCATTGAGCCATATACAAGCGAAGGTACTCCTATTAGTCATCTCGTGACAAACAACGACGCAAGGCTTTGTCGCCGCGAAGATGGCACAGCGGTTGCTTATTGGACACGCTCTCCCAACGTAGAACAGACTGCTTATGTTTATAGAATTAGTGAAACTGGTGCTGCGTCAAGCATTACTCAGCTTACTAATGACACTGTTTATGTAAGAATAATGTTTGCCATTTAAGGAGGAGATCATGTACTATAAAGTTTTAAAAGACGGTAGAGTTATCGACGTCTTAGATCGTCTCGCCTTCGTTAAATATCAGAAAAAGCACGGAATTATAATTGCCTGCCCTCGTAATGAGGCGCAGGCAATTATGTCGTCTAACGGCGAATTTGTTTGGCATGTAAAAGGACTTTACGCTTTCCCCGTTGAAGGATGCGATACCGTAGAGCTTGCTGAGATTGATGAGTATGAGTATAGGCAGCTTAAGATTCTTAACCTTAAAACGCCCGAAGAAATCATCGATGCGTATACACTCCTGTTGATAGAAGGAGAGATGATATGAATCAATTTATTGAAAGTTTAAAGAGGCTGTACGAAAAAGAACAGGTTCGCAAAGAATGGCTTGATAAACTTTTAGCCTCTAAGAAAATTACAGAGCAGGAATATGACTATATTATTTCTGCAAAGAAGGTGGTGTGATATGTACACTATTTTACTCGACGAAAGTAATTTACTCAAAACAACAGTGCGAGAAAGAATTATGCAGCGCAGTAAACTTGTTGATACACTTCACTTCCTCGTTGACCCTGTTTATAAAGGAATCGAGATGTCCGATTTCACCGTCGTGATGGAATACGTAAAGCCTGTAAGCCGAGAGTATAAGACTGAGTATCTTACAAAATCAGACGAGCTTTATAAGGACAAGTTACAGTATAAACTCCCTATCGATACAGAGTTAACCAGAGAAGCGGGCGATATCGAGATAAGCTTGACCTTTACGAAGGTGGATATGGATCCTGACGGAAACCCTAAACAGCTTGTCAGAAAAACAAGTCCTACTACAGTGACTATTCTGCCCGTTACTGTTTGGAGTGATGTTATTGCAGATGATGCTTTAAGCGCTCTTGATCAGAGAATTATTCAGGTTAATGCTGCTATTGCAGCCATCAACGATATGAATAATTATCTCGACGAAACAAAGGCTGATAACATCATGTTTAACAAAGAAGCTAACACACTTCAGCTCACTGCCAACGGCTCTCCTATCGGAGATAGCTGTGTCATCCCGGCGAGCGGCGATTGTGGCTGTGGCATTGAAAGCTTTATTGTTAACGAGAATGAAGAAATCATCGTTACCCTTACCACAGGACAGATTATTAATGTTGGTGAGGTAATCGGTGCTTCCAGCGTCACATTCATTCCTCACATCGACGAGGATAATATTCTCACATGGACAAACGACGGCGGACTCGAAAATCCTCCGCCCACAGATCTTAACCCGTTTGACGAATGGACTTTCATCGACGAGAACGGCGAAGAGTCTGATTACGAGTGGGAGTTCATTTAATTTGTTAATGAGAGCAGAGCTCTTATTATAATATCAATTCTATAGAAAGGAAGTAATATGGCTCAAAATGTAAAATTTATAGCCGTCAAGCTGCAGGCAACTTATGATGCGCTGGCTACGAAGGACTCGCTTGCCCTGTATTGGATTCAGGATTCTCAGCGAATCTATCATGGCGAAAAGCTCATGGGCGTTGGTCTCGAAGCAACGTCTGAGTTTGCAGGATTAATGTCTCCTGAAGACAGAGCGGTTCTTGAGTCTCTTAAATCAGGGAATATTTCTGGTTTAACAGGACTTACAGCGGTTGACGGCTCGATGAACATTATTGACACTGGTGACGGCGGCAAGGCTATCGGGGTTGCTATTGCTCCCGATGAGGGCAATGCCCTTGTTGCAGTTGCTGGCGGACTTTTTGTACCTCAGGTTTCTGTGCCCGAGTACGCTATTGAAAAGCAGGCGGAAGCAGACGATGGATATGCTGTAAGCTACAAACTCAAAAAGACCGTCGGAGATGTCGTTTCTTACGTAGGAGACACAATCAATGTGGCAAGAGACATGGTTCTCCAGTCCGCGACTCTCGAAAGAGTTACTGAGAATGATGTTCCCTACGAAGGAGCTGTTGTTGGCGATCCTTATATCAAGATGGTATTTAACGACGCTAACACATCAAATCTCTATATCCCTGTCAAGGGACTCGTAGACACATTTGTTGCAGGCGATGGCATTGAGATTGTAGATAACAAAATTGCTGTCAAGATTGCAGAAGAGTCTCATGGTCTTGTAGCAGTTAACGGTGCTCTTAGCCTTAATCTTGCAACAAGAAACTCTGACGGCGCTATGTCTATGATGGACAAGCGAACAATCGACTCCATCCCCTCTGTTTACGTTGCAAGAAAGTACGACATTTCTGGAACACCCGAAGGAACCCTTGTTGATTATCGCGACAAGGAAATTCGTATCATGTGTCCTGCTAACGCAACATTTATTCATCAGAATGTCGGCGCTAACGGCAATGCCAATATGTACTATATGACATTCAAGGCGTATGCTCCTGAGAATGCAGTAAGCTTCAAGGAAGGCGACAAAGGTGTGATCATTGACGAAATGCTCACATTTGACGATCCTGCTGCAGGAGTGGATGAGTTTGGACGCAAATACAGTGTTTGCTGGCTTGCTCTTGCTTCTTATGATCCCACTTACGAAACTTGGACATACTTCGGTAAAACATCGTCCGAATCCAAATATGTTGGTTGGGATTACGTAGTAGAGTGGTATGACGAAAATGGTGTTAGGGTAGGTGCTGATTCTATCCGCATTAATCTTAGTAATGAAGATTGCCACAACAACATTAAGCCGTACTACGCTGCTGAATTTGTTACTACAGAACAGTTTGAAGCTCTCGAAGAGGCTATCTCTAACATTGAGGATAGCTATGTTTGGGGCGAACTTTAATAATCACTTATATTAATGGAGGAAACATAATATGGCTGATAACATGATTAAATTTTATAAAGGTTTAGTTGATAACCTTCCCTCTACTGGCGTCAATGGTGCGCTTTATGTTACTACTGATGAAGGCGGTATTTACCTCGGTACAGGCACAGGTATGAAGCGCCTTGGTGACTTTGTTCAGGTAGCAAACGTTGCTGCTCTTCCTGCAAAGGCACATGAAAACTGCCTCTACTACTGCGTATCTGAAAACATTCTCGCTAAGTGGAACGGTGCAGAATGGAAGCAGATCAATAAGCAGCCCACAGCAGAAGAACTCAAGGTTCTCCTTGGTCTTGGCTCTGTTGCTTATCTCTCTGAAATCTCCGAAGCAAACCTCTCTGCTGAACTTGCAGAAAAGGTAAACGCTTCCGCTGAAGGCAACCATGCTCATGCTAACAAGGATGTTCTTGATGGCATTACTGCTGAAAAGGTAGCTGCATGGGATGCTGCAGAAGCAAATGCTGAAGGTTACGCCGATGATCTCAACACTGCTATGAACACTCGCGTTGAAGCCCTCGAAGCTGTTGACCATGAACACGCTAACAAGGCACTTCTCGACACTTATACGCAGACAGAAGAAAATCTTGCTGACGCCGTAGCCAAGAAGCACGAGCACGCTAATAAGACAGAACTTGACAAGATTGCTGCTGGTGATAAGGCCAAGTGGGATGCTGTTGCTGCTGACTATCTTACATCCACAGACAAGGCTGCTATCGAAGATTCTATCGGCGATGTAAACACAGCTCTTACAGAAGAAGTAAATCGCGCAAAGGCTGCTGAAGGTGCTAATACAACTGCTATCGGCACACTCCGTGCAGACATGGACGAAGGTCTTGCTGCAAAGGTAGACAAGGTTGAAGGCAAGTCCCTTATCGCTGATTCCGAAATCACACGTCTTGGCGGCATGTCCGATGGTGCTAACAAGGTTGAGGAATCTGCTACAAACGGCAACATCAAGATTGATGGTGTTGAAACTGTAGTTTATACACATCCCGACAAGCATACTATCGCTGAAGTTGACGGTCTTCAGGCAGCTCTTGATGGTAAGCAGGCTGTAGGCGACTATGCTACAAGAGAAGAAGCTCAGGGCTATGCTGACGCTAAAGACGAAGCTATCGCTGCTGCTCAGAAGACTGCTGACGATACATCCGCTGCTCTTGCTGAACACATCGAAACTGCTGAAGGCACGTACGAAACAAAGACAGATGCTTCTAATAAGCTTACAGAAGCTAAGGGCTACACCGACACAGAAGTTGGCAAGGTTCAGACTGCTGTTGATGAGCTCGAAGATTATGTTGGCACAATTCCTTCTGATGATAAGTATGCAGACATCACAAATGTAATCGCATATGTTAATAAGAAGGCCGAAGAAACTCTTGCTTCCGCACAGGGTGGCTCTTCTGAAACTGCTGCTTCTGTAAAGGCTGCTCTTGAAACATACAAGGCTGAAAACGATCCTAAGGTACAGGCTAATACAGAAGCTATTGCTGCAATCGAAGCTGATTACCTTACATCTGCTGATATCTATGATGATACTCAGGTAAAGGCTGACATCAAGGCTAATGCTGATGCTATCGACGCTATCGAAGCTGACTACCTCAAGGGCGCTGACAAGACAGAGCTTCAGGAACAGATCACAACAAATGCTAACGCTATTGAAAGACTTACAAACGGTGTTTCCGCTGAAGAAGTTGATGGCGTTAACGACCTTATCGCATATGTTAACGAGCACGGCGCAGAAGTAACAGGTATTAAGGCTGATATCGCAGCTAATGCTAAAGCTATTTCTGATCACGAAACTCTCGCTTCTGAAACATATGAAACAAAAGGAGATGCAGAAGATAAGCTTGAAGAAGCTAAGGGTTACGCAGACGACACAAAGGCTGCTGTAATTGGTGCTTCCACAGATGCTTCCTCTGCTGACACAGTATACGGCGCTAAGAAGTATGCTGAAGAAAAAGCTGCTGAAGCACAGGGTGCGGCAGAAGCTACAGCATCCGGCGCTCTTGCTGAAGCCAAGGCGGAGCTCGAAGGCAAGATTACTGACGGCGACGCTGCAACTCTTGCGGCTGCAAAGGAAGATGCTTCTACTAAGGTAAACGCTCTTGCTGAAGGTCAGGTTAAGACAAATACAGAAGCTATTGCTACAAAGGCAAACGCTGCTGATGTTTACACGAAGACAGAAGTTGACACTCTTCTTACATGGGGCTCTTTTTAATAAGATCTAATTAAACAAAGATGTGGGGCTGTGATAGTCAGCCCCACATCAACCAAAAGTAATAACAACGGAGGTGCTTTCAATGGGTTTGCTACACTTTTTACGTGGTAAACGTACATCATTAAATAATACCTCATTGCAAGATGGTAGTGTGTATGTCTGCACAGATGATGGCACTGCGTATTTTGATTATCTTGACGATGACGGTAATACACAGCGACAGCAATTGAATGCTGGTAATGCTGAAAGTCTTTCTGGCGCTTTGCTTTCAGCATCTTTAAACCCTAGTGACGAAGAAGTCCCGACGTCAAACGCCATTATCGACTATGTTGAAACTCTATATACGAAATTAAATTCAAATACAGTATTAGGGTTTTATTGTATTGAAGACGTAACAATTATTATTAATGGTATTTCTAAAACATATCCCGCAAACTCAAATGTCGAAGTAAAACTTGTTGAGGGCGACACATTTGAAATAGTACCGACGTCAGATAATTCTATCATGTCATTAAATGCGTTCCCTAGCGCTCTAGGAACATTTTACCCTTGGCTGGAAGGTGTTGCACAGTTTTCAAATATCTTATTTGATATGAATGCAGAAGATATGTATACAAAGTGGAGTCAAGGCAATCAAGGTTTATATCATGTGCAATCTGCACAATATACAAATTGCATTTTCTGGAGTGATAACCCTTATATAAGTGAAGTTACTAAAAGAACGAACTATACCTTAACTCATACATCACAATTACCTTTATGTTATTCAGGTATTCCAGATAATACATTTAAAACTTTTTATTTAGCTAGTGGTGTAATTAGCGACCCTAACTGGGCAAATCAAGCATATTTAGATAGTTTTGCAAAAGCAACATGGGCTACGCAAGTGTTTAGTTATTATGGTGCAAGAACAGTTGGTCTTCCCGAACTATCTAATATTACATTACCTAAAGACTGTAGAGGACTAATGTTTTATGCAAGAAATGTCGAAAATGCTGGTACTTTTGATGCTGCTAATACAACTAACTTTGGTGCAAAATCTGGAAGTTGGAGAGACGCTTTTGGATATTGTATTTCTTTAAGAAACTTATATATTAAAAATCTTAAAGTTAATTTAAACGTATCATGGTCGCCTATCAACTATGACTCTATTTATTATATTATTTCAAATGCTGCAAACACAAATGCAATAACAATATCTGTTTCACCTTATACATATAACCTATTAGGCACTTCTGATTTTGAGTTAGCCGCAAGTAAAAATATTACTATAGAATTGCTAACTACTAATTATGTTGAAGATAGACGTTTAAGCGCTATCACAATTACAGGTGATGGTTCTACAGTTTTGAGTAATGATGGCACATATAAAACACTACCTACGAAGACAAGTCAGTTAGATAATGACTCTAGTTTCGCAACTGAAAGCTTTGTAGAAGATAGTATTGCAAATAAAAAAGAAAAAGATTTAATAGTAAGCAGGGTGTCAACTAGCTCTACAACAACAACTCATACAGTATCTGAAATAGCAGAGGCTGTTGAATCTGGTCGTACCGTTAGATTCTTAGAAAACGTAGAATTATTTAATCTACTTGAAGTGAATAAAAACTATGGTTATGCTACATTCTTTATGCTTTATGTAAACCAAGATGAACATCTGCAATCTCAAGTTATTACAATTGTTGAAAACGAAATTATAGATGATATTAATAATATTTATGATTATGCCGTAAGATCAGAAGTGTTATTAAAGACAGCACAAAATCTAACAGAGTTAGAGCTTGCTCAGGTTCGTGAAAACTTAAAGTTTGTTGGTAAAGCTGTTGAAGGTCAAACATTTACTATTGATGGTGAAGAAGTTGTAGCGAGTGCTAATGCTGAAATTTTTGGTGATTACACTAGTAACATTGCCGTAGGGCAGTGGTCAATTGCAGAAGGTAGTGGCACTGTAGCAAAAGGCAGAGCTTCACACGCTGAAGGTGCTTACTCAAAAGCACTTAATGATGGATGCCACGTAGAAGGATATCAAACCGAAGCTACAGGTTATTGGTCACATGCCGAAGGTGAAATGACTAAAGTAACTTCTTATGCATCACATGCAGAAGGTTCTTATACCACAATGCCTGATGGCTCAACTAGATACGGCACAGCTTCAGGTTATGCGTCTCATGTTGAGGGCGGTGGCTCTCATGCTTCTGGGTCTGCATCACACGCAGAAGGTATTGCAACAGATGCGGGTGGCAAATGTGCTCACTCTGAAGGTATGTATACAGCAGCAATGTCTCAATTTCAACATGCCGAAGGACAAGCAAATATTATCGATACAGAAAACAAATATATTCACATTGCTGGTAACGGGACTTCTCCGACTGACAGAAGTAATGCTTATACGCTTGACTGGGATGGCAATGCTTGGTTCGCTGGAGGAATTAAGGTCGGCGGGACAAGTGCGTCAGACGCATCTGTAATTTACACACAATCAGAAGTGGATGCCCTTTTAGATGAACAAAAGATCGAGTGGGGTTCATTTTAATTTGATTTCGAAAACAACGAGTTGGCTTTGGACGGTAAGATACGCAAAGTAACATTGATATAAAGCCAACAGAATCTATTCTTAGAAAGGATCGATTATATTATGGCACTTTTTAAACCTCTCAAAGGTAGTCGTACCTCATTAGACGCTCAGCCCTTACATGAAGGCTATGCGTACTTCTGTGTTGACGACGGTTCATTCCATATTGACTATATGGACTCAGAAGGCACTCTGCGCAGAAAACAGTTAAATGCGGCAGAGGCTGAAAAGCTTACCGGGTTCGACATTAACACTGTTATGAATAATAGTGATGCCGAAATCCCTACATCAAAAGCTGTTTTTACAGTCTTAGAAGAACATAATGGCTCTGCTGAAGCTCACTCTGATATCCGAGAGTTGATCGCTGAATTAGACGAAACCAAAGCAGACGCCTCTTCTCTTTCTGGTTTTTACACTAAAGACGAGATTGACACAAAGCTCGAATCTATTGACGTAGATTATACGGAAACTGATCCTACCGTCCCCGCTTGGGCAAAAGAAGCGAATAAGCCTACATATACTGCAAGTGAAGTAGGTGCTCTCCCTTTATCTGGTGGCACTATGACAGGTGGAATTGCAATTGGTCAAGGTGATGGTAATGGTATACAGTTAGGCAAGAACGGATATATCAATGGCACTACGGGAGACGGCGCTAATGATACAGCGACAATCGTTGGTCTAGTCGAAAGTGCTCAGAGAGCCTTGATCGGTCATACGGCATTTTCTCTTATGATGCGTGGCTCTGGAGCAAATCCTACTTATAATGGTACAAATGTGTCATTAGAGGGTCACAGTCATAATGACTATGTTGCTACTAGTGGAGATACAATGACTGGTGCTCTTGTAGCGCAGAATAATGCGAATTACACAACTAAACAAGTGAGGAATATCTTCCTTGTAGCTGACGGAGAAGCACTTCCGGCAGGTGCTAACGGAGATATCTGCCTTGTTTACACTCCGTAAGGTGGTGAGAAGATGGCAACATTGGGAAATCTTGCAGTAGGAAGTAGCGTATATTTCAAAGTCGATAATACCCTAACAGAATTTATTGTAATCCATCAAGGAAATCCTTCAACAACTTATTACGGTACAGATTGTGATAACACGTGGCTCTTAATGCGTGACTTGTGGAAGGTTCGAAATTGGGACAGTTCAGATAATGATTACGCAAATTCCGATGTGCATACTGAACTGAATAGCACTTTCTACAACGCTATTGATGCTAATATCAGAAATGCTATTATAAATGTAAAGATTCCATATACATCTTCCACAGGAACTGTTGGAACATTACAGAAATTAAATAATGGCTTATCAACAAATATATTCTTGCTTTCACGAACAGAAGCTTATTACTCAAATACGGTATCGGCTACTAATACTGAGGGTGCTACTTTGTCATTCTTTCAAAGTGCTACAAATGCTGACAAAATCGCATACTATAACGGTACAGCTTATGACTGGTGGTTACGTTCACCCGATACAACCAGTACTCTTCATGCTTATCGTGTCAGCTCATCTGGAGCGTCGGGAGCGGGTTCGGCAAATGTTATCTCCTATGAAAAAGGCGTGCGACCCGCTTTAATCCTCAATTCGATGGCTCAAGTAGATGGGAGTGGAAATGTCGATGCAAGTGGTTTGTTTGTTGGATATGTAACTTCTTTTGGTGAAAACAGCGGAGTTACTGTAGAGGATTATACAAATAGCACTAATCCAGCCAATCCTATTACTCAAACGGTTATAGGTACACCAAGTAGTACTTCTAATGCGAACGGCACATCGATTACAGCGACTGCTAAATATAATCCTTCAGGATATGCATATTTCCTTTTTGACACGTCGTCTATACCAGCTAACGCCACTATAGTCAGCGTTTCGTGTACTGCGAGAATTAGTGTCACGCAGTATGGTACATATACTATGCAAATGACAAGCGGTACAACTGAAAAAGGTTCTGCTTATACACTTAGTACTGCTTCTACGAGCGCACGTGTATGCACTTTAGACTGTGGAGACTGGACGAGAGATGAATTAAACGATGCGAGAATTAAAATTTCCATGTCTCAATCTGGACTCGCTCTAAATACCATTAAAGCGAATTTCACAGGATGTACACTAACTGTCGTTTATGAAGTCCCAGCTAGCATAAATATGTCTGCTACTATAGAAGGCGCATCAAAAGACATTAGTAGTGGATATGCCAATATTGGAGGCGTTTGGAAAGAACTTGTTAAAGTGTACACTAATATTGGCGGTGTATGGAAAGAATAATAAAACTTTACGGAGGTTTAATCATATGATTATTCGAACAAAAGATAAAGATATTCAAATCAAAAACGCAATAAATGATTCAATCAGACAGAGCGGAAACAGATATCCCGCTCTGCTTTTTAATTTTGACGGAGAGATCTCCGCAGAAGACATCGCTGCGATTCTCACAGGTACATTCCAGCTTCTCGACGACGCAGGTAATGTTCTCGGAGAATACGACGGCTATACAACTCTTAAAAATATTTCTCTTTCTGTAGGCAAGATCACGTCTGCTGAACAGGAAAGAGACGCTCTTCAGGCTGCTGTTGCGGCGCTCGAAGCAGAAAAGGCTGAGCTTACGAATGCTAACGCTGAGCTTTCCGATACACTTAACATTCTTGCAGGAGGTGTTGAATAATGACAATTACACGTGAAGAAGCTATTAGACTTCGTGAAATTATTGAAAAGGCAGTCCCCCATCTTGACGATGAGACAGCCCTTCAGGGTGTGACACTCTTCCCTACGTGGAGACCTGACACAGCGTATGAAGTAGACACAAGAGTTAAGTATATGGACGTGCTTTACCGTGTTATTACAGCACACACTTCTCAGGCTGACTGGACGCCTGATGTATCTGCAAGTCTGTTTGCAAAGGTGCTTATTCCTGACGAGAATGAAATTCCTGCTTGGGAACAGCCTGACAGCACAAACCCTTATATGAAGGGTGATAGGGTTTCTCATAACGGTTATACGTGGGAGAGCCTTGTTGATAACAACACTTGGGAACCCGGTGTTGTAGGCACTGAATCTCTTTGGGCTCAGGTTGCTTAAGTTACATAACATAGCCCCGGTTTTATCCGGGGCTTTATCTAAAACGGAGGTGATTTGATTGGCTGAAACGGTAAAATATGGACTGTATTTAACCGAAAACGATCAAGTAAAGTTTATTGATTGGCGCGAAAAAATAAGCGGACAATCAGGCTCTAACATGATTAAGATAGAGGCTGCGCTGGTCGCTCACGATGAGGCTATCGCATCTCTTGAATCAAAAGACACAGAAATGCAGTTATCGATAGCTGATGCGGCTTCAGACATATCAGCCCTGCAAGAAAAAACAACCAGTCTGGAGACAGGCTTAGGGACAACGAATGAAACACTCGCAAAAGTATCGGAAGAGTCAGCAAATAATACTACTGCAATAAGCGGGCTACAGGAGAGTGTTACCGGAGAAAATGGGCTGGGTGCAAGAATCGACGCGATGGAGAGTTCGCTCTCTGATATGGCTAAGACAGATGAAACCCTGACGAGTCAGGTTGAAACATTGCAGACAGATCTCTCGACTAAAGCCGATTCTTCTAAGGTTGAAGAGATAGAGTCGGCGCTCGAAGGAAAGGCCGATGCAAGCGTCGCAACTCAGGTAGAAGATATGCAAGCGGCGCTTGATCAAAAAGCAAATGCAAGTATAAGCATTGAAGCTGTCCTTTATACAGTGATTGGCGAGGGCGACACGGCTACGTCCGCATGGGCGGGAGATGGCGCAACGGAGCCCTACACACAAACGATACAGGTCAATGGTTTGACAAGCGCCTCAAATGGCACTATATCTATTTCTAATTCTGCAAACGCAGAACAACGCAGCGCAGCGAGAGCCGCTCTTCTCGCAATTCAGGCTCAGAACGATGGCGAGCTGGTTATTGTTGCGGACGGCGAACTGCCGACGGTAGACATTCCTGTTACGGTAGTTATCATTGGATAAGGAGGAGAATGCAAATGCCTATTATTTCTAATTTTCCTTCTCACACAACGGGAGGAGGCCTTGCTCCTTCGCCTGTATCAAATATCGAAGTATTATCGAGTTATCAAAATGTATATATTAGATGGACGGATCCTGAGGATACTGTGTACGATGGTAAGACACTTGCCAAATGGAAGGGAACTCGTCTCGTAAGGAAGATTAATAGCGCCCCCACAAGCAGAACAGACGGGGATGTTATTTATGATACAGGGACTGATGGGTCAAAGAATGAGTATCAGACCATATATTTTCATGACGCAAACCTAAATGAGACAAACACCTATTATTATAGATTCTTCCCCTACTCGACAGATGGCTATTACTCTATGAGTGAAAGTAATGTGATCTCAGTAAAGCCCGAGTCGGTTGCTCCCGATAACGTACGTTATATATCTACAAGCGTCGGGAATCAGAGGATCTGGGTACAATGGACTGACCCTGCAGATAAAAATATAACAGTCACAAACGGAGATCAAAGTCAAACGTTTACAATATCTGCTTGGGAAGGAACCAGAGTTATTTGTAAGAAAGGCTCGATGCCTACTTCCTTTTATGATATAGAGGATGCAATTTACTTTGATTCTATTATACGAAACGCGTACGCATCCTCAACTTATCTCTTCGACGGATTAGATAACGATAGTACGTACTATATCGCCTTCTACCCTTACGCTGTGGGAGGAGCGATAAACAACAACGCGAACGATGTTGATGCAGTTGCAAACCGCACATCGGCAACCCCATATGTAATTTATATTGACTCATATCCCAAGCCGACAACAACCTCTTTTGTATACAACGGAGAGGATCAGTCCCCTTGGATAGACGAAGACGGAAACTATACATTCAATGATGAGCAGATGGGTCATGCAGATGGCGCAGGTGATATGGTGGCGACAAATGCTGGTGAATACACAGCGGTGTTTTATCCTAACACAGGATATGTCTGGCCTGACGGCACCGAAAGAGATTATGAGGTCGAATGGGAAATCACAAAGGCAACCAACACCATTGAATTAGTCGAAGGTGACACGTCTGTTTCTTTAGATACTAACGGTGGAGAGTCAATCATTATAACAAAATCCCCGTTTGATGGATTCATTGCCATAGAAGGAGTAGACGGAGATTACAGCTCTATTATTGATATAGACTATGATGATGTTAGTTATAATTATGACGATAACTACTATTATGTAGAAATCCGTATATCAGCTACTGGCTTTGAGACTGGCTCTGTGGCGCTCAAAATTTATCGCGAAGAGTCAGAAAACTATACTCAGACGGAAGTTATATCTGTTAATATTACGGTCACAGAAGCTCCCGAACTCCCCTATAATGCAGGCCTTGAAAATATGAGCTGGAGCGACATCTCCACCGTTTGCCGAGCAGGAATGGCTAATGGTGAGGAAGGTGGATACTTTTCTCTCGGCGATACAAAAACCTTCAGCCTGTGCAGCTCTGATATTACTGCCAATCTTGTTTTTGATTGTGAAGCAGAGATTATTGGTTTTTATCACGACGACCTCACAACTACAGCAGCAAGCAGTTATAATGACGGCTTTGTAGTATCAGACGATAAACGAGGCAAGGCGGGAATTACGTTTTTAGTGAAGACGGTTATGGCAAATGCAGCAATGAATACGAGTAATACAAATTCTGGAAGCTGGGGAAGCTCAACAATGAAAACAAGCACAATCCCTAAATACTATTCCGCGATGGAATCTGAAGATTTGGATTTGAAAAATTCCATTGTCTCTGTAAATAAATATACTGCAACAAGCGGAAATTCTGCAACGCAAAAAACCACAAGTAGCACCCTATTTTTGTTATCAGCGAGAGAGGTTTTTGGAGACAATTCGTATACCAATTATACAGTAGAGGGTACGCAATACGATGCTTTTGTTAACGGAAACAAACCTGTAAAATATATGTACGACACCTCTGATGCTACTGCGTGGTGGCTAAGATCTCCTTACAAGGGGACTTCGCAATCATTTGCCTTTGTAACTGCATCAGGGTCATTAAGCGGCGATTATGCGGCCTATGAAAAAGGTCTTGTTTTCGCATTCTGCGTATAAGGAGGGGTAGTTATGCCTATTATTTCATACTTTCCTCTTGGAGGCGGCTCGGGTGGCGTCAGCGTCCCTCTCGATGATGTTACGAATATTGATGCTATTGCAGGCTCGGGAGAAGCTTATATCAAATGGGCTGATCCGGGCGATGTTATTTACGAAGGAGAAGCTGTTTCGACTTGGAAAGGAACAAAACTTGTCCGAAAGGGAGGCTCTTATCCTAAAACCCCTATTGACGGGAAGTTGGTAGTGGATTCGACTACACACAACCAATATTCAGGAGTTTATTTAAAAGATGTGGGGCTTGCCAACGGACAAACATATTACTATAAGTTCTTCCCTTATAATCATAAGTTCGCCTATACGAACACGGATGAAGGTCAGTTTGAGATTACCCCTACGCCAATCTATCTCGACGGAGTATCAGATTTGGTAGCTTCTCCCGGATTTGAAAAGGTTACGATCAAATGGACTAACCCCGGAAATATAGTCGCAGAAGAGTCAACTGACGTGACGCTTGCACAGTTAGACCACATCGTTATTGTTTACAATAGCGAAAAATATCCCGAAAGCATCGATGATGGAGTTGCGTATACTATACAAAATAGTGCCGTTAGCGAATACGTGGCTGAAGGGCTTACGAATGGTACGACTTATTACTTCTCACTTTTCCCTGTTTCTACAGCGGGGGATATTTCTGTTGACGAAGGTTCAAGAGTAGCAGCCATGCCGCAAAAAATCACGATTGAGGGTGTGCCTTCTCAGAGCGGGACTTTGACTTATACAGGGAATGAACAGTCTCCTATTTGGAGTAATTATGATAGCGCCCACCTCATAATAGGAGGCATTACAAGTGCCACAGACGCAGGTATTTACGAGGCGACATTTACCCCTACAGAAAATGCCATGTGGGAAGACGGGACATCTACTACAAAACGGATTACTTGGGCTATAGACAAAGCTGATGGATCCTTGACTTTTAGTGCCCAATATATCCCTCTTGACTCCGAAGGATCTACTCAGTGGATCGAGATATGGTACGTGGGAGATGGCGTTGTGAGTGTTGAGTCGAGTGATACAACCATTGCAACTGTGACAGTAGACGGCACGATGGTAACAATATCGAGCCCAAATCAAAAAAATGGAACCGCAATAATCACGGCTCGTGTTTCTGGAAGTAAAAACTATACCACTCCTGCTAATGCTACTTGCGAAGTTACAGCTATATTCCTTCCCGGAAAAGATACATTAGAGAGTATGTCTTGGGGAGATATTTCCGCAGTTTGCAAAGCCGGAAAAGCAGATGAATATTGGAAGATCGGGGACGAGAAAACTGTTTCGTACGACGATTCTGATATTGTTGTCCGAATTATCGGGTTTTACCACGACGATCTCACAGATGCTGAAAACTATAACGCAGACTTCGCCGTTGACGAAGAGAAAATTGGTAAAGCTGGTATAACTTTTCAAACGGTAGAGTGTGTCACATCTGAAAGGATGGAGAGTTCAACGACTAATGCAAACGGATGGCACAACTCTCGTATGAGAAAAAGTGTTTTGCCCAAAATGCTAAATAAAATGTCAGAGCCTAATGATTACATTGTTTCTGTAATAAAAACGACAGGTTATGGAAGTCAGCAAACTGTAACATATGAAGTTAACGATAAGCTATTTTTACTCTCATTGGCTGAAGTTGAAGGATATAGCGATTTTTATATAGCGCCAAACGAAGGATTTAAATACGAATATTATGAATTAGGTAATCCTCGAAAAAAGGAATCAAGTTGGTGGCTAAGATCTCCATATATAAACAATAGTACAAGCTTCTGCTGTATTACTACTTCAGGTACAATAAGCACATCAGAAGCGGATTATTACAGAGGCGTTGCTTTCGCGTTTTGTGTATAAAAGGAATGGAGGTATATTATGTACCGAATTATTAAAACAGACGGGACTGAGCTCGGTATTACCGACTCTGTTCGATATATAAAAATCAGTCATAACGGCACTTATATTGCAGCAACTGAGAATGATGCTGTAGGCATCGCTTATAGAAACAAGCCTTACAATCTCCGTAACCACGATGAGATCCCTAACGCGGACTCTGTGATAGTTATCAAAGTTGACGCAGGCTACATCTTCGAAAACTATCTTACATACGACGCTCTTGCCGAAGCTTATAACAAGGGGGTACAGAACGCATGACAAACAAACAGCTTGTGTTAAATGTACTTTATCAGCAAGGCGTTAATGACGCGCTTGACTTACGAGCAAGAGCAGCAGATATGGATGGTACGGCAATTATTGCCGAAGAGGACAAGATTCCCATGTTTGACCCTACAAAGGACTATACAGGATGGGCTGCAGGAGCACCCGTTTACGACATCATGGACGATGAGAAACAGGTATTCACATTGCTTATTCCTCATAACGCTTCTCATTATCCCGACGTGCGTCCGAATAACAATCGCACGCTTTGGAGCCTTGCTCACACAAAAGACCCTTCTCGTGCAAAACGATTCGTCCCTTCAAACGGGACGAGCGGTCTTTATATGAAAGATGAAGTTTGCGTTGATGAGGACGAAGACGGCATTACAAAGGTGTTTAGGAGTCTTGTTGACAACAACTCATATGCACCGCACGAATATAAGCCGAACTGGGAGATAGTTGAATAAAAAAAAAGACGCCGCAGGAATTATCCTGCGGCGTCACACTTGGAGGCTATTATGGCTAAAAAGAGAAAGAAAAAGGTGTCGCTGTTTTCAAAAATCAAAACGGCGCTGCAAAACCGTGCCAACAAGAAGGACACAGAATATTCAAAACGAATGCTTACCAAGGTAACAAATCACTGCATTCTTATGATGTGGGGTACTTATGTGCTTGCATGGTGCGGAAGAGCGGAAATCGCAGAGTCGCTCTCAAAAACTATTGCTACTGCGATTATCGGTATTATTGTTCCCTACTTTGCTAAATCTCTGTTTGAGAATCTGAGTAAGCACAACGCTTTTGGAAATAAAAAATCAGTAAAAGCGTCGTTTGACGAAGATGAAGAGGGACGTTATAAGAAGATACAAGAAGATATAAACAGATATAGAGACTGCTAAAATCACGAAAAGGAGGACGCAAAAATGGAAGAAATCAAAAAAGACAATATTCCCGATGAGTGGGCTGTTGAAGCTGTTGAATGGGCAGTTGAAAACCGTATCCTCTTCGGAAACGAGCACGGCGACTATAAACTTCACAGTACGTGTACAAGACAGGAGATGCTTGTTTTCTTAAAGCGTCTTTATGACCTTGTAAAATAAGGAGACGTCTATGGCATTATTAACTCCTAACTATCAGTACGAGATCAATGGCGTCCTTGTTTGTGAAAAAATTATCCCCGACGGGACGCGCTGGAAGGATGCTTCCAAAGCAGCCGCTGCCGGTTTTGAAAAAGGAGAGCTGTACAAAAAGAATAAGCCTCTCTCTAACGGAACTGGAATTCCTAAATTTATCACCATACATAACACAAATGACATCGACGGAACCTATGACGACGGAGAACAATATACACGAGCTACATACAACGAAAATATGAGATCAGCTCGTGTACATTTGTACATCGACGACGTGTGCGCTTGGCAGAACCTCAGAATGGGTACGGGGCTTTGCCCTGCCGACCCCGAAGGAGAAGCAGAGGTGGGTTGGCACGCCGGGGATGGCTCTAACAAGACGGGTGGAAATATGACCAGTATCGGCATTGAAGTCATAATGAACGATAACGAAGAGCATGATGCTAAAGCGTATGACAACAGCGCACGAATTGTCGCTTGGTTGCTTTGGCATTTCGACCTTGACATCGACAAGGTTGTGTCGCACACGTACTGGGTGAATAAATCAGCAGGCAATATTTTTGAAGACTCAGATGAGCAAAGTACTAACTACGTTGCAAAGAAAAAGTGGTGCCCTACTTATATATTTAAGACTACATCGCACGACAAAGCCCTTGCTAACTGGAAGAAGTACAAGGCTCTTATTAACACATATCTAACTGCTCTCAGAGAGCCTGAAATTCCTTCTGAGAGCGACGATGATTTTAACCTTATCGACGATAGTGTGCCGGATGAATGGGCTTCCGAGGCAGTAAATTTCGCTGTCTCGAACGGATTATTATACGGAGACGAGCACGGAAATTATAAATTACATAAGAACTGTACAAGACAGGAGATGCTCGTATTTTTACATCGTATTTACAACTACATGAAAGATTAACGAGGTATCATTATGGAAAACATTGGACAGCATATTCTTACGATTGTATCCGGACTTGCGGTAGCTATTCCGCTTGTTTTTAAGCTCGTTGAGTATGTACAAAAAGCAGTAAAAGAAAAGAACTGGACTCAGCTTCTCTCTCTTGTTATGTCTTATATGGCAGAGGCAGAAGAAAAATTTGCTGACGGCGCTACTCGTAAAGAGTGGGTAATGGCGATGGTGGAAACATCGTCTGAAACCGTAAACTACGACATCGATATGGCAGTCGTTAGTAATATGATCGACAGTCTCTGCGCCATGTCGAAAACTGTTAACGCTCCTAAGACGGAGGGTTAATAGTTATGATTGGATTTGTAGAGTATTTAAACGTTCCCGCGAAAATTGCGCTTGTTATTATTGCTGTAATATTTGTGATTCAGTTAATCGGGGAACTTTGCGAGTTTTTCGGCAAAACAGTGCCCGAGATGATGAAGATCAGAAAGTACTTTAAGAGAAAAAAGCAAGAGCGGATCGATAATCTCGCAGTGCAAAAAGAAGTAAAGCGGCTTCTTGAAGAAGTTAACGGCCACTATTCGGCTGACAATATTGCAAAGAGAGATAGCTGGATGCAGTGGGTTAACAGCAGAGCGGATGTATATGACAGTTCTATCGTAGAGATAGGAGCTAAACTTGATAGCGCAGTTCAGGCTCTTAACAACAACACAAAAATGACTGAAGAGATGTTCGTTCAGACAAGCCGAGACCGAATTATCGACTTTGCGACTAAGGTTAGTTCTCCTAATGCAATTGTATCCCGAGAGGAGTTTAATCGTATTTTTAAGGTTTATGAAAAGTACGAAGCATTCCTCAAAGATCACGATATGACAAACGGAGAAATTGATATTAATTATCAGATTATTAAAGAGTCGTATGAAGCGCATCTGAAAAACCACACGTTTTTAGAGGATGCGAGAGGATATAACAAGTAAAAAAAAGCGGCTCGTAAAGAGCCGCTTAGATTTATATTGCGAAGCAGAGTAGCATTGAAAAACTGCATCTTGCACATTAGGGAACCAACCGAAAATGCCCGAACTGGGATGTCGTACGCTCGCACGACTATAAATAATGACGTTGAGAGTTAGGATAATCTGCGGAGTCGTCCAAGGATTTGAGGGAGTGAACCTAACACTCCTAAGGTAGCGGTGGGTCGGTTTGCGGTTGCCCGATAACGAAGAAAGCCGCTTATTCAAAAACGCTTCACAATGTGCGGCACAGAAACATTGATTGATCCCCCAGAGCGCTGTTATAGCGTCTTTGGGGGATTTTTTTTCGCGTATATTATTTACTTATAACAGTGCTACTAACAGTAACATTCTTATAAACAAACAACGTATGTATGCCGTCTCTTCTTGAGACGGTAGTGTCGTAAAATAATACGACTGTTATGTGCTATATAGAGTTCTTTTCAAATGTCGTAAAAGTGTCGTAAAACGGATTTGCGTAATAACAATTCTTAAATCATATCCTTATTACAACGGTACTACAGCCATTGTCTCGCAAGTATCACACCCCTACTTATGAACACATTGTTAACTTTTAGTCTATGAGTTGTGTTATAATTATTAATATGTTAACTTGACTTGATATATCTTCTTAAAAGCTCTTATATCCTCACTTTTCGAGGGTTTTTGACGCTTTTTGCGTCACATATCTTCTTAAAAGTTCTTATATTTTTTCGGTCAAGTGTCGTAAAATTTGTCGTAAATTCAGAACGTCAATCATATTTTGTCGTAAATTTATTTAACGGATTGAATGGCTTAGCTTCAGCGTCAAGAGCCTCTTTATGCTTTCGAAACAGATATGACATATCAGCGTTTGTTGCTCCTACGAGTACATCACCTGAGTCAATTTTATTAAAGGTCTTTTGCTTCTGCTCCGTCGTTGCTTCTGCATAAATTTCCGTTGTAACAGCGATACTTGAATGTCCCATAATCTCTTGAATAACCTTCAAGTTATTTTCTACCTCACATAGTCTTGTGCAAAAAGTATGACGAAGAATATGAACCGAAAATTTTTGCATTGGGACAAACTGTTCCCCCGTTATCATTGCCCTCTTACACTCCGTTTCGTTAAATCGTTCGACTATAGTGTCTATGGTTCTATCGACATTAACAGCTTTTATAGGCAGCCCCTTACTCGACATGAATACGAAATTGTTATATCCGCCAACTTCTATCTGTGATTTTGGATGTCCGTTTTCCCAAAGCATTTGAAGGATGTTTTTCACTTCGTGGAACATTGGGATTTCTCTTTCACCGTACGAGCTTTTCGCACTTGTCATTAAATATTCATATCCCTTGCCGTGTAAATTCTTATAAGATAGCGTTTTATTTATATGAATTATCATATTTTCAAAATCGCAGTCTGACCACTGTAGCGCTGCTAATTCTCCGATTCTAACCCCGGTTCCTAATAAAAAAATGAATATAGGGATATAATCACTAAACCGTAAATCGCTTAGTAAATATGACATGAAACGCTCTTGATCGAATTTGCTCAAAGCGTGTTTCTTTTTCTTCTTCTTTTCGGTCGGCAAATTAACGGACAGCTCTTTTACGATTCCCTCTGAGGGATCCGTTCTAATATACCCATCTTTTACCGCCAATCGCAACACCCCGCCTAATACCCCGTCTAATAATTTTATAGTTCCTATCGAAGATGAATGCTCGAGTTTTTGAAGGTAGAATTCTTTTATTATGCTATGTCTTATATCTATAACTCTCATATTACCGAATCGATCTTTGATGTTGCTGTTATAGATACTGCGGTACATTGCGATAGTAGTAGGCTTCCTGTTCCTCTTCAAACTTATCAATCTTTCGAAAAGAGTGTCGACTGTTATCTTTTTTGCGTCGTAATTAGAGATGTTATCTAATAAATCGCGCTCGATTTCCTTAATCATATCTCTAAGAGAAGCACCATCGCGCTTTCCTTCTGGTGGCTTATCTGTTGCGACAAGCTTCCAACTGTATACGCTATGTCGTTCTCCGCATGAGTCTGTATATTTATATTCGTACTTACCGTCCTTTCTTTGAGACTCTCCTGATCTCAGTATTCTACCTTTGTTATCTCTTCTTTTTTCTGACATAACTTTTTATTCCTTTCATAATATTATGAAAAGAACCCAATATAGCATATTAAATTATACTTCTCGGGTTCTTTTCTTTCAATATGTATTTTAAATAAGGTTAGTTCTGTCTATATATGATTCAAACTTTTTTCGTTTGATCTGCGGTCGATTACCATTCCAGAGCACGAAATCGGCATTCTTATCTTCCTGAATGATCCTTCTTAATTTGTTTTCGCCGACCCGAAAGTATTCCGCCGCCTCTTCTACTGTAAGCGTGTACTTTTCCCAAATCGGGACGCTAATCACACCATTTTCTCTCATTCAAGCACCCCTTTATTTGCCTGTTGATCCGAATCCACCGTTTCTTTTTGTCTTTACTTTGTCGTCATAGGTGATTCCGAACTGTGTAAGAATTCCCTGAGCAATCTTGTCACCGAGCGCAACGGAAATAGTCTTACCCTCGTGTGTGTCGTTTGTCATTTTGAGAAAGATGTGCCCTTCATTATCAGAGTAATAATAATCCGAATCTACTACACCGATTGTATTATCGAGCTGTAATCTATACTTGAAACCAAGGCCGCTTCTCGGATAGCATCCTAAATACCATCCGTTTTTGACATTCACTCTAATGCCTGTAGGTATCTTAATTGTTTCTCCCGGAGCAAGATCGAATTCAAACGGGGTTCTTATATCATATCCCGCCGAACCTGATGTAGCTCGCTCGGGGAGCTGGATACTCTCGTAAATCTCACGGATTCTATAATCTGTAAAACGGTCAAACTCGCGTTTCATAGATGCGAAAAATTCCTTAAACGATACTTTTTCAAACTTTGCAACTTTTTTCATTTATTATTCTCCTTATTTAGAGTTATTTCTGAATGTTGATCTGAAGTACGATCCGATTACTGCGATGACACCGCAGATATTCGGTATCATATCGGCTTGAAATCTTATTGTATTAAACAATGCATTCATGCCATTTACGAACGGTGTTCCAAAGAATATCTTTACTATGTATCCTCCACACCACCCGCCAAGGTAAACTAAGATAGGGATCAGAATCAGCCCGATGATTACTCCTATTGCGGTAAAACAAGCTTCTTTCATTCGTCGTCCTCCTTATATTTGATATATAATCCGCAACGGCACATCCCTTCTTCCATCTCTCTGAACTCTTTGCACATACACTTCGTGTCAGGAGACTTGATTAGTGCACAGGGACAATAGTGGTTATTCGCTTTAAGTTGTTTTCTTATCTCTTCGACGTATTCTTTGTCTGGATTTGTTGTAATTCTCATATTCACCTCTAATTAAACCATTTAACGACCGTGTCACCGTCGTATCCTTTTTCCCAAACATACCATGCATATGCCTGAGCGCTATAATTTTTCTTTGAAGCAGCGCTAAAATCACCATTTTAGGACAACTAAGTCTGCTTGATGATATGTAAATAGTCTTTGGGGGGTATTTATCAAATAATTCTCTCCGAGCCTGTCCTTCGAGAAACTGTATTTTTAAAAACATTACAACCTTGTGGCCGGAAGTTACAGTGTTGATTGCGTGCTCAACAAACTCTTTGGCATATTTATACGGAGGATTTGTTATGATATCACCGTCAAATATTTCAGTTTGAGCCAAGAAGTCTATTCCGGCATCTCCAAATCCCCTGTCTACTAAGTCTGTTGACTTCACATTAAAGCCCTTATCTTCGAGAACTTTACTTATGTGCCCTTCTCCACATGCACACTCCCATATGTTGTCTGAAAAGGCTTCAAGGTCTAAAAGCATCTCAACAGCAACTGGATCTGTGGCATAATAATCGTTTTCTTCTCTTCCGGAACTACCATGCCCATGTGCTCCCATGACGACAAAAGTACTTTTAGAATTACTTCCCATTATGCCTCCTGATATATAAATCTTGCGCTTTTGTATTTAGGCAACCAGAACTTCCACCACTTTCTGCGTCCTGTCTTTGCGACACAGACGAGTCTTCCGTATGTGCCACCCACAATCAAATCTGAGACTCTGCAATTCATTTCTTCTCTAACGGCGACGTGACTCAATGAGATCATGTCGCCGTTTTTTAGCGCCATACATCTTACTTTATTCATTTGCTTATTACCTCTGCATATTGGTTGTCTGAAGCAAGCTCTACACCAAGAACCTCGTCGTAATGCTTTGCTTGTCCCGGAACATATCTTCCGAACTTAACTATAATATTGGAGTATTTTGATAAAACTGCGATTTCATCCTCAATTTCTGCCTTGTTATAACCCGTATAAATGATCACGGGAGTACTGCAAAAGTATTCATTTCGTAATATCTCTACGAAGTTTTCAAGTTCTGAGAACTGTTCAAAGGGCTCAAGCCCTCCAAATACAATTGCTTTTGAGATAGGATTATTCAAAAATCTTTCACAGAGGGCTCTATCGCAGAGGT
Organism: Acutalibacteraceae bacterium; assembly: GCA_045539925.1. Taxonomy (GTDB): domain Bacteria; phylum Bacillota; class Clostridia; order Oscillospirales; family Acutalibacteraceae; genus SFWF01. The sequence continues at coordinate 30,409 of JAZQGH010000184.1, read as the reverse complement.
TGATGGTGGCGAGTTTTCGCCACTCATCATTCTGACACACTGTAATCGGAATTCCAGCCTCATGACAGCATTTTCCTCCGCAAGATATAGTTCCTACGAACATAGAAGGAATTTTATAGTTTACAAAATCCTCGTCTACGATAGTTTTTACTCTCATAACGTTAATGTCTCCGCATATTCATACCATTGACGTGTGGTAAATTCCTTAAATCGTTCTTTTGAGTATGCTCTTGTTGGAACAAGGTATCCTACAATTCTCTGGTATGTGTCATAGACAGGTTCTCCGCACACCGGGCAATGATCCTGTCCTACAAAGCCGTGATGATTAATGCATTCATTAATTCGTGTGTTAAACGCGAAATAAATAACTCCCGCCTGAGCGATTGTGTTAAGCATATCCCACGCAGTGTCTGTGTTCGGGAAGTTTGCCTCAAGATTAATGTGGGCGATTGCACCGCCAGAACACTTTTCGTCGAGAATTGCGCTTAATCTGAGCTTTTCTGCGATTGTACACTTTGCAGAAAGAGGAATCCACTGGTTAGAGTAAATGAATCTTTCATCAAGGTCATAGAGTTTATTATCTTTCTGGCAAAGAATTACTGCGGCTCTTTCGGCAGGTACAGATTCGATATTGAACGAATATTCATCCGTAAACGAATCCTTTACCTCGTTTAAGACAGCAAAGATGTCCGAAGCAAATCTAATTCCGTCGTCTGTGTACGAGGTGTATCCGAACTCATCAGTCGTTGTATATCCGAACGCTTCAATAACTTCATATAAACCGAGAATACCCATTGTACAATACTGCTTGTCCATCTCGATCATGCCGTCCTGATAATTAGGAAGCAGCCCCTTTTCTACGTTACGCTTCATAATATGACGAATTACATCGAGAGTTTTACAACAAAGGATTGCCCTTCTCTTCAGAAGATTCAGGTATTTCTTTTCGCTATACTCTGTTTCAAGAGCGATTCTCATAAGATTAATCGTGTTAACCTTAACAGATCCGACTGAAAGAGCTGTGCCACCGATCGAATTGATAAAAGCATTAAGTTTTGAAGTATCAGAAAGAAGTCTACAGCAGTTAGAGAGAGTTGTTACATCTCCGCTAACGAAGAAATTGCTGTCATTCCACGTGGTGTTATGATCTGAACACCAACGAGCGAACTCTTCATCGACAAACTTACCGTTCTTATAAAGCAAACTGTACGTAAGCACCGGGAAGGTAAACATATTAGTACTTCTAATGTCAGATACCACTTCCATAAAAATCTTCTGATGCTCTATAAGCTCTTCGACATTGTCAATGACAAAACTTCCGTCCGGATATTCCACGCCGCCAAAGAGAGCTTCTATATAATTTCTATCGAATATTGAAACATTTACAACCTTTGTGTTCGCGTCGATTCACTACTTCGACGCCGCTCATTTTGAGCTGCTCTATGTCACCATAGAGAGCGGACTATATCACGAACTGCTATTGCAGTCCCGTTGCACTTCCACCGTCAATCGTTTACGGTGTACTCCCCGAGGGGATAGTCTCTGAACCTTCCTCAACAAGTGAGGCTTGGCTGCTAATTATCTTATTTTAACTTAAAGATTTTTCAGCAATTCACAACGTTATTCGATATGCGTCGCCGCATAAAGGCGCAAGTATTTACGCTGTTTGATCGATTCTCATAAAAGGTTGATTAAGTCTATAAATCAACTTCTGGAACGACTGTCTTACGTAGTAATCAGGATCTTTAATGCAATACCCTGTCTCACAATCCTTCTTCCAGAAATAATACGTCCAAATAAGCACATTAGGAATGCCTACTGCGCCCGAGCTTCTGTTACTTGCGTAACTTATATACTCAATCACATCATCGATAAATGTTGTTAAATGCTTAGGCGGCTGATTATTATAATTCTTTAAGAAGAACAACCCCTCTGTGGCGAGTTTTGTGAGGTCGTATGCATAACAGTACGGAATGTATGTAGCAGAGGGTGCGTCGTGAAGGTAAAATCCTCCCGAATACTCACAATCAAGCCACTCTTTCGCGGTTCTAAGATTATATTTCTTCTTCAACTCATAAAAGATCTTATTAAATGCGAAAAGTTTATCATGAGACTTTCCCTTTTCGCTCATAAGACTTCGGATGTCCTTGTTAGACGCATTTGCATTTGCGTCAATAGTTACGTCTGCTACGTTTTTATCTATAAAACCGTCGATGAAATCAGAGAAGTTAAGCTGTGATTCGTGGAATCCGTTTAAGTATTCGAAATCCTCGCCATAGTTGTCTGCCATTGTATGCATTGCTTTTTCAAAATCTTTATTCATCTTAAGTGGAATATTCATGTCACGCCTCCGCTGTATAGTTTTCAATCCAAGAATTTGCTTCTACGAACTCGAGAAGTTCCTTCCCCGTATCAAGCATAGGAACTCTTTCAAACCCCATGCTGATCATCACATCTTTATCTGTGATCTCCATGTATTCAATTCCCTTTTTATCAAGTTTTTTCTTAAGCACTTTACATAACGGGCATCCCGTTGAGTATAAAATGATCATCGTATCCTCCTTGGATTTGCATAGTTGTTGATAATATGGTACGCCTTTTCCCAGTTATCGGCTCGTATCATACCGTTTTCTGCTGCGTCATACTCTTTGTTGTGCGACGCATCAAAAAGGATGTTTAAATATTTTCCTCCGATATGATTATGGACAGCATCGTCTACCAGAACATCTCCGTTAATCATCTGCTTTTCGTGGGCAATTATCACATCTTTATATTTAAAGTGAGGAAAATGCTTCAAAAACATCAAATTCATTTTCTTCTCTACATTATTAGGATGGGTAGCCGTCACAATTCGCACTTTATGGCCATCCTCTATGAGCCTCTTAGTGTATTCAACGGCTCCCGGGAGAGGAGTTAACCTCTCCCAAAACTCATCTTCTTTTAAAGGAGCCCATATCTCATCGAATGTTAATGTCGGAAACGTCTTTTTCAAATCCCATTCTTTCGGCCTGTCTGCTGACAACCCATGCTTTTCATTTAACATCTGAACGAGAATTTCGGAGAAGTTTTCAAGCGTATCATCCATATCAATAAGAATTGTTAATTCTCTCATACTTCATCAAGCAGGTCTGCAAGAGCAGCCGTTTTACTCCTCTCTGTTTTCTGAAGTCTTACATAAGCGAATAGTTCGTTACCTTTTAGTGCGCTGATTACCTTAGAGAGTCCGCTATTTTCTCTGAATACTTCCGCGTCACACTGCTTAAAATCTCCATTTAGCCAAAGCGCAGAGCCTTCGCCTACACGTCCTATCAAAAGCTGAATGTGCTCCTTTGTCATGTTCTCGCACTCTGAGCAGATAATAATTGAGTTTTTTATATCTCTACCTCTGATAAAACCAAGATGAACAATTTCGATTTGCCCTTTCGCAATCATATAATTCAGCCCATCTTCTCCTCCGAGATGATCCGCTAAAGGCATCGCGAATGGCAAAAGCTTTTCGTTATATGTACCCGGCAGGTGTCCGATCGGGCGAGAGTCTTTAACCTCAATGTTGTTTCTTACATACACAATCTTATCGAACTTTCCTTTTTCAATAAGTTCAGCAGCAGCTCCACACATTAGAAAATCCTTGCCGGTGCCGAACTTACCCGTAATAACTTTTACAGTTGTTTTAGGGTCATATAACATATCAACTGCCATTCTTTGATGGATGTTTCGAGGTGAAATCTTTCCTAAGAAGGCGTTATTGATATTTTTATACGGAGCTCTTGAAAGCTTTTCCCCGTCACTTTTATATATTTCATAAAGTTCGCCACTTTCGTTTAAAAACGCCACATATTGATTTCTAAGAGCTTCGTGGTTATTTTCGTATTTGCCTGAGTAAAGAAGACTTGCTTCCTCTTCGTTAATAACAACCTCTTTGTATCCGAGATAATCTTCCATTAAACGCTCCTTAAATGATTTCGTCGATGTCGCAGTCTACGCCAACAATCATGTCCGTTACACCTTTCTCTTTTGCTTCTTCAGCAAAGAGATACCATTCTACGCGAAGTTTGCTATCGTACTCCTCTGCGGTAATGTTTGTTCTGGCTACGATAAAATCTTTAATACGCTCGTCCACTCTTCTCTGGAATTCCATTTCATCTTGCGCCTTTGTACCTGATGTATAGACAAAGCTCGATCCGTCGTGGCAGAGATATTTTGCAGTCGGCAAAGCATAACGCATATGACCTGCGAGCCCGATTAAGAAGCCCATGCTATACTGTACACCGAGATTGATTGTGTAAATAGGAGTTTTGCTTGTCATAATAACGTCAATTAACTGGAAACCTGCGTCAATTTCGCCGCCATAAGAAGAAATATAAAGCAGAATCGGCTTTCTCTCACGAGGGTCTATTCCTTTATCTTCAGCATTGAACTGAAGGATATGCTTAATAATCTCTTCTACTGTTACCTGACACACGTTAGAGCTGAAGAAGAGCTTTCTTCTCTCTAAATCTTTCAGGTAGAAAAGGTCGTCAAGCATTCCACCTTCTAAAAGGATCTTTTCAATATCGATGTCAAAATTGTAGTACGGTTTTGTTGTATTGTTGTTCATGTAAGGTTCTCCTTAATAAATTCACAGACGACTTTCTTCAAATCATCTTCAGTTCCCTGATTGTATATGTAAAAGTCAGCTTTTGCAGCGTCAAGAGCTGTCTCAGAAGGGTGATTTTTTTGTTCTTCAGTAAGATTTGACTCGAAATTCGGACGAATTACTCTCACGTGAAGGGTATTTAAACCACACTCTTTCATATAATCTATCTCGTTCGGGAATCTTGCGTCAGGGATGAGGACATAGTCCCATTCATCGGGGAAAAATTTTAAAATATCTGCGATAAATCTCACCCAATAATCAGGATCCTTCGTTCTTATGACATCAGTGCCAACTCTCTGAAGCATTGTTCGTCCCGCTTCATCCTTTTCGCCGTTCCACCCGAAAAATGTTCGGCAAGTATACTTTACAAGGTCAGCATAATGTGCTTCGAGAACTCTAAAACCTGACTTTCTTAGTTCAGCAGCCATAATTCGGCTCGTTGTGTCCTTACCGTGCTGCGCCTTTCCAGAAATACAAATTACTTTCAATCTTTAGCCTCCTGTTCTATAAGCTGATCGGTTGTTTGCACGATATTTTCCTCGAGAATCTTTGCCATAGCCGCGTGGACTATTGGTGTTATGGCATACTGATACTGCTTCCATACCTCAAGCTCGATTCTCTTCTTCCGCCATTCCGGAAAGAACCATTTAAAATGCTTTGACTCCCATATTCGAGCTCGTTCTTTTCGCATCTGTTCTGAGATCGCCTGAAGCTCTACGAACTCTTGGAGTTCTGATGAATTACACATCGCACTCTTCCTCCTTTGTAATCGATAGTTCTAAAAGCTTCATAGCCCTTAGTATAAATTCATTCAATCCTTCGGTATAATACTCGAGGAATCTTGTTCCGCAGGAATTGAAATGCCAAAAACCTTCCTTATCCCATTTGAAATTAGCTACTGTGAAGTATCCTTCATCTTTCATAAGGGTCTCGCCCGTTTCTAACGATACCACCTCGATAGGTTCTTTGTATTTTTGAAGCATAACAACTGCGTAGTCGTTTTCTCTGATTTTCCCATCGAGATATGTTGTAGGTTGAATTTCGAAATCACGATACCTCAACTTCACTCGTAAATCTCCTTTCTATTTCTTCGAGTGTTTCCTTTCTATTAAAACGATCCCTCACTTTATTCTCTGTTGCTGATAACGCCAGCATATCCTGCCAAATCATAGGATGGTATTCTCGTAAGTGGCGCAAAGCGGAATCGCTTGCGTTAGGACAGAAAAAGCACCCTCCCCGTCTGGTAAAATCGTACATTGGTGAGTAAAGCCCGTATTCCTTGCACAGATCTACGCACATCGCCTCCGTATAATCATATTTATCTAAAAGCGATATTTGATTTTCTTTTAACCGTGCGAGTCTCTTAGGCTCATCCTTTGCAATGCCGATATAATATATTGTCTCTTTGTCTGAATAAATCTTGCTAATTTTCTTTATCGCAGGCAACTTACATTTACTATTAACATCGCACATCCATGGGATAGGGAATCCGACTATCTGCCCTATATGAGCTCCGCTTTTTCTTATATGGAAAAAGCAATCCTTATATGTTTTGTCCGATTTTGTAATATACACGGGAATCCCCCATGACTCTATTTTGGGAATTGCCACGTTATTAATAAAGTCTTCGTGCTCAGGGTGTTCGGCGCTTGTGTTTTCATCATACATAACCTTTGCATAGACAACTGCATCAAGGGGATCGCCATGTTCTTTGGCTAAAATTATTGTTGCAAGGCTATCCTTCCCAAAAGAGCACGAGGCAATATGATATTTATACTGACTCACTATTATGTTCCTTCCTGCACGCAAATTTCTTTAAAATACGGGAGTGTTAATGCCCAGTCGCAGTATGTATGCCACTCATCAAGCTTATGATTGCGCCTTGCGTAATGCATATTCAAGAGATTCTCGTAGTTCATTGTGACGGTTCGTCTTTGATTGTACGAGCTTGGGAGCAATTGAATCATTTGATGCCAGAAAAACTTATCTTTAGTATCCACAAACCCTTCTCTTGCTAAGTTAAGGCAGTCTATCGCGAGTTTCATCTGCTCAAGGTAAACGCCCTCAAGCTTTTCATGACTGAAATCGTCGAGAGTAAACTCTTTTGCGTGAATTTTATGCATTGTGCTTGTTGAGTTTGCTACAGTTCCTACCTTATAGGTGTCGAATTCCTTCCACCAATATAGTGGCGCAGTAATATCAACTGATATAAATATCTGACGGAGGAACTTACGATGATCTGAGCCAGCTTTTGTTAGTCTTTTTGCAAGGCTAAGGTCGTTTTCGCCGAGTATGTATTTCCCGTTCTCGTCGTAATAACTATCACTTTTCGCCCAGCTATTCATTGGATTACGAGCGCCTCTGATGGCACCTTCGAGGTTAAATACTTCTGTGTTTTCAATCTTTATCATCCGTTGCTCCCCCAGATACACAGGCCGGTAATCTTGCCCTCTTTGTTATAAGCGAGAATTGCGTCTTCATCGTACACATCTTCGTATCTATCAAATTCCCAGATAGCTTCTTCGGGGTATTTGAATTCAGATCGTGTTACGCAGAGTGTATAAGTTCTTTCTTCGTCGTCGCCACATTCAGCAGAAACGCACACCTCTGCATCCATCGGGATGTCATTCTTTTCTAAATAATCTAATAGTTCCTTAACAGTCATTGCAAACTCCTTTAATTTTCATAAGGGGACGGGAGTGAGAAATCCCAGATAGAATACGGTTCTTTATATGCGTTACGGAAGTAATTCTTTGCTCCGTCGCCATGGAAGTATGTGTATTCCTTGGGTAAGACTCTGCCCACATTAATCTCGCCGTTCTTTTCCCTGTTCCATCTATTAAGGACATCGAGAGCGAGATCAAACAGCTCGTCCCAGATCGGCGCGTTTTTGTTATAAGCAAACTGATGCGGCTTTGTGATTACTTCCGCGATTGTACTTCCGGTCTCGTCTGCTCTGTTGCACACTACCCATGCCACAGCAGCTTTGTTTGTTGTGCTGTCCACACCACGGCATTCTGTGTAGAGGATTCTTGCGAGCATAAAAACCTCGTCTTCAGTGAAGTAATATACGACTGGTTCTGTCATAGGTTCTGTCTCAACAACTGTCTCTTTTTCTGTATCCGTATGAATTTCTGTTTCAGTCGTCGTCTCTACTGGATCAGAAAGCGTTTCGACTGCAGTTGTGATGTCTGTGTTTTCTGTTTCAAATTCCGTATCTTTCTGATTACGCCTGTCCTCAGCGTTAGTAGTGATCGCAAGCACCATAGCAAATACAGCAATAACGATTGCTACAAGCGCACACATAATTGCAGGATCATTAATCTTCATAATATTAATCCTCCTCGACTACTACAGGAGACAGACTACAGGATTCAATCAGCTTGTCTATACACGCATTGCAAACGTCAAGGTCGATCTCGTCTCCGTCATACTTAGAACCATAACCGAGTCGCCCTTCAAGATGAAAACGCTGCTGCTTATCAAAGATATCGAGTTCTTTGCCGCAGATGTTACAAAATACTTTCTTACTCATAGATTCTCCTTATGTATATAAAACTAAGATTTTACAGTCATTTTTCGCTGATTTTTAGCGTATTTAAGTACTCATCAAGCTCTTCAGACGGCTCGATTGGCGGGAAAACTTTGTCATAAAAAGGCTTCTCAAGAAGGGCTCTATGATATCCTCCCGTAGACAAACGAGCTTTGTCTTTTGTTGTCATTACAGTTATCGCTCCACCATACGAAAATGATATCTGGTCATACGTTGAGTTGTACGGCGAGATTTTCATATATGGTGCATCTTTCGCAACTGACATCATCTCTTTAATAAATTCAAGAGCTTTCTTTTTAGTCTCAAAAATCACCGCAATTTTTACTCTGTCAAAAGCGATACAGGTTTTGAATGCCTCCGCGAGTGTGTCAGCGTTAAGCACCTCACACTCATGAATTTGTTTTAATTTTTCTATCATGTTATTCACCTTAAAGTCTTGTGTACTTTGTGAGTATGTAATATGCGCCGTCGCGCTCAAAATCAAGGCAATGAATTATTTCTCCTTTTCCGAACGGATCTTTATTGTAGTGCCTGTTGAAAACCGTGAACCTGCTCTCCTTGCCGCTGCCGATCGATTTAGTAAAAACCGAGTATCCGAACTGCTTTCCGTCTTTTTTCTTATGCAGGGGTTTGATGTCGGTTACGTAGAGCTTTCTTCGGTCTTCCGCCTTATCTGTGATATATCCAAGATAACCCATGATGTCCTTGAAGTTCTGTATCTTAACAAGGTCGTCAAGGTCTTGCATACCAACAGCCTTGATTGCACGCTCGCACTCGTCCAGTATTGAGTGGTTGTCAAGCAGTGTGTAGCTCTTTGCTATACCACCTGCTTTTGTTGTGCCTACAGAATATTTCTGGACTATCGGTTCAAGGGGAGTTCCGTCAACCTTACTACGCGAAATCTTCTTTGCATTACCAGAGCTGAAAAGGTCGTAGAAAATCTCAGAGATTCTGAGAAGCTCTCTTTGATTTCCGAATTCCGAGAAGTAATCGAGCTTAACAAGGATGTCGAACTGTCGCGTGTCGATGCTTGTGCCCTCTAACGCATATAGAACGTCTACGAACTTCGTGTATCGTTTGCCTTGCGAGAGTTCGTAGAGTTCGTCTGCGAGTCCGGCGCTCATATACTTTATCGAAGTTACACCCTTTGTTATTATTTCTTTGTCTTTGTTGTACACATATTCGCCCTTCGAGATTCCCCAGCGAGGCATTGTAACCTTTATGCCTCTTTTTGTAGCATAAGCTACAATTTCTGCAGTCTTCTCTGAGTTATCATTAAAGACGTTAAGCGCTGCCGTTATAAATTCATATGGATAATAATACCTTAAGTAACCAGAGATATAACCTATACAACTGTAAGCGTCAGAGTGATTCCACGAAAACGCATAATCGCTTGCATCGAGAATACCCTTTTCAATTGGCGGGAACATCTCTTCGAGCTTGTCCTTGGAAACACCATACTCTTTAGATGAATACTCGACAAATCTTTCGTGTATTTCCTTTACAAAACCTGCGGTGCCTTTCTTCTTCGCAATGCCACGTCTTACGTTGTCACTCTCAGCATCGGTATATCCACAAAATTTCTTACAGAATTGCATGATATCTTCCTGCATTGTTATTCGTCCGAAGGTTTTCGAGAATGCTTCGTCGAATTCTTTAAAACCTGTGTAAGAAACACACCCATTGGCAATATCATCCCTGAAACTTGCACACCCCGGACGAATCAAACCGTTACCAAAAGATAACCATTTGATATACGAAAAATCCTTTACATTCTGTTTTGCAATTTCTATAGTCCTGTCTGACATAAACTTTTTCAGATATGCCTGAGCCGAATTCGATTCCCATTGAAATATCAGCGTCGTATCATCTCTTATGCTCCTCCAAACAGCCTCATCTTCAAGGTCGACATTGTCGGGCGTCAGTCTCGGGATCCCTGCGCTTTTACAAGTCTCGTTGATAACACCAATATTGTCGAGTCCAAGAATATCGAGCTTGACATACATTAAATTATCGAGCTCTTTCATATTTATCATCGACACTGGATACGGAGAAGTCGAAATGGTGCAAAGACCTACTGTCTCATCTATTGGCAAATCACTTATAAGTACTCCGCTTGGATGCGTTCCAATTGAGACTATCGTGCCATTTACAATGTCCACATAACTAAATACGTCTGGATAGTTTCTTCTTGCTTTTTCTTCATTGGCCTCTGCTTCTTCTATAATTTTTGTAGCAAGTTCAATGTGTTTTACTGAAGGACTGTCCTTATAAAGCGCACGGCAAACGTCACGAATCGCACCCTTCAACGCAATAGTGTTAAAGGTAATAATCTCAGCAGAGTTAACATGAGGTAGGTTCATTTTGTCTTGCAACAAGAATCGTTTTACTTTTTCTCTGTCTGCTCCGCTATAGTCAGTGTCAATATCGGCGTTTGTAACTCGAGAAGGATTCATAAATCTGAAGAAATTCAATCCAAATCTCATGCTATCCATTTCCGTTATTCTAAGCAGATATGCCATCATACTTCCAGAAACAGATCCTCGCCCGTATCCGCATTGGATGTTGTTCTCCTGTTCCCATTCTCTCAAATACGTTTGCAAAAGCATAAAGTCTATTGACTGGGTTTTTGTATATACTTCAAATTCCTCGTCAACGACGCCCGTGAGTTCTTCGACACTGTGGTTTTTCGTGGCATACGGGTGCGTCTTTATGGCAAGTTCCGTCTTTTCTCTAAAAACCTTCTTTGGGTCTTCGTATATCTTGGGATACTTAGTGCTTCTGTCAATCTGAAATTCAGAGACCATATCTGCGAGAAGATTTGTGTTTTCGATTGCCTCAATGTACGCTTTTTCGGGTAGGGAGTCTTGTATTTTATAAGATGAAACAAGCTCGTCGTAAGTCTTAAATTTTAAATCCCACTTCTCCTCTTCGCCAAAATTTATGTTTTTTGACAACTGAAGAATCGACCTTCCCTTTTCATGCATCTCGTCCAACACATGAGTGTCGGTTCCGGCTATAAGAGGGACGCCACTCTCTTTTGAAAGTTCGAGCAGCCTTTTGTTGTACACTATTTGTTTCTCATCAAGATGGTGTCCTATTTCGAGAAAACAACGGTGTTTGTTCGTTCTTAAAAAATCGAGGAATTCGCTTTGTAATTTTGCGTCACCCTTTCCAAAAACTCCTCCGACACAAGCAGTCGTGATTATTATGTTGTCTGAAGTCTTAAAGATTTCTTCCATCGAAATGCGCGGAACATAGTAAAAATGATTATCGGTTCTTGTAAAACTATTTGTCACAAGCTTATTAAGTTCTAAAAAACCTTCGTAATTCTTTGCTATCAACACACAATGGTAGTTATCTCTAACCTTTTCTGTAAGAGTTTCCGTAAGATACGCTTCCACTGCATGAATATATTTCATTCCTGCATCTTCAATGGCACACTTCTTATGCCACCATTCGAAGAGCGATCCATGCTCCGAAAAAGCCAAAGCTTTCATACCTTGAGCCTTTGCGCATTCAACATACGATTCATATTTTGTTACAGAGTCAATGTTTGTAACACCGTTTGACAGATCGCTATGTAAATGATATATAGTGTAATTACTAATGTTTACCACCTGCTTTTACTGGAGTATCTTGATATCAGAAAGGAAGTTGTCGAGATCCTCAGAAATTGGAAAATCCACATCATCGTTTGTTGTCGGTTTGATGTAGGGTTCGTCTACAGAGGCTTTTATATAAGATCCGTTTTTGAAAATAACCTTGTAATTCTTGCTGCGTGTCGTATCGGAATACGAGCTTATATAATTAAGACGTGTGTTACCTGCGCTCGACAGGTAAAACCTGCTACGGTCGTCCTCCCATATTTCCGGGATAAAAACATTTTTATCGCCGTACTTAAAATCTTCTATGGTTGTTAGATTATCCTCATATGTGTTGGCATTATTCTTTAGCCAATTTATAAATTCATTAAGTGTATTTGATTCTCCTAATGTATAGCTCACGGAATACCTCCTTTCCTTTGTCTACAGGAGCATCTTTTTCGTCAAGGAGCCCCTTGGAGTCGAAAAGATATTCGACATTTATATAATTTTTCAAAATGTTAATGTTATGATCTTTCAATATATTCACATCACGGTCGAGCGCAAAAACCACACGTACTCCAAGCGAAGCAAGAAGCTTCATCTGACTCGGATTCAGGTGCGAAGTAAGTATTGCTCCGCAGTTTTTGATTCCCCATGTATCAGCTAACAAAACGCTCTTACAACCTTCAAAGAGTATTACCTCGCCTTGTCTTTTGATGTATTCAAGGTTATCATAAAGGCCGTAAATCGTTGTCATAACACCCCAAGGGTAAAAATAACAGTACTTTCTCAGCTTCTTTTCTTTCCAGTCAGGGTCGAGAGTCCTACCGCCGATATTTACGATTTTCCCGTCTATATTCTTTATTGGATAAACGAGACGATCTGAAAAACCATCGTATCTAACATCGAATCTCGCAAGAGATTCTTTCGCAATGCCCTCATCAAGCCAAACCTTAAGCTTTTCTTCGTTCTTTTCGTATCGGTTCATGTAGTCATCTGCTAAAATCACACCGGCTGACTCTTTTTTGTTTCCTTTAGGTTTAGCAAACCTTTGGCAGGACTGCGTAGCTGTCAGCTTCTCACGTCTATAGTCGTCACCACCTTCGAAACCTGCATATTTCTTTAAAATATTAACCGCCTCTGTTGACGTACAACTGTTATAGTGCCTTATAAATGTGAATACGTTACCTCCAATACCAGAGCTATAATCGTAGAAAACCGGAGGGGATTTTCTGACGGAGAAAGACGGTGTCTTCTCGTCTTTGAAGCACGAGAGTCCCCACCACTCACCGTTCTTTTCTTCAAGGTCGACAAATTGAGAGATGTACTCAACAATATCGACGGATTTTATAAGATCATTGAGCTCCATATTTTCCTCCGTTTAGAAAGGAGTTTCGGGTACGTGCTGTTTTGCTTCTTCGTATGAAATATGATTTCCTTGGAACTGTAGGTCGATATACTCACCCGGAGCGTGCTGCATTCCGTTTCTGTTCAGGATTACCCTGAGCTTTTTGTTGCCGCATTCTACTCCGTCGATCTCAACTTCCTCGGGAGTTTTGTCTGTTATAATTGCTATTGTGCTTGCGTTTCTTCCGATTTTCGCGGAATCGGCTACTTTACCTGTTGTTGTTGCTTGAGCCGCTCCAATACCGCAAATTCCCATGTCCCCGCAGATTTTGTTCTTTACCATCAATTGTGTTAGTGCGTATTACTATTTGGTTCTAACTGGAGTTGTTAACGCTCGTTCTATATCCCAGTTAAGTGTATGTATTCTTCTATGTAGAGTCTTCATAGGAATATTCTTTATTCTTGCCCACTCAGACATGGTATGAGTCTCACCGCAATATGCAAACCGAACATTATTTCTTTTGTTATTATTTTGATTTATCGTGTCTGTCCAGCGGCAATTGTGTGGGGAGTAATCTTCATCGTTGTTTAGCCTGTCTATCGTTAAAGCTTCATCATATCCGTTTTTAAAAGCCCAAGCTTTGAAATTTTCATACCCGACTTCATTATCAGACCACTCTTCGCAAATTTTAATTCCTCGGCCTCCATAATTGTCGTATGCAGGAGCCTCGGGGTTTTCACAGCGATATTTCATCAGGTTCCAGATATTTCTTATCCTGAGTTCTTCTGGCTTATATTTCGTTCTATTTTTTGCAGATTCAGAAGCTGATTCGCGCACTCTATCTTTTTGATAGCAACCGCATGACAGTGTATGAATTCCGTTTAAGCTATCGTCTCTAACTATCGTTTCATTTCCACAATCACATCTGCACTTCCACATTTTTCTTTTCTGACCGTCTTTGCCTATTTTGTCAGGAGCCCTCTCTATAACCGTAAGTTTTCCTACTTTTAGTCCAGTTTTATCTTTAATCATCAATTGTCCTCCTTTCTTTTATTTTACGCACCGTGCTATTGCACCTCTCATTTTCATGAGATGTTCAGACTATATCATACGTATTACTACGCCTCATTGCTTCGGGTTAACAGTATACCCTACTCCTATAAAGGATAGTCGTTGAACCTTCCTCTGTTCGAGGCTTGGCTGCTGATTACCCATTTTCCAGCACTTAGGATTTAACCATATGCGATCCATTTACTTCTTTCTGCTTTCGCGACCTTCATACTTAAGCATTTTTCATCTTTATATTGTGGTGTAAATGGTTTTAGGGATTTCCAGCAATTCAATGAGTTTTCAGCGCATTTCTACGCTGGGACCGTAAATCAATCCACAAATCTGCCGAGCTCTTGATAGGAATCGAAAGCATCGCCCTCACTCGAACCCTTAAAATAGTCAACTATTAGGACATCAAGTCCCATCGTGTGTTTTACCTTTTTGACCGCAGTGTAAATACTCTGCTGGTCAAACATCGGTATGTATATATGCACGAACTTTCTTGTTTTCATCCACTCGCGAGCCTCGTCTATTTTTCTGGCTTCTTCTTCGGTATAATTTCCTGACGTCAGGTTCTTATACTCAACACCCGAGAGGTGAGCGAGCACTCTTGCTGTGAACAGTCGTGTGTTAAGTTCGCTATCGAGATATAAAACCGCGAGATCTTGTTTTAACAAATCAATTGCACAGTTCAGAAGCATCATAGATTTACCCTGCTTCGCTTCTGCTGCAAAGATGAAAAGCTCTCCCGGTTCAATCGTTGCGAACTCGTTTAACGTCGGAAACTTAAACGGGATTCCCGCAAATCCGTTCCCCTGCCTTGACTTTATTTCTTCCCAGCAATCATCGATCACCTCACCATAATGAGGAACCTCGTTTGTGGTTGAAAACTCTGTCATGACGTTATCAATAATGTTATAGATTTTTGGAATTACATCAGCCTCGCTTCTGTCGTAGCATAAAGCCTGACATTCCTTTAGTCGCTGAAAAGTATCTCGTCTGAATGCAGCATCAAGCACGTTCGAGACAAGCACCTGATACTCTTCAACTGTACCTCGGGCGAGAATATCGCTCATATCCACAAGCTCATGGAGCTTATCGATCGTGATTTCCTCAGCGATCTTCCTTGTTGCCTCAGAAGCATTCAGCACCTCGACGATGTTATACGGATCGACATTCATAATGCCTCGTCTTGCAAGCTCACAAATCGCCGTGTAGATACATCTGTTGTCTTTCCTTGTAAAGTGATTTGGCAAAAGCCCTTCGGAGTAATACGAGAATTCAGGATGATGAATCAAAGTCGCAATCACACCGGACTCACTGTCAATACTGTTAATATCTTCAGCTCTCACTGATATTCGCTTCTCCTTTCGCAAAAATCATTAAACCCGCAGAGCCATCTGCAGAAGAAATAACTGTCTGTTGCGTCGAAGTCTTCTGTGTCTTCGATCGCTTTTATCTTCGACACAGCCCATTCTTTCGTTTTTTCAAATTCCCGGGGTTTAAAGTCTTCTTCGATGAAAATTCCGTTTCGAAAACAATTGAAACATAACTTTTTAGGATACTTTCCGTATTCTTCTTTAACTGCTTCAGAGTAGAGATATAATTGACGAAGCATCAGGTCAATCGTCTTATCATTTTCCGTTGGGTTTTTCCTTTTGCTTCTCGGTTTAAGCGTTCTGGATTTGTTATCTACGATATAGTACTCACCGTCCTTAACGCCTAAAAAATCAATCACTCCAACAAACGGATATCCGTCTATTTTGAACTCTACTTCTTTTTCTACAGCCACCATATCAAATGGAAACGGTCTAAAATTCCTCAGGTATGAGAGCCCTTCGTCAAGACACTTTTTGACTGTCGAATCCGACGGCCGTTCACCCTTTACCTTCTCTCTGAAATTTGAAAGGAAGTAAAGGGGCAGCTCGTCTTTTTTCAGCTTTCCGTTATAGTATTTTTCAAGGATCTCATGCATGAAAGAACCGTAACTTGAATAGAACATGTCTCGTTCTGTATAGTCTTTTATATATCTCAAAAACCATTTATACGGACAGCTTTCAAACGCATCGACACGGGAGTAGCTCCACACCATTTCCTCTATCAGAGGCTTATAGCATATATCTCCCATTCGTTAGTATCAGAACGGAAGGTTGTCGTCTTCTACTTCGCCATCGTCAACTGCAGGCTCGGGTGTTTTAGGTTGAGATGTAGGAACCGAAGCGCCTTCTGCTTCGAAACTAAAAACTCTGAATCTTGTGTATGTGACGCTTTTCTCCTTGTCATACTTCTGAGTTACCTCTACATCGCCGAGCTTAATTCTATCGCCGCTCTTAAGACTAAGAGCCTTGTTTGCGACTGCTGTTCCTACACAGCTTACAAAACCCGAAAAATCAGTTTCGTAGTCGTCCGTGTACTGACCGTCAGCGCCCTTAAGTCTGCGGCTGATAGAAATTCGAAGATCTGTGATTGTGTTTGAGACGGGCTTTACGTCCCAAACCTTTGCGTATGTGCCATTTCTGAATCCCATGGTTTATTCTCCTTTTTCTTCTTTTGTTAAATATGTTGCCTTAAAGCCCTCAAGCAGAGTCTTTGCGAGTTTCGGATCTGTGATCTTTGTGTAATTACCGCTCTTGATGAACTTGGATATGTATGTTTTTACTTCTTCTGACGCTTCTTCATTTTTCGCAAGGTACTCTCTTAATAAAAGGTCAAATTCTGCGATAAGCCCCTCGGCGATTGCTCGAGCTTCAGCCTCCTCTGCCTCTCTCTGCTTTGATCTCCAGTTATCAGGATCGTCGTTAGAGGTTGCTACGTTAAAATACTTTAAAAGAAAGTAACGTGAAGAGTATGTAAGTCCAGAACCGAAGCTTTGTGAGGCGTCACTCTGCTGTCCGACCATAGTCCACGAAACCGTGATCTGTTCATCGGGCATCGCATTATTCACCCACGTCCACGTTGTGTCCGCAGAAACAAGTACTTCGTTTACGTGCTCTTCAATAACCTCGCCCTTATTCGTTACCTTCGTTTTCAGGTAATGATAGGGTTCGACTTTGAGAGTGCCGTGACAGATACCGGGAATAAGAGAGATTTCATACTTCTTCATCAAACCTGTGATCTTTGCCAGAATATCTTCTTCTTTTACATAGTTGTATCCGTAAGCCTTGGTGTTTTTTTGCATCACTTCAACTGACTCACCGATCTTTGCAAGCTTCTGATAGATATTCAGGTTGCTATTATCTTTTGCCATTTATTTTCCTCCTTGGCTGGATTTTGTAAGCATTAGAATGTTGGTACAATAACTAAAAAACCAAGCACAGTCTGTTTATAATTGGTGACTGCGCCGAATTTTTCGTACATAAAAAGCACATTTTACAAACGACATATTTTTGCCGAGCTAAATGTGGTTTAGAATGTTGGTAGTATGGTTTTAAAAACCACGGTCAACGTGACCGCTCTTTATTTAGAATTATAATCTACACTTTTGATAGTTTTCCCGGAGCTCTTTAACGAGATCAGTTATCTCCCCTAAGAACATCGTAACGCCCTCAGTAGCTCCCATAAGAGTCGGAGCGTTTCGGTTAATTTCTTCGCTCAAAAGATCAACCTCGTAATACAGATTTCCGAGTGCTAATTTAGCTTCTTCTGTCGCCTTTTGTAAAGCCCTGCCCTCTTCGTCGTTTTCGTCGAAGAAAGCGAGACAAATTTCGGGTTCCTTCTTTTTCTTTTTGAAAAACATTGCTGCATTTATCCTTTCTAAAGACCGCTTGGCGGTCTTTTTTTACGCTGCGTTTGCTTCTGTCGTTACTTCATCGATCCACTTCAAGAGAAGTTCCCTCATTCTGCGACTCGGGACATACAGATGAACCGCTTCACCGTCTCGTATTGCCGAACGCCAAACCCACTGAAGCATTGTCGAGAGAGCATAGAGATCGTCGCTCGCTTCAGCACCAAAGTGTTTGTAAAAGAGCTTAACGCCAACGTTTAGATATAGATTAACAGGGTATGCAAGAACCGTGCGGTCTTTATATGCGTTGGTGGCTCTTGAGTTAAAGACGAGGAATGACTTTGTGTACCCCTTACCCTTTAGTTTATTCTGTGTGCTTTTGTAAGTGCTCCACATCCGTTTGTTTGCGGGAGTGTCACGAAAGATATGCGTGAAATAGTTCGATAAGTGATTTTGAATAAGCTTTGATCCCTCGGGATTTTTAGCAAACCAGTTCATAGAAAGAGCGTGTTCTTCTTCTCCTATGTCGTTGATCTTGTGGTCTGTAACTACATTTAGGACAGATCTTAAATTCCGTACGTACTCAGGCATTGCAGTCGGAAGGTCGCTGAATTCATATCTACCGTCCATCTCTTTTATGTATATTGGAGAATACCCTATGTTGTTTATCTTAAGAAAATAATAGATACTTTGGCCTTCTAACAGATAAGTAAGGATAAAGGCATCTTTGAAAGAAGTCAAAAACTCAGGTGTTAACATCCAATAGTATGCCTTCTTCTCGTCATCTCTTTCATTTACTTTTACAAGAGGTCTTGTTTTTAGAATTTCAAGCAGGTTCTTCCATCGCTCCCCATGAGGCAATCTGTCACAGAACTCTCTTCCCTTTTCGGTTAAATTGTACACCAAATCATTTTCGTAAATAATCCCAGCGCTCTTAAGAATCGAGACGTCTGATGATGTGAGTGTAGTGCTTTCGAGGATTTCAATGTTTTCATCGATAATCAATGTGTACTCTTGCTTCTTTATTTCTGAAAGCATTTCGAGTGTGTAATTCTTAAAAAGCTCGTGAGTACTCGCAATGTTTCTTCCCTCCTGAATTAAGGAAGATGCATGAATAAGCTTCCTGTGAAAGTATTTTTCATTGATATTGTTTGGCTCAACAAAATGCAGCTCTGAACATTTTTCTCGAATTCTTTTTACCTCATCGAGATACGGTGTTATGTAAATAAATTTCTGATCAGGATGGTTGTTCATATAGTTGATCGCAGCACTTGATTTCCCCGATCCCATAATAGCGTCACAAACTTTAATCAAACATATAGTCTCCTTTCTATTGTTATAAACCCAAAGATATTGACACCGATTGAATATTTTAGTGTAATTATGGTGCATCTAAAACCGCGCCGTCCGATAGTAGGTTTGAAGGCTTGACCGAATTCGGTCGGAAAGGCGGGAAGTGATTTGGCTAAGACCACGATTAAGATTAAAATCAAGGTTAGACGTACCATAAAAGTACGTACAGCTAAGCACTAAAACAGGGTGCTTAGCCTCCTCTAAGATAGAGGAGGCTAAAATTTTACCCTTCTCAATCGGTGTCAATATCTTTGGGCGAACTAAAAACGGTAACTTAATTATCAGAGTCTTTATAAAACTCCTCACACTCCTTTTCGTATCTTCTATTTGTTAAAAACTTACGTTGCCATTCTTTCATTCCTGTCTCCTTTCTTTTTTTTGGCTGAGGCGGCGGGACTCGAACCCGCAATGTAAGAGTCAAAGTCTTATGTGTTACCGTTACACCACGCCTCAATAAGCATTAGAATGTTGGTAGTATAGTTTATCTTATACCCCTCATTTATTTATGAGGGGTATATTTAAAAATTTATGAAGAGTTTAAATATATCCTGCCGAACTCCAAGCAATCAAGCAATAACATAACATGATAATCACAGCTAAGAGAAATATTCCAATGTCCTTTTCTCGCTCCTCTTTTCGGCGTTCTTCATGGATTCTATCTAGCTCTTCTTTTCGTTTTGCACGTTGTTCTTGAACCCCTATGATATACTTATTCACTTCTTGCCGACGAGTTTCGATTTGATCTTCAGGCAAAATATTCTTCTTATCATATTCTTCGGTGTGTTCAAAAACACGTTTTTCGATCAGATATTTGTTCAGGCTGGGGTCGCCCGTTCCTTCGATAGCCCAACGAACACGCTCATGCTCAGGATCGGTCTCGTAATCAATATATGGATAAGCGGGAACCCCTACATATAAATCCTTGCATACCATTAATGTTAACTCGCCACTTACAACAGCTTTTTTACCTTTTGTTATTGGAGCCAGCCCACCAACATATGATACCTCAGGGAACCTAACGACAAGCCTCCCGTACTGACTGACAAACTTACAGATATCACCTTTTCCAGCGTTGTTTAAATAATACTCGATTCTTTGTAGGTATCGCAGTACTATCCAACCATAATCGGGATAGGAATCCTCGCGAATGATAATCTTAAAATCTTCGTATGTGTAAGGCGCTTTTCTCTTCTTGTCGATTCGCATTCCACACCAGTTATCTAAACAGTGGTAGTACTTTGCTATCATCAGAGATCGAGTCCAGTTGCTGTCATAGCCTTCTTTTGTCCCATAAATATATTTTAGATCTTGTTCGAGATCTCTTAACAATTCCTCGTTTTCAGGCAAAAACAACCGCTGCGCTCTGTTGTCGATTTCATCAATATCATATGACAATCCCATTCTCAGCGCTGCATAACAATCTCCTTGATGTTCACGCGCATTCTTTTTTATCTCTTCTTCCCTCTGAGCCGCATCTTTTTCAGCACGACTTGGACTATTCCCCCACTCGAAAGGATTTAGATTCACACCGATTTTTGCTAAAAAAGCAAAAAGAAATACGATTCCTTGCACTGTCAGTGCCAATATTGCAAGTAATACTCCTACCATATAATTCTCCGGAACAACTTATTTTGTGATTTCATCATGTGAGAAACTTTGTAATAAGAATTAACATAAGTATCAACAAAACCAATGTCGCCAAAGCGTATATATTTGTCTTCGTATCGACGCTCATCTTTATTGCGGCTTTGTTAGTCGGCAACCTGTTGCTTCTTTCTTCTTTAGCTCTGAGGACATACTCCCACTCAGGGTTTAATTCATACTCTAAATATGGGTAGAGAATTTTTTCACTTGTTTTATTAGCGTTTGTGAGTATTTCAAGCGTAATGCTTCCTGAGATTGTGGGCTTTTTACGATTGACTTGAATCTCATCGTTAACTCCACTTTTGATCCAAACTTCTTCGGGAAAATCTACCATGCACCCAGAAATAGATATAAAATTACCAAGGTTACTCTTCCCAGCCTCACTTAAATAGTATGATATCCGCTGAAGATATCTGATAATAATCCACCCATAATCCTCGTCTTGCATCCTATAGTTCTTTCCTGCCTTAGGAATAAAATATCCATACTTCGCATACTTATCACAGGTAATAAAGTTGAGTAGACGCCCACCGAACGTGACGCCAAAAGGCTCTATCGAAAACGAACCATAATATTTTGCCTCAAGAAGTTTGATGAGCAACCCTGCAGATCGAGTTTCAGGAGTCCAATACCCCTTTCCGGCAGGAAAGTACTGTCCTCCCCCGTTAATAAACGTCATATCCTCATTATAAGCATCGCGAAAGATATATTTCAAATCATCTTTTATATCTTCGAACAACCACTTATTTTGCGGAGCGTGTATATTAAGGATGTCATACCAAGTGAATTCTTTTGGAGGATTTTTCACAGGACGCGCTAACTCAATTATTTGTTTTTGAACCTTCCATGGAAGAGTTCTTCTATCTGTGGTGAATTTATTGCCAATCTCAAACGCAGATCTAGCATAAACATAGATTATCCCGAAAATTGCGAAAATCACACCAAAAGCCCACATATTAATATTCCTTTACGGTTCTTCTTCATAAAATGCTTTTTTCCAACTAATGTAGTCACGCTTTAGATTTACTGCCCTACCATTATGAGTACGAGCGTTATTGCTTTCTGCATTCATCACCATTTCAGTCTCTCTTAATAAGTCTGCTATTGCTCTAAAATTTATATCTACGCCTTGCAACTCTCTTTTTCTCATGCGATAAAAGAGCCCCGAAAGATAAACACGGGTATAAGTCAGTGATATATCTTCTTTCGTATTGTCTCGGTATCTCTTGAATAGGCGCACAATCTTTCCCCTAAAGTTTCTTACTTCTGGGCGATCGCCATCATAAGTTCTTAAAATGTAATCACCCGGGAGTCTTTCCCTTTTAAAAGTTACTTTATTTCCGGCCTTGGACATACCGTCTCGGTTAAATTCTTTCATTTGAGAACTCTTCCTCAAAGCTTCTACGCCTTCTTCGTAAATATACGCCTCATAATTCCCGCAACTTATAACTCTTTCCGGGAAGTTTAGCTGACGCGAGGTCAAAGTCATAGCATCACTCTCACCGACACCTCCGTATGCAAGCCAAAAATATGCACGAATGATATTATCGACCGTATCTTTTTCTATCGGCTCGCAAACTTTGTTTAAAATATCTTGCAGAGCTTGTGGCGATTTGATAAAATTACTGCCGCCCTTACGAGAACTTTCTATTTGCGTTGCAGTTATTGAATCATCCCACTCCTGAACACCATCAACACCTATCTCTTTGCACCACTTAAAATACTTTCTAAGCACTTGTACATATGCATTCTTGCTGCCATATCTCCCGCTCGTAGCTCTATATATTGCTTCTCGTACGATATCCGGCGTCCAGTTAGAAGCCTCCATTTTATAGACATCTTCTAATTCACCAATTCTCTTAACCATTGAACTTATAGTCTCTATGGTTTTTTTAGCCCCGTTTTTATAACATTCTTCGATAAATCTCTGTTTTAGAGCCCCGTTATACATATTCATTTTCCTCGCACACAACTTCGTTTAACATTTTTGCCTTTTCCCAGACAGACTGGAGCAAATGCAAATCGATAAACGCAATTGCGGAAGTCGCAAGGAGACTTGCTACGGCAACACGGCTCATATACTCATCAGAAATGGTAGTAATGTAATTACCCATCTTTTCTTTTGACATACACTCAGGGTTTTCGCATAAAACCATACTGTTTTTGAGAAGCCCCGTACCGTTTGAAGGAATGAATACGTGCGTTGGTAATTCTTGCTTTTTGATCGCGCTTGTAAGAGGAAGAGCTATGATATTGGGGCTGTGCTTGTTGCCGAGATTATTCTGAAAAACCAAGCCCGGACGCCAGCCGCTTTGTTCATTCTTCTCACCGTCAAATCGCATCAGATAGATATCGCCAATTTTAGGCGTGCGTTCAATTAAACGAGTAGTCATGTGTTATTTTCCTTTCTATTAAGATATGTATGGCATTATTATAACACACTTCTAATCGTTAGGTCAATTAGATAATTCTTAAATTATATTGCGTAAATCATATAACTTCTATCTTTTGAACCACTATTCCTTTCGCCGCAAACAATATTAAACCGAATGCTATTCTTTCCTTCGTAAAAATCAACATATTTAACTCTATCAAAACACATATAATTTCCTCCGTTTTTAAACCATATTGTGTTTGGGTTTAGCATAGCTTCAACTGTTTCAAAACAAAGCTTCACGCTTACATCATCGCATTTTCTGAATTCATTTTGATTCTTTGTGGCAATCAAATACCCCGCAGGACGTATCTCAGAACACTTCTTTTCAAACTCTACTATTGACAACTTCTTCATTTTCTTGTAGTTCTCCGTTGATTTCTTGTGAATTTTGTGTTATACTACAAGTGGTTCCCATTGTTCGTTGTTGGGTTCCTCTCAAGTATAAGGTAAAGAGGCAGCAGCTTTTGGTCGGGTCGCTGCCTTTTTACTTTATAACACAAATCGGTGGTGAGCCTATTGTGTGAGGCTGTAGTGAACAATTGTTCGCCTTATTAGAATATCACACAATTCTGTGATTGTCAACACAAAAATTATGGCAAATCACATTATCAATTTTAAGATATCATACTCACCGCTTCTATTACAGAGTCTATGTCGTCGAGAATATTGTCAAGGTCAGATACAGTCTCCTCCATTTTTTCCCCACGTTCCGACATCTGTAATCCCTCCGGAAGATTATCAAGCGAATCTTGTTCTTCATCTCTCACCTGAGAGATAATATCAGCGGCAAGCGTTAAATGATCGCTTGCCGCTTTGAGTTTCTTTCTTCTTTTATCGTTCAATCTTTACCTCCGGCTCAAAAAGCCTTCGTCCAAATGCTCGGGAACACAAACTTTGCTACCACATTCTCATCTTCGTTCTGTGAGAAGCTATGCGATACACAACGCGCTACGAGATCTGCATAGTCCGACAAACCACGCTTTACTGTAAATGTTGCACATTCAATACCTATGGATATCATCATTTTTACCTCCAAATTCCATCCATCCGCATTTCTTGGATAACAGATTCGTTAAGTTCATAGAACATAATAGAGATAATGCTATTCAATAAATCATCTACGTTGTCATCGCTTGGATTGATGAGGATATAAGGGAACACGACGGAAACAATAATCTCCTTAGTCGTTTCGTCTACTTCGACATTAATTTCTGCAGCTTCATTTTCTTCTGCTATTATATCGATCGCATCGCAAAGACCTTCAAAAACCTCAAGTTTTTCTTTGTCTACTAACCATTCAGGGTGTTTTTCTTTCGCCGAATCAATTGCTAATTCGGCTATATCTCTACAAACAATCTTCACCGAGTTCATACCTCCATCTTCTGCGTTAATCCATGAAATGTAAAATCCATCTGAATTCTTCCGTCGGCTCTGGCATACACATCTGTTGCTGTGGCTGCCTTTGTAAGCTGACTCAAAAGCCTTGCTTTCGGGAAGACTATTGAATTAGAGATGATCGACACGACACCCATGCTTTTAATATCTTTTTGTAACGAATATGTTACCTCAACTCCACTGCCCTTATATAATGCACAGAGGACATGATACACCTTC
The DNA here is from genome assembly GCA_045539925.1 of Acutalibacteraceae bacterium. Lineage (GTDB taxonomy): Bacteria > Bacillota > Clostridia > Oscillospirales > Acutalibacteraceae > SFWF01. Next base: position 5,463 of record JAZQGH010000184.1, on the reverse strand, counting down.
ATTAACAAATTGACTTTAACAGGATCTGTTATTTCGATGTATTCGTCAGGAGCTGCCGCTTTCAGTTCTTCTGCATATGCTCTGATTGATTCCAGCATTTCCTCGTCTTCTTCGTCTGTTGTATCCCACGGAAACTCAAACTTAAATTCTTCATTGTTCATAAGTATCACCCTTTCGTTCTATAATTAATTTAATTATTTCTTAGTCTTTCTTCTAATAATGACAGGACTATCCTCACTATAGTTGAGAAAAACATATTTGCATTTTGAAACATCGACAGAGATCATATCACAATCCGATTCAGAATAATCATAATCTACTTCACTTTCGCCGTGTGCATTCACTTTATAATATACTGGATTCGCAATTAAAATTTGTGGATATCTTTCGTCAGACTCCATAGAATGTATATTTCCCTCTATATAATCGTCGTTATCAAAGAAAACTCTGATATACACCCCATTATCTGGATCAAACAAATCAGTCCAATAATTTCTTTCCATTGAATCATGAATGCCGAGGCTTAAGCAGACACTCTTAAACATATTTGATTTAATGAATTTTGCCAAAAGATACGCAACTATTGAATCGACGCAAACGACGACAAACCAATAAAGGAATATACTCCATTTTCCCCACGACGTGTCGCAAAAGTTCATCGCCATTTCGAATATTACGGATCCTATCAAGTATGACAACAGTATAAAGCTCGGTATAGATCTTCTGACACTAAGCCTCATAGAGGTTGTTAAAAATACAAACACAAAAACTCCTCCCAACAAAAGTTGAGCGGTTATGTTAGGAATATATTCAATTAATTCTTTCATCTCTCTCCTTAGTTTTGTCTAAACCTTCTATTTTGAGTCAGAATCCCTCTTTTTGCGCTTACCATTGCTTTTATTGCTTGGTTTTAAGGGCTTGAGACCACGATTAGGTTTTCCTCCTCCATTAAGAGAAAAACTCCGATTTTTAGATTCACTTTCAATATTTTTATCTTTCATAGCCAGCCTCCATTTTTTTGCATTATACCATGATTAATACAAAAAATCAATGAGCGACTATTTTACCGTTTATTTTCGGTCAATCATTTAATTTGACAAATATCAACAAGTGGTATATAATAATTGCGGTGGAATCTGACTGTTTACTGTTGAACTTCTTTCTCCATCTCTTCATAGACAGTCGATGGTTATAAAAATAGGTGGTTGCCTCCCTTAATCCTAAGAGAAGATTTGGGAAAGGAGGCTCTATGCGTCTTCTTTTAGGAAATTCTTTTCAAAAAGGAGGGCAAGCATATGACTTTTAATACTCTTGTTGGTGTTTGCACCATAATCAGTGCAGTCACAGGCATTATAATGCTTGTTCTGTACTTAATCGATAGAGTTGTCTGAATATAATATTCAGGTGTAAGAAAAAGAACCATCTTCGCCCAGATGGTTCAATTTCTAAATTAAATTTTACTAATTGTTCGTTTGTGGTAGCCATCTATGGTTCCACCACAATTATTATATACCACCGATTTGGTATTTGTCAATATGATATTTTGGTGCCAAATCTTTTTGGAGCGGCTATTTATTAGCCGCTCCGCTTTGTTTGTATGGAGAGCTCACCTTATGTAGAAAGGGTCGCCATCCGGGGAACATCCCAACAGACTTTGTCGCCACACAAACTATATTAACGGCTTAAAGCCAGATAATATCCTCTGTTTTCCCTCTGTAAAACGGACGTATCACGCAGTTATAAATTTCTCTATCGATATTTTTATCACACCACATTTTCCCTATTCTTTGTCCTCGAGAGCTTTCTGCAGCGTGTACCCATCTAAGTACCGTACCATCTGAGAATTCTACCCGAATTCCGTAATTCGACCACACACCTCGTACTCGTGTTTTTCCGCAAGTGGCGATAATATCTTCGATGATTTGGCCTGCGCCCACTCGGTTAAAGCCTACGACAGCCCATCTATTTTCACACATATCTTAAAACCCACCTGTTTTAAGATCAGTTTTGATATTCTCAGATATAAACTCTGCGTCTTTCTTTGTCAACTCTAATATCTTCTGGATATTTGTATTCTTTTCTTTGGTTCTTTCTGATTTTGATACACTTAAACAGAATAACAAATACGAAAGATAATCTATACACCCAAATCTACACCATACTTCATAGGCTCCGTTTTCATACTTGACTGTATTTTCGCAATCTCTCATAAAGCCGAGCCTCCATCTCTTTGGATTCACTTTATAACTCTCGCTGAAGTCCTTAAAACTGATCTTAGTGTCCTCGAAGTCCGTTAACGCGCCCCAAAATATTGCCCATGCGATAAACAGCGCAACCAGTATAACTAACATTACAATCAATAAAACCATTTCTACCACTTTCCTTTGTTATATCTTAAAAGCCCACTTACATAAGAGATTCTTTTATCTTCCATATATCCGTCACCTTTTACCCAAAATAGTATCGTTCTATTTTCTCTACGCCTTTTTCTTTTGAGTATGTAACCTCCCAATCGCTGTCAGTTCCGTTCTTGCATTTGTCACAATTAAATAAAGCAATAACTTTATTCTTTTCAACGTAAGCAGACATGAGCTCGAGAGACTTACCGCACTCCGGACATAGTACCTTTTCCATACGTCGCTAATCTCCTACCTATTCCCAGCTTATTTCGATCCAAGAACTTCCTGTTTGAAGGGGTGTCACATCAACACGGAATCCTCTTTTCTCAAAAAACTCTTTTAATCCAACTGTTACTTCTTCAGTGACGAAATCATCAAATAAGTCAACAGTCCTAACGGATGTGCGGCCTTCTTTAGACGCTGTTTTAATTCTGAGACACACCTTTTCTCTTAGCTTTTCCTGCTCTTTGATTTTAGTTTCTGCTAATTTACTTTGGAATTCCCGGCAGTTTGCTCTTGCGATGTCCGCAGTTATATCCAAAGAGTCGTCCATGTCGAGGCTATCCGCTACCTTAACCGCATCCTTAATTAATCTTTTTAATCTTTTTATCATACGCTCTTATATTTAACTCACCCAAACGCATAGTTTCCCGAATTATCATCTATAGTCTCGATCTCTTCATACTGCTTCGTGGTATGATTCCATTTGAAGAAAACTCTGCCTGACGCAAGATTATACAGGCCTTCTTCAATATGCTCAATTACCATATAGTCATATGTTGATTCAAAGATATCGCAATAATTATTTATAACCGCTTCTTTTGCATCGTTGCTATTCAAATAATAACCAAAAGTCCTCGCCCATCCTATGTCAGGCACCTTGGTTCTTTCATCGATCTCGTACTTAGTAAATCCCGTAATGAAATACATCTGTCACCTCAATAAAACTTCATTTTTATATGTCAGATTCACTCTTTGTTTCTACATCAACCCTTGCTACTTGAAGGGTGTTATACAAAGCATTAATTGCGCCGATTGTTTCATAGATTATATTGTCTTTATATTCCTTTGAAACTTTTTTGCCGATTGCCTTTTCTAATCTGTCTTTCATATCTTTTAAAGTATCATCTAATCCATATTCGGTTAACTCTATATTTAACATAATTCCCCTCACTTAAAACTCTATTTTTATTTACCTTTATTCCATTCTTCTACTGCCTGTTCTTGCTTTTTAAATGACTTTGTTCTATTCCAACAATTAGTGCATTCAATATAGAATCTATTCTTTAAAAATGATTTATGATGCACAACCCAAAGTCTTTCACAACCACAAGAACAAGGCTTTAATTCGTTCCACAACATATCTTTAACCTCTTAAAATTTTATTTTTATTTGCTATTCATTTCCAAGCCAAAGAATCTGACAACCTATCATTTCTTTCTTCTTCCAAAATTGCCACCATTTCTTAGGCTTATAATCAATATGAGAAACAATCGCAGGATAGTTCTCGTATTTATCGCCAACTTTAACATCACGACTACCAACTAAGTAAAAACCATCTCCCTTTTCCAATGGAACAACTCTTGCGTAGTTTGGATAGTCATCGGCTTTGGTTACGACTTTATAAATTTCGTTCATAACCACCTCTTGTTGTTTTAAAAATTATATGGCTTTATCAACATCTGTCCACAAGAATTACATCTTTGAAGCTCTTCGCATTTAACGCCAGTGTGACAAGTTGGACAATAAAACCCTCTTGCTGTTTCACTCCATTCTATTTTAATTGGAGTATCCAATTTTTCACTTCGCTTTCTTGCTTCTAAAATTTTTATTCTTTTCTCAAGTTCTTCTATTTGAGAATAGCAATCCGCAATTTCTATATCTATCTCTGAACGATGCTCTACCCAAGACATATTCATTACCTCTTTAAAGTTTGTTTTTATATGTGGGTATGGATTTGCACCATACATGTCCTAACAGAGCATCGGACTCCATAGCTTTACTGGGCTACACCCGAACTGTAATTTGTGAGCGTCTACCTATTCCGCCACCACATAAAAGTTTGTTTTTAAGTGCCATATTAAGTTTCTGCAACTTCTAAAATACCATTCATAAGGGTGACTGTTATTGCATTATAACCCACCCAATCTTTTAATTGAATTTTCGTTGGATAAGTCTCTTTATCCATATCTTCAATAAACTCATCCCAATGTTCATTTTGAAATTGTATAAAGTTCTCATCATTGCCACGACTCTTGAACCTATACAACCACTCATCTTTCATTTCTTTTTGTGGATAGATTAAGTAATATGGTATATCCGCATCTTTTAATGCGTCTCGCACAGATTTATGACTGCTAACAAAAATAACATCTTCTGTATCCATATGCTCCTTAATGTGCTGTATATAGTTGCTAGGAAAATCTGGATTTCTAACATTGGTTTTGTTGCCATTTTCGTCATAAATCCAACTAAACAAACTTGAATCACTGTCAAGAATTTTATCTCCACAAGGCTCTCCGATATTATTTAAAACCTGTTTGCCACCATTTTTTCTTCGCCACGCATTCTCTTCTGAATATTGACTCCACTCTCTATAATATGTGGATTTGCCACATGCAGGAAATGCACTAATTACTTTTGCTTTCATAATTTTACCTCATAAAATTCGTATTTTATCGAGCCTTACCTGAATCTTTTTGCGATAGCCTTATCAATAAGTTCCACAAAGTAATCTTCCCACTCTTTGCTAATGCTCGCCACTTCTGATTTCTTGGGCATTTCATTTATTATCGACTTCTTTTTGATTATTTCGCCCGATACTATACTAACAACCCTATCTACAATATCGTTAGTATGAGTTTTAATGATTTCCTTTGTATCGTTCTTAAGAGCATCATATACCCTATCGTTCATGTAATCGTGATACATTTTATCAATAAATTTCTCGATAGCTATATCTACTATTATTTCCTTGAGGTCTTTTCCTGTTATTTCACAGTCCTCGTAATTGTAATATATTTCTTCTAAATCAGGAATTTCAATTTCTATCTTCATATATTTT
>JAZQGH010000183.1:0-3665 GCA_045539925.1 Acutalibacteraceae bacterium | reverse complement strand
CACCGTGATCGTGCATATCCCAAAGGGTCTTGATTTGAGTAAATACGACGTTATCAAAGGAAGAATGGCTTTCTTCAAGGATACCGACGACGGTGATTCCTTGGGTATGCTTATCCGTGCCGCTTGCTGAATGACTGGTATAAATTAAATCTCCAACCTCAAGATCACAGTACTTTGCGATATTGGAACCGACTACGGCTTGCATCGTTTCGGTTGAAGTAAACATTTCACCCTTTGCAACCGACTTGTTTTCCAGATAAGCAGGGGTGGTTCCGACTACGTTATATCCGTTATAATTATCTGCCATCGCAAAAGGAATCACAGAATCAACTCGCTGATCCTGCTGCAAAGAGGATACAACCGAATAGGGAATAGTTCCTACGGGAGAGTCGGTAAAATACATAGTATTCATAGCGAGCTGCGTGTTACTACCCGCAGGACCGACGATAGCGGAATAATACTGTGCACCCGAGGTTATACCTTCGTCAACCTGAGTTGCTACGTTAAAGGCAAGGACGCCGATGCCCGCGGAGATAACGATAGAGAGGACAATCAGAATGATCTGTACCTTTTTGATCGCCATATTTTTTAACGCGAATTTCAGCATCTCAATCTGCCTCCTTTCGGATAACCGTATCTCGCATTCCGCTGGTCATTTCATTCATATCTATGACCTCGTCGAAATACTTTGCAAGGCGGTCGTCGTGAGTGACAGCAATCAAGGTTTTGCCGCGCGAGACTTCGATCAATTCCTTAATAACCTGTTCGCCAATGGCAAAATTGAGGTTGCCGGTAGGCTCGTCCGCAAGAATAATGTCGGGATGCTTCACAAGAGCGCGTGCAATAGCGACTCTCTGCTTCTGCCCTCCGGAAAGATGCTTGATCTTTGCGTTTTTCTTTTCGTAGATATCAAGGGAACGGAGCATATCGTCCATACCCGAAATATCTACACCTTCAAGACGGAGAATGCCGATATTATCAGCGACCGTCATATCGTTTATCAGCTTGAAATCCTGGAATATATAGCCGATCTTTTCGATTCTGAATTTGTCCTTTACCTTTTGCGCGGCTGCACTCATTTCTACTCCATCAATCACGATGGAGCCCTTTGAGGGTGAAAGAATACCTGCAATCATATTGAGCAGAGTAGATTTTCCACATCCCGATGCGCCGAGCAGCATATAGGATTTACCGGTCTCAAAGGTGATATCACGGTATTCAATCTCGGTCTCATTTTGAAACTGCTTGCCGAGATTTTTAATTTCAATCATATGTTTTTTCCTTTCGAATTTTATATTTGATCTGATAATAGATCAAGTATTAATCCGAAAGCTTCACCTTGAGGGCAACCGGAGTAGCTTGATTGCCCGATGGTATAGATTTATATGAGCTTGAAATTGTAAACACGATATTTGGTAACTGATATACAACTGCAAGAAGCGCAAGACCGATAAGCGTGTTGCGTGAGGTCTCAATTAAAGCGCAGACAGTACAGTCGGGACGGGCGCAGTCGTGTTCATGAGGCAAGAAAATGATAGAGGTATAGGCTATGATTAATAATATGCACAAAAGGGCAAGGATGTTTTTCAGGTTCTTGCTTCGCATTTTCCCTATACCTCCATTTCTAAAATATTAATTCTGCGTGAAAACGCTATTTAATCCTCATCACTTTTTTGTTTACAGTGCTTTTGACATCCTCCGCATCCGCAGTGCGCTTCCTCTCCATCACAAAGACGGTAATCACCACCCTCTATGCGAATTGTATATCCGTTCACAAGAGCTGAGGCAAGCTTCTTTCTTGCAGTATCACAAATAAGCTGTGCTGTCGCGCGAGAAACGTGCATATATTCAGCGCATTGCTCCTGAGAAAATCCTTGATAATCCACTAATCGAATACATTCATATTCATCAACGGTCAAAACGACCGCTTCATCTTTGGCTGAATTAGCAACAAATGTATCTGCGACAGGCATTCTGCAAACCTTGCGGCATTTTTTCGGTCTTGGCATTTTACACAGCTCCTTGCTTTTTGGTATATGCCAATTATAGCATAGTTTTTGGTATATGTCAATAACAATTTGTCTTTTTTCCAACAATTGCATTTGTTCAATTAGGTTATCCAAAACCGACAGAAAACCGACACAATAAAGGTCGGCTCTTTTTTGCTGTTAAACGATTGAAAAATTCATAAAAATATGGTATAATACAAAAAAGTCATCTGAAAGGAGTCGAAGCCATGCCACTTGAAAAATTCTACGAAACATATTTTCCGTTCTGGAGTGTGCTTGCCGAGGCGGACAAGCAGCTACTGTGCGAAAACACGGCAGAAAAGCACTTCGACCGCTCCCAACCCGTTCACGACAATATGGGATGCACCGGGCTTTTCATCCTGCGCTCGGGCAGGCTTCGTCTCTATATGCTTTCCGATGACGGCAAGGAGATCACCCTCTACCGCCTCTCGCCGGGTGACATTTGTATGCTTTCGGCTTCCTGCGTTTTGCAGAGCGTGACTTTCGACGTATACGTGGATGCAGAGGAGGAGAGCGACTGCTACCACATCAGCGCGTCAGCCTTTGGCGACGTCAGCAACCGCTATCTTGAGGTAAAGAATTACGCTTTGGAAACAGCCGTCAGCCGTTTTTCGGACGTGATGTGGATCATGCAGCAGATCGTTTTTATGAGCATGGACAAACGCCTTGCGATCTTTCTGTTAGAGGAAACACAGGCGAACGGCACCGACAGCGTGAATATGACCCACGAAACCATCGCCCGACACCTGGGAACAGCCCGGGAGGTGATCACGAGGATGCTGAAGCATCTTGCCGCCGACGGCGTAATCGAGGTTACAAGAAAGGGCATCCTGATTGCGGACAAAAAGAAGCTGCGGAGTATTGCCTATTGACAACACCCCGCAGGTATTATTCGGCTAGCCAATAGCAACCTAAATCGGATACGCTAAAAACCGAAAAAATTAGCGTCTTTTCGTGCAAGCTCGCTTGTAAAGTCCGCACTTGACTTCGCTCACTTGCCCAAAAATCCATCAAATTTATTTAGGTTTTTAGTTCTACGAATCTTAAAAGAACAGATTTTGCGTAGGATGAGTCGAAAATTTGAAGTAATATGCGGATATTGCAAGAATTTTCGGCAAAATCATACACAAAATATGTCTTTTAAGACGTGTTCAATTTAGGTTGTTATTGGCTACCGTTCCGTATTTCCAATCATTGATACCGCCGAACTCCTTAATATTCGTATAGCCTCACGCCGCAAGCTCATTTGCGGCGTTTTTACTTCTTCTGCCGCTTCGGCAATAGACGAGGATCAGCTGATCCTTGTCGGTTAATATGCTTTCTGCTTTCTCTCCGATCTCATAATCCGGAATGAGGATAGCCCCCTCAATATGTCCTGCCGCAAACTCCTCGGGGGTTCGCACGTCGAGAATGATGTATCCGTCCTCACTATCCATAAGTGCCTTTGCCTCGTCAGGCGTGATCTGCTCGTAGACGTTTTTATTATTACCATCGTTGCATCCCAAGCAGAGAAATAAGCATCAGCGCAATCGATACGGCAATTATAATGCGCTTCATCACACAAGCTCCGCAAGAATGGCGGCTTTGGGTCTTGCTCCGACAATTCTTGCCGCCTCCTTTCCGTCCTTAAAGACG
>JAZQGH010000182.1:0-1569 GCA_045539925.1 Acutalibacteraceae bacterium | reverse complement strand
ACGAAACGGCGTAATATTGAGAATGCCTAAAAAATTCAGTGCAATCCCGATAACAACAAGGAACAGCATCAAAAGCACAGCAATATACACAGCAAGTCTCTTTTTCATAGAAAGACCGCTGTTTTTTATTTCCGCCAAAGTAGCTTTAATCTGCGGCAACTTCATTTCTGCTCCTCCTTATCCTTTAATACTTGCTTTTTAGTTCATTGAGCGCCTTTTCACAAAGCTCCGGTAACACGGTGTTTTTATCCTCGCCTGCGGACACTCTCGCCTGATACTCTGCCCGTGCCTTTGAAAGTATATTGGTAACATTGCCGTCAAATTCCTTTTGAACGGCAGAAGAATTTTCAAATACGGGAAGCGGCTTGAAGGTATATTTGCCGTACATATCGCTTACAGCCTCATAAAGCATACGGTATTTGGGATTTTCCACACCTTCAAGATTTGAAAAAAGTCCTTCAAAGGCTTCGTCTGTTCCCGGAATATAGCCCGATGCAGAGGCAAATTCAATGTTATTGTCCTTTTCTGCAAGGAAATCAACAAATATTTCCATTGCCTTGTTTTTCTTTGCATCGTCTGTTTTATGAGCAAAGAGCGTTACACCCCTTTGCATAACGGTAGGTGCAGCACCCTCAAAAACAGGATATGCAAGAACCGACAGCTCAATCTTTTCCACGCTGTTGTCAGGATAGGTTACATCATCACGGGTATAAAGAATACCGGCAGACGAACCGATGTAGGATATAATATCGCCTGTTTTCCAAAGATCGCTTCCGAAATTATCATAAAGGCTTATACCGCCTTCAATTCCGGGCTCGGCAATCGCATAAAAAACATCCTTAAATTCGTTGGTATCGCAGTTTACCTTGCCGTTTTTGATAAGCTCGTCACCCTTTGCGGCAACATTGATAAGGAAATAGTTGTAGAAATCATCATACTGGAATAAATCCTTGCCGTCCGACCATTCATAATAGGCGGATGCCATTTCAAAAAGACCGTCAAAGGTTTCAAAGTCCTTGACTGAAAAACCGCTTTCATTTGCAAAACGGTCAAATAAGGTTTTGTTTACAAAAAGAAGCTCTGTCGATTTGGCAATGGGAAGCGTGAGCTGTCTGCCCGAAATATTGCCCTCCGCAAGAAAGTCATCAACAAAGACGGAAAGCTCCTCCTCGGAATATATTTCGTTCCAGTCTGTAAGCAATTCTTCACCTATACCCTCGGCAACTCTCGGATATGCAGTAAACAAATCGGGGAAATCACCGCTGCCCGGTGTACCCTTTGCAGCGTCAAAAAGGTGCTGGTCAATGGAATCGGAATCAACCATAGAGGTTACGGAAACAAAAACACCCTTTTCCTTGCCGACAGTTGAATTAAATTCATCTATTGCATCGTTAAACGGCGACTCGGATTGATTTCCGTAAACATGCCAGATGGATAAGGTCGTCGGACTGCTTGGATTAAGTCTTGTATTTTGACCGCAGCCGACAAGTGAAAATGTGATTAAAATTCCCGTGAGAATGAGTGCCGTTAATTTTCGCATAAAAATATGTCCCCTTTACCAAATTTTTC
>JAZQGH010000181.1:0-8325 GCA_045539925.1 Acutalibacteraceae bacterium | reverse complement strand
AAACCAAAAATAATATCATATTTCTTAAAATCATTACAAAATTCTGCACCTAATATTCCTGCGCCAAAAATTATAAATTTTTGTTTTTTTAGCCATATATCATTGTCAAAATTCATTTATTTCCTCCAATTATTTTATATTCAAATATAATGGTCGGTCGTAAATCTTCTCAAGAATTTCCAGACTCTATAGGCGAGAGAGTGTAATACTCTTCACTCCAATATTTCTCTAACTGTTCGTATTATATCCTTTACCCCAATCCCGTTTGCCGCCTTCACTTCGGCGTATGAGCCGTAATCATGGGAAAATCCTTTTAATCCCACTCGCTTAAAAGCGACGGGTTTTCCGTATTCGGCTATCGTTTCCGCTACTGCGCTGCCAAGTCCGCCTATTACGTTATGATCCTCAACGGTCACTATTTTTCCCGTTTCATCAACGGCCTTTATTATGATTTCCCTATCAATTGGCTTAATCGTATGAATATTTACAACTCGTGCCGATATGCCTTCTTTTTGCAAAAATTCTCTTGCCTCAAGGGCATCCTTTAAAATGCCGCCGGTGCCGATAATCGTCGCGTCTTGTCCCTCTTTTAAAACAACGCCTTTTCCCATTTCAAAAGAATAATCGCTTTCATAAATTTCAGGCTCCCTATTCGTACCTAACCGAAGATATACTGGCCCTTCGTATTCGTAAGCCGCCAATGTAGCTTTTTTTGCTTCCATAGGGCTTGCAGGGCATATAAGAGCAATATTCGGCAAACATCTGACTGTTCCCATATCCTCCGTTGCGTGATGAGTAGGTCCTAATGCGCTGTAAATCTGCCCCGCACCGGTGCCAATGATTTTTACGTTTTGATTTTGCAAGCAAACATCGTTTCTGATAAACTCTAACGCTCGGTACGCAAGAAAAGCCCCTATGGTATAGGCGAAAGGGATTTTTCCGCAGGACGCCATTCCAGCCGCCACGCCCAACATATTGGCTTCCGATATCCCGAGATTTAAATATTGATTGGGAAAATCCTTGCGAAATTTATCGTATACAATAGCGCCGTTGTCGGAGATTAGAGCGTAAACATTTTTGTCCTTTGAGGCAAGTTCATACAAAGCTTCTAAATATGCCGTTCTCATTTTTAAGCTTCTCCTATTTTTATGTGAACTTCCCCCACCTCTTGAGGCAGGGGAAGTTCGCTTTCCATATCTAACTTATTTTCAAATCTTCTTTGGATATTCTCAATTCTTTCATCAAAACTGAAATTTCCTTGTCATTGGGCATACGATAATGCCAGATGGGAACATTTTCCATAAACGACACGCCCTTTCCCTTTACGGTATGCGCCACAACCAAAGTGGGAACGTCTTTTTTTCGCTCCAATAACGCGCTCTTTATTTCATTATGGTCATGGCCGTTGATTTCCAAAATGTTCCAACCGAACGCTTTCCACTTTTCCCCCATAGGTTTCATGGGAACTATATTTTTCAGCTCGTCCATGGCTTGCAACTTATTATAATCTATAATGACGGTGAGATTATCAAGCTTTAACGCGGGAGCGGAAAGCGCGCCTTCCCATATTGAGCCTTCCTGACACTCTCCATCGCCCAACATAACGTAAGTATGGCTGTTTTTTCCGTCGGCTTTGTTTGCGTAAGCAATGCCTATTGCAAAGGACAAACCGTGCCCCAACGCTCCGGTGGAAGCCTCAACGCCCGGAATATCGTCAAGTTTCGGATGACCGCCGAATTTTGAGCCGGGTTTTAACGCTCTCCACAAAAGATTCTCGGGAAAATATCCGGCGGCTGCAAGAGCCGCATAAAGGGCGTAACTTGCATGACCTTTGCTTAAAATAAATCTGTCCCTGTCATCCCATTTTGGATTTTTAGCGTCATACTTTAACACATCGCAAAAATAAAGCACGCTTATAATATCCGCTATTGAAAAACCCGAAACCAAATGTCCCCCGCCGGCAAAATATGCAATTTTAAATATGTTTTTTCGGATTTCCCCCGCCATCTTTACCGTATCCATTATTCTCTCCGTTAAATAAAATTGATATGTTTTTTATCCATCTCGAAAAAGGATTTTAGGAGCAGATTGCGGTCGTCATATACGCAATGATGCTTACATTCAGACACTGCGTCAAAATTTTTATATCTGTCGCAAATTTCCTTTGAAAACCATGATTCTTTAAAGGATTGATGTGTCAAATCCGCAACAACTCCGCTTGATACGTATGCCTTGTCATGACAAAAATACACTTTAGAATCCGCCGCTATTACCGCAAAAAGACGATTTATATAACAAGTGTGATACTTTCTCTCAAAAACCATGGCGGTGTCAAAATCGCTGGCGTATTTGTCGATTATGTGAAAGTTTTCGTCTTCGAGAGCTTCTTTTGCCTTTGCCAATTGACGCATGGCTTCTTCCTTAAAGGGTTCGTGATATTTGAACAAATCCTTGGTGATTCTGGCGGCGTATTTGATGTGATTGACCCCAAGCCCTTTCATTTTTTCCGCCATTTTATAAATTTCATTGAAATTTTCATGATTGATAACAAAATTTATGCCCAATTCGCATGAATCGGTTTTTTCTGCGGCAAATTTTTCAATGTTTCCGCAAACTTTGATCAAAGCGTCTTCGGGAAGCCCGCGTACGGCGGCATAAGTCGAGTTGTTCGCCGCATCGCAGGAAACTCTTACCCATTTTGCGTTTTTTAAAATATTTGCGCGTTCGCCGTTTAAAAGCTGTCCGTTGGTGATTATGGACAAATCTATATTTGCGTCCAAAACTTTTTGCATAGTTTCGGCAATATAAGGATATACGAGAGGTTCGCCGCCTCCGCTGAAAGTGACGGCTTTTACCCCCATATTTTTCATATCCTCAATAATTTCTTGCATCTTTTTCCAAGGAATCTGATCCTTTTTATTGACGGAATCCCGAAGTCCCAAAGCGTTGTCCGCATAACTGCAATAGTAACACTTATGGTTGCAAACGTTTGTGGGTTTAATGCGAAGATATATTGGCGCAACTCTCTTTCCCTTTTCTATGTCCTTTAAAAGACTTGCGTGATGAAAAATTTTAAGATTGCTGTAAGGCGATGATTCGACCTTCATGTCCAGTTCTCCTCAAATAAAATTTACATGATCCCCGGGATGGCGCAAAGCATAGAGATATTTGTTAATTTCGTCAAGCCGGCAATTTTTGCGGCAATTTTTACGTATAAACCCGGCATCAAACTTATTTCTTATATCATTTGCCGATTTGGATTCCCAGATTTTATCAAAAGTATTTTCATAAATATTGCCCAATATAAAGTCAGAGCGTCCCATAAAAACTATGCAAGGATAAATATTGCCCGTTGCGTCTATATACGTCATAAAATTCATGCCGGCGCATTCGTCGTAAGGCTTTTCCTCGCCTAAATTTTTAATGGATTGAGAACGAAAATAAATTTTAAAATCTTTGGTTTGATAATTCAAAAGTTCTTTTCCGATTGCTTCGGATTCGGAATAATCAACAGTAAGTTTTGCCTTGCTTGAAGGATGCTGTGAAAAGGGTTTAACAGTAAAATAATCAAACCCTATTTCCCGGATAATTTTCGCAAGAGCGACGACTTCATGCTTATTTTCCGGCAACAATAAAAGTTGCGCTCCCAATGTTACGTTAAGATTTTGATCACGCTTAACTTTGACGGCGTTTTCCATATTTTTTAAAGCCTTTTGCAAATCTTCCGAATTGCATTGATGAATTTTTTCATAAGTCGCATTTGTCGCTCCGGCTATGGAAAACCTTACCCAAGTAAGGGACTTTAAACAATACCGGGCTTTTTCTTCCGTAAACAATACCCCATTGGTAGACATGGCCGCATCTATGCCGTTCTTTTTCGCAAGATTTATAATCTCGGTAGCCTCGGGATTGACCAGTGGTTCGCCTTCGCCGGCAAAAATTATGCTTTTTACGCCTTTTTTGCCCATTAGTTTCATATTTGGCTCCAAAACTTTTAGGGTGAGCAAATTGGATTTGTATTCCATATAATCCACGGCGCAAAAAATACAACGATGATTGCAGGCGGATGAAATTCCCATTTCAATCTCCACTGGGCAAATTTGTTTGCCGCTTAACCACTCGGCAACCCGCCTTGGATGATAAATAAGCTTATGGGAATCCATGCGAATATCTTGCATAACCCTCATTCCTTCAAACGTTCATCAGAGTAGACGCATATTTTAAAGCGTTCACTTTTTCCACAGAATCTTTGTTGCCCACAATATTTGCGCCCAACGCTCCCGCCACGTTGCCCATAAACATTGAAAGCTCCACAGGTGCTCCGGCTGCGGCATAAATCCCCGCGACTGCGTAAAAGGCGTCACCGGCGCCCACGGTGTCCCGCACTTGCAACGTAAAGGCGGGGCAACTTCTAATTTTATCGCCGTCGATGGAAATCGCGCCGTTTGCGCCCTTTGTCAAGCAACCGTTTCCTTTTAAGTGTTTTGACAAACTTTGAAGAGCCTTTTCGTCTTGCCCCGCCAAACTTGGAAACGCCAATTTTAATTCTTTCTCATCCAATACAAACATATCCGCTTTATGATATTTCGTAATTGGATTCAATCCGAAATTTGAAGAATTGCTTTGACAATTCAATATTAAAAACTTTGCGTTATTTTCGATAACTTTCATGACTTCTTCGTCAAAAAGCCCGTGTCCGAAATCTGAAAGAAATACAGCGTCATATTTATCAATGGTTTCTCTTAAACGATTGTAAAAATTTGTTTTCGCAGTATTATCGAGGGACATATCGTCCGAAATATTGTTTATGGCGAAAATCTTCCTGTATTCGTCGCGTTTGCCGCCCTTTTGCAAATAGCGATGCTTCACAATGGTAGGGATTTTCTTTGTCCGTTCTATTTCCAAACAGACGGCTTCGGGCATATTTTCCTTAAAAATCTTGCTTTTTTCATCGTCTCCCATAACGGACATCAGAGTAACGTCGTCGGTAAAGTTCGCCAAATGCCTTGCGATTGCCGCCGCTCCCCCCAAATATTCTTCTGATTTTTCAAGTCTTGCGGAATAGCCCATATCCTTGCTCATAAGACCGTTTACAAAACAATAAGTGTATTTGTCAATAATAACCTCTCCAACCACAAGAACTTTCAGCCTGTTTGCCTTTTCCTCCCACTTTAACAAATCCTCCGAGCCGTAACGAGTCTTAAAATTCCGCATATATGCGCAAACCTCGTCGGTAAGCCCCGCCAAATTATTGTTTATTAGTTTTGTGGAGCTAAAGACCTGTCCGCCCGTGAAACGAAGCTCTCCACCGTGTTTTTCCACAAGTTCCCTCTCCGGAGCAATATTTCCCGTAATATCCGCAGACTCGTCGGCATATTCGCTACCTTTGACGTAAAAATCCGGCTCCACCGCTTCGACAATATCATCTACGGTGTACCCGTCCGAAAGCATCACATAATCAATATCGGAAAGGGCAGACAAAAACTTTAAGCGCATATTATCGTCGAAATACGGCCGACCCGGACCTTTGCGAACAAACTTTGCGGCGGTGACGGATACCACAAGTACATCCGCCATAGCCTTTGCTTGCTCAAAATGCAATATATGCCCCGGATGCACCAGATCAAACACTCCATGACAAAGAGCCACGGTTTTTCCCTCTTCGCGCAATCGGGGCTTTATTTTCGTTTTATAATACTCCTTGTCAACTATCTTTCCCACAATCACACTTCCTTGTGTAATTTCATCCCAAATATTTAAACCAATCTTTTGTGGCTTCTTTTATATTGTCAGGCGTCCATACGGGAGCTTTTTTCCAATAGTCTATATTTTCAAGCACCTTTTTAATCCCTTCTTCAAGGGTGACTTTAGGATGCCAATCAAGTATTTTATTGATTTTTGATGTATCTGCCCATGTGCAATCGGGCTCCCCAGGACGTTTGGGAATATAAACAACCTCAGCATATTTACCACCGATAAGTTCCACCAAACGATTAATCGAATATGTATGCTCGCTACCCACGTTAAACCTCTCGCCTACAATATCAGAGGCGGCTGCAGTATAAAAAGCATCCACAACATCTGTAACATAAGTAAAATCTCGGGTTTGCTCACCATTACCTACAATGGTATAAGGTTTTCCCGCCAATTTTTGTCCCAAAAATACTCCGATTACAGCTCCATATGTACCAGATGTTCTTGAACGAGTTCCGTAAACATTAAATAAACAAAGAGAAACAACGGGAAGTTTATATACTTTTGCCCAATGAAGAGCAAGTTCTTCACCCAATCGTTTGGTTAAAGCGTAAGGATATTCAGGACGAATATCAGCTTTTTCGTCAGTAGGAAATTTATCAGGAATACCATAACAAGAAGATGATGCCGTATATATAAATCGTTTAACATCGGCATTTTTTGCCGCTTTAAGCACAGAAAATGTTCCATCCACATTAGAATGAAAATAGTCCGAAGGTCGCTGAATTGAGGGTACAATATCGGCCAAAGCCGCTATATGGAAAACCCAATCAACACCTTTAAAAAAAGGTTCTATTTTTTTATAATCACAAATATCGGCTTCAAAAATATGAAGATTATCGTTATTTTGTTGATGAGACAAATTTTCTTTTCTTCCCGTGCTGAAATTATCTATAACCCGCACTTCATGACCTTCAGCAAGCAATCTGTCGACCATATGAGAACCTATAAAACCCGCGCCACCCGTTACAAGTGAAATCATAGTTTAACCTTTCTCAACCCCAGTTGCACCCATGCATTTAATGGTATCTACAATCTGCTGTAAAATTATGTTGTGAATTGATTCAACTATTCCATATTTAAAACTTGGCACATAGACATTGATATTGCCAAGACTTCTCACCTTGTTGTCGCAACTAAATCCAGTAAACGTAACAATACGGCAACCTATTTCCTTTGCCGATTTAATAGCATTAACTATATTTGACGAATTTCCGGAACTACTGACAGCCGTCAATATATCGCCATTTTTTGCTAAACGCCTCAACTGTTCTGCAAAAACTTCTTCATAACCAAAATCGTTGCTTAAACAAGTAACAACTGCGCTACTATAAAGATTAAAAGTTTGCAATCCACCATTTTTAAGAAAGTCGGCAGTCATATGCGAAGCAATGGCTGCGCTGCCGCCGTTGCCTATAAAAAAAGCCGTGTTTTTATTTTGACGACAAATTAAAAACTCAGATACAAGTCTTTGTATACCACTATCATAATCAAAAATATCTGTAATATCGTCAAATTTAACTTTTTTTAAACAATCAAATAATTCTACAATATAGTTATTCATAAAATCAATCGCAACCCATTATACTCATTCACCCTAAATACGATCATATCGCGATTATACAATAGTTACAGTTAAATGTCAATCTCAATATACTCTACGTATGTATCAATATTTTCAAATTAATTTTCATCATATATCCTATAGAATATACAAATTTATGATATGGTTAGGAACTGTAGAAAAATAACTTAGTCATTTTATAAAGAAACCACTTCATTATTATGCTACAAAATGTTATAATATTTGCAGAGCCATTGGGAGGGAGTTGCAAATGATTATAACCAATGAAACACAAGCACTGCTATCGAACGTCATACTAAAAGTGGCACCTTATCTTAACGAGAAACAAAAGCGACTTTTTCTTGGTATCATAGCATCTGAAATTGGCCACGGCGGCATTGCTTTTGTCAATTCAGTAAGTGGCGTTGCAAGGCAAACTATCGTTAACGGAGCCGATGAAGCTGGCTTAGATCAAGTACATGATGAAGCAAATGATCAGATAATGACAGATCGGATTCGAAAACCTGGTGCGGGTCGTAAACCACTCACAGAGAAGTACCCTGACCTCCACGAGAAAATTCAATTATTGATCGACAAGGATACCTATGGAGATCCTGAAAAACCTCTGGTGTGGACGACATGGAGTGTCCGTAAAATTGCAGAGAAGCTACTTGAATGTTTTGGGTACAATATTCACTTCACATCAGTTGGCAAAGAGCTTGAGGCAATGGGCTACAGTCGGCAACAGAATCAGAAAATGTGCCAGATAGGCAACCAGCATCCAGACCGAGATGCACAGTTTAGGTATATCAATGACACAGCTGAGCAGTTTCTGGAAGCTGGTGTCCCTGTCATATCCATAGATACAAAGAAAAAGGAGAATATAGGCAACTTCAAAAATAATGGTTCTGAATATCGTCCGAAAGGAAATCCACGTCTTGTTCTTGACCATGATTTTCCGCTACCAGAGTTGGGGAAGGTATCCCCTTATGGGGTTTATGTACTTA
>JAZQGH010000180.1:0-1743 GCA_045539925.1 Acutalibacteraceae bacterium | reverse complement strand
CTATATTCTTTTATTTATTATAGCATATAAAATTTGAAAGTCAACTATGTACTCTCTGCCACACGGCAGAGAGGTTTTACTACTTATCAAAAGAAACAGGTTTTGTATCGTTGGTAGCAAAGGCGGTAGGACCGGGATCCGACATAGAAAAATACATTTTAGCGGCCTTTGTTGTGCCGAAATCTCGGTTAGAGCCTGAGTTTTGCACCTTGTTAAAGGCATCTCGGAACATCTGATTGTGCGCTTCCTCACGGTTTAAAAGGAAGTCAATGGTCTCACGCACCTTCTTGTCATCGATCTGGCGGTAGAGATATTCGTAAACCACCTTTGCACGTTGTTCGGATGCGATATTGCTTAAGAGGTCTGCGCAAAGGTCTCCCGTAACTGTTACATAGTCGCCCGTCCAAGAGTAACCCGAAGCGTTAATAAGACCGGGGTTAAGACCTAAAAGTACGTGGGACTGAATCTCGCCTGACGGCACCTTCTCGGCATCAACATCGTGTCCGTTTAATAGGTTAATAGTCTGTGCCACCATCTCCATATGACCAAGTTCCTCGGCGGCAATGTCAAGAAATAAATCCTTGATTTCAGGGTCTTTAATTCTGAAACTCTGTGACATATACTGCATAGCCGCCTTAAGCTCACCGTTACCTCCGCCAAGCTGTTCCTGCAAAAGCGCTGCATACTGCGGATTGGGTTTTTCTACTGCTACAGGATGAAATAACATCTTTTCGTGTTTAAACATAAACTTACCTCCGTTAATATTGGTATTAGATATTCTTTCCATTTTTTATGGTGATATGCAAAGGATAACTACCTTGCTGCTAATGATTCTATTGATTCGCTTTCTAACAATCTAATCAATTGTTTTTTGTGGTGTATCAGGTATTCCTTTTTGTCATTGTTCGTTTTTAACGGACTTGTTCAGTTGTTAGCGTTCTTTTACTATTGAGTAGAAAAATTCATAATTGTGTGTTATAATCAACTAAATGAATTGTTATTTAATGGTGATACGATATGGGAGATATTTTAATTAAAATACTTGTCTGTTTTCTCGCAGGAGCAGGGGCAGGCATTGGAACGGGATTTGCGGGAATGAGTGCCGCCGCCGTTATAGGCCCTATGCTGATAACATTTTTGGGTGTGCCTGCTTACGATGCGGTTGGAATCGGACTTATCAGTGACGTTTTGGCAAGTTTAGTTAGTGCATATACCTACAAGAAAAGCGGAAATTTGGATGTTAAAAACAGTTTACCGCTGCTCGTGAGCGTTCTGATCGTAACGATGATTGGCAGCTTTGTGGCAAGTTTTCTGCCCGAGCAAGCCATGAGCGGTACTATGCAGATAGCACTGATCATCATCGGCTTGCGTTTCATATTAAAACCTGTAAACAAGACGAGAGAACAGTTGGAGGCAGTTTCTCCTAAAAGCAGACTAATTAAGGCAATCATCGGCGGCATATTTGTCGGATTTATCTGTGGCTTTGCCGGTGCAGGCGGTGGAATGATGTTGTTGCTTGTTTTGACTTCTTTCCTCGGTTATCCTATGCATTTGGCTGTCGGCACAAGCGTGTTCATTATGGCATTTACTGCTCTTACAGGCGGTATCAGCCATTTTATGATCGGTGGAGTTCCGGATATTCTTTGCCTCGTGTTGTGCGTTGTATTTACTCTGCTTTGGGCAAGAATCGCTGCAAAAATCGCCAACAAGTCTAACGCAAAAACCTTAAACCGCGTGGTCGGT
>JAZQGH010000179.1:0-3152 GCA_045539925.1 Acutalibacteraceae bacterium | reverse complement strand
GGTACCGATACAGCAGCCGTTAGTATTGAAAAGGGACATTATCTCGTTGCCAATAAAGCAGGTATACATAAATTAACGGCAACAGCCGACGGTTACGACCCGAAGAATATTTATGTTGTTGTAAATGAAACCGAGGGAGATTATGATTTCTACCTCGCAAAAGAGGATTTAACACCGAAAGCGGAATTAACCAACTGGTCCTTCTACGAAGGTACAACAAAGTATGATATGGACTATGATGGTACTAATGGTTATATAAGCGGCACTTCTGCTTCCGGCACTAATCGTTTCTATAGACAGTACGGTGCCTATACGGAATTTATGGGTGGCGACGAAAGCACCTATCGCTATATGGTATATAATTCCGATATAATCGCCGAATTTGCCGATTATACAGTTACATCAAGTATGGCTGCACAATCTGTTGCGACATATTATTGGCCGGGATTTATCACTCGCGGTGATTTCACCGATGGCACCGCTCTTTTGCTTTACTACCGCTCGGGAGCCGGCTTTAACGCCGCACCGCTTAATTCGCAATGTATTATTGCGGGAACCGGAAGTAACGTCAGAAGTTTCCATACCTTAGGTTCAGGTGGTTCTGCCCAAATTAATTCAGACGGTGAGTATTACTATCTCGCTAACACTCAGATAACTATGTCAGCTACAGTAAAGGAAAGCGATATATCGGTAAATATATCGGGAACCAATTCTGTCGGCAGTGAATTCAGCGCAACAGTTTTTGATTCTACTAAAACTATTTACCGCAACGGTAGTGCAGAAACGGACAATACAACCAATTTCATAAATGCATTTGCCGAAAGCGGCAAAACAGATAAAGGTCTTGTAGGATTTGCTAATTACAATAGCTTGAGAATGTACTTATATGATTTCTCGGTTAAACTCAACGTAACGTCATCCGCGGATTTACCTGAATTTGTAGCGGTGCCTGAGGATGGTGCACCCGATACATACTATGTATCTTTTGCTTCCCCCGCTATACCGTTATTTGTAAATAAGGGTGTAGATTTAACCTACATTCAGGTGCAATTAACAAAAGACGGTGGCTATGTAAATGGCGACAGTATAGAGTGGTCGATACCCGAAGGCACCGATTCTTCAGCAGTGCTTATTACAAGCAGCGGTATTTATGCTACAAAAACCGGTATCCATAAAATAACCGCAAAATATGATGGTGCATCTAAAGATATCTACGTAATTGCAAATGAAGCGGGCGATTATGAATTCAAATTAGTTAATGTTGATTTCACCGGTGGCTCAGGATACGATCCGAGCGATTGGGTACGCGCACAAGCATCACGTGACGATAAATATTCAAACGTTCACACAAGGGTTGATATACCAACATCAAACGCTTGGGATTTCAAAGTGCCTTCATCAGACAGTGGTTATTTCTACCAGTGGAGAGCTTCAAACGATGACATATATTTCTACGTTGATCCTGTATTAGCCGATTTTGCAAATTATACCTTTACGGCTACCGTTCAAACAGGTGATTCCTGGGGCTACGGCGGTACTTCTGCCGGCTTTGCTTTGCGTGCTAATATAAATAAGGATGCCGAAACAGGAGAAAGTGTATTTGGAGAAAATGGTACAGGACTTTACCTGCGTTCGCTTCGTGGTGGCGGTATCAGTGTTGGTGCATACGGCAAAACACAGGGCCTTGGCTTATGGAACAAAACACTCCACTCTGTAAGTGATTATACAAAAATAGATTTCTTAAATGAAAATTATGATCCCGATTATAGCTTGTTAAAATTCTCTGATAATACAAGTGAAGGAGAATCTGTGCTTTCGGGCGAGTGTACCGTAAATATTACAGTTGACGGTAATGATATAAAATACGTTCTTGATGACAAGACCATATTAGATACAACGCAAACGGTATACGGTTATGATATATATTCACTTGAGAACAGTGAATTAACTAATTACCAATCTCAATTTGAAACATACGGTACATCTGCTCCCGGTAACGCAATAGGATTCTTTGGCGACCAGATCGAATATTACCTTTATTCCTTCAGCGTTAAAATCGATGTAGCAAGTGCTGATGATATGCCGTATCTTGTGCAAATGCCGAAAATATATACCGTAACCTACGCTTCACCCGCTATACCGTTATTTGTAAATAAGGGTGTAGATTTAACCTATATTCAGGTGCAATTAACAAAAGACGGTGGATATGTAAACGGCGACAGTATAGAGTGGTCGATACCTGACGGTACCGATGCTTCCGCTGTACTTGTTGGAAACGGCGGTATTTATGCTGCAAAAACCGGTATCCATAAAATAACTGCAAAATATGATGGTGCATCTAAAGATATCTACGTAATTGCAAATGAAGAAGGCGATTATAATTTCTATCTTGTAAATGAAGATTTGTCGGGCGGAATAAATCCTGATGAATGGGAATTTTACGAGAGCAGTGAAAAGAACGGCACCACTAAACTGGACGTTTCTACTTCCGGATACGTTGGTAATTACACATACACAAAAACTGACGGAAGCGAAGCCACAATTGATAAACCGGTTTGGACAGTTGGAGATGGGTATACCACATTATACCGAGATGTTACAGGTTACGATGACTTTGTGTATATGATGTATAAATCCGATTTCATTTCCGATTTTACCGATTATACAGTATCTTCAAGGATGCGTATGGCAAAAGCCAGTGATCTTCAGTACAAAACAAGCGGTTTTGCCGTTCGTGCCAATTTCCCGGCATCTGACCTTTCGACAAGTTCTACAATGAACCTGTTCTATCGCCCCAATGTTGGCGCTACAGTGGCTCCAATAAACAATTATTCAATGTATACATATCAGGGTAGAGGTTTCCACACCTTAGGGGAAACCGGACACACCGAATTTGCTGAGGGTGGTAAATTCTACAACGATGGCACAGCTGCCACCTATGCTGTTTCCACCACAGTTTCGGGAAAAGACGTTGTAATGAGCGTTGATGGTAACGTACTTTTTGATTCTACCCAAACAGTATATCTTTACAACGTAGGCGTGGACCCTGTTACAAATACCGAATATACATCCTTTGCTACTGATTATGCCGCTACTGTTAAAACAGATGCAGGTATGGTTGGTTTTGTAAACAGAGAAATTAATATTGAAGC
>JAZQGH010000178.1:0-22474 GCA_045539925.1 Acutalibacteraceae bacterium | reverse complement strand
GTATGCAGATCGGTAGTCTGCAACAGCTTTTGACGTACAGTTTCACCCGCACCGCCCTCAAAGAGTACGTTATCGGGAACAACAACCGCTGCTTTACCCGTTGCTTTCATAATCGTATTGATATGCTGAACAAAGTTAAGCTGCTTGTTGGAGCTTGTAGTCCAGAAATCCTGGCGGTTATAAACGAGATCTTCTTCCTCTTCTTCGCCTTCTTCGTTGGTCATCGTGATAGAGGACTTTTTACCGAAGGGCGGGTTCGTGAGAACATAGTCAACTCGATAACCGGGATCGGTCAAAAGCGAGTCCCCCTGCGTTACGGGAACGTTGCCGTAAATGTCACCGATATTGTGCAAATAGAGGTTCATCAAAGCCATCTTGAAAGTGGTCTTGACAAGCTCATTCCCATAGAAGGTTTCGTTTTTGAGAAATTCTTTCTGTTCTCTATCCAAGGTGTAATTATCTGGATTTGTGAGAAATTCCTGCGCAGCAAGGAAGAAACCGCCCGAACCACAGCAAGGATCGGCAATGGTTTTATTAGGTTCGGGACGCAAACATTCTACCATAGCACGAATCAAAGGACGGGGTGTGAAATACTGACCTGCGCCACTCTTGATATCTTCCGCGTTCTTTTGGAGCAACCCTTCGTAGATCTCGCCCTTGACATCGGAAGACATAGAAACCCATTTCTCTTTGTCGATCATCTGCACAATACGGAAAAGAATAGCCGCATTGCTGATTTTATTGCTTGCCTGCGAAAAGATCTGACCGAGAATACCGCCCTCCTTGGCGAGCTTTTCAAGAGTTTTCTTGTACTGTTCTTCAAGCTCTGCGCCTTTTAGCGTATTCATATCCGACCACGTATATCCATCGGGAATACCCGTAATCTTCTTATAAGGCGGCTTGGAATATTCATCCGACATCTTCAGAAAGATGAGATATGTAAGCTGTTCAAGATAATCTCCGTAAGATACGCCATCATCACGAAGTGGCGCGCACATACCCCAAACTTTAGAAACTATTGTTGTTGACTGTCCTGACATGTTAGTTTCCTTTCTTCTTTTTATCATTTAGCGTATACTGATCTATGCGTACACCCGATCCACGCTGTTCCGTAGTTGTTCCTGAAGAATTCGTCGAGGATGTGTTTGAATTTTTCAATCCCTCTCCGCTCTTGATTTTTTCTAAATCCTTATCCTTGTTCACGATAGCCCTCCATTGTAAATCAATACTGAAAATGCAAAACAAAGTATTGATATAATCATTAAAATAATTGCCGTATTAAATTTCTTTTGCTTATCTTTGGTTTTGGTTCGTATGTCATTTACCACTTTTATGTGCTGTAAGGTTACCCATAATGCAGAATCCTCAACCTTTTCTTCGTAAAGAGCTTCGTCTTTGATGCTATTACTATCAAAACACAATAATTCCTTACTGCGTGATAAAAGTAAAAGCTTAATGACTGTAATCATCATCAAAGTAGCACTTGCTAATGATAATGCCGCATATAGTAGAACTGATATTTTTTCAAGATTAGAACTATAATTTTGTAAATTCAAGATACACTTTACGTCGATATTTGATATAAATACAATTAATACTGCGCTGCATACCGTTAAGACGATGTTGATACGATCATAGATTCTATCGTAGTTGTTTAATGTGCGATTGTAATCCTCAAGACTCACAGAGTACAAAAACTCAGAAGATGGATATTTCTCCTTTATTTTCTTTTTACCAATAACATATAATCGTTTTTTCATGATATAAAAAATCCCTTTAAATTCTTTTTATCGTTTTTTCTTAATACCTCAAAGGAACATCCGAATT
This sequence comes from Acutalibacteraceae bacterium, assembly GCA_045539925.1. Taxonomy (GTDB): domain Bacteria; phylum Bacillota; class Clostridia; order Oscillospirales; family Acutalibacteraceae; genus SFWF01. The sequence goes on along the minus strand of JAZQGH010000178.1, from coordinate 20,647 downwards.
ATAGATGGTAGCATCAAGACCCTTGGCGCCTAATAATTCCTTAAGGCTTCGAGTAACAAAATCTGTTCTGTGTGTGGGCGAAACTCCAATTTCAACAATATCACGCAAATCAATTGATTGTGTTATGTATGGAATAAATGCTCCATTTATCTCTCTAAACAATCTTTGCTGTGTGGAGTTTACGCCAAGTCTAATTACTGCAATGCGATATTCGTTTTCATGTGCAAATAAAGGATTTTTCATAAAAACAGAATATCTAACAACATTATCTTCGAGTTTGCTATATAAATAATAACGCTGGTATGTGTGGTTAAGGTTAGAATACAGTTTCCAGTAATCCTCGCAAAGTTCAGACAGCAATTGTTTTTGTTGATCTGGGTCATATATTACTTTTCCCGAAAGCAACACTTCATCAGAATCGGGTCTGAACATATATTCAATAGCATTTTCTTTTAGTCCAATTGAGTAACCTATGCTATTAGCATTTTTCGTATAGTAGCTCCATAAATTCAAATTATCTCGATCAAGCGACATTGAAAGAATATATCGTGTTTCCTTAATTCGCTTAGCTGTTTCTCGCGGACTTGAATAAGAACTCGTATGATAATACGAAAACATTCCTGCGTTGAATTTAAACCGATCTTCCTTACGTGTTCTTCCAGTGAACGGATTGGCTTGACTGTATATATCATGAAAATAATCACTTTCAGAGGAGTCGTTCAAAAAGTCGCTATCAGAGAGCCATAGCGCAGATGAATTAAATATACCTAATAACCCCACCGGAGATGTATAGTGATACAATACGGAATCAGGATTACACTTTTCAATTTTCAAACAATGCTTTTCATGTATTTCGTTAATCGGTATTTGCCAATCAAGCATATTACAACTCTCCCTCAAATGCTTTTTTCAAAATACTCTGTCTCATAGCTTCGGCTTGTTGCAAAGCCGTATCAACTGTTTTTTCGATGCTATCGCAAATCGATAATTTTGCTTCAATATCCTGTACTATTTCTTGTTGCATTTCTTTCGATTGTGGATATCGAATCTTTATAGCTCTTACAGACTTTTTGTCTATGGTTGGAGTTCCAACTCCTTTAACATATTTTTTAATATCACGCTTTGCTGTTGGCGATAAAAGATAATAATAAACATACTTGCTATCGATATCTTCAATAAATCTCATAGCAAACATATTCATCGCAAGAGACATCGGCTTTTCAAGTTTTTTAACGTAATACACTCTTCCTGCATTACCAATTTTGCCCATTAAAACTTCATTTCCAAAAAGCTGACTCTTTTTCAAAAAGTCGTAGCTATGTTTGTTTATATATTTGACATCATTTGAGAAATCATTGTTCTCATAATTTGTTGAACGAACCATTATCGCATAGTCAGGCGTATCTAATAAGGTTACATTGGCTTTTAATGTTTCATAACTGCCGTTTGCATGATAATCTGTTAATACCGAAATAATATGATCTAAATCAGTATCTATAATATCGTCGCCGTTAAAATTAAAAGCCTCTTTCAACACCGCCTGACGATACACCGCAAGCTGTTGCTTTGTCTTCTTCAGCGTTTCAACACCGTTGTCAAGCTCGGAGAAAAGTTCTTCGATTTTGGCAACAATCTTTTCTTGTTCCGGTAAAGAAGGAATCTTTACTTTTATTTTTGAATACTGCTGAATCCAATATCGTTTATGTGTGCTATGGTCAAACTCAATTATTTGCATCCGATAGAAGATAAACTTGGGCAACAAAAGATCGGTATTAGCAGTTAATATTTTCATTGCTGATGACTTCACTTTGAATGGAAAGTTCACATACTGCGTTGAGGTAGTAAAATCATCAAAAATGATTACAGGTAATTTATCATAAATACCTTTTGTTTCGTTAGTGTATCCTATGATAAATGATTTGCCAGCGGTTAAAACCGGAGTTTTATAATTATCGTTATAATCGGTTGATTCAACTATGTATGGTGTGGGTTGCTCATACGATAGCAAATCTTCCAATGCATATTCAGTCCATTTAGCCATTGATGTTCCTCTTGATTCGTTCTTTAACATAATCAGCAAGCAACTTGTATGCTTCTTTTTGCTGATCATTCCAATCGTTGCGCTTGTCAGCATGTTTTTTTAATACTTCAATGGTTATATCTATTTCTTCTTTTGTAATACTTTTTCGGTCAATCGTTCCAAGAGCTGCTTGATATACTCTTGTTACGCAAATTTCTTCATATGGTGTCATTTTCTCCTCCTATTAAAAGGGTAAGTCATTTCTTTCTTCAATAATCTTTTTACACGTTGCATATTCCTCTTTGAATAAGTCGAACCAAGGGCAGTTTTTTTCTTCAAATTCCATATCCCAAAGAAGAGCATCTAAATATCGTTTATCTCCAGAATTAAGCCTACTTTTAATGTGTTTTATTTGATGTGGAGTTAATATTAAGCTTGAATCAAAGACAACATTTCTAAAATACTCAAATACATAATTCTCTTTTTCGGAATCTTCTGAGGTTAAACTGTAAAACAATTCTTTAATGAGTTCATTCTTATTACTGAGCAAATCAAGTTTTTCTGATTTTGAAATCCAGGTTGCTAAATATCCTTTATAATCACATCCTGCAACTTCATTACCCATTTCGTCAAGAGAATATGACACACGTCCATTTTGAATAGATTTTAGCATCATATTCTCAATGCGTAACTGGGCTAATTTATCTATTTCTGAATATGTGTCTTTCATAAAGTAATGACAGTACATACGCAATGCTTTATCATCTTTACATTTCATCAAACTTGAACTTACTACGCGGATAAAATCACCTTTGGCAGCCTTTGTTAGTGAAGAGAATAGTGCCGCTAAGAAATATTTAAGCTTGTTTTGTGGCAAATCAGCCCGTCTTTGATAAAGCTCTAACAGTAAATCATATCTCTTTTTGGATGGAACTTCTTTAAGAAGTAAATCTGCATACTCTTGAGTATCTGTAAAGTCATCATCAAAAAGAAGATCAATAATATTATCTATTTTTGTGCTTCCACCAGATTTATCGACTTGATTCAAAAGAAAATTGATATAAAGGATAAGAGCCTCCGCTTCATCTTGAGTATACATAAAGCTCTCGTGGCTCAATAGATTGCGAACGGATTGCATAATTCCTTTAAATGCGAATCCGATACCTTGTTGAAAATCCTTTTCGGTCGTGGTTTCATTTTTATTCAACAATATTGCAGGATTGCTTCCTAATAGAGCAGTTTCAACAAGTTTTGTTCCGTCCTTATCTTCAATGCCACCTTTTTCTCGTAAAACTTCGCTCATATGAAAAACGGCATCACGAACCGCTTCGGTATAGTCGTTACGCTCATAATGGGCCTGTATTGCTTTCCATAAATCCTCGCGGATTCTAGTTTCAATTTCCATTTTTTCTCCTTTTATGCAACTAATTCAATATTCATTTCCATTAAAATCGCTTCATAACTTTCACCGAACACCTCATAGAAGCGTCCGAGACCACCTCTGCGATCAAAGGGATTGAGGTCGAGGTCGGTCGGCTCAATGCTCAAAGACACGGCGATATGGTCTTTAACAAGACGGAGCCACTCCATCTGCTCGTCCGTAAAATGTACTGCGCCTGCGTTGCGACGAAGTGTCCACTGCATAAAGTTATAGTTCACTCTATCTGCAAACGGAGCGAGATTTTCGGTATATCCCATTTCAAAGCGAATAATGGAGATAAGATCCGCAAGTTGTGCCATCGTACCGCGCTTTACCTTTTCAGGCTTTTTGATGGCATAGCAATCCCAAAGGCGCTCAACGGTGATGCCCTTAGCTTTCAGCTTTTCGTACAGAGCCTTCAGCCCTTCAATCGCCATTGGACGATCTTTGTAATTATGGTTATAGATGATTCGCAAAGCAATAATTTCATCTCTGTTCTCATCAATAAACTCACGGAAGGACGAAATTATACGGTCTGCGTTTTCCTCTTGTTGTGAATCGAATCCCGCAAACAGCACCTCATCAAGATTTACGTTGTCGATGATCTGTTCGTGACTACGGCGCGCGTTCTCAATGTAATTGCGCACGTCGGGATTTTGGAAAGGTGCAACAGCATCAATTACCAATACTTTCTTTGCTTCAGAAATTTGTTCCTCAGAAGGTTCTGCGGTTTCAAACTGCTCCTGTGCCTTGTGGAGAATTGCATCCTCGTCAAAGGCATTCAAAAGCTTTTCTGCAATTTGTCCCGCACTGTCGCCAACCTTTTCTACAAACTCTTTTTTCTCGCTAGGAGTCATTTGACTATTCAAACGAATGACACGGTTTGCAAGAGAGGTGAGCGTGTCCTCGCTCTTATCACCGAGAGCTACGTTCATCATCAATTCTCTCATACTGACAGACGGTTTGCGCTCAAGAGTACGAGTATCGGATTTCTTGGACTTCGTAACACCTACGGCATCTACAATAACGAAATGGTCTTTGTTATCGGTTGCAGAGGGGGTAACCTTTTGAAGATCGTCTTTGGAGAGAGTTCTCGTTCCACGACCTTTCATCTGTTCAAAATAGTTCTTACTGCGCACGTCACGCATAAAGATCAAACACTCAATAGGTTTAACGTCCGTACCTGTTGCAATCATATCAACAGTAACGGCAATACGGGGATAGTAGTCATTGCGGAAAGAGCTTAACACACTTTCAGGGTTCTCTGCGGAATAAGTAATCTTTTTGCAAAATTCGTTGCCCTCACCAAACTCCTCTCGAACGATTTGAATAATATCATCTGCGTGGCTATCGGTTTTAGCAAAAATCAGAGTTTTCGGCACTTCTTTACGACGTGGGAACAAGGATGTAAACACATTTTCCTTAAACGTGCGAATCACGGTACGAATCTGGCTCGGATTGACAATATCACGGTCAAGCTGCGAAGTCGTATAATCCACGTCCTCATCAAGCTGTTTCCAACGCTTTTCGCGCGACAGACGGCTACGTACCTCTATCATTTGCTTCATAATGTGCGTTGCATTTTTGCCGATGTTTGTTTCAATGAGAAAGATATCCTCACCTACGTTTACGCCGTCTATGATCGCTTGTTCGCGAGGATATTCGCTTACCACATTCTCGTTAAAAAACGCAAATGTACGCTTATCGGGCGTTGCAGTCAGACCGATAATAAAGGAATCGAAATATTCGAGCACCTGATTCCACACGTTATAAATAGAGCGGTGGCACTCGTCCACGATGATGCAATCGAAGAATTCGGGTGGATATTTCTCGTTGTACACTACCTCTTTGGGTGCTTTAGAGTCTGCCGTTACAAACTCGTTGAATGAGGTTTCTTCAGCAGATTCGTCAAGTTCGTCGCCTTTGAGAATAGAGTACATTCTCTGAATGGTGCTGATGCAAATCTGCACTCCATCAGGGATATAAGAGGATTTGAGTCTATGTACACCGTAAATCTGAGAGAAGGAACGGTTATCATCCGTCGGTCTATATGCCAAGAACTCTCGTTCTGCCTGCTCGCCAAGACCTTTCGTATCCACAAGGAAAAGAATGCGGTTCATTTTTCCATATTTCAAAAGTCTGTATGCCGCAGTGATAGCCGTAAACGTTTTTCCCGCGCCCGTTGCCATTTGCACCAAAGCTTTGGGGCGATTATCCGCAAAGGATTTATCAAGATTTTCGATAGCAGCAATTTGACACTTACGAAATCCTGTTGGATCGAACTCGGGAAAATGCTTCATATTATTGCGAACCGTATTCGCTTGCTTCAAAAGAGCATTCAGCGTTTCAGGACGATGGAAGGAGAATACTGTTCTTGAACGATACTTGATATCATTATAGTCAGTAAAACGGGTGAGCTTGTCCGTTGCCTCGTATGCAAAGCGAATCTGGTAGATACCTTTGATCCATTTGAACGTACTGTTTGCATAACGAGAAGACTGCCCTTCAACAGCAGTTATATTTTCACCCTCATCCGTTTTCTTGGCTTCGATAACACCTACGGGTACTCCTTCTATGAAAAGGGCATAATCTACCGGTCCTGTACTCGTCGGAAATTCTCGAACGGCAACGCCGAGAGAAGCTGACAAATTCAAGGATTTCACATCTTGGATTACCCAGCCAGAGTCTATTAATTTTTTATCGATTGTTAATCGAGCTTTTTCTTCAGGCTTCATTTTTAAGCCTCCTTCAATATCAATTCTCGTTATATGCTCTATCAATCAGAGGTTTAACTTTTTCAAAATCTTCTATGCTTTTAATGATCAATCTGAGGTCGCCGGTGCCCCAGTGTCCTTTGGTTCTAACATCTTCAATAAAGCCAGGAACAAGATCGACTGTATCGGGATTCAACTTTAAATGACAAAGAATTTGACTTTGATAAACCTCTACACAAACGAAGTTTTTCGCTTTCTTAAAAGCTACATAAAGCTTGAGTTGATTCTCAGCAATATCATCACCGAGAGACAAAACGTAATCACGGATGGAATAGAAAATATTCTGATTCTTCTCGCCTGCTTCTGCAAAATACTGCTTGAAGTCCTTGTCTTTCCAGCCGCTCTTGGAAGACGGTTTCGTTTGAGGTTCTTCGTATGTAATAGGCTGAACCTGTGGTGCGTTGAGGTGCTCAAACGCGATCAAATTATCACCGAATTTGCGGTAACGAACAAGTTTGATATTTCTCTGCATCTGATTAACTGCATGTTCGTCAAATTTAGTGAAATTATTTGCGATGCAGATAACACAAGGCATGCTCCAATCAATATTGGCGGCTTTTTCTTTTCCGAGAACATCCATTACCAATAGCTTGAAATCAGCTTTGTGATCGAGCAACCAATCCAAATAGAACAAACCTTGATTGATGACATTCTCGTTAACGCTACGTTTGTACTCAAATATTACAGGGCAGTTGTTTTCATCAATTCCGATGCTATCCATTCGACCATTGGTTATTCTGTATTCGGATTTTAAGAAAGTTACTCCAAAGAAAGTAAACATATTTTCTTCCAAAAGTTTTTGGAGATCCTTTTCTAAAGCGACCTGCTTTGAGGAAAGCTCTTGTACCTCACCGCTTATATCAAACAATTTAATATCTGCCATTATATCTTACCGTCCTTTGCTTCAACTTTTAGTTCATTAATTGCTTTCTTTCTCTCAATGTGTCCAATCGTAAATTTTTATAAATATTGATTTTTAAAAAACCTTATAATATATAATACTTGTTTTTTCGACAAAATTCTTCAAAAAAAAGAAAAATAATTTCTTTTTATTTTTTTGTGCCATTTCCTAACACGATCAAATACTCATCAAGTCTTGCATCCACGTACTCTGCGATCAAATCTATCATCGCACCTGCATCTCCGTCACAGTAGAATGCATCAAAGGCATCGTAGTAACGTTTGCGGTCTGTAAACTTGACGTTGATAGGCGGAAATCCGTTACGGATAAGCTCAAGGTTGAGAATTAAACGTCCCGTTCTTCCGTTACCGTCAACAAACGGATGTATTCCCTCGAATTCAAGATGAAAACGAGCAATTCGCTCAACCGTTGTCATTCCGATTTTACGTTCCTCATTAGCGGCAAGCAATTCGGTCATCTTGGGCTCAATCAAATATGGCTGTACCGGCTCGGTGTAAGCTCCCATAATACGAACAGGGATACGACGATATTGACCCTTATCTTCGGGACGGTTCATCAACACTAATGCGTGGATATTTTTAATCACGTATTCTGACAGTTCAACGTCATTTTTTGCAATCTCTTGCACGTAAAGGAATGCATCTCGGTGTCCAACAGCCTCAAGATGATCTTTCAGTGGTTTTTGGTCAATGGTCATACCTTCAAGAGCCAGCGCTGTTTCTTTCAAAGTAAGAGTATTGCCCTCAATGGCGTTAGAGTTATAGGTGAAATCAATCATAAATTCCTGTGCCAATCTTTCGACTTCCGCAGGAGTTAAAGGACGCATCTCAGCAAGGCGTTCTCGCTTTTTTTCAATTTCAAGCAAAATACCGGTTCTTCCGCATCTTCCATCCATAGGCTTTTTTGCGTTTTCGGGAATCATATAGAGCTTTCCTTTGCGAATTACTCCTTCGATTTTGCCTTCTGCGCAGAGCACACGAACACGGCGTGCTGATATTCCCCATTTTTCTGCGGCTTTTGCGACTTTAATGTATTCCATTAGAGTTACCTCCATAGCAAGTTCGTTGTTTTAAGAACAGTATACCACATTTGAGGAACAATATCAATACTTTTTTATAAAAATATCAATAATATTATTCCCAAAACAACGTTTGGGGATTATAAACTCTTAAATACTGCGGCAGGCTTCCACTAACAAAAAACAGGGAGAGCTTTAGGTGCTCTCCCATTATGTATTAATCTGCAAATAAGCCATATTGAGTATATTATTTTTTCATTGTACTTGGTATCCCGTAACTTCAATATACCGCTGTTGCAAAAGCATTCTGTGTCGCCAAACAGTAGCGTAGGCAATTCCTAACGATTTAGATATTTCCACAACGCCCATACCCTTAAGATAGCAATCTAACACTTTCTTGTGCTTTTCTTTAAGGTTCATTCGTGCCACGATTTCCTTTGCTCTTTCCTGGCTTTCATCGACTGTATTTTCTTCTATAAATTCTATCTCTTCCTTGGCATCCTTATAACTGATAGGGTAGGTTCTTTTGTGATAATTCCACCTTTTGTAAAAAGCTGCACCGATTTCACTATAACATGCGTGCCTTATTGTAACTTGCTTGTTGTACCTGTCAATTACGGTATCGCCCAATTTCATACCTACATAGTTAAGTAAAAACAGACAGGCTGTTTGTACTAAATCATAGCTGTCTGAAAATATATGATTTATATTGTTTTTGCCTTTTATGTCACCAACAAGTTTGTAGTACATACGAAGCTCGTAATCACCTCTGTATCCAATCATACGTTTCAAAGCACATAAGGCCATGTTTTCGCATAAATAAAGCACGTTTTCCCGTGTGATTACGGTATCCAAATCGGTTGTATATTTTTTAGCTATCTCAATTTTGATTGTTTCTTTCATTTTCCTATACCTCCGTGTATTTTCTTAATCTACAAGCTTGTACCAGATTTTATAATCAAGCTGGATTTCACGAGTATCGTAATTATCCTTGCCTGTATCAACTTCAATCTCACGGATCTCATAGTATCCACCTTGATATTCATTAGGTCTATAGGGGATAGCGTGACAATCTTTAATACAGTCTTCAAAGACTCTGATGTAAGGCTTGTTATTCTGACTTATACAAGCGATAACCAAATCCGTATCGGTGATAAAACCTATTCCTTTCTGTTCGATCTTTTCATTTTTTTTGTACCTCTTAACCGAATAGTACACTTTTTTCATTTTTCTATACCTCCGTATATTTTTATTTTTTGCCTTCCGGCAAGGTGCATTGTGCATACTTTGGTGAAATGAAAACAAGCTACAACTCGCTATGTATAAGTCAACGAGGGACAGAAATTAGTGCATTCAGGTAAAAAGAAAAAGCCAAGTAACCTTTTACAGCTACTTGGCTCTATCTATAATCTTGGCTATTCAATTTTTCAGTGCTAATTTCCGGCACGACATTGACTTATACGAAAAGTATGCGACAATTAGCACCTCGGGAGGGAAAATATATATTTGCTAATACTTTATTTTCTATTCTCACAATCTACGTACAATAGCTTTATTACATCACAATTCCTGGCTATGTTCAATATGTTTTAAAGGTACAATTTAAAAAAAACGGGCTACCCACGATATTTCGCAGGTAGCCCTGAAGTATTTTAATCATAAAACACACGCAAGAGAAAATGATTAAAACTACTTTCTAATACTCATTTCGGTTTCCTTATCGAACAAGTGGATCTGGTCCTCGTCAATATCAAGGAAGATCTTACTGTGTCTTTCGGGATCGGATTTAAGCTTTGCACTAAGTGTAATAGAGGTTGACGTTCTTTCAAGCGTTTCTGCTCCATCGAGGTCAAGATTACAATATACTATTGTTTCATTACCAAGAGCTTCTACTACCTCTACCTTCGCAGTAACGGTCGTAGCCTTTTCGCCGTTTATAGCGAGCTTAAGATCGCCGGGACGAATACCCATAACAACATCAATGCCACTACCGATTTTCTCTGCATCAAACTTATCCATTGTTGCCTTAGAAAGTGTAATTTCTTGATCGTTTGCAAACTTAAGTTTACCGTCAGGTGTTAATCTTCCATTAAAGAAGTTAATTTGAGGCGTTCCGATAAATCCTGCAACAAATGTATTTACAGGTCTTGAGTAAAGCTCTTTGGGTGCTCCGATCTGTTGAACAAAGCCATCCTTCATAACAACGATACGTGTACCCATTGTCATGGCTTCAACCTGGTCGTGAGTTACGTAAATGAAGGTTGCTCCAAGCTTTTCGTGAAGCTTGATAATCTCACTTCTCATTGTTGCTCTTAGCTTTGCATCAAGGTTTGAAAGGGGCTCGTCAAGAAGGAATACCTTGGGTTTTCTTACGATAGTTCTACCGAGGGCAACTCTCTGACGCTGACCGCCGGAAAGTGCTTTGGGTTTTCTTTGCAAATATTCCTCAATAGCAAGTATCCTCGCTGCTTCCATAACCTTTTCCTTGATCTCAGCTTCGGTAAGCTTTCTCATTACGGGAATCTCTTTACCTTCTTTATCAAGGACGGGATTGCCCTTTTTATCACGCTTGATATCCGGAATTTTACGAAGGCGAAGACCAAATGCCATATTCTCATATACGGACATATGGGGATAGAGTGCATAGTTTTGGAATACCATTGCAATATCTCTATCTTTGGGTGCTACATCGTTTACAAGGGTGTCATCAATCCAAATCTCACCCTTGGTGATTTCTTCAAGACCTGCGATCATACGAAGGGTTGTTGACTTACCGCATCCGGAAGGACCTACAAAAACGATAAACTCCTTGTCCTCAATGTGCATTGAAAAGTCAGAAACTGCAGGCATTGACGGTGCCTTTGCTTCTTTGTTTTCATAAATCTTATATACATTTTTTAATGTTACTGTTGACATAATTAAGAAGAATCCTTTCTTATACAGGTCGTTTGTCTTCGGTTTTCCGTAGGAAAATTCGACACTCGACCTACGGGTCGAAAGACACAAAGGACGGCTTGAAAAGCATTTTCAAGCTTGCTCTCCTTTACTGCTTTACTGCACCGGCAGACATACCGTTTACGAGGTATTTACTGAGGCAGAAATACAAAATTACGATGGGAACGGCAATAAATACCGAGCCTGCAGAGAATCTTGCGAACTCCGTTTCGGGAAGGCTCATAAGACCAACTGCTACCGTCCAAAGGCTCTTGTCCTTAAGGAGAAGTTTCGGCAAAATGTAGTCACTCCAAGGCCAAGCAAACTGTGTAAGAAGTGTATAAACAAGCATTGGCTTTGAGAGAGGCATTGTTATAGAGCGGAAGATTTTGAAATTGCTTGCTCCGTCTATGCTCGCAGCTTCATAAATAGACTTAGGAATAGTATCGAAGAAGCCCTTTTGAACGAGGTATCCCATAGGAGCACCACCTGCATAAATAAGAGCAAGACCTAAGTGGCTATTGATAAAGCCGAACTGTGTCATAAGAAGGTAAACTGCTGTCATTCCCATAAATGACGGGAACATTCCAAGCACCAAAGCGCCCTTCATAAGTGCCTTTCTTCCTCTGAACTCAAAGGTAGAAATGGTGTAGGCTGTAAGAATTACAAGAACTGTTCCCAGCAAGCTGCTTACTACAGCAACAAAAAGTGTGTTAGTAAACCAACTCATGTAGTTATACATTACTGTATCTGTAAAGAGCAACTTAAAGCTGTCAAGAGAGTATTCGCTCGGGAAGAATCCGTTAAAGCTATACATATCACCGCTTTTAGAGAAGCAGCTGATTACGAGCCAGAAGCAAGGAAATACGAATATAAGAGAAACTATTATCAGTATTGAATAAGTCAAAAACTTGTCAGCAATCGACTTTGCGTGCATACCGGGCTTTTTCATCTGAACGTATCCTCCTTCTTGTAGGCTGCACTTCTAACGTAAACGCTAAGGCTTACAATAGAGGTGATTGCAAAGATCACAAGGCTTATCGCTGCGCCTATTGCATAATAGTTATTGTCTATCGACATTCTGTAGAGCCAGTTAATAAGCAAGTCTGTGTCACTCGCAAGGAAGTAACCGTCACTCAGCACGTCGCTTCTGAGGAAGAAGAATACGCCAAAGTTATTGAAGTTACCTATAAACTGACTGATAAGTACGGGAGTGGTTGAGAAGATTACGAAAGGAAGAGTTATCTTTCTGAACTGAAGGAAGCTTGATGCACCGTCAATATCTGCCGCTTCGTAAAGATCACCATTAATGTTGGAAAGAACTCCTGTTGCAAGGAGCATAATGGAAGGAACGGAGAGCCAAGCATTGATAAAGAATCCTATGCCTCTTGCCATCCATTTTGAGTTGATACCGAGGAAGTCAATTATCTGACCGCCGTTGTCAACAATAATATTGTTGATGGGACCGCCATTACTGAACATATACTTGAAGGCGAGGAGCGTAATAAAACCGGGAATAGCATAGGCTAAAATCGGGAAAGCGCGCCATATTGCCTTGCCCTTTACACATTTTTTGTTGTAAAGGAGAGCAAGTCCAAGTCCTGCAAAATAATTGAACAGAGTTGACGAGAAAGCCCAAAGCAAGTTCCAACCGAGTATTTTTACAAAGGACTGAGAAAGCTCGCCAAGAACAACAAGCTTTTTGAAGCTATCCAGCGTCCAGTCAACAAGCTCGGGAGGAACGATCTTACCACCATAGTTAGTAAAGGCGATAAGTATCATAAATATAATAGGAAGGATATTGAATACAGCTACACCGATAAGGGGCAAGAACAAGGCTGCCTTGTAGAAGTTCTTATCAAGTATGGAGGAGATATCATCCTTCAAAGAAGGCAAAACCTTATCCTTGCTCTTTTCTTCAGCGTATTTATGAGCGTCTTTGATGTTAGAAATATACATCCAAATAAGAGCAGCAACAGCAATCCAAGCAAAAATGCCTCGAAGAAGCATAATTACGGAGTTATCACCTGCGATACCTGCCCAAGCATCTGCCTTATTTGTACCAAGGGTAAAGAATCCGATAATGTCGGTAATTCCCGATGTACCAAAGTATATCATAAACGCAATTTCGGTCAAAATGTAAAGAATACCCTTGCCAAATTGTCCGTTAAGTATTTGTCCCACGCCCATAAATACCATTGATGCGTAGGTTTCCTTGCCACTCTCCTTAAAGAAAGTGGCAAGTTTATCTAGCTTGTTTTTCATAAAATTTCCTTTCTGTCGCCGGGGAGCGACTGTGGAAAACATTAGATGTATTCTCTTTATTCAGAGAATGTGTGTATTGCTTTATAAATGTTATCGTCTATTGTTTCAAGGATCGCCTGAAGGTCGCTAAGAGTATATTTTCTATCAGTGCATCCATCTGTAGCAATCTGCTTAAAACCGGAAGAAATAGGAGTCCAAATCTGCTTTACTGCGGAAATGGAAGGCATTACTACAAGAGTACCGTCGTCAAGATTGTTATAGGTGATTTCAGTTGCAGGGTTATCAATTTTCTCGATTACGTCACCTCTTGCAGGAACGATACCGAGCATTTCTGCACGTTTCTGTACCATTTCAGCACTTGTTGCAAATTCTACGAATTTGAGAGCCCAATCCTTATGCTCGGAGTAAGAGCTGATGCCGTATCCGTTAATACCGCCCATAGTCTTCTGTGCTATCCAGAGAGAAGAATCTGTAACGTCAACGTTTGCAGTAATATCACCTGCAGCGGGAAGCATAGGAAGAGATGCAATAACAAGGTTTTCCTTAGCCTTTGCGTTTGCTTCTGCTTCGGAAAGTCCCTGATTCTGATACTCAAGAGCGAGATCCTTTAAGAAATTGGTTGTAATGTCGGGAGTACAAATAGTTGCGAAAATTGTTCCGTTTGCAAGCATTGTTGTTCTTGCATTAGTGAAGGAATCGTCAGCACATTTTTCGTCCATAATACCGGCGAGATCCCAAATTACCTTTGCGCCAAGCTTTGCGTTCCCGTTGGAAAGACCGATATCCGTATCATCGGTGTTGTTCTTACCAAATACATATCCGCCGTAGGAGAAGAGGAAACCGGAGTTGAAATACTCGTTATTGAGCTGAAGGGCGAAGCCAAACTTGCTCTTGTCGTTTTGACGTATCTGCGCGCTGTAACGGTACATTTCATTCCAGAACTCTACCATATCGGGAACGTCGTTGTTGTTCTTATCCCATTCGGTCTCCCAATCCTCGGGAAGCATATCCTTTCTGTAATAAAGAAGGGGCTGCTGAACGTTTACGGGAACGCCACAGTAAACGGTCTTGCCGTCTGCCTCTGCCTTATAAGCATCCCAAGCATTCTCGGGAATCTGATCATAACATTCAAGTTCTTCAATATTGATGGGATAAATATGGTGACCGTCAACGTATTTCATAAGAACGTCATTTGCCTGATAAAGAACGTCGGGGCCGTAGCCGTAAGGACCATCGTTTTCAAGATCGGAATACTCGTCCATATCTGCATCAACTGCAACAACGTTATATTCCTTATACTTTTCGTTAAACGCATCAAGAAGCACCTGAAGATAACCGTTCTTCTTGGCAAAGTCGTTTTCAAGCACTCTGATAACTATTTGTTCTTTGTTTTCGTCGTTGTTACACGAACTTAAAATGCAAGCAAAGCCCCAAAGCATTGCGATTGCTAAAATCAAAGATATTATTCTTTTCATAACAATTCTCCTTCAATGGTGTAATTTTCAGAGCAAAGCTTCAGTATAAGTGTTTGCTCTTCGCATTTTCTTTCAATACTAATATAGCCATCACCACTCGATATTCTCACAGTACCGTGTGCGATTGCAGGCTGAGTTTTAAGCTTCATAATATATGCGACCTCTCCCTTAATACCTCGTATTTCGGGATCGTTCAGTTTTTCAAAATCAAAGGTTCTTCTGCTATCGGGATCATATCCACCTTCGGTAAGTATTTCCGTTCCATAATAGAGGTTAATACTTCCGGGAAGGAAAACAAGAGCAAGTAGTGCGTGCATAAGCTTACGTCTATCCCCCGAAACCTCAGTAATGAATCTATGTGTATCGTGGCAATCAAGAAGATTGAACATCATATTGTTTGTGGTATCAGTATAACGCATAAGCTGAGAGTTAAGAGCTTCGGCAAATCCCTTCTCGTCTATGGACTCTCTTGCGAAGTAATCAAGGAACGCCTTGGTAACTCCGTAATTCATTATACTATCAAACTGATCTCCTTGCAAGAAACTTTCACTATTATGCCAATTTTCGCCTATAAGAACTGCATCGGGCTTTATCGCCTTGATCTTCCTTCTCATTTGACGCCAAAAATCGTGAGAAACTTCATCAGCAACGTCAAGACGCCATCCGTCGATATCATATTCGGTTATGTAGTGCTTAGCAACGTCTATAAGATAAGATTGAACCTCCGGATTGTTTGTATTAAGCTTTGGCATATATTCACATGCTGCAAAGCAGGCGTAATTATCTCTCTTACGGCTAATTTTTTCGCCATTTATTATAAACCAATCAAAGTATTCAGAATCTTTTCCTGCAGATAAAACCTGTCCGAATGGATAAAAGCCTTCGCTAACGTGATTAAATACAGCGTCAAGCATTACCTTTATGCCTTTTTCGTGGCAAGCCTTAACAAGTCGTCTAAATGCTTCCTTGCCACCGAACATTTCATCTATCTCGTAATAATCTACAATATCATATTTATGATTTGACGGACTCTTGAATATAGGGTTAAGATAAAGCGCTGTAACGCCCAGCTCCTTTATGTAATCAAGAGACGCACAAATACCGTCAAGATCTCCACCGTAGAATGATTTAGGTGTTGGGATATCTCCCCACTCAGCATTGATATATGATTCATCCTTCTTTGAGCCTTTGGCAAATCTATCAACGAATATTTGATAGAAAACAGCATTGTTCAGCCAAGATACATTCTGAATGATATCATTTTTATTTATATAAGCATATTGGAAGCTGTCGTAATATGCAACTGAAAAATCGTATGATTCTTTTACACCCGTTTCACAGAAATAATATTTTCCTTCATCTGATGAAAACTCAAAAACGTATGCAAGCCGTGGATCATCAAGCTTTATAGTCGCGGAATAATAGTCATATGCTCCATCGGTGCAAAGGAAAGGCATATCAGTCCTATACTGCACCTTAGCAATATCATATTTAGAGTTATATAGCACCGAGAGTGAGTTAAGCTTTTCGTCCTTGGCAAAGCGAATACGTAAAACGACTGTTTTTTCGTCTATTGCAAAGCAATAATTGCTCTCGGGGCGGTGGTAAATTGCGTGTTTGTTCATTAAAAATCTCCTTTTCTCTTGACAAAAGGCCCTCATAATCATTATAATATAGTCAAGCTTGGCTTAACGTTTAAGAAAGGCAGACCTTTTATGAAAAAGAAAGTAACTTTAAGAGATATAGCCGAAGAAGCCGGGGTTTCCGTAGCCACCGTCAGCTATATATTAAATAACCGTGATGACCAGTGTATAAGTGAAGCAACCAGAAAAAAGGTGCTTCAAATAGTCAACCTCTACGGTTACAAGATCAATTTTCATGCTAAAAGCATTTCATCGGGAAAAACTAATATAGTAGGATTGTACCTTGGACACGGATCTTTTGCTCTAAAGCGTGCAGATCATTTTCTTTTGATTCGCCGCCTTGCAAAAGCTCTAAAAGATAAAGGACTTTCTCTTCGTGTTATTGATAACACAGAAACATCAAGACTTGATTGGTGCGATGCGGTTATCTGCTGCGACGCAGAGGAAAGCTTTTTCAAAACCGTCAGTGAAGCGAACTACTGTCCTGTTATTGCGTTTGATATGCTTTATGACGACCAGCTCTTCTGTCAGATCAACAGCAATTACGGTAAAATCAAAGGAATTGCAAATGAAATATTTGACGGAGCTGATTATACTGTAATATGTCACGAGCAAAAGAATGAAGCGCTGCACTCAGAGCTTAATGCTACATTTGATAGAATTGTTTACGTATCAAGCTTTGAAGATGTTAACTCTATCACTGATAAAAACATTGTTGTAATTGGTGAAATGCTCGGTCAATATTGCAAGTCCATCAACAAAGACGCTCTTTCCATTGATATTTCAAGCTATGAAAAGATTGAAAAGCTTATCGAGTGCCTTGAGATCACCATCGCACGAAGCGGTGACGTTCCTCACGATATTAGAATTTAATTTGTTTTTTATAAGCATAGGGCTGACCAAACGGTCAGCCCCTTTTATTTTGATTATTCGCAGTCGCCGTTACGTACCCAAGTAATTGTATCCTTGGTTTCATCATCAGCATCAATAGTAAGTGTAAGTGTGTAGTTACCTGCTACGAGAACCTTTACGTTGCCTGCAGCCTCAAAGTTAGTGCCGGGGTTAGGCATATCAGAGAGGTCGTGTGCATTAGACCAAGAACCATCGGAGCAAATCTTAAACTGATCGCCTTCATAGAGATTGAGGGTTATTTCGTAAACACCGTTGCCCTTATCTGTGAGCTTCTGTACGGACTCATCGTTAAGTCCCCAGCTGGATGTATGAAGAACGGAACCTTCGGTCGCGCCGTTACCAAGGATGTACCAAGTGGTGGGGCGAGCAACTATTTCAAGAGAGAAATCAGCGGAATAAGCGATGTGAACCTTATTTGTTTCAGGATCGAATGTAAATGTGTATGTACCGTTAGCACTTGTTGTGAAGTTGCCACCAGCCTTAGCCTGAACTTCAGCTGCACTTCCTTCTGCAATCATATCGCTCTTGATGTAGAGAGCAAGACCGGAAAGTGCCTCGTCAACCATTTCGTAGCCAACGAACATAAACTCATCATTAGCGTAAAGCTCGATTACAAGAACGAACTTGCCGTCAGCATTCTTATTCATAAGATACTGTGCATCGGTCTTGTCAGCCCAACCGGTTACCTTGCTACCCTTGATTGCAAATGCGTCAGCGGGATATTCGGTTTCTTCTACTTCGCCTGCATCACCGTTACGTACCCAAGTAAGAGTGTCCTTGGTTTCATCATCGGGATCAACAGTAAGAGTAAGAGTGTAGTTACCTGCAACAGCAACAGTAATGTTACCGCCACGTGTGAAGTTTTCACCGGGATTTACAAGAGAGTCAAATCCGTGCTTATCAGACCAAGAGCTGCTGGAACAGATCTGGAATTCGTCACCTTCATAAAGGTCAAGAGTAATTTCGTAAACACCGTTGCCCTTGGAAACAAGACCCTGAGCTACCTCATCCTTAAGGCCCCAAGCTGCATTGTTAAGAACGGAGCCTGCTACAGTACCGTTACCAAGAATGTACCAAGTGGTAGGACGAGCTGCTACTTCAAGAGAGAAATCAGAAGAGTAAGCTACGGAAATGGACTTTGTTTCGTGGTCGTATGTAAATGTGTAAGTACCGTTAGCACTTGTTGTAAAGTTACCGCCAGCCTTAGCTGCAACCTCTGCAGCAGAACCTTCTGCAAGCATATCGCTCTTAATGTAGATAGGAAGACCGGTGAGAACACCATCAACATACTGGTATGCTACGAACATAAACTCGTCATTTGCATACATCTCTACGGTAAGAACGTATTTGCCGTCAGCGTTCTTCTTAAGAAGATGCTCATCAGCTGTGGAGTCAGCCCAATTAGTAATCTTGCTTCCCTTAATTGCGAAAGCATCAATAACTACTTCCTGCTCTTCACCTTCTGCAGCGTCACCGTTGCGTACCCAAGTGATAGTATCCTTGGTTTCGTCTTCGTCAACAGTGAGAGTGAGAGTATAGTTACCAGCTACGAGAACTTCAATATTACCATTAGCCTTGAAGTTTTCGCCGGGCTCTACCATAAAGTTAAAGTCACGTGCGTTTGCCCAAGAGCTGTCAGAACAAATCTTGAAAGCATCGCCTACATAGAGGTCGAGAGTAAGCTCGTAAACACCGTTGCCATTATCTACAAAGCCCTGAGCTGCCTCATCCTTAAGGCCCCAAGCTGCATTGTTAAGAACAGAACCTGCTACGCTACCATTACCAAGGATGTACCAAGTGGTAGGACGAGCTACTGCTTCAAGAGAGAATTCGGGAGAATAAGAAACAGAAATCTTTTCTGCCTCGGGATCGAATGTAAATGTATAAGTACCGTCAGCACTTGTTGTGAAGTTACCACCAGCCTTAGCCTGAACTTCGGTTGCAGAGCCTTCAGCAAGCATATCGCTCTTAATGTACTTTGCAAGACCTACGAGTGCACCACTGGCCTCTTCATAGCCAACGAACATGAACTCATCGTTTGCATAAAGCTCGATAGTAAGAGTGAACTTACCGTCACCACCCTTAGTCATAAGGTGCTTAGCATCAGTAGAGTCAGCCCAATTTGTTACCTTGCTGCCCTTGATTGCATAATTAGCAATCTCGTGCTCGGTGGCAGGACCTGTGGGATCACCGTTTCTGATGATAGTGAGCTCGTTATTATCGGTTTCGGGGTCGGTTACGAGAGAAAGTGTGTAGTTACCGTCCTGAATCATGTGGATGTTCTTGTAAGTACCAAGTCCGCCTGCAGCTTCCATATACTCGGTTCCTGCTACAACGTGAGAAGATGCTGCACGAGCACCTTCAGAGCTGTAAGAAAGTGAACCATCCTCAAGGAGAACTGTAAGCTGGAATTCATCATCAACGTAAAGATCGAGTGTAAGCTCGTAAACATTGCCTGTACCAGTCTTCTTGGTAAGGTGATAACCGTCAAGGTTAGAGCCCCATCCATTGATGGAACCGGAGAGTACCCAGTCACGATCGTCCTGGAAATCTGCCATCT
Source organism: Acutalibacteraceae bacterium (assembly GCA_045539925.1). GTDB lineage: Bacteria > Bacillota > Clostridia > Oscillospirales > Acutalibacteraceae > SFWF01. The sequence continues at coordinate 704 of JAZQGH010000178.1, read as the reverse complement.
TCCACTGAGCGTATGCCTTAGCATCCTCAGTCATAACAGCAGCAAAGTCAAAAGCCTTAGAAGAAGTGGGAGTTACAAACCAACCTGCGAAGACATAGCCTTCCTTGGTAGGATCTGCAGGCTTTTCAGGAGCCTTGCCCTCTTCTACCTTAATTGTGTGAAGGACGGTAGTACCGTCGTTGTCATAAAGAGTGAGTGTGTATTCTTTTGTTTCTGTCTGGAAGAGGAAGCAAGATGCTAAACTCGTACAGAGCAACACAAGAACAACCACAAGGGAGAGAATCGAAGTAATTCTGCGTTTCATAAGAACCTCCAACATCAAAAATAATTCGGTTACTTAACCGTTAAGTAAAGTATAGCATAAAAGTTTTTTGTTGTCAATACACAATTAGAAAATTTTTTGAGGTTATTTTTTGCACACAATTAACAAAGCGGGCAAAAGTTATATTCTTGCTAATATTCTACCATTTAATATTTATTACTGGCATAAAAACAGGGAGAGCTTTTTACACTCTCCCTAAAAATGAAAAATATGTATAAAGAATTATAGTATTAATTAAAAAGGTTCTTTTAACCGCCCACGTGTGCAACCAAAGAAACTCGGAGCACCGTATGGTGTACCGAGTTTTTTCTTTCTTTGGTTGTCGAAGCTTATGGGATTTTGAACCTCACGAGCTACGCTCTATGACCGAGCGCACAAGCGC
>JAZQGH010000177.1:0-3792 GCA_045539925.1 Acutalibacteraceae bacterium | reverse complement strand
TGTGTCAAAAGGTATAGCATACGCTCATCATTCTCTGAGCGTTCTTTTCGCGAGGACAATCCCTTAGTAAGCATATTTATCATAAGCTTGTTGATTCCACGGAGCTTGCTCTTATCCATACCGCCCTGCATAGTGAAAAGCGGGATTTCTTCGGACAATGCGTTTATCTTGCGAACATCGTCAAGAGCTGTTCCTGTATCGCAAAGACCAACGGCACAAATGGCGGATACATTGTATTTTTTTGCCGCCTTTTTATATCCTTTGATACCGTTAGCAAACAACCAACCGAGGTATATTATTTCGATTCCATTCGATAATTGCTTTAAAGCTTCATTCAAAGCATATACGGGCAATCCAGTTTTCTCGCCAAGTATTTTTGCATACTCGGTGGTATGTCCTGTACTTGATGTATAAACAATTGCTTTCATATTCATTTCCCCAAATTGTAATTATATTTGTATAACACACCAGACAAACAGCGGTATATAACAGCAAATTAAAACAAGCCTTTGCCAGAGACCACCGTATCTTAAAACTGTAGTCGCAAACATTTCCTTCTCACCCATAATTAAAAAGCAAAAAAACACGAATGCTACGATGAAGCACAAGAGCGAGATTAAGCCAAAAGCGACCTCTGAGACTTGAAATTGCAATATTGCCATAAGCAATGGTACTACCAGTAAGGTCATAAAACCGATTGCTGAAGCTACACCGTGTATTTTGGTTATAGCATCTTCCTCTTGTCGGTTTTCATTGAGGGGACAGAAGCCTGAAACGATTTCACAGCCAATCCCATACATTGCAAGCAGTATCCATATTGCTACTGCCAATCCACCGCTATTTACCTGATAGAACGCATATGGAGCAATACAGAAGACAACGCCTGATACTATGCACCACGCATTGTATACCCATTTCACGGGGCTTTGCCGTGAGCCAAGCACAGAGAGAGCCATATCTTTATGACTGTAATTCGGGTAGAACCGTGCAAGCGCTAACGGCAACATATTATCGATAATGAGTGTTATAATCCATATTAAATTAAGTATCTTCATCTTTTCCTACGTTTCGACTCGGGCAGTTCTTCATACATTGCCTCAAACAATTCTTTTAAAACCCCCTGTTATCAATTTCCTCGACGAGTAGCATTTCTTTTGCTCCATCGTAGGGTAACTGATACTCTGCTTTTTCAAGTTCCCATTTTTTAATGTGTACTTTCATTTCTGACTCCCTATTCACCAGATAAACGGAATAGTCCTTTAAGTGAAAGCTTCATCTATGCACTCTCCAAACAACTATTGTTTTTTCATCTGCTGCAGGAACAACAATACAGCTAACGCGAGCAGTACGACTGCATATCCAAGCACCCACCATAAATGTGGGAAAATATCAACAAAATTTCCTGCAAGAATTGCTCGCTCCATATCAACGGCATGAGCAAACGGAAGCAAATATGAGACATTCTTAAACGCTCCTCCTACAAGGTCAAGATCAAACCAAATGCCTGACAACCAGGCTGAAAGGTTCGTAAGCAAAGCACCGCAAATTCCGCCAACCTGCTTATCATTCATTACGCTTCCGCAGAGGAGCCCCAAGGCAATGTAGAGTATAGAAACGGGGATGATAGATATAACAGCATATATAATATTTATCGTAATATCAATTCCAAGAATGATTGCCGCAATATAACAAATAACACTTTGAGCAATTGCAATCGGAATAATAGGTAGCGTATAACCGAGTATGAAATCAACTGAAGTCAGCGGTGTAGTATATAAGCGTTGAAGTAACGAACTGCCTCTGTCTTTTGCAATAATGGTCGCTGAAAACAGTGTCATAAATGAAAGACCGAAGATTGTAATACCGGGAGTTAAATGTTGTATTTCAAATAGCTTTACAGGAATATTCGCCTGTATTGCACTAAGCAACAAAATCAATACAAGGGGAAAGCCAAGACCAAATGCCAAATTTAGAGGATCTCGAAGTATTTCTTTAGTATTTCTGCCTGCAAATGTCAGCATTCTCATTTTGCTACCCCCTTAACGATACGAACAAAAGCCTGTTCAAAATTATCTGTCCCCGCTGTTTCTTTGATTCTCTCAGCGGTATCACAGATAAGGAGTTTACCATCTTTCATAATGGCTATACGGTCAGACAGGGCTTCTGCTTCTTCCATATAGTGCGTTGTCAGAATAATCGTAACCTTCCCTTTGAGAGAACGGATCAAATCCCACAGATCACTTCGAGCAAGCACATCGAGCCCGAGCGTAGGCTCATCAAGGAATAAAATCTCCGGCTCGCTTATCAGTGCCATAGCGATGCTCAACCTACGTTGCCAACCGCCTGACATTTTTCCTGCTTTTTTCTTGATAACAGATTCAAGTCCGAGCAATTCGGTCAGTTCTGCGATTTTTGTATTTTGTTTGTTCTTTGTAAAACCGTGAACACCGCACATTAACTCAAGGTTCTCCCGAACTGAAAGACCTGGCGCAACCGCAGTTTCCTGCGGAGAAACGGCTATAAGCGATTTCACGGCGGCAGTATCTTTACAAATGCTTTTTCCGTTAAGAAATGCATCTCCGCTTGTGGGCTGCGTAAGACAGGACAACATTTTTATAGTGGTTGTCTTGCCGGCACCGTTTACGCCGAGCAGAGAAAATAATTCACCATTGCGAACGGATAAACTAAGATTATCTACCGCAATCACATCTTTATATTTTTTGGTTAAACTGTTGATTTTGATAGCATCCATAGTTTATCACTCCGTTTCATATTGCTTTTTTAAGCCTTGATATACATCCGTAAGCATTTTACTTATAAGTTCCCAATCAAAATTATAATATCCTGTTGCTATCATTGTTGCGATACCGTGAACATACGTCCACATTTCCAAATGGAACAGCTTCGCATCCGAACCTTCAAGGCCTGTGTTATTGTGAACAATAGTCTCCATTTTGTCGGTGAGTTCTGACCCTTCGGAAATTGCTTCATCTGATCGATCACACATATATAAAAGCTTAAACAATTCTTTTTCTTCTTTTGCAAATTGGATATAAGCCATACCATTCGCTTTGTATGTAGGGAACTCCCCACTTTCTACCTCTCTCTGCATATACTCTTGGCATAATATATCCGCTTTTTTTGCAACTGCAAGGCGTAGTTCGTCCATAGTTGCAAAGTTGGAGAAAACCGGTTGCGTAGAACAGTTTAACACAGAAGCAACCGTTCTTGCGTTAATTGCTTGTGCTCCGCTTTTTCGAACAATATCAACTGCGGCCTTTACAATATCTTCTTTTGTCACTTTAACTCTGGGCGGCATAATGCACCTCCATAATATAGTCGTTGTTATATATCGCTTGATATTTTATCACTTTAGCCATTAAATGTCAATTGGTTTTGCAAAAATATCAAAAATAGCGACAGAGAGGTGATTATTCTCCCTGCCGCTGTTCGTTGTTAGGGGTAAATCATATCGTGGTTTACGATTTCTGCGTCTCTATAACTTTAAGGATTTTTTCGGCACTATCTTCCACAGAGTTTTCGCTTAGCTCAACAATATAATTCGCATGTTGTTCATACAGAGGTGCTCGCTCGTTATACAGATCCTTCAGTGTAAAGTCCTCTTTTAATACAACTCCACGCTTCTTTAGATCACCCAACCGTTTTTCTACCTCTTCATAGGGAATCTTCAGATAAACAACAATACCGTTTTCTTTCATTTTTTCGATCACATCGCCACGATAAATGGCACTGCCTCCCGTCGCAATCACACAGCGCCTTGCCTTGATTGAA
>JAZQGH010000176.1:0-14814 GCA_045539925.1 Acutalibacteraceae bacterium | reverse complement strand
TACAGGTATTGAGCTTAAGACCAAAGGCAGCACAAATGCCACAGAATACTTTGTAGGCGGTACGTATATCTTCTCGGGATATGCAAAAGGCTTCGGTCCGGACAAAGAGGCAGACTCCAACCTTAACTGTGTTGTAGAGGAACTTGAAACTCTTAAGCTTTCGGTACACCATACCAACTACAGAACGGGCGTATCCGATAAAGGCGAGGACTATTATAACGAGGTAAACACGGTATATTTCTCCGTACCCGAAAGAGTATTCGAGCAATACGGAAACCTACAGAAGATCCGAGCCGAGTGGTGGGAGTACAAGACCAAGATGGCTACCGTAACAAGCAATCAGGACTTCTATAACCAATTACTTCAATACGTAGGAACTGACGTAGGAGAATATGATTCGAGTGTACCTGTAAATATCTATTCAGGATATGAAGGTAGGGCTTCTACCGGCATAGGTATTCCCACGTATCATTACTACCATTGGGTATATAACAAAGACCTTTCAACCAAGAAAAATGGTTTAGGTGTTACAAGCGAGGTATGTGAAACAGAACTGCAATCCACCATTATGCCTTACGCTTTCTATGCTCCCGTAACAGATGTGGGTGGAGTCTTTGACTTTCTCTCATCAGATCCCGTTGCAGGTAGTGTATCAAGCAGCGTAGTAAGAGATTGGATATATAACTATTCAAATAGCTTAGGACACGGCTACGTAGATTGCAATGGCAGACAGTTAAGTAAGGACTTATTCGAGGATAGCGTTGACTCCGGCAGAACTATGGGTTATAACGATAAGACCATAGACATGGGGGACACTTTCGATTTGCTTAGCTATGACAGTAATCATTCTTGGTGGGAAAAGCTCTGGGACTATGGCTTCTCGTGGCCCACAACAGACGAACAACACGAGGGAGTAATGCCTATCCATATTCTTGAAGCAGGCGACCTTGTTGGTACTAATGCAGCCATCTCACAAAGGCTATTAGTTAAAGAGGACGACGTGGCAGCTTTAAAGTCTTTCTATAATGCAGAAACTACAAAAGGAAATAGAGTTGTTATCTTCCGTTTTGCAAGCACCGAGTATTATTGTGCTCCTGCGTTCACCTCTGCAGGCAGTAATATGGTTAACTGCGATACATACGTAGCACAGCAGACCGTATTCTTTGATTTTGACATCATAGAGCTTACCTTCAATAATGACGGTGCATACAGAGTTATTCCCATTGTTTCAAGCCCTATAGATATAGTCAATGAATTCCAGCCACCACCAGAGGAAGAGCTTTTCGGTAATACGTCTGCCTTTTGGATGATAGTAATAGCGATCATAATGCTCGTAATCATTATTATCATCGGACAGCCTGCCTTAAGACTTCTTCTCGATCTGCTTATATGGATAGTGATGCTACCCGTAAGGCTTATACAAGCCATAATTGACCTAATAACAGGAGGTGGGGATATCCCACCTGACGTATAGAGGAGGAAAAATGAAAACGATTAAGAGAATTATTGCAGTATTTCTCCTTATCGTTATTGCTTGGGTGGTCGGTTATCTGATCTTTACAGGTAACCGATTGCCTTAAAGTGGCGGAAGGAGAACTTTATGAAAGCAAAAATAGACGTAAAAAAGATTATTTGTATTGTTGCTTCTGCTATCTTTACAATTTTCTTCATATACCTTGCCATATCCCACTTCAGTAATTCTTATCTAAGACTTGGAGAGACCTTCGGTGACCTTTGGAACTCGATAAAATACTATTTCTTTGAGATATTCGAAATGGATCACGATACGGTCGCCACAGTTAAAGATTATTCAGAGATTATGAGGTGGGATGTTTCTATTCCGGAGACACCCGAAGATGCAAAGGTTGATATGGAAAACTATATGAACCTTCTTGTAGATAAGGAGAATGTTAATTACTATAACTATACCGTAGGAGTAAAGATAGGAGATTTCGCAAGATTTCTTCTCATAGCTCTGCCTTTCGTGGTAATGTTGGTTATGCTCATAAAGATGCTATACTTAAGACCTAACCACAAGCACGGCAAGGAAACAATACCGCTTATAGTGTTTAAGACTATAACAAAATATACATATCACCCGGTAAAACGAGTGATTTTAGGGTATTGGAGCTTCTTGCAAGAAAACAGAAACATACTAAACTTATGGCTTATAATTTGGCTTATGAACCTTAATCTTATGAGCATTATTGTAGCCTTTGTTGCTTACTATCTCTATTTCTCTGTAAGTTGCGACATCTTAGGCTTATACGGTCAGTTTGTAAAGCTGATCCTTGACCTTGAAGTGGCAGTAAAGACGGTGCCTCTCTATATATTCCTACCATTCCTTTGGGTAATGTTTGAGAACTTCAGAAGGACGATAGCCGCCGGTATTCTTAACCACTTCGAAATGAGAAACAGAGGCTTTATTAACTCGCTACCAATAGTTTCTATGACTTGTGGTAGTATGGGTAAAAAGAAAACAACGCTTATTACGGATATGGCTCTATCCCAAGAGGTAATGTTCAGGCAAAAGGCGTATGAGCTGCTAAGGGCAAACGATATGCGTTTTCCCAACTTCCCGTGGATATGCTTTGAGTTGGACCTTCGTACCGCTATGGATTACGGACAAGTCTATAATTTAGCCACCGTAAGAGAATGGGTTGAGAAGAAACGTGCCAGATACGAAAAGCATGGTGATCCAAAGAAAAGACTCTACGGATATGACGTACAAAGGTACGGAGAGTATTATGACGATAACCTAAAAGTCTGGCATATTTATGACGTGCTATATAACTACGCACAGTTATACTTTATCTACGTTATTGAAAGTTCACTTATAATCTCTAACTACTCCATAAGGACGGATAACGAGCTTATTGATGCCGGCAATTTTCCCAAATGGGCTTGTGACTTCTTCCCGGAGTTCACTAACGATGAAGGACGCTATTCCCATATCCTTGATTTCGACGTTCTCAGGCTCGGTAAGAAGGTTATTGAGAACAACCCCAACGCAGGCAGCTTTGAGTTCGGTGTGGTAGTAATATCCGAGGTAGGTAAAGAGCGAGGCAATAACCTTGAGAACAGAGAGATTAAAAAGAATACCGATCAGACTAACCAGAAAAACGACCTTTTCAACTCTTGGCTTAAGATGTGTAGGCACTCTGCCACCGTAGATAATTATCCCTTCATAAAGGTATTTACTGACGAGCAAAGACCTGAAAGCTGGGGTGCTGATGCAAGAGATCTCTGCGACATCCTTTACATAGAATCTAACGGTAAACAAAAGCTTGCCATGCCTTTCTATACCATAGAGGAAATGCTTGTTGAGTGGGCTTTCAAGGGCTTCATTAACCTTTACTATATGATGCGTTATCTTCGTGGAGATACCACGCTTTTCATATATATCTTAAAGCTCATAACCTCTTGGCTCTACCGGAGAAATGCAGGACTTTACAACCGTTTCGGATACAGTATTACACATATAGCCAAAGAACGAGGAACGATGGATGGCGAGGCTGAAAAGAAGAAATATTACGTAATAAACAAGAAGATATACAGTAGAAGATTTACAACAGACTGCTTTAGCGATTACTTTAATGAACTTGCAAAGAAATCTCATATAGGACTTAACGATTATATGGAATACGAAACAGAGAGAGCGAGTGTTGAGGAACTTAAGATGCAGAACAGCTATTTTATTAACGCACTATATTCAAACGCAGGCTCTAACTGACGGCGTTACGGTTAAATCCAAAAGTCTGTGTGGAAGGAGGATATGATATACAGAGAAACGAAGGTGTATAGCGATGGCAATCATTTTATCGCTATTCCTCATACAACAAGACCTTCAAATAAAAAATATAAACCACCCGCCGAGCAGGTGGAAGTAATCGATTCCTCCACTCAAGAGAATAATGAAGAAAGCACGCTCTCGGCTATTGAGGGCGTGCCTTTTGAGCTGGAAGAATTAAGTTCAGAGGATGTAGAAGATGTGTTTGGAGCATCTGAGATAATAGAAGATTTTGAAGAGCCTAAGCCGAAAAATAAGGCTCGAATGGCTACCAGAAAAGAATTGTTTGATGAGTTTTATAGGGAGAGTCTTGACCTAAAAAAGAGGCAGAGAAGGAAGTATATTTGTGATAAAATGCGTCCTTATTTTGATACGGATAAAAAGACAGATGAGTTCGTTAGAGCACACCTTGAACGCAAAATGCGAAATCTGATTTGCCGTAGAATAAGGCTTGCAAGAAAGGCTGCTTTGCATCCATTTAACTACTTTTGCACCTTTACATATAACGATAAATTGCATGATGAAAATAGCTTCAGAAGGAAGTTTAGGCATACAATTTCCAATTTCAGTAAAAGAAAAGATTGGCGGTATATAGGCGTGTGGGAACGCTCTCCTGAAAACAAACGTTTACATTTTCACGGTATTTTCTATATTCCGGAGGGTACAATGCCCGGAGAATTGATTAAAGTTAATGACTATAATCTGAACACTAAAAGACGTCAGATAACCAATCAAAACACCTATTTTAACGAAAGGTTCGGGAGATCGGATTTTGAAGTAATTAACAACCAGAGGAGAAAGGGGGATGCCCTGGCATACCTGATAAAATACATTGAGAAGACCGAAGAGAAGATTGTATACTCAAAGGGACTACCACAGTTTGTAATCTCGGACATTAGGGAAGAGGATATAATAGCTGCTATAGGAATGGATGATAGCAAGCTTCTCCTATATGATGACTTCAACTGCATCGACGATGGTTGCTTAGTTGGCGTCGTAAGCCCCGCCGTAATAAAGCAGCTAAGAGGCTGTAATTAAAACTTCTATCTGACGTCAAAACTCGGTTTTAACAAACTGGAGTAATGCCGACGGTTAAGGGCAAAGTTTTCGCCAGCGGTCTAGCGCGAAACTTGCCCTCCGTCTGGCTTCCAGTTTTCCGAGTTTAGTCTGTTCAGTTTTATGGAAGGGCGTGTGCTTGGCTGGCGGCGCGAAGCGACGCCACTTGTATCAAGACAAGCACACGCCCTGTAGTCAAATCGAAAAAAAAGGCTAATTTAGGGGGAATAAGAAAACTCCGAGATAAAAATCTCGGAGGAAAGCAAGCCTATCTGTGATAGGAAAATCCTTTCTTGAAATTAAGTATGTTAATTTTCCTACACTTGCTTTTTATAGTTTATTAGTCAGAAAGAAAATCCTCTACAACATCGAGGAGATGTACGGTTGAAAGTTCTAATCGATTGCAATCATCAACCAATTTCTTTAAGCGATTTTTGTCAGATGTAATATCGCGAACTGATGCAACTATAGTTGCCGTGCCGGTTTGCTCGGCATTTGCATAAGCAACTATTCCGTAAGAAATTCGTTTTTCCTCCCCCAATGCGTATTTCTCCTCGGCAACGGCATAAGTAACATTCATCATACCGGCTGCATCTCCATTTCATACCATTTCTGAAACCTTATGATAACACCGCTAACAAAGGCATTAGGATCGTCTTGCATACTGAGGAGTAGCATGGCAGTCAGGGTACTACAGCACTCTATTTGACCGGTTTCAATATCAGAGTAGTTGCTATAGCTCATATGAAGTTGCTCGCCCATTTCTTTCTGTGTGAGATTAAGTCGCTGCCTCGTTTGAATGGCGAGGAACCTTAGCTCCTCGCCTAAAATTGTTGTTAAATCATTTCTTATCATAATGATAATCTTTCCTACCACAGACGGAAGAAAATTTTATCAGCAAAAACGCATTATATATATCGGTTGTACCTATACTTTTCGACAAAATGCGCTTTAACAACCAAGTAATTGGCAAATAGCAAGATAATAGAATATCTATAAAGTGCTTTTTGTGCCTTTTTGTCACTTATTAAGAGCGAAAAAACCGTTTTTCGTACAACGACGTCACCTAACAAGCAACACAAAATAATTAATACTTACTTTCAATTTCGGATGTAACTGTATCGACCGTGCCGTCATTACCGGTAATTTTTAGTGTAAAGCTTGCTCTGTATGTACCGCTACCGGTAAGATTAAACGTATGGAAGAAATATCCTTCAATATCGGTTGAAGAAGCGGTCCAAGTACCAACCTCTGTCCAGAAGAAGAATAAAAACTGCTTTTCAACCTTAACAGTCAGATCGGCGCGTACAAAACTGTCATAGCCTTCATACATTACTTCTGCATATCCTCCGTTAGCCGTAGCAGAGAAAGAAAAAACTCCATCACTCATATGAGACAAACGTGGTGAAACAGAGTCAGTGCTTGCAAATGCAGTGATACTTGTCATAGACATAACTGCTATCAGTAGGATAGCTACCAGTGTTTTTGTGATTTTTTTCATAAAAATCTCCTTTTAGTAAATATAATTTGAGCTTTAATTAAAACTCAAATATATTACCTCATATTTATTTGTAATTCTTCAAAAAATAAAAAAAGCATTTTGAAAATTTCAAAATGCTTTTTAGAGGCGTTATTTTATAACTATTCCATCAATTATTAATGTTATTGTTTCGATAGATAAAGGCGTACTAGATTTTAACCTTAAGGCATATTTTGAATCATTCCATATGTAGGAATGATAAGTATCGTTATACCTATAATATACATCATATTTTTCTACATCTATTATTTTTGAGTATCCGCTTTCGCTATCAACGACAAAATCAGATCCGTCCAAAACATGTTGCTCAAATCTAATAATATTACCATTTGATTCAACGAATTTATAAACAACGCTTAAAGGAGAAATGCTTTCTTTTTCAAGAGAGAAACCATCGGGAACATAATTCAGTTGATAAATATCCGCTATAGTATCAACTTTAGATACATCTCCCTCAAATGTTATTGATGCAAAGAGCTCCTTAAACGCCTCACGTATTTCGTTACGGAAGATAATACCGCAGCTTGTAAGGAGAAGGGCAGCAGCGACAAGAATTGCAATAATGCGTTTCATTCTCGGAGACCATACACGCTTGGTGTCGGTTTTGCCGTACACTATAGCTCGCATTGCAAGATTATGTTTCTCCGAGCAGGCTATTTCCTCGGTGCAGTTGGCGGCTATATTATCAAATTTGTTGCTGACAGCTTCGGTTAATGCCTGCTTAAATAATTCTAAATTGGTTTTATCCATTAAATTTTGCTCCTTTTAAAGTATCAAGTAAGAGCTTTTTACCTCTAGCAAGTCTTGTGTAGACAGTTTTTGTTGAAATTCCCATCATATCGGCAATTTCATTAACAGTCATTTCCTTACAGAAAACTAGATAAAGGGTAGTGCTATACTTTTCATCAAGATCTTCGATAGCTTTAACTACTTGATTGTAGTTTTCGCGCAACTCAAGCTCTTCTATAAAGTTATACTCTTCTTCAGGGCAAAATTCTTCATTAATTTCAATAATTTCTTGATTATCACTTAAAACCTTGCGAATTTCATTGCTTAATATGGTAAAACAGTAATTTTTGACGTCCTTTTCTCCACGTGTAAAGTCAATTTTGTCAATGTATTTTGTAATCTTCATAAATGTGTTTTGAACAGCATCCTCAGCATCGTACTTAAAATTTGTTCTACCTAAAGATTGAAATTTGCTGACAGCATATCTCATCATGTAATCATGATATGTATGGTATATATGTTCAATTTTCCCATGATTGGATTCATCTGAAAGTGTTAATAGAAATTGTAACATAGCATCCTCTTTTTTACATTATTTTATATATTATATCATACATCGGCTTTATAATCAAGGAAAAATAATTTTATTATTTTGGGGGTTTTTTGAAGAATTCTGTACTAACTTTAAGTAATATATACAAAGAAAGATTTTAGAAAGGGGTGTGTCCGATGTTCTGATTTATGATCGGCTTACAAAAAAACAAAATAAAAATGAAAGGATTAATAAAATGAAAATAGTAAAAACGTATTCGCCTAAAACGAAGATATTATCGCTTATATTAAGCTTTCTTATCATTTTTTATCTCGTTCCTACCTCGGTATTTGCTGAAGGCTTGGACAATGATATAACTGTTTCTGACAACTCTGTGTCCGCAAATGAAGAAAACAATACATACACTCCGGGAATATATGAGGTTACCGAACTGCGCGAGGAAAATGTTAAGCATTTTCGTCTTGAAGACGGTAGTTATGTAGCTGCGCAGTATAATTATCCGGTTCATTATACAGATGAAAATGGCCAGCTTGTAGATATAGATAATCGTTTGTCTGAATCTGGCAGTGAACTATCTACAGGTAATTCTCGTATCAAATTTGTAAAGAAGATAACTGGAAACGGAAACATTTTTACTTTACACGAGAATAATACCAAAATCACCATGGGCCTTGTGGGCGCCCAGAAGAAGACCGAGGGCGTTGTCATCGAAAATAACAGCTCAGACGACGCAATAGAAAGTACCATAGGCAAGATGACCAATCTTGAAAACATATCTTCCACTATCATTTACGAGGATATTCTTGACGGTGTAGATATTGAGTACATTGTGCATTCACTAAATATCAAAGAGAATATAATTGTAAAGGATATAAAAGATAACTATTCATACACTTTTACTATCGAGCTAAACAATCTCACCGCAACTCTTGCGAATGATGGCAATGTTTACATCACTACTATTGACGGAGAAACACAGTATTTAATCCCTGCGCCCATTGTATTTGACGCCAATGGCACATATGCTCCCGAAGATGTGTCTGCATATTCTCTATCTACGACAGGCAACGGAAAATACGAGCTTAATGTAACAGTTGCATCAGATTGGATGAACGATGAAGCAAGAGCGTTTCCTATTACCATTGATCCTCCTATGTTAAGTAATCAAGGAGGTGTTTTAGACTTCAATATTGATAGAAGTAATCCAAATAGTAATACCAATGGCGATGAGGACTTTTATGTTTCGGCCACAGAGCGTGCGTATTTGAAATTTAACGAAAATTATTTTGCAGATATTCCTGTCGGAGCATCAATAATGAAAGCCGAATTGAACATTATTGGTGGTTCAAGTTCTACTTCCCCTGCTAAGATTGGGGCTTATGCTATAACTACACCATGGGATAGTACGTTAACGTGGAACAAAGCTATGACTAGTAATTATCCGGGAAGCTTTAGTAATACAGCCCTTGATTACGTATTTCTTAACAATGGTAATGGTAGACAGAGTTGGGATATTACAGAACTATATAAGAGCTGGCTTAGCGGAGCCCCCAATTACGGAGTTGGCTTGAGGTTAGTAGATGAGACCGCTAACGAGTCTGCGTCTTTCACTGCGTATGAATATTGCCCATCCGATGACGATATTAATCTATACGAACCCGTTATCATGGTTACTTACATTTATAATGATGGTTTGGAAGGATATTACCCAACGTCTAGTCATTCTGCCGGTACAGGAGGTGTTGGAAGTATAAACCTTTCTACCGGAAGATTGACTCTTGCCATTCCCACCCTCACAACGACAGACTACTTGTTCGCATTAACACCTACATTGGTTTATAATTCTTCACTTGCAGGCAAATCTGTAACGAGTGAAAATGTTAGTTCTGCGTTTTCAACATCGTATATGCCAAATGGATTTAAGCTGAATATTCAGGAGACTATAATAAAAAAATCCTATATAGATGCTGATGGAGCAGAAAGAGATTACTATCTTTTGTATGATGCGGATGGTTCAACTCATGGCTTTTATAGTAAGTGGTTTGTAGGACCTTATTATGATGACGATGGTTTGCGATTAACTTTAAATGTAGAAACAAACGTAATAACCATAGAAGATATTGATCATAACGTTAAAACTTATGCTAAAATAAACGATTCCTCCTGGTATCTTTCAAGCATTAAGGATAAGTTTGGAAATAAGTTGATATTTATTGTTAACACTGCTTATCAACCTGTTAAGGTTTATGTTAAGCCAAATGGACAAGAAAACATTTTGATGCTTGACATTGTGTATGATGGTGATAAGATATGTGCTATTTATAATGACTCGTCTAAAGAATCTGTTATATTTGGTTATTCAGGCAACAATTTATCCACAGTAAAATATTGCTATGGCAATGCTAATACCACCAAACAGAACGTAAAAGATACATACAAAAATCTTTCAACCGCGCAAAACGTTACTGTTTATGCTTCCGCCACCTATACTTACGATAGCAATGGTTATATTACTGAAATAACTGACAGCAATACTAATAAATCTCTCAAGTACGAAATAACCGAAGGCAAAGTAACTAAGCTATCTGAATACGCAGGAACAACTCTCGGTCAGCAAGTTTCCTACACCTATGGCGATGGATATACAGATGCTCGCTCAACCGGAAATGACGAAATGTTAAATACCGCGGATGATATAATTACAAGGTATATATTTGACGGTTACGGAAGATCAGTTAGTGCGCACTCCTATTACGCCGACAACAACCAGATCATTGGTGCCACAATGAACACCTATGAAGACGAGGGAAAAGCCAAGAACAACATTAAAGAGTCGGCTATTGTATATGACGGAAAGGCTACGTATTTATCAACCAATGAAGAAAATTATGACAGAACGCTTCAGGGCGGCATTGACAAAACTGCAGAAACCGGTTGCTATAAAATAACCGTTTTTGAAGAAAACAATCCTGCTGGAATTCTGTATTCTAATGCAGATATGGAATATGTAATTTCCGGCTTTGGAAAGTCAAACTCTATTATTCAGAATGACAATGCCAAGTTTTCCTTAAGCGTCAACGTATACTATTACCAAGGTGAGGGCGTGGAAGATATCGTCGTCAACCATAATTATGATTTTCTTGATGTAGAAAACACCTGGCAGTTTGTATCAGGCAAGGTTGATTGCAAGCTTGCTACATCGAGTCCTTCAATATACGACGTAGTACGAAAGATTGAGGTCGTATATAATTATTATGGGCAAATCAATACTAACGGTGCTGCTCCGTATGCTGAATTCAAGGATGTTGCTTTTACAGATTTTTCTGATATTAATTCTTATCGATATGCGTATGACGTAAGCACTGGAAATCTTGTTATGAAAAGCAGCTCCGGATACAAGGAATATTATGAGTATAACGATAAAAACAGTATTACACGAATAGCCAACAATAAGGGCAGTCTGTATGATTATGAGTATGCGGATGATGGCACTACACTTACTCGTGAAATATATTACAAATTCAATAGACAGGGTAGTTTTCCCGGTAATCTCTTATACGATTATCCTTATGGAGAAAACAATATTGAAGATAAAATATATAAAACTAGAATTAATCAGACAGGATATGTTTATACGGATCAGGGATTATTAAGCAGATCACAAAGTTATTGCGAAGCTTCTGTTACTGCTGGAATTATTACGTTAAGCTATACCTATGATGAAACCGAAGGATCTAAAATATTTGGAGCTTTGTTGACCGAAACCGATTCTCTTGGACATACAACAAAGTACTTCTATGATAGTACTAACGGTGAACTTTTAGCTCAAATCAACGTAGATGAAGGAAACGGTTATGTGTACGAGTATAACGAGTGGGGAGTTCTTGAGAGCGTAATGCCTGCAACAGGAAGTGCGACAAGCTACAGTGGAATAACGAATGCGGAAAGCGTTAGCTATAACTACAACCCCAATACACATCGTTTGTCAAGCATTACCACCGACACAACCACATACACCTTTAGCTACGATATCTTTGGGAACTCTACATCAGTAACTGCGGGAAATAGTACTCTTGCTACCTATGAATACAAGTCTAATAACGGCAAAATTGAAAAAATAAACTACGGTAACGGTTTTTCTGAAGAATACGTATATAATACTCTTGAAATGTTGTCAGAAATATGGTATACTTATGATGACGGAACTAGAAACAAGACGTATAGTTATACGTATAATACGGATGGAACACTCGCTGTGTTTACAAACCACCTTGATGGAACAAGTATAGAATATGAATACGACGTTCATGGTAGGTTTATTTCCGCCTCGGAGACGAGCTCGTCTGATTCTAATTATAGAAACGAATATGAAGTTAACAATTACGATGCAGATGGACGAGTAACTAGAACCACCAATACCATTAACTATTTGGCTAATTCTGTTTACACTCCCTTATCCGTAGGATATCAATATACGTATAATAACGATGGTACGCTGAAAGAAGAACGGATCTTATCCTCGGCAGTTCCAACGACTATCGTTGATTATTATTACGACTCCTTTAACCGTACCACAAAGGTTGATAGGCGCATAGACGGCTTTAGATATACAACCGATTATACCTACTATCTAAAAAGCAATAATACTAATGAACTTGTCAGTGAAGTAACCAACACTATAAACGATAGCTCAACTACCTACAACTATACCTACGATTCCAATGGTAATATCACTAAGATAGTCATAGGTGATAAAGAAATTCGTTATACATATGACAATCTCGGCCAGCTTCTTAGTGAAGAAAACGAGCTTACAAACCAAAGCTTTACGTACACATACGATAATGCAGGTAACATAAAATCGAAGAAGGTTCGTAATCTTACAACGGGAGTTGTAGCAAGTAACAATACTTATTACTATAGCAGTTCTGCGTGGGGTGATATGCTTACCGCATTTGGCAGTACCGGTCAGATTACTTACGATGCTATAGGCAATCCTCTTACCTATAACAACGGAACAACGTATCATTTCACATGGGAAGGAAGACAACTTACAAGAGCTGCGGTAGGCAATTACAACTACACCTTCACTTATAACGACGAAGGCATTAGAACAAGCAAAACACTTCCGAGCGGAACATGCGTTGAATATGTATTAAACGGTAGTCAGATAGTCGCTGAAATGACGGATACATATACTATAGTTTACATGTACGATGCAAGCGGTTCCCCTATAGGAATGAAGCATAGATTAAGTTCTTATGCTGCTGGAGTATTTAATATATTCTGGTTTGAGAAGAACCTACAGGGAGATATCGTAGCAGTATACAATAGCGACGGTGTAAAATGCATTAGCTATATTTACGATGCCTGGGGAAAAATTCTAAAAACCACCACCCACAATTCAACAGGAACAAACGCTTATGCAAGCAGAAATCCCTTCCGCTATAGAGGTTATTACTATGATGTAGATTTAAGACTCTACTACCTGCAGTCAAGGTATTATGACCCTAATACTTGCAGATTCATTTCTCCCGACACGGCAGCAGTATTAACTGCTACACCTATAGCTCTCACAGATAAGAATCTCTATGCTTACTGTGATAATAATCCTGTTACTAGAGTTGACGGGGACGGCGAGTTTTGGAACGTAATTATCGGAGCAGCGGTCGGGGCAACTGTTAGCCTAGTTTCAGCTATTATTTCTGAGATTATTGAAGGCGAAATTGAATGGAAAGATATTGGACAAATAGCCATATCCACTGCAATTGGAGCGGCAGAGGGAGCATTAATAGCTGTAGCTCCAGGGGCTTCTGTTGCAATTAGTGCAATAGGAAGCGCGTTAGAAACCGCTATTAATGATTCTATTGATGGAAAAGATTTAAAAACAATAGCGGTTAACTCAGCAATTTCAGCAGCCATTGGAGCTGCCGGAGGTGCTGGAAGTTCTAGTTTTATAAAGGGGGGAAAATTGATCAATGAGGCGGCATCGGCCATGGGTAATGTTATTGGAAAAGGCATTCATCCAGCAGTTAGAAAATCTGCTGAAAAAATAGTTAATAAAGCTACTAAATATATTGTAAAATCTGCCGTAAATAGTTTCACAGAAGACATAGTGTATATGGGAATATATGATTTTAGTTCTTGGTATACTAATTCGATAATTGATCGAGCTTTTGGGAGATAGATTATGATCAAAAATGTATTAGCAAAAATTCCAAACTCCACAGCAAAAACAATGTTAGGGTTTATACTTGTTCAGATAATCATAATTGCGTTGTTTTTTGCATGCTTTAATTCTAGCAAGCCTGTAGAAATTGAGGGTTGTAGCGAAACTCAGCTTGTTGTTGAAAATAAAAAATATGTACGCAAATATAACGAGTACACGTGTCGTGTTTTTTCAAACGGAAATAGATACGATTTTCCAAACATAGGTCCTTTGGGAGAATATTCAACCGAAGAAATATACAATGATATCAAAATTGGAGAGACGATAGATGTTATTTATGTTGAAAGAAATGATTTATTTGGAAAATACAATTATGTAGTAGATGCAACAAATGGAAACAAAAAATACATGAATTTTGCTGTTTATAACACTCAAAAAGAAAGAGCTTTTCTTTCTGTAATAATGTTGTTTGGTATTATTGAGTTTTCTTTTCTTTTGATATTAGGGGTGTTTATTATTTTTCATTGTCCGCATATAAGACGCAAAATAAAAAAACAATAACCCATCACCTATGACGAGATAGGCAACACACTTTTATACTATAATTGAAGCGCTTACACCTTCACTTGGGAAGACAGAAGGCTTGTCGGTGCAACAAAAGGGCTCTTCAAATATGTATTTTACTATTCATGTAGGCACCACAAAACTTTGAATTAATTTAAAACGAAAACGGCCACCACGGGTAACACCGTGGTGGTTTTTCTGCGTTTAACAAAGTAACAAAAATAATGTTTATCCTATTATTTTTTTGCTAAAGCGATAGCATCATTTTTAAATTATTTTACCCAACCGTCCTTCAACCTCACGCCAAGATCGCCCAAATCATGGGGATTTTTTGAAGAAATAAAGAAAAATATAATTTTTTAAAAATTTTGAAGAATTATGGCTAAAAATGGAGTAATACATATAGAGAGAAC
>JAZQGH010000175.1:0-2908 GCA_045539925.1 Acutalibacteraceae bacterium | reverse complement strand
AAGTATTAGGAGGTGATCCAGCCGCAGGTTCCCCTACGGCTACCTTGTTACGACTTCACCCTCCTTAAAAAACCTAGATTCGAATGCTACAACAATAACATCCTCATCCAAGCCCTTTTTGGGTGGTGTGACGGGCGGTGTGTGCAAGGAGCAGGGACGTATTCACCGCGCAATAGTGATACGCGATTACTACGCATTCCAGCTTCATGAGAACGAGTTACAGTCCTCAATCCGAACTACGACTAAGTTTAGAGGATTACCTCCACCTTTCGGTGTCGGAACCCATTGTCTCAGCCATTGTAGCCCGCGTGTTGCCCAGAGGATTCGGGGCATACGGACCTACCGTCGTCCACTCCTTCCTCCTATTTATCATAGGCGGTCCCCTTAGTGTGCCCATCATCCAAAAAAGGACAAGCTGGTAACTAAGGGCGTGGGTCTCGCTCGTTGCCTGACTTAACAGGACGCCTCACGGTACGAGCTGACGGCGGCCATGCACCTCCTCTCAGCTAGTCAAGCAAAGTCATCAACCTGGCTATCATACAGCTGTCGCCTCTGGTGAGATGTCCGGCGTTGAATCCAATTAAACCGCAGGCTCCACGCGTTGTGGTGCTCCCCCGCCAATTCCTTTAAGTTTCAGTCTTGCGACCGTACTTCCCAGGCGGCGGACTTAACAGCTTCCCTTCGGCACTGGAGCAGCTCAAAGCCACCCCAACACCAAGTCCGCATCGTTTACAGTTAGGACTACCCGGGTATCTAATCCGGTTCGCGCCCCTAACTTTCGTCCCTCACCGTCAGAACCGTTCCAGTTAGACGCCTTCGCAACAGGCGGTCCTCCCAGGATTACAGAATTTCACCTCTACCCTGGGAGTACCTCTAACCTCTCCCGGTCTCAAGTCTAATAGTATCTCCAGCAATTCCCACAGTTAAGCTACAGGATTTCACCAGAGACTTATTAAACCGGCTACGGACGCTTTAGGCCCAATAAAAATTGCTACCACTAGAGCTGCCGGTGTTACCGCGGCGGCTGGCACCGGTCTTGCCCAGCTCTTATTCCAAAAGCTCTTTACACTAATGAAAAGCCATCCCGTTAAGAATGGCACTTGGGATCCCCCCGTCGCGATTTCTCACATTGCGGAGGTTTCGCGCCTGCTGCACCCCGTAGGGCCTGGAACCTTGTCTCAGGTTCCATCTCCGGGCTCTTGCTCTCACAACCCGTACCGATCAACGGCTTGGTAAGCCATTACCTAACCAACTACCTAATCGGCCGCAGACCCATCCTTAGGCGAAAAAACATTTAAACAAAAAACCATTACAGGAAAAATTGCCTATCCGGTATTATCCCCAGTTTCCCAGGGTTATCCCAGTCCTAAGGGTAGGTTATCCACGTGTTACTGAGCCGTACGCCACGAGCCTAAACTCGTTCGACTTGCATGGCTTAATCGAATCCCAATAGCAGTAGCATCTGCCAGGATCAAACAGAATTGAATCACATAACAGATCATAATACTATAATATTATGAAGTACGCTTAAAACATAGACGAGTAATAATACATAAAATTTGATATAAAAGTTTCTATAATCAAATTTCACCACATCTACAAAACTTACATCATACCCGAAAAACTCAGGTACTCACAAAGCACATTCATGATATTAATAATTTAATTAATACAATAAACATGATAAATTATAGCTACATGCGGAAAAGCAACCATCATAGTAAAGATTGTATTAAACAATAATACTTAGGTCATCGCCATAAAACACATAGCACATCTTATAGGCACGGTAATTATACTAACAAAATCAATTGAAAAACATTGCAAAAATAACTATAAATCAATATACTAAAAAATAAAAAATAAAAATTATATTTTGAACAGTATAATATTGAACAGAATAAAAATAACAACTTTAAATCAATATTTTAAATGCCATTTTCAAAAATTTTATTTGGAGCGAATGAAACAAAGTGAGTATTACAAAAAATATTTTTTTTAATACCTATTGTTTTATTATAAAAATGCAAAATCAAAAACATAGATTATATTTAAAACTTTCTATCTAATTCAAATAATAATTACTTTATATATAAGAGAACCTAAAATATTATTGGTGATAAAATATGAAGTTCGGTATAGAATTCGTACCACAAATACCATTAGATGAATTAGTAAGTTTAGTAAAATTAGCAGAAGACGTCGGTTTTGAATACGCATGGATCACAGACCACTACAACAACAAAAACGTATACGAAACCTTAGCATTAATTGCAGCTGAAACTGAAACCATTAAAATGGGTCCTGGTGTAACCAACCCATACGTAAGAAGCCCTGCAATTTCCGCTTCCGCTATCGCTACTATCGACGAAATTTCAGAAGGAAGAGCAACCTTCGGTATTGGTCCTGGTGACAAAGCTACTTTCGACGCTTTAGGAATCGCTTGGGAAAAACCTGTATCCACTATTAAAGCAGCAATCGCTGACATTAACACTTTATTAAGTGGAGGAAAAACCGAAGCTGGTGCAGCATTAGGTGGAGCAAAAGCTGTTCAAGAACACATCCCTATTTACATGGGTGCTCAAGGACCTAAAATGTTAGAAACCGCTGGAGAAATCGCAGACGGTGTATTAATTAACGCTTCCAACCCTAAAGATTACGAAGCTGCTATGCCAATGATCAAAAAAGGTATTGAAGCAGCAGGCGGAGACAAAGCATTTGACGTAGGTGCATACACTGCAACTTCCATCGGTGCTGACTCTGACGCAGCTAAAAACGCAGCAAAAATCGTAGTTGCTTTCATTGCAGCAGGTTCCCCTGCTCCAGTTATTGAAAGACACGGATTACCTGAAGGATTCAACGAACAAATGGGTGCATTCTTAGCTAAAGGTGACTTCGGTGGAGCTAT
>JAZQGH010000174.1:0-1570 GCA_045539925.1 Acutalibacteraceae bacterium | reverse complement strand
AGGGATTTGCCTTTGCAGCTACACGGAGGGCCTCATTATCAATATGGGTGTAAATCTCCGTGGTATTGAGGTGCTCATGGCCCAAGACTTCCTGCACCGCTTTGACATCTACGCCGTTTTGCAGCATCAGCGTTGCGGCAGTATGGCGGAGCTTGTGGGAGGAATACTGCTGGCTGTCCAATCCTGCAGCACCGAGGTGTTTTTTCACCAAATGATGGACGGTAGCGCGGGTAATTCGCTGATTTCTCGCCGATAAAAACAGCGCATCACGGTCTTTTCCCGTAATGGGACGGCGCACAGAGAGATACTTATTCAGCGCATCCTTGCAGGCTTCATTTAAGTAGACGATACGGACTTTGTTTCCCTTACCGAGAACACGGACAGCATCATCCTGAATATCGCCGATATTGAGGCCAATCAGCTCAGAAATACGCAATCCGCAGTTTAAAAACAGCGTCAAAATGCAGAAATCTCGCTCACGATGGGCGCCATCCACCGATTCCAGCAGGGAAAGGGAGTCCTGTAACGTCAAATAGCGGGGGAGAGAGCGCATTTGCTTGGGTGTATCCACGTCTTTACAGGGATTTTCGTCCAAAACGTGAACTTTATTGCATAAATAGTTGAAAAATGAGCGAATTGAGGCTAATTTTCGTGCTCTGGATGCAGCATTTAGTCCTTTGTTAGAAATTTCACTATTGTGAAATTGTTGACGATCACGGCTCAAATAGGTCATGTAGCCGTAAATATCCGAGAGCGTCACAGACTTGATGAGAGGAAGGTCAACATCCATAATGTCGATCGCGTCAAGCTGCAAGTCCCGCAGCGCAGGATCGCGGGTTTGTTTTAGATAGCGGAAGAAATTCCGTAGATCTAAAAAGTATTCATCCACGGTGCGCTGAGAATGCGCCTTAATGGTCTCGTGATAGCTTAGAAAATCTGCAAGGATTCTGGGCGACTGTGAACGGTAATCAATAGCCATAAATTACTCCTTAAAAGAGAGAGATTTCTCAGAAGTGAATTGGAGCGCGAAATGAACTCTGGTCTGGAGACGATAGAAATTCCTAAAACGATGAAAGTATCGTTGCGATTATTTCTATTGGACGGTCAAAAAGCGCCATCGGACTTGGAAACGCCAAAATAGCCTCTTGGCAGCCTAAAACACAAATTTGCCTCCACCTAATTAAACAAAATTTTTATTTTGTTTAATTATATATATCTTATCACAGCCTCCCCTGTTTGGCAAGTGGTTTTGAAAATTCTTTATTCAATGCCTTTGATGAGATTTCCAGACCATACCATCAATGCTTCGGACATCTCCTTGAAACGGATTTCTCTGCCGTTTTTCAATTCTAAAAATGTACTGACAATTTTTTGATCCTTTTTATCAGCGTGCTTTATCAATTCAGCTTGCCGAGAAATATAGTTGCCCGTTTTCTTGAAGCAAAGTGCTTGAACAACAAAGGATGCTCCTTTATATAATTCGTTAACTGCCTCTTCCCTCTTTTCGTGCAGCATATTGTGTATACACCCATGGTAGATGTTGCATGCAGCAATTTTAATGGCTCTATCA
>JAZQGH010000173.1:0-70801 GCA_045539925.1 Acutalibacteraceae bacterium | reverse complement strand
AATGCACAGGGTGAAGACGTTGTTGCGGGCGTGCGTACTCCTATGAAGATTCAGGAAATGGCTGATAAGTTCCCTGAGGCTTTCAAACAGTTCAATGAGGTTTGTGCAACTCTTGAAAACCATTACAGAGATATGCAGGATATGGAGTTTACTGTTGAACACGGTAAGCTTTATATGCTCCAGACAAGAAACGGTAAGAGAACAGCTAAAGCAGCTCTTAAGATTGCTTGTGATCTCGTTGATGAGGGTATGAGAACAGAAGAAGAAGCTGTTGCAATGATTGACCCGCGTAACCTTGATACACTTCTCCATCCCCAGTTTGATGCTGCTGCTCTTAAGGCTGCAACACCTATCGGTAAGGGACTTGGTGCTTCTCCGGGTGCTGCTTGCGGTCAGATCGTATTTACAGCTGAAGATGCAGAGGCTTGGAATGCAGACGGTAAGAAGGTTGTTCTTGTAAGACTTGAAACATCACCTGAAGATATTACAGGTATGAAGGCTTCACAGGGTATACTTACTGTTCGCGGCGGTATGACATCACACGCAGCCGTTGTTGCTCGTGGTATGGGTTCTTGCTGTGTATCAGGCTGCTCTGAGATTGTTATGGACGAGGCTAATAAGAAGTTTACACTCGGCGGCAAAGAGTTCAAAGAGGGCGACTTCATTTCTATAGACGGTTCAACAGGTAACATTTATGACGGTATTATCCCCACAGTTGATGCTCAGATCGCTGGCGAGTTCGGCAGAGTTATGGCTTGGGCTGACAAATACAGAAAGCTTAAGGTTAGAACAAACGCTGATACACCTGCTGATGCTAAAAAGGCTCGTGAGCTTGGCGCTGAGGGTATCGGTCTTTGCCGTACTGAGCATATGTTCTTCGAGGGCGACAGAATTGATGCATTCAGAGAGATGATCTGTGCTGATACAGTTGAAGAGAGAGAAGCAGCTCTTGCTAAGATTCTTCCCGTACAGCAGGCTGACTTCGAGGCTCTTTATGAGGCTCTTGAGGGTAACCCTGTTACAATTCGTTTCCTTGATCCTCCGCTTCACGAGTTCGTTCCTACAGAGGAAGCTGACATTAAGAAGCTTGCTGATGCTCAAGGCAAAACAGTTGAGCAGATTAAGGCTATCATTGATTCTCTCCACGAGTTCAACCCGATGATGGGTCACCGTGGATGCCGTTTGGCTGTTACATATCCTGAAATTGCAAAGATGCAGACATCTGCTGTTATTCGTGCTGCTATCAATGTTCAGAAGAACCATCCTGATTGGAAGGTTGAGCCTGAAATTATGATTCCGCTCGTTGGTGATGTTAAGGAGCTTAAGTATGTTAAGAAGGTTGTAGTTGAGACAGCTGATGCTGAAATCGCTGCTGCCGGTGCCGATCTTAAGTATGAGGTTGGTACAATGATCGAGATACCGAGAGCTGCTCTTACAGCTGACGAAATCGCTACAGAGGCTGAGTTCTTCTGCTTCGGTACTAATGACCTTACTCAGATGACTTTCGGTTTCAGCCGTGATGATTCAGGTAAGTTCCTCAATGCTTATTATGATGCTAAGATCTTTGAGAACGATCCGTTTGCTAAGCTTGATCAGACAGGTGTTGGCAAGCTTATGGAAATGGCAATTAAACTTGGTAAAGCACAGCGTCCTGAGCTTCACTGCGGTATTTGTGGTGAGCATGGCGGCGATCCGTCTTCTGTTGAGTTCTGCCATAAGATCGGTCTTGATTATGTATCTTGCTCACCGTTCAGAGTACCGATTGCTCGTCTTGCTGCTGCACAGGCTGCAATCAACAATAAATAATCTGGTTGGCTAAAAGGATATATATGAATTAAATTATCCCTCACATTGATTAAGTTCAATGTGAGGGATTGTTTTATGGTTATTCTTTTATTACCTCAATAACGGTATGCGCAGGAAGACATACGATTGAATCGCCTGTGTCAGTTATCCTGCCTTTTTTTTCGCAGATTTTATCAGGACAGTCGGAGTGCTCAACATATATGCCTCCGTTTTCCACCACTATAATAATGTCAATGCCTTCTTCACCGTTGAGCTTTATGCGTGTATTTTCACTTAGATCAAGTCGCATTATTGTCTCCCCTGAAACCCTTACCTCTGCGATGCTGCCCTTATTTTTATATAAATTTTGTAAAATTATCCAGATTATACAGCCTGCAATAACCATGGTGATACAAAGGGGAACTGCAAGTTTTTTTAAATAAACGTTCATTTTATTTCAGCCTGTCTATAAAAGTAAAATTATAACCCGATGAAACAGTGATGCTTTCCCTGAGCCCATCAGTTATATAAATGTTCATTTCTTTATCTATCAATACTGCATCTATATCCGTATGTTTACTACAGAATTCTATTGCCCTGTTAGTACCCATGACAAACAGGGCTGTAGACAGTGCGTCGCATTCAAGACCGCTGCTGCCTATCACGGAGGCCGATATTAGCCCATTATCGGCAGGAAATCCTGTTTTAGGATCAATTATATGCCAATATTTTTTTCCGTCCTCAGCCTCAAAGAAACGCTCGTAATTGCCCGAAGTCACTACAGCCTTGTTATCTATGGATAATTTACATATTGTATCTGATTTATCCTTTGGATGTTCTATAGCAACCTTCCACAATGAACCGTCGTTTTTTTTGCCGACAGCCTGTACATTTCCTCCAAGATTTACAAGTGCAGAGCTTACACCGTTCTCACGAATGATCTCACATATTCTGTCGCTTGTATATCCTTTGGCTACAGACCCGAAATCCAACATATACCCATTTGGTACAGTGATTTTATTTTCCTTCTGATTAATTGAGATATTCTTATAGTCAACATTTTGGAGGAGAGCAGACAGTGAAGTGCTGTCAGGAACCTTATAGTTTTCGGTTGTAAAACCCCATTCTTTCAGAACGGGATATATACTTATATCAAGTGCACCGTCAGTATCTGAGGCAATATCAAGAGCCTTAGTTGCAACTTTGATAGTGTCGTCTGAAACAACAGCACCATTACCGCTGCTGTTGTTTATTTTTGCGATGTCACTCTGTTCATCCGTAACGCTGAACAACTTTTCAAGACGCATAATTTCATCTTGTGAAAGGGTAGCGGCTTTTTTTCCGTTTTCGCCATAGAGCTTGAGCGTCATATATGTATCCATTGCAAATATATCTTTTTTATATTCTTTTTCGGAATTATCTATGTTTTCTGAGCAGCTGCATAGCAGGAGCATAATAGCTGCAATGGCAAATGATAACAATCTTTTCAAATCCATCACCATTTAAATGATTATTGATATTTTATACTGCCGTATTTAGTTTAGTCTTACTGCAGAGATTCCAATATTTCATACAGGAGAATATAAAGTGTTTTAGCTTTTTCTTTTTCTAGTTTCATACAGTTTCCGACTGAAAAGGGTAATGATTTACATTTTTCCTTCATATTTTTTCCATTTTTAGTAAGGTTAATGAGTACAATTCGTTCGTCATCCTTACTTCTTGTTCTTGTAAGATAGCCTTTATTCTCCATTTTTTTGAGAAGTGGGGTAAGTGTACCGTTATCGAGATACAGCCTTTTTCCGAGTTCACTTATAGACACACCGTCTTTTTCCCACAATGCCATAAAAACAATATATTGTGTATATGTAATTCCCAGCGTTTTAAGATAAGGTGCATAAAGGGAAATAACCTTTCTGGATGTCGCGTAAAGCGGAAAACACAGCTGATTTTCGAGTTTTAATGCATTTTCTTCATTTTGTGTCATAATTTGCTCCTTTTGTTATTATTACATTGCAGGTGATTCTGTCTTTGGTAAATTGTGTTATACGGTACAGATGTGAATGAATTATATTATTTATCTGTATATCTTTTAAGAAAAAATAAAGACACTGCTTAAGCAGTGTCTTTATGTAACAATCAAGATTTAATCAAGCGAGAATTATTTCTCAGCTTTCTTCATCTTTGTAGCTGCAACAGCTGTGCCAAGTGCAACAACGCCCATTACTGCAAATACAGTAGCTGTAGCTGCACCATTGTCGCCTGTAGCGATTGAGTTGCCCTTACCGTTGTTAGCATTGTTGCCATTGCTGCCATTGTTGTTTGTGTTGTTGTTTGTGTTATTGTTGCCATTGTTGTTGGTATTGTTATTACCATTGCTGTCGTCTTTCTTGTCATCGTTTTTCTGGTCAGCAGTCTTCTTAGCAACAACAACCTTAGAACCGTTAGCAACTGTGAAAGACATACCATTTTCATCGTTAGCTGTCTGGATCTGCTCGAATGTACCGTCAACGTTTACAAGATAAGCAACATCGTAGCCCTTATCAGCAGCAACTGTTACCTTTACGTTAGTAGCTACATCTTCTTCACCCTTGAGAGCAACTTCAAGAACATCCTTGTAGTCGTTTGTGCATACTGCATCAAAACCAGCCTCAACCTGAGCATCAGCTACAACAGCTGTGTGGAGTGTATACTCGCCTTCCTTAACTGAATCAGCAGGAATAGCAACTGTTACCTTAAGACCACCATCGAGGTTGAATGTCTCAACTGTTTCCTGACCGGCTGTTACTACAACTGTCTTATCCTCGAATGTAAGACCAAGGTTAGCAGCGCTTACTGCAAAAGCAGAAACTGAAGCAGCTGTTACTGTTGCGAGAGCAACCAAAAAGCTTTTCTTAATGTTCATGATAAACATCCTCCTTAAAAAATTTGAATATTTGCTTTTTGACAACGTAATAATAACATACTTGTTACCTCTGTGTCAATAGTAAAATGGCATTTTTAAAAAAATTACAAATTAAACATAAATTTGCAGTGCATTTTATCTTTTTTTCCGTCAATTTTTATCTTGACAAAATAATAAAAGTGTGAAATTCTTACCGGAATGTCAGAAAACTTACCCAGCTAATGTATTCTTTTGCACCGTGGGCATTTTCATTAAGTCCGTAATAGAAGTGGAAATATGAAAGTCCGAGCAGAACTATAACAAAAACCGTAGATAAAATTATTCTGCTTTTCTTTGAAGTCAGATCTACCGTTCTTTCGCTTGCAAAGGTATATTTCAGTCCTTTTGCCTGCAGTGACTTGAATATCATAGGAGCAACCAGTATCATTGCAGGTATGAAATAATATGAAAGTCTCTCAATAATACTGTGTTTGGACATTGTGATCATCATTATTGTTCCGATAAACGCAAGGTTTATCAGATATTTATTTTCGTTTGTAATATTTATTGTTCCTGTTTTCACAAGAATAAAGGCCACTGCGGTTATAAATACAGGTAATATTGAATATGCAACAGCAACACCCTGACGAACGAATATTGAATTGCTGTATTCCTCGTGATAGAAACTTGTTATAAGATCTATGAGGTTTGTTGAAGCCGTATAGAACCACAGCAGTATGAATCCATATACAAGCAGTTCCTTTAATCCCGGCTTCATTTTAACGAGAAAATAGACTGGTAGCATAATAAGAACGGTCTGGTGGAAGAATGACGCTATTATTATTATCACCGCATACAATATAAACTTATTCCTTTTCATAAAATGCCACGCAAGCATAAGCAGTGACAATGCTATCATCTGACGCAGGAAGTTCATTGACATAAAGAACAGGAACATATTCACATATAATATTGTTGAGATCCATGGTGCTTCGGAATTTTTGTAAATAAACAAGGCCGCCGGAACTATAGCTATGATAGATAATATAACCATATACCATTGGTAATCCATTATGTTTATCATACCCAGAAGCTTTGTAAATACAACAAAGCCTGATTCCCAGTCTTTATAGCTCAGAACCTCAAATCCGTCACGTGCCATATTTCTGAAGCCCATTGCATACATATTATAATCATAGCCTATCTGTTTTCTGAATGCCATTATTATGAACAGCTGTGTAAACGCAATCATTACGAATACCAGGTTTTTAATCTTTGACGGCTTTCGGAAACAGAACAATGCTGCCCACACAAGCAGCACAAGGTTGTTTATGGTATAGAATAACAAAGCTTAACATCTCCTGTCAATTTTTTATGCAAGTTCAGCGTGCATTTTTTGAGAAAAAAACCTTAGTGACTGTTTTGAATAATATTTTTATATCAAATGCCACAGACCAATGCTCAATATAATATATATCAAGCTTTATTCTTTCTTCAATAGATGTATCATTTCCTCTAAGGTCGTTGACTTGTGCCCACCCGGTTATACCGGGCTTTACATAATGCTTTACCATATATAGAGGTACAGATTTTCTGTATTCCTTAACATAATATGGTATTTCGGGCCGAGGCCCTACAAGGCTCATATTTCCTTTTAACACATTAAAAAGCTGAGGCAACTCATCAATACTGAATTTACGTATGAACAAACCGAATTTTGTACATCTTGAGTCATTTTTTTCTGTTCCGGAAATATCATTTTCGGTTTCTTCTCTCATTGACCGGAACTTATACATAGTAAATGGCTTCTGATTCATACCCACTCTTTGCTGACGGAAAATGATTTTGCCCGGTGAAGTCAGCTTGATTATCACCGCTGTAACGAGCATAATCGGTGAAAGAACAATAAGCATTATGAGTGAAACCACAATATCCAGAATTCTTTTCAGGAGTTTATTATGAGTTCTGTCAAGAGGTACCTTTCTCATACTCATAACGGGAATACCGTCAAAGCTTGAAATATATATACGTGAAGAGAAGCTTGAAAACATATTTGGTATGATTGAGAATTTAATACCTCTGTTATCGCATATTGCAATAAGGTGTTCCATATATGGCTGTGACTTGTCCGACAGCATTATCAATGCTTCATCGGGATGAACTTTTCCTAAAAAATCAGATACTTTTTTAAAGCTGCCAAGGTAGGGAAGACCGAGCTTAGAATGAGGAGCTGTATCGAAATATCCGGTGATCTCATATCCAAGGGTCGGTGATGATTTTATTTTTCTGATAAACCGTTCCGTACAGTTATTGACACCCAGCAGGACTATATACTTTTTATTATAGCCCTTTCTTCTCACGTATCTTAGAAATCTTCTCAGCAGGAATCTATATAGCATAGATGCTATAGAGCTTGCGAAGAAGTAAAACATAATTGCTATCTGGTACTGATACAGCCTTGACAATGCTATAACGAGAAGAATAAGAACAGCAAACACCGCTAAACCGGATTTCAGTATATTTGTGACCTCAAACATAAAAGCTGTTGAGCGGTAAGACCTATAAAGATCGCAAGCCCTGTTACATATCACTTGTAAAAACGCAATTCCCAGAGGCACTGTCAGTATAACTCTCAGGCTATAGTCAAACTCTGTCAGCAGATCGACCTCAAACATCCAAATCATCATAAAATACGAGATAATACATCCTATACAGCTTATCAGCACATCCATTATAATATGCACCGCATTCAACTTATTCTGATTTTGTCTTATCACTCCATCACCTCCCGGCAATCTGTCGGATTCAATTCGCGGTGCGAGGCCGCACGGGACAACTCGCGGTGCGTGACCGCACGGGACAATTCTCGGTGCGAGGCCTCATTGGACAACACGCGTTTGCGTTTGCTGCTGTTTATCCAAACCGAAAATACGTTGATCGTGGTTATTCCTTCTTTGAACTTCTTACGTTGTGCTTGTGGGAAGGGTTCTGTTCAAACAGTCAGCAGATTAAATTAATAATTAATGATTGCTTACACTTTTTGTGGAATTCAGCATTACTTTGTAAATTTACTTTCTATATTTCGTTCAGTGCTGTAAATTATGTATTGCATATAACTTTGAGTTTTGAGCTGATTCCAATTTCTGCTAAGCGCTAAGTCTATAGCGGTATTCAGCTTTACTTACAAATTTCATAATGAATAAATTTTCGCACACACCTTTACAAAGGCATAGTCTTTGGCGTCACTTCGCAGAGTGCGAAAACCATATATACCAAGATTTTTGTCCTTATATTGTTTTATTGTAATATATTGAATGAACTTAGTCAATGCTTTTTTAATGTGTAAAATGTTCTGCTGTGTATAAAATCTGCAAAATTTATATATTTATGTAATAATTTCACAGTACATATATGAAAAAATATGATAGACAAGATTCGATTGCAGTGTTATAATAAATACGTATGGCTGTGTGCAGCTTGCTTATCCTGAGCTTGTGCTGATTATATTTGATCACCAGCACTTCTAGTGATAGCTTTGCCTTGCGTATTGATTGTTAGTAAAATAATTATGGGAGACTATTAAAATTAACTGCCTGTTTTTATAGAACCCTTCCCATAAGCACGACGTAAGGAGTGTGTGGAAGGGAAAACCGCGATCAGCGTATGTTTTGTTTGAATAGTCAGAGTGAGCGTAAGCGAACGCAATCGCGAACACGGGTGCGGCAGCTTGCCGCCGAACGCAATCGCGAACATGGGTGCGGCAGCTTGCCGCCGAACGCAATCGCGAACATGGGTGCGGCAACTTGCCGTAGCAAACACGCTCTGCTACGATCACGCGGTCTGCGTACTTTTTCTTGATTTGCAAAACCTTACATTATATGTTATATATATCTGTGTCGGAAGTTTATTCAGAACCTGCTTTCCGGCTTTGACTTTTTCGGAAAGGACGATCTTATGAAAAAGGGAATTTATGAATTTATGAATTATTTTCCTTTTTTGAAGGAAATTATAAAACGTGACTTTAAGAAGAAATATTATAAATCAGTACTTGGTGTTGCGTGGTCAATGCTCAGCCCGCTGCTGATGATGATAGTTATTACAATAGTCTTCTCAACCCTGTTCAGAAGAACTATTCCTCATTATCCTGCATATTGGTTCAGCGGCAACCTTATATTCTGTTTTGTTTTTGACGGCTCTGCCGCAGCTATGAACAGTATGATACACAATGCTTCACTTATCAAGAAAATGAAGATTCCTAATTATTTCTTTTGTATATCAGCTGTGACTCAGCATTTTATCACTATGATGTTTTCACTGATACCTTATGTTGCAGTATCGTTTGTGATAGGAGTTCCTATGAATATGCATATGCTGCTGCTTCCTGTACCGATATTTATGTCATACATATTTACGCTTGGTCTTGGCATGTTTCTTTGTGCATATGGCACATTTCTCAGGGATCTTAACTATCTCTATCACGTTGTCAGAAGAGTCTGGATCTATATAACTCCTATTTTTTATCCGATCGATATAATTCCGTCAGAGTTCAGATTTCTGTGGGATCTAAATCCTGTATATGTATATATAAACATTTTTCGTGACTTGGCAATAAAGGGTACTATGCCTTCTGAAAAAATGCTTATAGTCGGTACCTGCTATTCATTGCTTATGCTTGGATTGGGTGCAGTAACCTTTAAGGAAAAAGAAGAACGCTTTTTCCTATATATATAATGAGGTGCCAATATGCTTGAAAAAAATAATAACAGATTTGCAAACAGTGACATCTGTATTGACGTTAACGACATTTCGGTAATGTTTAACCTCAGTAAAAACCGTGAAGAGGGAGTCAAGGAATATATTATCAATATGCTCAAGGGCAAGGTGGGGTATAAGGAATTCTGGGCACTGAGAAACATAAGCCTGCAGGTGAAAAAGGGAGATTCGCTTGCCCTTATCGGAAGAAACGGTTCAGGAAAATCCACTTTGCTTAAGACCATTGCAGGGATCATAAATCCTACCAGAGGAACTATTAAGGTGAATGGAACTATTGCACCGCTTATTGAGATAAGCGGTGGATTCGACCGCTCTCTTTCCGCACGCGAAAACATCTATCTTTCGGGTGCAATGCATGGTCACACTAAAAAGTATATGAAAAAACGTTTTGACGAAATTGTAGACTTTGCCGAGATAGAAAAATTTATTGATGTTCCTCTAAAGAATTATTCCTCTGGAATGGTATCAAGACTTGGCTTTGCAGTTGCAACCTGTGTAAATGCAGATATTATAATTGCCGATGAGGTTTTGTCGGTTGGTGATGCAAAATTCCGTATGAAGTGTGAAAAAAGGATTTCTGAAATGCTCAGCGGAGGTACGACAATACTTTTTGTGTCACACAGCACAGCTCAAGTTAAAAAAATATGCAAAAAAGCAATATGGCTTGAAAAAGGTAAGGTTCTGGAAACAGGAACGGCAGAGGAAATATGTGATCACTATAATCAATATATAAAATCAACTCCATCCAAACCTCGTAAGCTTGCTGTTGAGTCAGGTTCCGAATCCCGTTTAGGCCGTTCAAAAATAGAACGATAGTATAGTGTTGTCAGCCCGGTTCTGCTTTTGAGTATAGACGTATATGGTGTAAGCTTAACCGGAGAATACAGGTGAGCTGTTATGAAAAGAATACTTGTATGTGCCTCACGTATATCACACGTGATCAATTTCCATTTACCTTACCTCAAATATTTTAAGGAACAGGGTTATATCGTTGATGTTGCCTCAGAGGGCGTGACGAATGATGATCTGATAGATAATTGTTATGATATGAGATTTGTTAAGAATCCGCTTTCGGCAGAAAACCTCAGAACAGTTTCAAGGCTTAAAAAGCTTATGAAAGAAAATGAATATACGGTTGTTTATTCAAATTCCACATTGGCAGGTGCTGCTGCTAAAATGGCGGTTATGCAGCTGGGAAAAGGAAGACCGTATTTTGTACATATATCACATGGCTATATGTTTGGAGTAAACGGAGCAAAGTCGGCAATATACAGGACAGTTGAAAAAATGACTTCATCTGCTTCTGACGCACTTGTTGTGATGAATCAGGAGGATTATTACCTGGCAAAAAAATATAAACTTGGGAAAAACCTTCATTATATATACGGGATGGGTTTGTGTACAGAAAAATTTCCACAAATATCTGATGAACTAAGGGCTGAGGTAAGGGAAAGAGCAGGAGCAGACGAAAGTATAAAGCTGCTTTTGTGTGTAGGAGAATTCTCTGAAAGAAAAAATCAGGAGTTGCTTATAAGAGCATTTGAAAAAATTCATAAGCAGCATAAAAATACTGTACTTGCATTTGCAGGAAGCGGAAAAACCGAAAATAAATGCAGACTTATTGTTGAGCAGCTGGAGCTTGAGAAATGTGTAAAATTTCTTGGGCAGACTGAAAATATAAACGAGCTATACAGAAGCAGTGATCTGCTTGTAGCGTGTTCAAAAATGGAGGGACTGCCTTTCAATGTAATGGAGGCACTTTATTGTGGGGTGCCCGTTGCAGCATCTGATATTAAAGGACACCGTGACTTGTTGAAAAATAAAAGTTTTTCAGTTCTTTTTAAGAATGATATAAGCTCTGTTTGCGAGTGTATAAGCAGAGTATTGTCAGATGAGAAGCTTTATAATAAAATGAAAAATACCGCCTTTCTTGATGAGAGGTATTTTATAGAAAACACTGAGCCTGCATTGCTCGGCATTCTTGATAAGGATTATATGCCATCTGCAAATGTTGAAGCTGAGGAAGGAGCAATTAAATGAAGAAAAGATTGATGAGTGCTGCTGTACTTGTGACAATGCTTATATGTATTTTCTCAGTGGGGGCTGCAGCCGTACAGGAGAAGGTTAGCTTTACAAGAGAAAGCCTTGATTTGTTTATTGGACAAAGCTATCAGCTGGAGCTTAGTGATAATTCTGTAGGTGTAACTTACAGCTCGTCAGACCCTAATATTGTCTCTGTTAATCCAGGCGGTCTTATAAGCGCACTTTCTCTTGGTTCGTCTGTTATCACTGCTTCAGACGGCAAAGGAAATGAGGCTCATTGCAGCGTTAATGTTATAAATGGAGAATCTCCTACAGGTGTCCGGATTGATAAGCAAAGTATATCACTTACCGAGGGAGAATCATTCACTCTTAATGCAACAGTCATACCTGAAAACGTATATGACAACAGAATATACTATTCAAGCTCTGATGAAAGCGTTGCAAGAGTTGATAAAAACGGATATATCAAGGCAGTGAAGCCTGGTGTTGCAGTTATTACAGCTGAGTCTGCAAGTGCCGCAGTTTCAGGGAAATGTATAGTTAAGGTATCATCAAAGTCAGGCAGAAACAGCTTCAGTGTTGACATCAATGGTACGCTGTATTCCATAGCCGGAGAGAAAAAAGTCAATATGCTTGTGGGGCTGAGTAACAGCAGGGAATCTCTTGAAACTACAACAGATTCCAACGGTAAATTTTATTTTGATGATATTGTTCAGGGTACATACACGCTCTCAGTATACTCAAACAATGACAGTAAAAAAACTATTGCTTCAGGTCAGCTTACAGTAGGCTCTTATAATATGTCTGTAACCTGTATACTTAACGATAAAGAGCTTGTGCTTCTTTATCAGGATGAAAATACAAGCACCGAAAAGGCACGTGACTTTAATCTTGAAAAGTCAACACTCAGCATTGAAGTAGGAAAAGCGTATGATATGAGTTTCAAGGTAGTACCGTCAGGGGCTGCGTTGCCTGTTATAAGCGGAAAATCAAGCAATGCGGATGTTGCAACTGTAGACGTTGACGGAAGGATCACAGGTGTATCAGAGGGTACAGCTAAAATAGTATTTACTTCTGCTGACGGAAAAATTTCCAAGTCCTGTCAGGTTACAGTTACTCAGGCTAACAGTAACACCTTCAGCTGGATAATTATATTACTTGAAACGATAATTGTATTTCTTATTGTTATGATGTTTATGATTTCCTATAAACGCTTCTTAAGACAAAAAGAGAAGGATGAGGGACTTTTGTCAGATGACGAATAACGGAGGGTACTATGGTTATTGCAGGTATTGTTGCAGGAGGTTCAGGAACCAGGATGGGCGGGAATATCCCGAAACAATTCTATGAGCTTAACGGAAAGCCCGTATTGATATATACCGCAGAGCGGTTTTTAAACCACGGGGGTATAAATGCAGTAATTATTGGTATAAATCCGGAATGGGAAGAATATGCACGTGAACTTATAAATAAGCACCTGCCTTGCTGTAAAAATATATTTCTTACAAACGGTGGATCGGACCGAAACGAAACTGTAAGTCTTATAATTCGTTTTGCACAGCGTGTTCTTGGCTGTGCAGAAAATGATGTTATTCTTACACATGATGCCGTCAGACCGTTCGTGACCTCGAGAATTATTTCTGACTGCATTGAAGCTATGAGCAGCTGCGATATTTGTACAGCAGTTATCCCTGAAACGGATACGGTTGTAGTATCTAAGGACGGAGGCTATGCAGAAAGCTTTCCTGACAGGAGTAGTGTTTTTCGTGTACAAACTCCTCAGGCTCTTCGTATAGGCAGCTTTAATAGTGTTTATGAAACTTTATCTGCCAATGAAAAAAAACTTGCTACAGATGTTTGTAGGCTATATAGTTCCAACGGATATAACGTAAAATTGATTGATGGGGATATTACTAACATAAAGCTTACTTATCCTCACGATTACAGTTTTGCGGAATTTTTAGCCAAGCAATAAGAGATGAGCTTTAAACTATTATATTTGTTATAATTAAAGAAATAAAAAAAAGCGACAGATTCTTTTCTGCCGCTTGTCTTACAATTTTACCCTCGCCCATTGACACAGAGCTGTTTTTTAAAGAATATAGGATAAAAAAATAAATAAAAAAGAAACGTCAAATCGAACTCTTTCTAATTTATTATTTATTCTTTATTTTTTAAATATTTAACCCCCTCATAAGTGAGGGGGTACTGGTGGGAGAGGGTGGATTCGAACCACCGAAGCCGAAGCAACAGATTTACAGTCTGCCCCATTTGACCGCTCTGGAACTCTCCCGAATCATAAAGCCTACGAAAAGTAGGCTTATTTGTGGAGCTGGTGGACGGACTTGAACCCCCGACCTGCTGATTACAAATCAGCTGCTCTACCAACTGAGCTACACCAGCTTATCTTATTTTCTGTCATCTCCCGACGACTTCATTATAATAACACACAAACAGGCAATTGTCAATAGTTTTTTGCGATTTTTTTAAAAAAAGAGAATATTTTTTTTAAACCACCATATTAATGAAATAAAGCCGTGTACGCAAAGAGAGTACACGGCGAAACGCTCATACTGTTTTCTGTAAAGAATTAACAGATTTGTTGTATTGCTTTTCATTTGCAGACAAACAGTATGGGATAGGCTATGGATAGCATATCCTGAGGGTTTATTTCTGTTTTTTTAATAGTGTCAGATGGATAAAGTATCATCATCAATGTCAAGATTTCTTATGAACGTACAACCGATAGGAAGTGCAAAATAAGAAAACGGCGAGGGCATCACTCTGCCTCTGGCAATTGCTGTACGTTCCGTAGAATTGAACGGAGAGAATGGAGTGCCTGTTTCGTGATTTTCATGTTCATAGAGTGCCTTGTCATTATGCTTCATCTGCGTCACCTCATTTTTTTATCGTAAGAATGAAAAAACTTATGGGGCTTTCGTCCTTACTCAGTTATTATATGTGCGAAAAAGCCGAGTTTATACCGACCCACAGCATTATTGTACGGTTATATATTTATCATATCGGGAGTGTGAAAACTTTGTTTGTTTTGACGCTTGATAAAACTAAGCTAAAAAATAAAAAAACGGCTTTATTATTATTTTCTGTTTTATTTGTTTTTATTCTGACATTTGTTGTAATTTACGGAATAAAATCAAAAGATTATGATACGATAGACGGAAAAAGACTTAATACAGTCGTTAAGTGTAATGAGGATATTGTAAGAATATCGGGTTATTTTAATATCACAATCAATGAATCAAATGTCAGTAGTGAAAAAATTGTTCTGCCTAAGAAATTTAACCAAATATATGAGGCTTATAACAGGCTTCAAAAAAATATCGGCTGTGATCTTTCAGATTATATGGGAAGGGAATGTGTGAAGTATTCTGTTAAGATTTTGAGCGATGATAAAAGTGATGATAGCATAATG
This sequence comes from Acutalibacteraceae bacterium, assembly GCA_045539925.1. GTDB lineage: Bacteria > Bacillota > Clostridia > Oscillospirales > Acutalibacteraceae > SFWF01. Next base: position 55,886 of record JAZQGH010000173.1, on the reverse strand, counting down.
ACTATATTGGTATGCGATGATCATTTTATTGGCGGTGATATAAGCAGCTCTGATTTTAATGGAAAAATTGCTTCACTTAATAGTGCTGAATAATATACATTTATTATTAAAATATAATATTATTATGCCTTATTATGGTATTATAATAATCTTGACATTGAATTCAACTTATGTTAATATATCACTCAGCTTGATAAAACCATTATTTTGCAATTGTGCAGCATTATTGTATTAATATATACATAATAATGCTATCTTATGAGTGTTGACTTAAAAAAATGAAAAGGAGAATAGAAAAATGCTGCTTGACAGATATTTACCGCGCATCGAATTCGATTCATACGAGGACTTCAAGAAAAATTATAAGCTTAATATTCCCGATAACTTTAACTTCGGTTATGACATCGTTGATGAATGGGCTAAACAAGACGAAAATAAGAAGGCGCTTGTGTGGTGTAATGATCACGATGAAGAAAAAATATTTACTTTTAAGGATATAAGTCTTCTATCGAATAAAGCAGCAAATTATTTCAGAAGCATCGGTATAAAAAAAGGCGATGTTGTAATGATGATACTCAGAAGGCGATGGGAATATTGGGTATGTGCCGTGGCACTGCATAAGCTTGGTGCGGTAATAATTCCGAGTACGCTTCAGCTCACCAAAAAGGATATAGTATACAGAGGCAATGCTGCTAAGGTTATGTCGATTGTTTGTGTGAATGATGATTTTGTTATTGATCAGGTTGAAAAAGCTATGCCTGAAATTCCCACTCTGAAAAATCGTATTGTTGTTGGACAGCCTCGTGACGGATGGCAATTCTTTGAAAAGGAGATCGAGCATTGTGAGGATGTATTTGAACGTCCTGCAGGTGATCAGGCAACAACAAAAGATGACGTAATGCTTGTGTATTTTACTTCGGGTACAGAAGGTATGCCAAAGATGATACAACATAATTTTATACATCCGCTTGGTCACATTATAACTGCTAAATATTGGCAGCAGGTTCAGGAAGATAAGTTGCATATGAGCGTGAGTGATTCGGGCTGGGCAAAGTTCGGATGGGGTAAAATATATGGACAGTGGATATGCGGTGCGGTGGTTTTTGGATATGATATGGATAAATTCGTACCAGCAAAGCTTCTTGAGAAAATGGAGCATTATAAGCTGACAACCTTCTGTGCACCGCCCACAATGTATCGGTTTATGCTGCTTGAGGATGTTGCAAACTATGATCTTTCGTCAATACAGCACTGGGCAACAGCAGGTGAGCCTCTTAATCCTGAGGTGAATACAAAATGGCATAAGCTTACCGGACATAATATATATCAGGGTTTTGGACAGTCTGAAGGACCTGTGCTTTTGGCAGATTTCCAATGGGATCCAATAAAGATTGGTTCTTCGGGAAAACCTTCTCCGCTTTATGATATTAAACTTCTGGATAATGATGGGGATGAGGTTGAAGTAGGGGAAGAAGGATCTATCTGTGTTATGGATGTTAAAAACAATCCACCGGCAGGGCTGTTTACGGGATATTATCTTAATCCTGAGATGACAGAGGAAAAGCTTCTCGGAAAATATTATAATACGTGTGATATGGCATGGTGTGACAGTGACGGTTATTATTGGTTTGTTGGAAGAAATGATGATGTAATTAAATGCTCCGGCTATCGTATCGGACCGTTTGAGGTGGAGAGTGCACTTATTGAGCACGATGCTGTTGTTGAATGTGCAATAACAGGTGTGCCCGATCCGGTAAGAGGTCAGGTTGTAAAGGCAACTATAGTTCTGAAAAAAGGCTATGAACCAAGTGATGAGCTTAAAAAGGAGCTTCAGGATCACGTGAAAAAAACAACAGCTCCATATAAATATCCGAGAGTTATTGAATTTGTTGACGAACTTCCGAAGACATTCAGCGGTAAAATAAAGCGTGCACACATCAGGCATATTGATGAAGATGCATCAAAAAAATAATATGAAAAATAGGGCACGGTCTTAGCTATCAGTAAGATCGTGCCTGTGATTTTGATGCATAAATATGAAAAAATTTGAATTTGTAAAGTGAAAAGTTGAATGAACTCAGAGAGTGTGTAAACGAACGCAGCTGCGAAGATGTTTCGCCGCAATTACGCAGCCACGGCCGCTGCTGTCACATTGACAGAATTGATTATAAGTTGTATTATATTATAAAAGAATTTTTTAGGAAGGATAATTAATATGAAAATTTTACTTGTGACAGATGCATATTCACATTTGATGAACGGCGTTGCTATGGTTGTTTCTACACTTTCAGAGTCGTACCGTAAAATGGGACACGATGTCAGAGTTCTCACAATATCAGGAGATTGTAAGTCACACTGTGAGAATGGTGTATATTACCTCCCATCTTATAATCTCCCGATATATCCTGATTTTCGTATAAGTATAGCTCATGGTCATCCATATCTTAAAATTTTGAAGGAGTGGAAGCCGGATATTGTTCATATCCATTCTGAGGCGTCGGCGTCAATACTTGCAAAATCTGTGGCAAAATCAACTAATGCTCCTATAATAATGACTTGGCATACGGATTATGCAAAATTTGCTTTTCACGAATATCATTCTCTTGCAGCAGTGGAGTTTGCCGCAAGGGAGCTTATGAAGATAGCTTATCACGGAGCTTGTATGATAACTGTTCCTTCATTCAAGGCCAAAAAATTACTTGACGGTTATAGTGTTAAGTTTCCGAATACCATAATTCCTAACGGTATATCACTTGACAAATTCTACCGTGATGTAACAGATGAGGAAAAGAAGGCTCTTAGGGAAAAATACAATATAGCTGAGGATAAAAAAATACTTGTAATATTGGCACGTCTCAGCCCTGAGAAGAATATAGGAGAGCTGCTTGAATATTTTCCTGAGCTTCTTAAGCACGATCCAAAGCTTCATCTTCTTATAGCAGGAATAGGTCCGGATAAAGAACGTCTGGAGAGTTTGTCTTCAAAGCTTGGTATAGACGATAATGTTACCTTTACTGGATTTGTACAGCCTGAGGATACATATCTCTACTACAAGCTTGGTATTGCGTTTCTCAGTGCTTCTACATTTGAAATGCACAGCCTTACTTATCTTGAGGCTTTGGCATGTGGACTTCCGCTCGTTTGCAGGAATGATCTTTGCCTTAAGGGTGTTTTGGATGACGGTGTAAATGGTTACATCTATGATGATAAAGATGAATTTGTAGAAAAAATGTTGAAGCTTCTGAATAACGAATCACTGAGGAAACAGATGTCAGAAAAGGCACTTGAGCGTTCAGCACTTTTCGGTAATGAAGCCTTTGCAAAAAATATGCTGAATCTCTATTACAATATTCTGTATGTTAAAAACAGGAACTACAGAAAAAAATTGATGAGTCTCAAAAACAAAGATAACAAATGACTGAGTGCTCAACCTTTCAACAAAAGGTACCGTTGTCGCTTGCCAAGCAAAACGCAAAAAATTGCCAAGCGAAACGCAAAAAACATTTATTTAAATAAGTTAATTGTTTGAATAATTATACACATGATCTTTTCACTTAAGGTTGTTTAAATATACATAAAACAACAATTAAACGATATTTATAACCCTCTAACCTAAATGGGTTATAAAAAAGTGCCGCACGTATACTCAAAATACAGTGCGGCACTTTTTGAATGCTCTTATTAGTAATTCAGTTTTTTTATTTCTTAATTATTCTGACTTGTAGTTTGTCTATCGGTGTTCCGATGATACCTGCATAACCATCAGTATTTTTGTTGTTATAATTCCTGACCAAAGGAAGATATGCTGAGCTGCCGGATGCAGATACCCGATATTCAGCCTGATATTTTGCGGTATTCGATAAGCCGTAAAACTCAATCTGAATACATTCGATCTTCTTTCCGAAAATGCCTGCAAAGTCTTCACGATCCCGAACCCAAGGAAGATATGACTTGCTTCCTATAAGCTTTACTCTGTAGCGGATATGACCCTTGCCGACACTTATGCGTATTCCGTCTATCGCACGATTCTCAAGCCCTGCAAAATCCTCAAGATTTCTGACGTTTGGAAGCCAAGCACCACCCACAGTATGAACCTGATAAATTACATCAATATCAGACTGTGTATCACTACTTGTGCCCGTAGAAGTTGTTTTCTTTTCTCCCTGCCAGTATGGACGATAAAATGCATAAACATCGCCGCTTGAAAGATAACGTGTTTTTCTTTTAAAAATTGATGTGCCTGCCCAGTCAGAACCGTACCCGTCAACATTGCCTTCAAGAGTTGTAAGTGTGTTTCCGTTTACGCTTTCTACAATGCCAACGTGTGAAGCTGAATACTTGTCAATAGGATTCAGGAACGAAGAATAGCGAAACATTATGTAATCGCCGGCTTGAGGTGTTTTCGTGCCTTTTTTGAACCATTCGCCGTACTTGCCGTTGTCCTCTCTTGCAGCGTCTGATGCAAAGCCATAGATACCTCCCTGATACTTATGGATAAAACCACAGTCTTTCATAATTGAGCTGATGGAATACGCGCACCAGTCAACTATCATCCCAAGTTTGAGCTTGGTGTTGCAGACATAGTTTCCGTTTACTCCTATATATTTTCTTGCTGTATCAAGGAATTTCTCTCTGTCAGTCATTCTTCTCTTCCTCCCCATCAAATTTATTTTCTGTGGATACCTTTAATTTTTTTATCACAGTTATCAAGAACTTCGGCAGCGGCACACCGATATTCTTAAGGTTTTCGAGTATGCTTATAAGCTCATTTATAATGAGCCACACAGTCACGAGAATGCCGAAAAATATAGTGTAGTTCAGGTTTATGCCTACTTGCGTCATACCGCTGTATATCAGCCAGTCAACACCCATTCCCACGCATACAAGAACGAGATAGCATACTTTTTTGATTATTCCGAAAATGCCCTTCTTGCTTGAAAGGTCCGCACTCTTCCAGGCTGAGATCATTCCTGTTGCATAATCAATTAACATAACTGCACAAAGCACTATTACAGGTACTATGACAATACCTAAATAGTACGCAAGCATAGTACAGGCTGCCGATAAGACAGCCTGTAAGCTTTTTGATTCAATATTGTTCATTTTATTCCTCGCTTTCGCCGGAAGCTTCGTTCTGTTCTTTGCCTGCCTCCTGCTGTGCGGCAGATGAATCAATATCCGATATTCCCCATACTTCAAGAATAGCTGAAAGATAAGGCTCGGGAACACTATCCTTAAGCTGTTTCAACTCGTCTTTTGTGTACGCTGTACGCATAGGCTCACCAAGAGGATATGACTGGATACCGTCTGAGAGTGTTTTCTGAGTTTTTACCGATACGCTTTCGGTTGTAAGATGGTCGATTGAATATACGTTTTTGATTTCCATAATAATTTACCTCCGCATTAAATAATATAGGTTGCTGTTATAATGAGTGTTGTACCGGCAAGGGCTGAAGCCGACCTTATCGTGAGTGTATTGCCGGAAATGACTGCATTCAGAGTTTCCGTGCTGTTTGATACAGAACAACAAGCCGAACATTCATATGCTGCCGTAATCGGAAGTCCGGTAATGACAAGGCTTGATGCTATATCGCTGCCGCAGGTGATCTTTGCCGTCACAGTTATTCTTTTACCGTCATATATGTATCTTGCGGTATTGACAGTAATGTTGCCGCTCTGGGCTGCCGGATTCCACGTGCCGCCCTCTGCGATAACATTATCGCTTGCAAGCATCTTCTTCCACACACTCCAGCCGCCGCTCTGATGATTTCTTATGTATACGTCGTTTTCCGTGCGGATATTGAATGCAAGCTGACTGAAGAAAGTTCCATTGTAACGCATTACAAGAACATAGAACATATTGTTTGCATTGTTCCCGTTCGGAGCATTTACTGTAGGATATTGATTTGTTCCGCGAATAGCATAAAGTCCAGTGTCAGTCAGTTCGTCATAATCCGTACCAAAAAGCATTTCGGGGGCGGTATGAGGAGTTTCGTCAGGATCTGTTTTACCTATATCAGAACCGAGATAATTATATATTGTGTGTGCAGTCAGATCTGATTGTGTGGTAAGCTGTTTCCAAGCACCGTATGTGTTGGCAGTTGTAGAGCCTCTGTACCATATTGAATTTGCCGTTGCAGCTATAAGCAGCTGAATGTTATATGTTCTCTGCTGCTCAATAACGTAGAGCTTAAAGTTGGTTGTGACAGGGCAGTTTGTCAGTGTTGCAGCAACTGCATTTACCGCATTGTAGGTTCCGGGTGCAGTATAGTCGTTAAGATCCTCATTGCTTGATATTGCCGTTGTCTGTGCAAGGCTCGCAACCTTAAGGCTTTGAGCGGCCGCTGTTTCGTCTGCAGCACCTGTACCGCCGAGTGAAACAGGCTGAATTCTTGTGTTGACTGTTTCGGCTACTTCATCAATTCGGTTAGATGTGCCTGCGACATCGCTGAGCGCGGAAACCAAAGCGGAAAAATCATTTTCACGTTCAACAACAGTACTGTCGATACGTGCCGTTACCATAACATAAAAGCTTGCGCTGGTAAGAACGGCGCTGTTTGTTCCGTAAACAACCACCTCACATTTAAGCCTGCCGGGAACGGCAAGAACATTCCTTGTAAGCTCGGCAATTACTATACCTCCGCTCGTCGTACAGTCTGTCGCTGATACAGTGTTCCCGTTTTCATCCTCAGCCATAAAAACCGCCCTGTCATTGTTGCCTACGATTATTTTTTCTCCCGCGCAGGTGAGCGTTATGTCGATAAATCTTGAAGCGCTGTCCTCTGCCTTTGCAACCGTCAGGTATGTTTTGTTTTCGGCAGTGTTGACGTCAAGAGTAATCTTATTGTGTACTGTTTGCATATCAAATTCCTCCTCGTAAGGTTATAAAATGTCTTTCATCTGTTACGGATTGTATTCCGGATGTCGATACTAATAATTGACTTACAGAAATTTCTCTGAAGCTGCTGTTATTGTTCAGCTCCGGAGGTGCGGTGCTTGTGCCTTGTCTTATGACAAGTGCTATTTTATTCTGATTCAGGAACATTCTCAGAACCACTCTGTCATATCTTACTCCGGAAGACGGTGCAGAAGCTCTGAGAGTTTTACTTGAATCATTGATGTACCAGTGACCGCTTATGATTGCACATCCTGCACTGACTGTCAGATTAAAGCCGTCACGTCCGGATTTCAGTGAATTGTCGCCGCCGGCAACACCGTCCGTAAAAAGCTGTGCAAGAACGTTATTAAAATCATCAGCAGTGTATATTCTTTCGTCATCGTCCTTACTGTCATAAAAACCATATGTTTCCGCCATTATCTCACCTCGTTTCTGATAGTTCTTATCGCGCGTTTTATTCTCTTCGGCGGTTTGCCTAAGGTTACCGATATTGTTGAGCTTTCAGGCTCATAGCTTTCAATAACCTCAGATATACGGATGTTCTGCATAAGTCCAAGCTCATCATCCCTTATAGTTACCAGATCTCCCAGATCCCAGTGCTGACCGTATCTGAATGCGCCGCCTTGTGATATTACCGCGTTCAGACTTTGGATATAATCATATTCCTCAAGCTTATGTCTGCCGGTTTCACCCAGTGACAACGCCGTTTCTGTTTCCGATATTTCGAGAGAACCGCAGTCGATAAAGGTTTCAAACCGGTCTATTCCCGAAGGCATTGAGGCTTCGTTTGTCACGGCAATTACAGCCCTGTTTTCACCTTCACCTGCTCCGCCGCAGTAGGCAAGGTTTTTGTATGAGCTGTAGTCTTCCGTATACTGTACGTTTTCAACACTCTCAAAATCTTTTGATAGTACAACAAAACTGTTGCCGAAAGAATTATAAGCACTTCTGTTTACACCGGACAGAAATTCAGCTACATACCGCTTGTTTTCAAAGTCTATATAGATCTCATAGCCGCAGTCACAGTATTCACAGATAGCTTGTAATTCCTCGTCAAGCTGCGTATATCGGCAGCCCCACTCCGTAGGATAGCCTCTTTGTCGGTCGGCTGCAATGCTCAGCAAAAGTCTTCCGTTTGAATCGGCAAGCTGTCTGCCTGCGTCAGCATCAGACCCGAGACAAGATGAAATACAGGTCTTGATTATCTTTTCCGCATAGGAATCAATATGCAATGACTGATGAGGCACTGAAAAATAACCGTTGTTGTTTTCAAGAGGAAGAAGCATTCTCTGACTTGTAAAGCCGTTCAGGGTTTGTCCCGACACCTCAGTGATAACTCCGCGTTTATCCGATATGGGTGTTACTTTACGTATAATTCCGGCTTTATGAGGATCATTGCCAAGCATTATGATGTTGTTCTTTCTGAGAACATTTTTATCATAGCCGATAACAGAAAAGGTAAAGTCGCCTGTTCCCTGCCAGGAGCGGCAGAAGTCAAGTGAAGTGATCAGATCAAGCTCACTTAGCAATTCAAGCTCAAAACTCATAACTTTTATGTACGGACATCCCATTATCACACCCCCGAATAACGCTCATAATACCTGATATGTACGCTTGTTTGTGCCGTACCGCCGTTGCCGTAAACAATACGGTTAAGTCCCGGTTTAAGCTCCCAGAAGACTGACATCGGGGAAAGATAACCGAATGCGTCAGTCACTGTATCACCGCTGTACAGGCTTACACTCTTGTTTCCGCGTTCAGTATTGATAACAAGCAGCTCTCCTGATAAAAGAGATCTCGTAAGCATAATGGTTTTGCCTGTAGTTTCATTGGTTATAGCCGGTGTTTCGGAAGGACCCTCTACCGTAATTATGACGGGTGTAGGTGCCGTACCTTTGTAGTCTATCGTCACTGTATCCTTCATATAAATAAACCTTATGCTGTTTAAGGTTCTTGGAAAGGTAAACCCGCTGCCGGGAATATAGGCAATATCCGCCTTCTTCTCTTCAAGACTTTGCCACTGGGGAGAACAGCAATAAAATTGAATTTCTGCACCGTTATAATTTCTGATGCGTTCCTTAAAATCCGGAGGCAGCTGCGGAACAGCCTTTATTTTTACAGAAATATGATCATTCTCATAGTAAAGAGTCCCCTGCTCGGATGAAGGACGAAGCATACCGATAAGACGCATTCGCTGTGAATACATATCGGCTCTGTTTTTTCCGTCCACCCATAGCTTACACTTTATCGGTCGGGAATTTTGCTTACAGCCCTGAAAATATTCTCCGTCCATCCCGACAACCTCTGAACTGATTATATCCGCCTCAACTCCGCCAATACCGCTGATCTCCTCAAGTATGAACGGTTCTTCTGCCGCAAGGACTATCCTCTTCTCCGCATCGTCAAAGTCGCCGCCCGGAGGGACATAAATAATTTTTTGCATTAAATCACCTCAGATTTGTTTAGCAATTTCGTATCCGAAGCTTTCAAGCTGACGTTTGACCTTAACAGGACTGTCAACCTTATCGTTAAAATTAGCTGTCAGATACACATTTACGGTCTTGCTGTCATTCTTAGTGGAATTTGTATTGCTGTAATACTGATTCTTCGTCCGGTAATATTTATCTGCCGCTGCATTGGCTGTGACGGCAAGTCTTTGCTTGTAAGCCGACACACCCGATGAAAAGTAATCTATTTTTGAAGCAAAATCATTTATTACAGAATTTATTTTCTGTGCTGAACTTGATGCTGACGGTATCAATTTTTGCAGATAATCTGCCTGCCGCTGAACTGAAGCTGAGTTGTTTTTCAGTTCAAAAGCTGCCTTTGCTTTTTCGCTCATTGTATCTGTTGCAAGGGTGATATTGTCAACATATTTGATTATATTATCAACTTTCTTGCTTATACCCTGATACAGACTTTCACCCAATGAAGTACCAAGCATTTCATAATCGGAAGCATATCGGTTAATAAGACTTGTTATCTGAGATGAAGAATTGTTGAGTATGAAGTTTCTTGCTTCACCCTGTAAAGCAAAGTCGTTCAGATACTTATCATACTTTGCAGAAATGTCAGACTTACCGTTTTCAAGCCTTGTCTGATTATCCGATGATAGCTTTCTTACAGCTTCCTGCTGTTCTTGCAGAGCCTTTTTTCTTTCCTCAATTTCGAGATTTGCAAGACGTTCATTTTCTTCCTTGTCGAGTGCTGCAATCTGCTTTTGTATCTGCTTGCGGTTAAAGTCATCCTTTTCATAACGCTTTTGAAGCTCAAGAACCTGACGCTTATGCTCGTATTCCTCACGGGCATTTTCCTCCTCGTGGGTCTTCTTAAGCTCATCAAGTGCGTCGATCTGACCCTGAATGGCATTGACTGTACTGTCTTCCCATTTCTTCCAGCTTTCGATTGATTCATCAATACGCTTTTCTTCAAGCTGCTTCTGCTGCTCATACTTGTTTTTGAGTGCAGTAACTACGGCATCACCAAGCTTATCAAGTGCAGATATTTCCTTATCCCTTAACTGCTGTTTTTTCTCATAGAGCTTTTCTTCAAGAGCAATTTTCTGTTCGGTAGTCAGCTTATATTTTTTTGCAATATTTTCAAGCAACCGTATTTCTTCTCTTGCACTTATCAGATTTCGCTTTACAAGCTTATCTATCCTGTCATATTCAGCCTGTAGGGCGGATTGGCGGGAAGATTTATCTTCTTCAAGCAGCTTTTGTCTGTCCTTATACAGCTTAAGATCTATTTCATACATTTCTTCATAGGTCAGATCTGTACGCCTTCTAAGTGTTTCAAGCTCCTTTATTTCTTCGCTCAACGTCATTTTTTCAAGATTGCGGACGCGTTCGATCCACTTCATTCTTGACTGTGCATATGAGTTACCCTCAACACCGTTTACCCCTCTGCCGCTTGTGGTGTAGGTAGTGGTGCTCTTGCTTGCCCCGCTTGAACCTCCGGAGCTTTTTGAAGAAGATGAAGAAGAAGCAGAATTGTTATTACTGAAGCTGCCGGCGCTCAAACTCTCTGCAAAAGCCTTTCTTTTTTCAAGAGCGGCTATTTGCCTTTCCGCCTCTGATATTTGAGTGTTCAGCAGGGCTATATTTGCAATAGCGGAAGCTGTAGCTACTGCTCCTACTATTCCTCCGAGCATTTCATATACTCTGATTTGCATTTCCACATTCTTGACAACTGCTTTTGTTTCTTCATTGCTTGCCTTGATTTTATCAATCGCTGCCTGCTGAGCGAGGAGATATTCATTCTTTTTGGCATTAAAAAGAGCTTCAAGAGCTTTCTTTTGCAGGTCCGCGTTTCCTGCCGCCGATACGAGTTGATCCGTATATTCGGGATATTTCTCTATTAGCGACAGAATAGTATCAAGACTGAGAGCTTCACCCTTTTCAAGCTGCTTGACAGAGCTTGCAAGGCTGTTCATTTCCGAACGGAGCGAATTTGATTGCTTTGAAAGCTCAGCGAGCTTTTCATCAAGCGTTTTCGAGGCTTCGGCGGCTTGTTCAATTTTTGTCTTTACATTACTGACATTTTGACCGAGTTCCTTTTGCTTGTCGATATACACTGAAAGTGTCGAGCTTGATTTATCTATCTTCTCTTGGAGATCTTTGTATTTATTTTTGCCGTCCTCTGTCTCGGTATTACATTTAGACTGCTCATCAATAAGCTTTTTGAGATTTTCCGTTTCGTCCTTAATAAGCTTTTTGTTTTCGTCAAGAGCTTTGTTGGCGTCCGTCAGCTCCTGCTTAAGCGAAGATTGTTCATCTGTTGTGTTTTTGAGCGCGTCATCTGCATTTGTGAGAAGATCCTCATACTCATTAAGCTTTTTATTATAATTCTCGGTAGCCTCTTCCGCGCTTAGGGTACTGTCCGATGTATCGTCTGTGGCATTTCCGAGCTCTTTGATTTTTTCCTGGGCTACTTCTAATTCGGCGTTGGCATAGCCGTAAGCAACCTCGAATTTATGCACTTCTTTTTCTGCTTGTTCAAGCGCTCCTTTAAGCTCTTGAAGTTCTTCCTTTTGGCGCCCTCCGAGTGTATATCCGTTTTCTTCGGCGGCATTAGCCAATTGTTGTAATCCTGAATCATCCAATGCCTTTTGAGCATCATCGCGCCTTTTCTGAGCCGCCTTCAAACTGTCCTCAGCGTTCATTCTGTCAACCGCTGCCGCTCTTATTTTATCGGCATAAGCTTCATATTCAGCCTGTTCAATGAGCTTGTCTATATAATCATCAATGGAAGATGATATATCCATATAAGCCCCGTTTTTATCCTTTAGCGCTTCTGTGGTAGTGCCAAGCGTATCGGCAAGCTGTGAAGCAATACCATCAAGACGTTCCTTTTCTCCTGCCGTAAGTGAAGCTTGATTCCGCAGCTCATCATATTCAGCTGCAAGCGCTTGTATATTTGCTGCCTCTTCTTTAGCAGAAGCCATATTTTCTTTAGCGGTTTCATTTGCCTTATTAAGCTCTTCAAGACAGTCTGTGTAATTTTCCGTAGCTTCGGAAGCAGAGCCTGACATTATAGCATAAGAGCCCAGCGCACTGACAAGAGCCATAACCCCACTTAAAACAAGACCGATAACGTTGGCAGCCATTGCAGCATTCAAACCGTGTGTTGCAACAGTTGCACCCTCTGTCGCAACTGTCTGTGCTTCTGTTGCAACAGTTTGTGCCTGCGTTGCAACTGTCTGTGCCTGTGTAGTGAATGTGAGATTTTTCATACCGCCCGATAAATCATATATCAGTTTTCCGATAGCAAGGGAAGCTTTCATTGTACCCATTGCCGTCGCAGCGCCTACAATAACCGGAATAACCTTATCAAGGTTATCAATAATAGATTCCAAAGCAGGCACACCGCTCTTTGTTATCGTCTGTACAAGGCTTCTGAGAGGACTTTCCGCGCCTTCATATATCTTAAGCTTAAGCTCATCAAAGGCGCTCTGCATATTCTTTATATCGCCCGACAGATTATCATTCATAACCTTAGCAGCTTCACTTGCTGCCCCTGTAGAGCTTCTGAGTGCAGATTCATAGTCCGCTATTTTATCAACGCCCTCATTAAGTATGAGATTAACACCCTTTATGGATTCTTCCGTAAAAACGCTTGAAAGTGCCGTAGCGCGTGTTGCCGTACCCATTCCGTCAACAGCTTTTGAAACATCGGTCATTATATCCGTAAGGTCGCGGAAATTACCCTCTGCGTCCTGTACGGCAACGGAGACATTTCCTATTTTTACCGCTCCGTCCTCCATCTTGCTTGTAATATCACGCATAACCGCCGTAAGCACCGTACCCGACTGTGAACCTTTTAAGCCCTGATTTGCCATAGCTTCAAGCATTGATGTGACTGTTTCAATATCCTGTCCTGCCGCATTAAGGTTTGCCGCACAATTGCGATAGGCTTCTCCTAATTGCTCTGCCGATGTATTTGAATTACCCTGCGCATATGTAAGCAAATCGGAAAAATATGAAGCCTGAGAAGCTTCCATACCGAAAGCCGAAAGATAATCCGTTACCATATCCGAAGCCTGTGCAAGTCCCATTCCCGAAGCTGCCGCAAGGTCAAGAACACCCGGCAATGCCGATATTGAGGTCTGAGCGTCCCAGCCTGCAAGAGCCATATATTTAAGCGCGTCAGCCGCTTCATTCGCGGAAAACTTAGTTGTTGAACCATAAAGCCTTGCTGCTTCTTCAAGCTGTTTAAGCTGCTCTCCCGTTGCTCCCGATATTGCCTGCACCTCTGACATTGAAGCTGTGAATTGTTCGCCTGTTTGGATAATGCCTCTGCCTATTTCAAGTAACTTAGAGCCGACTTTTTGAAGTCCGTCAGACGCTAAATTTGCAAGGGTGCCTTTAAGGATTGTCCATTGATTATTGTTGTTTAAAATTTCCTTGCTCGTTTCGGAAATAACCTGTCTTAGACCTGCCTGTTCTGTTTTCAGTTTCGAAAGCTTCAGCTTTTCGTCTTCAATAGTATTATTCAGTTCTTCAATTCTCTTTTTTTGATCTTCGTTTGCTTTTTTATTTTCGCCTATTTCCTTTTCTATATTTTTTAACTCTCTTCTTGCATCGGAAATAGTTTTGTTGCAGTCCTTTTGTTTATATTGATTGTCAACAAGAGCCTTATTGAGCTTCTGTAATGATTTTTCGGACTGCTTTACACCTTCCTCAAGACCATCGGTATTTGCGTCTATACTTGCAACAAGCCTTGCGACTTCGATTTCATTCGGCATAAATTCACCTGCGTTTCGTTTTAAAATAAAAAAAATAAAAAATCTGCGCTAAAAGTATTGACAGACACGTGTTACACGTATTATAATGTATTACAGGAAGGAGGACTAATCAAATGCCAATGACACCAAAGCAAATGGAAAAGCTTCTGCTGAAAAACGGTTTTATTTTTGACAGACAAAAAGGTTCTCACAGAATATTTTTTAACCCGGAAAGCAAAAGAAGTGCTATCGTACCAATGCATTCAAAAGATTTAAAAAAGGTACAGAACAGAAAATTCTTAAAGAAGCAGGGCTAAAATAAGTCCTTTAGAAGCGATATAATATAAAAACAGGAGGTAATATTTATGAGTACAAAGATTTTTTATCCTGCCGTTTTCCAAAAAGAGGACATTGGCTATTCTGTCTGGATTCCCGATATTCAAGGTTGCGTTTCTCAGGGAGATAGCTTTGAAGAAGCTGTTGAATATATAACAGAAGCTATTGGACTTTGCCTGGAAACATATGCAAACCACGATATAAACATTCCTAAACCGTCATCTCCCGAAAGTATAAAAACAGAAGAAGGTCAGTTTGTTTCAATGGTTGCTTTTGACCCTGTTGAATACGAAAAAACGTACAGCAGCAAGTCTGTAAAAAAGACATTGACTATTCCTTCCTGGCTCAATACTATGTCAATGCGTGAAAATTTGAATTTCTCCTCAGTTCTCCAAGAAGCTTTAATTAAAAAGCTCGGCTTAAGCTCATAATAACCGATACCGCCTGACCGAAAATTTAGGTTAGGCGGTATTTTTTATCAAAAGTCTTCTGCAAATACTTCTTCGTCCTTGTCCTCGTCCTTGTCAAGCCTGTGCATATCGTTGTATTCATCCATCATAGCTACAAATTCATCATAATGATATTCATTAAGCAATTCGGATTTTGTAACTCCTATGCTCTGTCCTACTGCAAGCCATTTTTGGAGCCAGTATCGGCTGTTGTCTGTGTCAGTGCGGTCAGCATCACACTGAGCCTCCGCACGTTCACGAAAAAATCAGACATATCATTTTCTTCCCAAAAGGCTATAAGTACCTCTGCAAGCTCGTTGAGCGAAAGCGGATTTTTGGAATCTACATCAAGCAGACGTTCTTCCGGTATGCCGAGAAGCTCGGAAAGAAGCCTGCAAAGCTCTTTGGGAATAACAGTCAGCATTTTAAACAGCAGAGTTTCAATAAATTCCTTGTCGCCGTTCATAAGCTTTGTAAGAAGATCTTTTGCACTGTCGGCGTTGGGTATCAATTCACTGACAAAGATATGCGGAAGATTTTCAAGAGTGTTGACAGCCGCTAAATATCTTGCTATGGGGAGCTTCACGATTTTTACCCCGTGAAGCTCTTTTGCTTTAGGTAAGGAAAGCTCTAAGCTTTTATCCCTGTACTTGAAATTTTTAAACATTGTCATACCTCTCAGGTTATAGATTTAAGCCAGGACAGGCTGCTGCCTTTTGCGACATCTTTCACTCCGCGTATATTCTGATCAAGCTTTCTCGGCATAACCTTGAAGGTGAATTCATAGGTCTGAGCGTCCTTGTTCTGACCTTTGGTTGTGTGAGATACCTTAGCGTCTGTGCAACGGCAGCAATAGTATCTGAACAGTCTGTAGCCTCCGTCGGCTTGGAGTGCCGAAAATGTCAGTGCAATGAGCGGCGCTTCATCAAGGGTTGATTCTTCAAGAACATTATTGCTGTATGTTGAGCCTGTCAAAGCAGCATACAGAGCAAGCTCGGTTTCGGCAATAACTATCGTAAGCTCGGAGCTGTCCCATTCCGAACCGCTGTCCCATATTCCATCGTCGGCTTTTATCTCAAAATCCTCTTTGTTGTTATTGGAAGCACAAGAAATCGCGCCGGGAACGGCTGTGTATGTATTCCCTGCTGTATAAGCTCCTGCGGTATCTGCCGTTACAGGCAGAAAGCCGAGATTTGCAAAGCCTTTTAAATATTTTCTGTTTGACATAAAAATTACCTCATTTCTTCATTTTTGATATTTTTAATCCCACATAGCAAGCTCACAATAAAACACTGTGTAACCGCTGCCGCGCTCTAAAATTATCGGTGCTCTGCGCGGACGTGATATACACAGTGTATTGTCGTCAAGCTGTATGAGTTGTTCATTTTCTCCGCTGTCAAGCAGCTGCATTATTTGCGTGCAGTCACTTTTTGCAGATTCGTAGTCAGACCGTCTTACCTGAATTTGTATGTAGTGTGTTATCTCTCCGACTGTCTGAGAAATCGGCGCATTCCATTCCATAAGACCTATAACATCGGGGAATTTTTCCGCAGGCGGCATAATATCAAGAAATATGTTACTAAAGCCTTTATCACTCAGATATTTTTTCAGACTTTCAAGCATTCCTATTCTTCCCATCCTTCCATTATACTGTCTGCTATTATTGCGACAATTCTGTCTTTTTCGTTTATCATAACGCTTTCAAGGTATTTTGCCTGACCGCCTAAAGGATGGTCATATTCTGTGTGTTCGTGTTGATTGGCAGCATAGGGAGTGTTGTAACTGATTGTGCCCACTCTTCCGTTTTCGGGTACATCACTTATCTCATCAATGCCACCGCCGGATATGCCCTTTGCGATCATTGTATCGTCAATATCAATTTCAAGAGAACCCCGAAGATCACCTGTATCAACAGGTGCTTTGTTCTGGCTTTCAGCACCGACAAACATAAGTGCTTTAGCAAGTCCCTGAACGCTCTTATGTTCCATTTTGTCAACTGCATCCTGAATGTTCTGAACGGCATCCTTAAGCCCTTTAAGATAATCCTCTTTGTTGATATGAATTCTTTTTGCCATCAGAGCGTCACCTCGTAATGATCAATTTCTCCCGAAATTCTTTTAACAGGCTCACAGGCTTTCACTGTAAAGCGGTTGTTAAAGGCATCCGAAACAATACTTAAAGCCGGAATAAAAACTCCGCAGAGCATTGTTGCTGTACTCAAAATCTTGTTTGCCTTACTGTCAAGCGTTTCTTTTTGCTCGTAACAAAATCGACACGGCACAGTGATTTCATCCTCATAAACCGTATCGCCCCTGTCGTTTATTCCAAGATATTTCTGTATTCGTGCGGTATCGGTGTAATATTTTTCTGCAATGCTCATCTTAGCACCTCACACTATCGGGAAGCTGCCTGCAATGTACCGCCGGAGCAACGCATACGCCGCCGAACTGTGCAGACCGTGCAGGGCTGTACTGCCGGCAGCAGTGCCGCTGTAGCTCTCGCTGACCTTTCCGAGAGTTACGGAAGTTACACCCTGCTCCTGCATCATACGTCTGTTTTCGGCTTCGGTATCAAGCACACAGACAGCCTCAGCCGCCTGCGCACATTTAACCTGATACGGCACTTCATTCTGATAATTCCTTGGAAATTCCATATACTGCATAATGCTTTTCTTCTTGCCCGAAAGCGACAGCAGATCAATTCTTTCCGCAGCGCCAGTCAGGAGTTTTTCCTGTTGTGCTTCCGTGAGGGAGACGAACTTTTCATAGAGTTCCTCTCCCTCAAGAAGTTCTTTCGCTTCGTCAAGCGTTATGTAGCTGTTAAGACCTATGGTTATCATTCGCCGCTGTCCTCATCGGATGATGCAGGGGTAAGGACTGCAAACGGATAACGGGATATGCCACCGATCTGAGTAACCGGATTCGGAAGCTGCCAGCCAAGACGCATTACACATCTGAGTGCGACCATATCCTGCTGTGCAAGGTTGTGTACGATCTTTCCTTCACCGTCCGAGATGACAGCCTGATCAAGCACTTTGTATGTAATATCCTGACGAATAGCATAAACAGCCTGCTTCCAATCTCCGGCAATGAGCTTCGCGGCGGTGCTTACCCAAGAATTATTCTTGACATAGCTTATCGGCTGGGCATATATGGTTGAGGGTGTGTCAGCTTGTAAAGATGGCTGGAAAATAAGTCCGCCATTCTGGTCGCGCAGACCTCTGAGAGATGATTTAAGACCGATCTCTCCGGCAAAGCCGTTCACGTCATAGCCCGACTCCTCAACAAGCCCCATAACCCTATTGATGTCGTCAGCAATATCCACACCGGTACCATATTTGATCGTTTTGCTGCGGCTTGTCGCACCCGTTACAATACCCTCCGGCCAGTCGCTCGGCTTTTCTGTACCGAACAGTATTGCACCATCAATTACTCTGCCGAATTCGGCAATAATAATCGGCTTAAGTTCCGCCCAGATATCGTATTCTGCATCATCCAGAACCGCCTCCGGGATGGGAATAATGACTGCAATTTCCTCCGCTGTTATTACCTTGTTGCCCCATTCGGCATTTGATACGGCCTTCAGTCCTGTATCGCCGTTTACAAATCCTGCAACCGGCAGGCTTGCAAGAACGGGGATCTTTGTCTGCTTGCTTGTCATATTCGGCAGCTTACGCATGAGGGAGAGAGTCGCGCTCTCCTGCAATACCGATTTCACTATCTCCGAAGAATACTCTACAGGGATAAGTGCTTCTGCGTTTGTTCTTGAAATAATGTTTCCCATAAATATTTACCTCTTTCCTCTGATAAGATCATTCATTGTCGGTTTTGCCGCTGTCCCCGTACCCGAACCTATAGGCACAAACGGCTTCTTTTCCTTAAGCACAACGGCAGGAAATTCCGCCGCTATTGCTTTTACAGCTTCTTCAAGGCTTGTGACCCTGCCGCTGTCGTCAACGGTAAGCTTCGAACGGTCAAGCAGTCTGTCAAGAAGCTTCGTGTCATAACCCTGCAAAGCTCTCAGCTCTGCCGAGATCACCTGATTTTTCGCAGCCGCAAGCTTGTCGGCTGCGCTTTTTTCAAGCTGCGAAATGCGTTCATCAAGACTGTCGAGCTGTTCATCGTCTTTCAAGCCTAAAATCCTGCGAAGTGCTGCTTCGTATGCTTTTTCGTTCTCGGTGACAACAACATCCTCATGCGCCTCCATACCCTTATTTCCGTCCGCCTGTCCTTCCGCTCCGGTGTCAGGCGTTCCGGGTTCTGTTAACACTTCTGCGGCAGGTTCTTTGTTTGTCTGTGTGTCCATTTTGTCTGCTCCTTCCATAATTTTTTCAATATAAAAAGCACCTCTGCGCTAATGCAAAAGTGCTTATCAACAAATATTTTTTATTTCATACGGATAGCCTGAAATAGCTTCCTGACTTTCACGCATCACCTCTGTCAAATCCATTTCTTTCGTCTCCTTCTTTTACCATAATGCTTTTTACACATTATCCAACTAACATACTCTCTGTACGACATTAACACGTAGCCCAGCATATTTACCACCCCTTTCTTACACGCTGTGCCTTTCTTTTCAGCTCACGGTATGAAAGCATACAGTCACCGTACATCTCATACAGCGTCATCAGCTTGCGGTTATATAAATCCGACAGCGAAACGCTCTTGCAGTTCTGCCGCTTTGCTTCAAGCTCATCTATTTTTTCCTTCGTTAAGTCAGCGGATTTTTTATATTCATTCGCCCAACGATCATATTCATTCAAGTTTGTCACCTCTTTTTTAGCAATTGGGGTGTCTCTCACTTAGTTCTTCCGGCGTGAGAAAACGATAAATCCGTTGGCCGCTCTCATAATCACAAAGGAAATCGTGCAAAGCCGCCTGTGCTTCTTTTTCAGTAGAATAAAAGGCAAGAATACTTCCGCTACTGATTTCATCCGGCGAGTTACATACTGCGATATAGTATTCGTCCGCCTCTTCTTTGTCTTTGAGCTTTCCTCCTCTTTTGATAAGAAATTTGGCTGCATGTCTGGTATTAACTACCGTCTTATTGCTTTGCGATACAACTAACATTTTTTGTACTCCTTTCAATTTCAGGTATAAAATTAGCGCCCTGCCCTTGATCTTACTCAAAAGCAGAACGCTTGTTGTTATTTGATTACAGATACCGTTTAAAAAGCCTTTAACGGCGTTTAAAAACGTTTAATGATTTCTGGCAATGAAATTACATTCATAAAGCAAAAAACGCTTAGAGGGGATTATAGGCTATTATTCGTCTTTATGCCTGTAACCGTATAATTTCATGTACTCTGGATATGATGGATCTGATTTATCAAGAATTGCCTTTTCACATACTTCATGTTCCATCTGAATATTCTTAGGGGGTTTACCATAAACTAAACAATTTCTTCCTCTAAGATTCTTACATACCGAGCACATCGGCATAGCCACTGTATGGCCCTCTTTATACCCCGGTATTTTTTGTAGCTTCAACAAAATATCAGGTTCCATACTTTTTAAGCACCTCCACAAAAAGAAGAATCTTTCCGTTTTCGTCTATTTTAACATTGCTGATTTGGTATGTCAACGGTGCATCAAATAGAACTTCCTCCTGATTTCTGTATTGACTGTGTACAACCGACTTTATGTACTGACATCCCTTATATCCTTTTTGCACCGTAATATACATCCTTGTGTCTCTGCCTTGTAAATCAAGAGTAGAGAAGCTTGTTGATGTAAATATTTCGTTTGTATGGACACGACCGATACGCTTCTCTAATTCGTCAATGGAAGATGTTTTACTAAGTCCCAGCTTCATAAATGAAATACAGGTATCACGGTACAGCGTAACAGTATCCGGCATAGTACCCTTTGAAAGAGCCTGATGGAGAAGGTCAGCCTTTGCCTTAAGTTCCGGCGTAAGCTTGCCTGTGCTGATAGCAGAATTAAGTCTGGTTGCAAGAGCACCACTGTATTCTGTAAGGACTTTCTGCTCTTCTTCAGAGAGCAGTTTAACTTGTTCGGCCATTGTATTCTGTACGTTGATTACTCGATTAACACGTCTGTAATCCTTCATTAGATTTTGGTAATTTTCCGAATTAGACTGCTTTATATGCACAAAACCTGCATAGCTTTTCGGAGCTTGATCAGGAAGCACGGCCTTGATTTTCTCATATTGACGACGGTTCGCAAGGCACTGACGGTTCTTTGCCTGCATTGCGGAATATTTTTTTCGTTCCTCATCGGAGCGAGTGTCCTCAAAAGGTGCATTGCTGATGCGTGCTATTTCTTTAGCTTCTTCACCTGTGTAGGCTTTGATAGGATAGGCTGAGATACGGTGACGGCAGTTAGGATGTATCGTGTTGTAGCCGCTCGCAAAGGCAGTATCGAAAAGATAAGGAAAGCGCAGGACAGTGCCGTCCTTTAGTCTGTATTTGCCGTTTGCGGCTTCTTTTGTAGTGGCATATACTCTGCCCTGATACATAGCACAAATGCCACAGGTGGGACTGTGCGTTGTCATTTTAACAAGGTCGTAGCCCCAAGTATTAGCCTGTACTATTTTAGCAGTATTCTGAGCTTCAGCCGTTGTAGTACGCGATACCATTGCCACATAGCTTTTGAGCGGCATTTTTGCACCGTTCCTGTACTCGACTGCCGTAATGTCCTGTTCGCTCAGCTTCTGTTCAAGATTCTTCTGCATCTGGCGGACGGTCTGACCGGTACTCAGCTTTTCGGCAGTCGCTTCAACGGCGGCTTCTCTTATGTTGTCCTCAATTCTGCGCCCGACAAGATTTATTGTTCGTATGAAGTCATAGTTGATGTTCTCTGCAACAACGGCGATCTGGCTTTTATTCAGTCCTGACATTGCAAGCTGTTCAGGCTCTATGTTCTTTGCACCTGTCTCTTCTATCGGCACACCTGCTTTTTTAAGTTCGGTGACAAGCTCCGATAAGCTATCGGTATAGCTTTCTTTTACAAGCTCGTTAACAACAGCGGCAGATTTCTTTTTAAGGCGTTTGAGTTCCTTTTGCACCTGCTTAAGAAGTGAACGCTGATAGCTTGCAGTACTGCCTCTGCTGATTTTTTGAGATATTATCTCTTTAAGCCTCTTTTCAGCGGCTTCATAAATTGCAATAAGCTTTTCCTGCGTGGTCATCACTCAATCACCACATTTTCAGGCTCGTTTACGGGAAGCTCTCCCATGTTCACGGCAGCTTCGTCATTTTCGATTTCCGCAAGCTCCATGTCCGTTTCTTTGTCCGAAAGACTGTCAAGCCGTTTGATAGCCGTTCGCCGCGAAAGAGTTGCTTTTCCGCCCGTTCTGACATCTGCAAGGTTGGCTTCTTCAAGAGGGTCAACAGGCAGACCGTCATTCCATTTGATACTGATTTCGGACGGCTCTATCGTTTCACCGTAGACAGCTGCACATACCGACAACATTTCCTTGATGATCCTGTCGTAGCTGTTCGCGATCCGTTTTGCTTTTGCAAGCGGTGACATCATAAGCCGCCGAAGTGCCGTACCGGAAGCAACATTTCCGGCGGAGTGTGACAGATCACCGAACACTGCCGAGCCCATTTCAGAGATAGTGTAGAGCTGATTGATGAGAATTTCTATGTGCTTGAAATTTGCGTCAAGGCTTGCATCCCATATGATCATTTCAGGCTTGGGGTCGCTTTCGTTGTTGCGTTCGTAGTAATCCGCCATTCTCAACTCCCATCTGCCGAGACTTTCGTTGTATGTCAAAGCAGACTGAGGACCTGTCATAGCAGGACTCGAAAACCTGTCAAGAACCTTGCTTACCTGCGACACTCTGACTATCAGCTCACTGACAATGCTGTCTATACTGCTGTAGTCATCTATCCCGAAACAGCGGTCAGAGGTTGGTGTGTTGCTCACGCGAAACACAGGGCAGACACCGAGCTCAGGCTCAAGTCTTTCTTCTTCGTCATCGGTAAGCTTGTCGCCGATCCTGAAATAACCGGGCTTGCCCTCAAGGCGGTATTGTTGTTCACGGCACACGGACGGATCTTCCGGATCATGTATCTGAACCTTCAAGCCGTAGATTTTCTTTTCGCTGTCAATAATGTAAGTACGGCAAAAACAATGATACAAAAACTCCTTGATATTTCCGTTGTCCACAACAGGAAACCACAGATCAGGAGAAGTTACGTAAAGCCGTACCTTTCCGTTTTTGTTTTTGGCTATCTGAAATACGCTGTCACCATATCTGCTGACATCGATAGCGGATATGTATAGCTTGTTGAAGAAGTCCGTCTCCATAAGGATCTTGTTTATAAGCTTCTGTTTTTCGTCTCCGTCAATACTGATAGTAGGAGAAGTTCCGAAAACAAAATCGGCAATTTTCAGAGTTGTTAACTTTTGGAAATTAAATATCGTTGCATAGCTGACAACCTTATCAAAATTTCCAACAACACGCTCGATTCTTTCAAACTGCGTTTTGTATACTTGTGCGTGTTCATCCTCGAACAGCAGCTTGTTTTCCTCATAGCGTCTGAGCCTTTCTCTTTCTGAGTCGGGTGGGAAAGGCTTACCCTTTTCCAAAAAGGACAAATCCGTAAGTATTTCGGTTATCAATTTTTTACCTCCTGAACATGATGCCGAAAGGCATACCGTCATTTTTAAGAACCGCCATACAGAAATATCGTATATCGTCCATCGCGTGGTCGTTTTGTTTAACGACCGTGTCAATGCCTCGCTTTGCGGAAGCCTTCGTGTCCCACACATAAGAAGCGAATTCCTTGAAGCTGTTTTCACAGCAGTCGTTGAACATGATTTTATGCTTCTGAATACAATTTGAAGTCAGTCTGATGCCTTCCAGCACTCTATTGTTGGCGTGGATAACGGAATATCTGCCGTGCCTGCGTATCACCTCAATGAAGCTTGCCGCAGACGGGTCAACAATGATTGATCTGACATTCACTCCGTCAATAAGCCTGACCAGATCGGAATAATGTTCTTCATCGGTCTTGCTGTAGCCTTCTTGCCTTGAATCAAAATAGCTTTCCCGAATCCTGTACCAGACTTTATTGTGAATTCCCCAAAGTCCCATAGAAGTCGGATTGACCGTACCGTAATCAACGCTGACGTAGTATTGTTTGTAATATCGGTCTGTAGTCGGCACTACACAGGTCTTTTTGTCAAACATCGGATATACGACACCATCGGCGGCGACCCATCTTCCGAGTATGTATCGCTCATAAAAATTGCCGCTGTAAAGAGCGTAGTAGCGTTCCTTTACTTTCTTGGAAAGCGTAAGGTTATCATCCATCGTAAAATGAAGATACAAGGCGTTTTTCTGTTCTGCTTTTTGTATCCATTCCCGATAGAACCAGTGATACGGGTTATCGGGGTTGCAGTTGAACCAATAACGTGAACCTTTGACAGAACATCGTCCGAGTGCCTGTTCAACAAACGAACGCGGCATAAGTGCAACTTCATCGAGCATGACTCCGGCAAGCGTGATACCCTGAATAAGATCCTGACTGCTTTCATCCTTGCCGCCGAACAGGTAAAAATAATTCTTCCTGCCGCCTTTTTCTATGACAAGAAGATTTTCACTGCGTTTATCCGTAATTTTGTATCTGCCCTGTATCATTGATACAAGCGGCTTGATGACATTTCTGCGACAAGAGCCTACCGTTTTGCCGCAGAAAGCAAAGCTGTACTCGTTGAACTCGCTCATTGCCCAGATAACGAACGACAGTGACATACTCATCGTTTTGCCTGATCGGATAGAGCCGTCAGCGATAACAGCATCATATTTTTCACTGATTTTCGGATGCTTCCACCATGTCAGAACCTTTGCCTGTTTGTCGGAAAACGGTTTAATCATCATCCGCAAACACCTCGTTTCCTTTTGCAAGGAGTGCGTCTGTCAGACCGTCATCATTGATAGCACTTGTTTCAGCAGTCTTGAAGTAATCGCAGTACAGACGGATCGCGTTGATGTCGCCGCTTCTGCACCTGTCGATCAATGCAGAGCGTATGATAGTAATTTCCGTGCTTTTATATTTCTCAACCAGTGCCGCAAGTTTTTTACGGTAGTCCCTTGCACGCAAAACACCGTACAATCTCTGAAGCTGCTCCAGATCTCCGATAATGTCAAAATCGGTTCTTGTGTCCGTTGCCTTAAGCAGCTCTGCAAGCTTATCAAGCTTATTTTCTTTCGCCATATATATCACCAACTCCTTACAAAAAAATGCCGCCATACCGGTGGCATGCGAGCTTCGCCGACACCAATCCTCAAAGGGCATTGGTGTTTTTTACACGGTATGACGGCTGCTTCTACAAGAGGGACGAATCAACCTCATATATCATTCAGCGTTTATTCTGTCGTTACAAACGACAGTCTGAATATTGTTTTCTTTCCTGCTATCGGCATCTCAACGATTGCCCGGTGTGCGTGTCTGTCAAGCTTTTTGATATGGTCTTTAAGCATCAGCAGGACGCCGCTTACAATCTCATATCCTCCGTCAAACAACCTGACTGTTGATGGCTCTCTGAACATATCCTCCTGCTTTATCAGCAAGTTAGCCTCCTGTTTTGACAGAGGTTCGGGAGCGTGTCCGCCGCCGAGCAGCCGCACAACTCCGTTAATGCCGGAAATTATGTAATACAGCGACCAGCTGTATTTGATATTTATAAAAACATAACCCGGAAATATGACATACGGCTTTGTTGTCCACTTGCCCTTAGTGCGTATCACACGGTTTTCCAGAGGAACTATTGCCGACACGCCGCGCCGATTCAGTTCCTTTGCAACATCAGGCTCACAGCCCGTTATCACCTGTAGGACATAGTATTTTGCACTATCCACTGCCGTCACCGTCCTTTGCTTTCTGCCTGAGCCGTGCAATTTCCTGCTGTAGTTCCGCATAAAGCTTCGGGTTTTCTTTCCTGAGAACGTCATAGAGCAGGTTTTGGTTGGCTTCAAGTGCGACCTCTTCATCATTCTTGACCTTGGTGTCAACGCCCTTTTTGTAGGCAATAGCACGGGCAAGCCCCGTCACCTGTGACATGAGCTTGTCAGCGGAAACATTTTCCCACTGTTCATCCTTCATCGAAATAACAGCGTCAAAAATTCTCTGAGCCGACAGTCTGAGGATTGCTTCCATCGGGTCAAGATTCGGGTATCTTTCCAGCTCCGTCATTATCATGCGTTGATTTTCCTGCACCATCCGAAGTTCTTCGGCACTCGCCAAAAACCGTCTTGCATAGCGGTACACACAGGACTGCGAAACCGTTTCTTCGTTCTTTGCAAGGTACTGAACGATCTCCCGATAGCTTTCGCCGGACATCAGCATCTGGTCTACGGTATCCTTTAGCTCAGGTCTGAGTTTGTCTATCTTTCCAACAATTCTTCTCTTTGCCATGCTTCACACCTCGACAAGTTCGTCAGCAATGACACCCTCCATCAGAAGTGTACCTTTCTGCGTTATCTTGGCTTCAAGTTCGTCGATGTCAAAATCGCTTATATCAGCATTTGCTTTTGATTTGATATGTCTCAGCCTGATGTAACCGCTTTCAAACAGATAGTTCAGACTTTTGACACACTCATCTTCTGAAACACTGACTTCCAGTGCATAAATAATCTCCGAAAGCTTTTTAAAATTACGTTCTAAAAGTGTCATTGCCCTCAGAACATAACCGTTATTTCTTATGAATCCTGCACGGTGCATTCTGCCAAGCGTTTCTTTTTCATTCATGCCTGCCACCTCTAATCTCCAATATCAGATCATACATTTTGTCCAATTTTTTATCTGTGCCTGCCTGTTGTCTCAGAAAATCGGACTTTTTAAGGCTGTTTTCCTTAATGTCTTCAATATCCTTTTGCAGCTTATTCAGTACGCCGTTTGTTTCTTCCTTAAATTCCTTAAGCTGAGCTTGTGTTACATAAGTTTCTTTGATATGGTGTATTTCCTCTTCGTGATGATCCTGCTTATTGATCGTTCGTTTCAAAAAGTAAGAAATAACGCCGATTGCGATTGTCACCGCTATTCCGACTATCCACCATGTGTCTGCTCCGAATTCCATTTTTTCACCACCAAAAAAGGTATCATCAAGTCTTTATAACTCAATGATACCTTAAATAATGGAAGCCTCTTACGGGAAGTATTTCCCGAAAATACTTCAAAATTTTAACTGTTCATATTCTCCGCAGCATATAAACCGCACTTGCCTCTCTGAAAGATTATACATATTTGCAAGCAGCGGTATGTTGTATCCGTTGTATTTATTTCTGATTTCACGGTTCCTTGCATTCTTAGTGATCTCCGTATATTTTTGTATATACAAGCTGCTGTCACCGCCGTAGAGCTTAGACAGCTTGATGTAATTATCAAGCCCGATAAGCTCCGCTATTTCTCGCTGATTGCCCGTCAGATCTTCGAGCCTGATATCCACTTTAACCACCTCTTAAATATCGTTTTTCGGCATTGTAAATGTACTTTTTAAGCCGCTCAATCAATGTACTGCCGTCTTTGTAGGTCAGCCAGACAAACGGTTTCTTTGGCGAAGCGTCCACCTTCAGTTCCCTTTTGATAATTCCGCACAGCCTTTCTCCGATTGTTGCCACAGCAGGCTCTCTATCGAATTTTCTTAATTCATACATCAGATGCCACACCATTCTGCACTGACCATCACTCATACCCTCAACGCTTTTTGTTTGCGGCTTACTCTTAGAAGGTTTGTA
This sequence comes from Acutalibacteraceae bacterium, assembly GCA_045539925.1. GTDB lineage: Bacteria > Bacillota > Clostridia > Oscillospirales > Acutalibacteraceae > SFWF01. The sequence continues at coordinate 28,267 of JAZQGH010000173.1, read as the reverse complement.
CAGCTCGGAGGAACGCTTGTCAAGCTCTTTGATAATGAGAAAGTAGTCGTTCTTGGTGATCTCCTTTAAGCTATCCTTACCGCAGGCGGCGCTTACCAACGCGTGAAGGTCAGCGTTGTTTGTAATTCCTGCCGTTTTTGCTTTACCGAAAATGTGTTTCTGCCATTCTCTGCGTTCCTCCATAATTTTCACTCCTATTCTATGCTGACCTTTGGTGTTTCATCAACTATCATAGATGCTTCTATTCTCGTTATAACTTCCTTGATATCATCCTCGGAAGAAATGTTGTTCAGCCGAAGCAGTGCTTCAAACTGCTGCCATGTTGCCGATTCGTTTAGCAAATATGCGTATTCCGATGCGTCCTCTTCCGAAAGACCGCCAATGTTGACGAGGTTCTTTTTATCTGTATCAAACTTCACACCTTTAAGCCTTTTGGCGAGCTTCTGTCGTGTCGTATCATCCACAGGAAGCTGCCTGATTGCTTCATCAAAAGTCTGTCTTATGTATTTGCCGGTACAGATATTTGTCAGTAATCGTTTCGCCGTAGCGGAAAGAGTATACTTGACTTCTTCTTTTACCATATCGGAATAGGCCGCCCCGAAAATACTCTTGAGAACTGTAGGGTAAATAAGCTTTAGCGATTCCGCCAGCGTTACAGTCGCGCTGCTGCCATCCTTGGTGGTGAATGTCAGGGTCTTGTACTTGGTGTTGGCAAGAGCTTCCTCGCAGCCCTTGATGATCTCGCTCTCGAGGATGTCCTTCTCCGCCGACAGCCTTTCCATCTCCTGCTTGATCTCCTTCAATCTGTCAATGCTTTTCTGTTCAACCATTAATGACGCCTGCCTTCCTGCTGATTTTCTTTGCACATTCCTTACAGATCTCGATACCAAAAACCTCAATGATCTTTTGCGGACTTCCGCAGAAATGACACAGCGGTACGTGCTTACCGATGATGATATAATCACCATCTGTTGTAATATCCACCGCCGTGTCTGCCGGGATCCCCAGCTCAGCCCGCACCGTCTTGGGCAGGATGACTGCTCCTTGTCTATTGATTTTCTTTGTTGCTTTCATGGTGCTCCTCCTTTTCGATGATACTGATATTTGTGTTGTTTTTGATAAGGTGTCGTTTCAGGCTGTCAAAGCTGTTCCAAAACGGAAAGTAGGTTGTAACAGAATACCTTTGCTTGTATTCCTCATAGAGAGCTTGTTCTCTCTTGGAAAGCTTTCCTTTTGGCTTCTTGACACAACACTTGGTAGATGGACGGAAAAACCGTCTGCAAATTTCCTGATCTTCCGGTGTTTTACCGAACGCTGCACTGACTCTGACGCTGCCATTTACGTATACCACTATTTCGTTGGTATAGGGGGACGCCGGCATCAAGTATAAGTCTATTCGGTAACCGTCAACCATCAATGACACGCCGCCGTAGGTTCCTTCTACAGCTTTTTTTGCAATCTCCCATTCTTGCGATGTCATCAGATAACCTCCTCCATATAACCCATTTCAGCGGCAAATTCTTTCAGCTTCTTCATTGTTCTTGCACCCATGCCACTGTTTTCAAGCCGTTCAAGAAATTCTCCGATCAGGTTTCCTGCAGGCTGCCTAGTTTCGATCTCGTTCAGGAAGTCGCAGATCTGCTCATCCGTCATTTTCCTGACCTTTACAGCCGTTTCATGCTGTGACCGCTCAAGTTCCGTCCTGCGGCAGCTTCGTTTCTTTGCCAATTTTTTCACTCCATCTCTTTGTAATATCACCGCTCTGCATTTTACGGGCTTGCGACCGTTCCCATAAGGAGCTGCATTAGTGAGGGCGGAGATGTCCGCCCGGAAATTCAAATAATTACGGTTGTAGCTTTTGCCATAGCATACAAGCCCTCATAGCTGATATTATCGTTGTCAGCGGCATTGTTGTAGAGATTGCAGGCACCTCTTACACCTTGTTCCGTCTGTGTGATCTTATGTAAAAACTCTACCGCACGATCGTCCGCGTTGGGGAAGAGAAGTCGCACATCCGTTTTCGTGATGTGAGAAGTGTGCCTTGTGCTCATAAGCTTAGTGCGGTTTCTTATCTGAGCGTAACCGGGTTTACCGTTGTTGCACAGGCTGTTCAGATTTCCGATCATAACAATGCCGAAGTCCTTGTTGCAGTCAGAGAAGCTTCTGATAGTTTCAATTGTCTTTATTGACAAATGCTGGCTCTCATCAATAATCAGCACTTTTTTACTTCCTAACAAAGTGTTGTTAATTCTTTCCCACATATCGTCTTTTCTGCCGCTTACATCAATATGGAGTGCCTTTGCAAACGTTTTGAGAAACGCTGTTATGCTGCTTGTGCAGGGATTTACGGCAATATAGTAAGCTGAGTTCGGATAGTCCTCTACATATTTTCTTGCCGCCATCGTTTTGCCGATACCGGCATCTCCGGCTTCTACCGCCAGACCACCCTTCAGATGGCAAATCCTGATTGTTTGATATACCCCTTTTGAAACAGTGGTTTCTGCGTATGTAACCGCTCTATAAACTGATTTTGCCGCCTCATTGTTATCAAAAAACTCTTTCAGCTTTGCTTCCAGCACATTAATATCACCGTTATACTTGCCAGATCTATACTGGCTCAACATCGTTGCACTTACACCGATTGCTGCCGCTGCTTTATTCTGACTTATTCCGCTGCTTAAATAGGATTCCAGTTTGGATTGTAATTGACTATCATATTCCTTTGACATATATAACATCCTTTCTTTGACCTGTCATCATCAGAACGGGTAGGTCGTCTCCCGTTGACTGTCAAAGTCCAATTTGTTCGGACTTTGACCGTTTCGACTATTCTTCGTATCTGTTTTCGATATTCTGTATCATTCTGTCAAATGATACAAGATTACTGTTTTCAGCCCCGACAGCCATGTCTAAAGCTTCCTTTTCATCGGCTCTGCGAATGTCAATAACGTAATCTCCCTCGGTGATCTGAATGTTGTTTTTGTTGAGCTCAGATTCTTCAAGCATAAGTTCCAAGGCACTTTTCTTGCCAAAGACGGTAGTTGTTTGAGCTTTGAGGGCTTCTCTGGTGATTTTCGCAAAGCTCTTTACCTTCTTCATAGCAGCTTTCAGATCATCCTGACTTGCACCGAATTCACGAACAGCTTCGCTATCCGCAGGAACGGTCATCAGATATCTGTCATCAAGATCATAAACTCTGACACTGCTCAGATCATCGGGATCATAACGGAAATAAACCTTCTCGCCGCTGTATTTTGCCAGAAGTTCATCGTTCCAATAGTCAACACCGTCCAGATGAATACCTCTTTGTCCAACCTTTTGAACTCGACTGCTTCTCATAAGCATAAGGTTCAGATCCTCTTCCGGGATTACTACCTTAACCTTTAAATTTTCCTCAAACACCTGAAGTTTCGGCTTTCCTCTGTCTTTCACAACAGAACCGTTATACGGTGCAAGATTAAAGATTCCCGTAACATAACTGCTGAATGCTTCTATTACTTCTTCGTCTGTTGGAATGTGTCCATGCTTTCCTTTCAGAACAAACTTTAACTTCTCAGGCTTTTCGAGGACATTACCACCCACAAAGGTATCGAACCGTCTTGAAAAATTATCTTTAACGTTTCTGAATGCTCTCTCAACATTTTTGGCTTGTGCATTTCTGACAAGTGCGTTGATCAGACCCACATTCAGCCGTTGTAACACAGTCGGGGGTTTTTCTCTGTCGGCAGTGGACTTCTTTTGTCTGTGTCCGAGTCCTGCGATATCCGTTACCATATATTCACGACCGTTATCCAGATATAAAGTAATCGGACATCCAAAGGAAATAATACCCTTTCGCAAGGATATGAGTGTAGTTTGCCCTGTGTTGGCATCGGATAGATAAAAGCCTGTGATAATACCTGAGCGTGCATCCTGAAAGGTTGAAATGTGCAGTCTATGAAGTTTGCCGTACTTATTTAGCGATACAACATCCAGCGTATGGTTATCACCGAACCAGACATCATTGCTTTTCAGATTATCGTAAATACGTTTGATATACGGCTGACAGCGATCCTTAAAGGCTTTTTCTCCTTCACGGCCGAGTGTTTTTACTGCCAGTGTCAAATCGCTTTTGATGTGCCTTGCAAATGTACGGTAACTTGCGATAGGCAGCAGCTCCGGGCAGTTCATCTCAATGATCAGTTTTGTATTCTTGTAGCATTCACTTTCAGGAGGTTTATTTTGGTCAAGATAAAAACTGAGATATGTATTCCAAACAACATCAGGTATTATGCTGCTGTCTTTGTTGTGTCCGCCTCGAAGGTCGATCAGACCGCATACGCCGTATTCCTTCAAAGCACGCTTTTTGCGGTATAGAATATCTGCAGAAATTTTTACATCAGGATATTTCTCGGCGGCAAGAACGGCATAATCCTTTGTTGCCTGTGTTTTGGACGGCTTGCCGATACAATATTCGTCCCATTCACGGAGAATATCGCTCCACAGAGCAATCTGCTCACGCTGTGAGGCGCTGTAGCTCTCAATATCGGTGCTGCGTATCGGCGACGGCTTTGATTTGACCCTCCTCAGCTCCTTCGGCGGCTCTATGCCGTGTTCGGTGTAGTATCTGAGTTGCTCCTGCTCTGTCAGCGTCTCAATCGGTACCATATATTTTTTTCTGCCGCTTTTCGTTTGGGTGACAGTCGTTTCTATCTGTCCGTTCAATGCCTGCTTTCGCAAAAACTGTTCGGAACAGTTTTTGAGCATAGACGCTTCTTTAATTGATATATTGATCATATTTTCACCACCTTAGATTGTATTCTATATATATTATGATAGTTTTTTGCAAGAAGCTGACCTGTCATCATCAGAACGGGTAGGTCATCTCCCGTTGACAACCGATGCAGTTATTGCCGCATACGGTTGTTTCGACTATTTCAACGACGCTGCTTCCAGTCTGTTGATCACATCGACAGCGTTATATGTAGCTATTCTTGCAAGATTATTGATATCATCAGGTTCAAAGCCTGTATCTTCGTATTCGCACAGTCTGTCAATCAACATTCCAACAGGACAGTACGCACAAGATTTGTTGCTATCGCATATATTCTTGAGCTCTTCACATAAGTTCTTGTCGTGCCATACTGCGATACCTTCTGAGCGCCTTTTCGTAAGTCTCATATTTTCGCTCCTTTCTTCTCTGTATTTATTATGTTTGATTGCTTTGAAAAGTCGGCGCGTTTCTGCGGACAGCAAGGGCAGAAATAACTTTTTCCGGCTTCACTGCGTATAGATACGTTCCATTTCCGACCGCATCTTTTGCATATCATATATTTATATTCCGACAAAGTGTCCACCTTCTGACCAATCCCAGTCAATCTTACCATCTTCATAAATTCTGACTTCATGTGCATTCAGCATCCAACCTGACAAAACATTGACGAAAACTGATTTTTCCGAAGAAGCTTCTATGCATTTGTATGAGCTGCCGTTTTTATTCCGATAGACTTTGTTTATCTTTGGAATAATTAGTTTACCATTCATTTTCATCCTCCTGATCATCCCGAAAAGCCGGACATTTGCTTCTTTCATCATCACACCATCGACGGAATGAGGGGAGCAGACAGTACAGAGCATTAATAATTCCTGTCCCTGCAATTACAACAGCCACAGCTCCGGCAATGACAATAAATACCTTAAGAATTATAACTGTGTTCATTTAACTTCTCTCCTTTTAAATGCTTTTTATTAAGCAATTTTACGGCGTTTAAACACCGAAAAAATCTTCTTCTGTCAATTCACGGGAAGCAGACTTTATCTTTTCTGCCGCGGTGATCCTGCGCCTGACGATCGTATCCACACGCTGTATGTAATATGTCCAAGCTCCGAGAGCATCATATGTGCTCAGTTCTTCTTTACCGGTCTTTGTATCTGTTACACTGTATTTCCCGAACATTTTTTCATAACAAAAAGCCAATCCGGCATTGTCGAACATTATTATCATATTGCTATTCATAATCTTCATCTCTTAAGGAAGCTTTATATGATTCTTCACATTGGCTTCGCCATTCAGCATTACTGATGTGCTCCGAAACGATATAATGATTTAATTCACGTGCTTCTTCAGGACTTATCTGTGAACAAAAAACAGCCATCTCAAGTGCACCGTATGCCTGATACATCAGATGTTCATTAAAGGATTCAGCGGCATATTCGGCAGAACTGTAAATTTTTTCGGAAACCTGTGGGGAATAATACTCGGTTATGATATTTTCCGCCGAAACTTGATTTTCGTAAGCATTAGTTTGGTTGTTGTCTGCTGACGAACACTCGAACGCCTCCTTATCCACCGTGACAATTTTGTTTTCTCTCATAATATCAATCCTCTCTGACCTGTCATCATCAGAACGGGTAGGTCATCTCCCGCTGACAGCTTCAAACGAACTGCTTGAAGCCGTTTCGACTTTTGTGTTGACAAGATTGGAATTTGTTGCTTTAATAATTTTGCAGGGCTTTCATATACCAATCCCAATCCGGTAATGGAAAGGGGGTGACTACATGAAAGAAGACCTGATTTACGCAAGTGATCCTGATTTGATCCGCAAATACATCAAAGAGGGACATAAGGTGGTTTCTATAGGATACTTCCCGAATAATCCTGATCCTGTCTACCACTTTACATTTAAGAAAAAACAACAACCAAGTAAATAATCGAATATGAAGCCCTGCTCCGCTGTGTTTCCGTCACAGCAGTTTTTTCTTGCCACACTGACCTGTCTCATCAGAACGGGTAGGTCATCTCCCGCTGACAGCTCCGACCGGATCGGTGGGAACTGTTTCGACTATTTGTTTTCGCTGCCTATGATAAACTGAACTCCAAGAGCTTTTAGCAATCGATCAGCATTTTCAAGAGTAATCCTTCTTTGCTGATGCTCCCAATAATTGATAGTGGTTCTTGTAAAACCGCTTCGCCTCGCGAGTTCCGCTTGTGTAATTCCTTTTTTCAAACGCTCCTTCCTCAGAAACTCGGTAAAGTTGACAGTGTCCATTGACATTCACCTTTCTTTGTGATAGCATCTATATAATGTGTAAACCGCCATTTGCACAACTATATGATGTAGAGGAGGTGTAAGTAAATGAGGTTAAGTTCTGACAGTGTTAGAGCAGTTCTTTCTTGTCTTAGAAAGCTTATTATATCTGATTCTTTAGGCATAAATGAAATAACCGCCAGTCCTGAATGTAGTCAATTTAGCATGGACGAGATCCTATGTTGTTTGGAGTATCTTGACAAAAACGGCTATATTATTGCAAGATTCAAGTATGCTGATGATAAGATTTATGAGATACTGGAATGTAGGATCACTCTAAAGGGTAAAAAGCTTCTTGGCAAATAAAGCCGCTCTACACATCTTAAAGAATCGAAGGAAATGTAGTTTCCTTTGATTCTTTTTTTTGCTTTTTCCACAAGTTCTTTGCCTGCTCCTTAGCAGAAACAACATACCTGCTAAAATCATCTACAGAGACGATATATACGCTGTCAAAGCCTTTCGGACGTAATCTTTTCATAACAGCAAATATCTTCATTGATTCTTTAACTACAAAATTAACAACCTTGCATTCAACCAATTCGCTACATCTTGGTGTAAGTACGATATCTATCCAAACGTGATCTCCTACTTTGCACGGAAGTTCAACCAATATTTTCTTTGTATTCATATCATCACCCCCTTTCGCTTTTAAAACCAAACAGCTCGTTCGGAGTAACTTCAAGAGCCGAACAAAGTCGAAGAATATCCGAACATTCAATTATTTTTCTGTCGTTCATCATTCGACTAAATTTCTGCTTATCGTATCCGGCTTTTTCTGCCACGGCTTGTTGCTTGAGTCCTCGGTCTTTAATGATCCGCTTGACATTTTTAGCTATCAAATTCATAGTTACCCTCCTTTAGTCCAAATTTATTGGATTATGTTAATATAATAATCCAATTTTATCGAATTGTCAATATTTAAATCCAAATATCTCGATTTTATTTTCTCTTGTATTCTCTTTTTCTAATCCCATTCTTAGCAATTATTGATTTATTAACTCATTTGTATTAAAATATAAATACAAATTATATTTTTCACGGAGGCTCTGATATGAATGAACAATAAGATAATTGGAATACGTCTCAAAGAAAAAAGAGAAGAATTAGGATTAATACAAAGCCAGGTTGCGGAAATGACGGGAATAAAGAAAAACACAATTAGTAACTATGAAAATAGTATCAGTGAACCCAGCATAAATAATATTATTAAACTAATGCTTGCTCTTGAATGTGACGCAAACTTCCTTTTTGGAATAGAGGACAATACTGATTCAAAAACATACAGCATTAATTCAAAAGAAATATCAAAAAGCAAGTCAGCAGCCGATCTGATGAACAATATAGAAAGCAATGCAAAAGCCATGAATATAAAGGGGTTACAGCGGCTTTCTGACTACTCTGATGATTTAATAGGTAATCCAGCATACATCTCAAAACCTGCTGAACCGGATAATCTGATTGAGTTCGTGGACGCCGCCGATGCAGCTCGGCTCAGCTCCAAACATAATCTGATAATACCTTTCTTTGAAAATGCCGTTTCTGCCGGTGTGGGGGAAGAATTCATTACCGATGCGGAGCAGTTCATCAGGATCCCTCAGACATACAAGAAGCTCCATGCCGATTACGCCGTCAGGATCAGCGGCAACAGCATGGAGCCGGATTATAAGAATGATGATATACTGCTCGTTCGTTATCAGCAGCAGCTTGAGCCGGGAGAACTGGGGATCTTTATCGTAGGTAATAAGATGTACTTTAAAAAACTTGGCACCGGTCGGCTCATAAGCCTTAATACAGAATATGATGATCTTATTATCAATGCAGATTTCACTCCGGTTGTTCAGGGTAAAGTTATTTCTAAAATAGAAAATAATGCATAAATATACATTATTCTTGCATATTTATGCAATTGTGTTGAAAACTTGTTGAAATCACAAAATTTTTATAAAAAGTCCCGAAAGCCGCTTGTAATCTTAATTGCAACCAGTAGCAATTAATCTCAATTTTGGTTGCGATTGTTGCGATTAAATAAATCACAAATACCACTCGACAAATTTTAATAAAACGCTTAAAATATGAGTGTTAAACGGAATTTAAAGACTTATAAACGATTTTGCCTGTAAAAATTCTTGATTTCAATTATTTTCACAAAGCGTTAAAAACAGAGTATTTTGTTTTGCCAAGCAAAATACAAAAAATAGCCGATTTCGCATGCTGTCACTTTTTGTAACGGCTCGAAATCGGCTTTACATCTGGCTTTTTTTAATTTTATCTTTGTTTTTACGTTTTCTTTCGGGTGAACTGTCTTTTTGGGTTTTACTTGTCAATCTACAACCGTTAAGTTGTATAGTGATGTTGAGATATAAAATGTGCTTATTGTTTTGATCTGATTAATAATTATGCTAAAAACGGTTGCCAGTGTTAAAGTTTCAATTTTGAGGGCTCGTAAAAAAGACGCAGGTAATATCTGATTGATATACCTGCGTCTTTTTAAATTATTATTAGTTTATTTGAAACTGTGAATTACTTTATAACCCTTACTTTGATAACACCGTCAACAGCTTTAATTGCTTCAACAGCCGCATCTGAAACAGCGTTAGCTGTATCAATGATAGTATATGAATAATCCTTTTTGGACTGGTTAGCCATAGACTCAATATTATTGCCGCTTTCAGAAATTTTTCCTGAGATCGAGCTAATCATATCAGGAATGTTCTTATGGATTACACATACTCTTGCAGCGCCTGATCTTGCCATTGACACATTAGGAAGTGTAACAGAGTTTGTGATATTGCCATTTTCAAGGAAGTCCTTGATCTCGTCGGCTGCCATTCTTGCACAGTTATCCTCTGATTCAGGAGTTGATGCACCAAGATGAGGAATTGCAATAACACCGTCCTCGCCAAGAATATCATCTGTTGCAAAATCGGTTACATATGCAGCAACCTTCTTGTCGGCAAGTGCCTTGAGTACATCTGTGGAAACTGCAAGGTCAGCTCTTGAGAAGTTGAGTATACGTACGCCATCCTTCATTTTTGCGATGTTATCTGCATTGATAACGCCCTTTGTATCGGGAGTAAGCGGAACGTGAACAGTGATATAGTCACTGACAGCAAAGATCTCATCAAGAGTATTAACATATTTAACGTTTGTAGAGATATTGAGGGCGTTCTTTACAGAAAGGAAAGGATCATAGCCCACAACATCCATACCAAGAGCTGCGGCTGCATTTGCAACAAGAATACCTATTGCACCAAGACCTATAACACCAAGAGTTTTGCCCTTTATTTCAGGACCTACAAACTGGCTCTTGCCCTTTTCTACCATCTTGCCAACAGCATCGCCGTTACCCTTGAGTGTTTTTGCCCACTCAATACCGTCAACGACCTTTCTTGAGCTGATAAGAAGACCTGTAAGAACAAGCTCTTTAACTGCATTTGCATTTGCACCGGGTGTGTTGAATACAACAATACCCTTTTCGCTGCACTTATCAAGCGGAATATTATTTACTCCTGCACCTGCTCTTGCAATTGCAAGAAGGCTCTCCGGCATATCCATATCGTGCATCGAAGCCGAACGTACAAGAATTGCATCGGGATTCTGAGCGTCATCCGAAATACTGTAATTATCGCCCAGACGTGAAAGACCGATTTTCGAGATCTTATTGAGCGTCTGTATTTTATACATTTTTTTCACCCTTTATAGATATATTTTCTGCATGTGCCTCATGCTCTGAGCTGCGGCACATACAGATGAAAATTATTCAAGTAAAGTCAATTAGCTGTTTGCAGCTTCAAACTCACCCATAAACTTAACAAGCTTTTCAACACCCTCAACCGGCATTGCGTTATAGATGGAAGCTCTCATACCGCCAACTGTACGGTGACCCTTAATGTTAACAAAATCATTAGCTGTAGCTTCCTTAACAAATTTAGCGTCAAGCTCTTCGTTGCCTGTGATGAACGGAACATTCATAAGAGAACGATCCTCAGGAACAACGGTACCCTTGAACATATTTGAGTTATCAAGAAAATTATAGAGTATTGAAGCTTTCTTTTCGTTGATCTTCTTCATATTTTCAAGACCGCCGATGTCATTCTTGATCCACTCAAGAACAAGCTTAGCTATATAGATAGTCCAGCAGGGAGGAGTATTGAACATTGAGCCGTTATCTGCATGAGTTTTAAAGTTGAGCATTGTCGGGCAGATGTCCATAGCATTGCCGATAAGATCCTCACGGATGATAGCAACAACAAGACCTGCGGGAGCCATATTCTTCTGAGCGCCTGCATAGAGAATGCCGAACTTGGAGACATCGATAGGCTCTGAGAGAATGCAGGAAGAAATATCTGCTACCAGCGGCACATCACCTGTCTGGGGAAGCTCGTGATAAACAGTACCGTAAATTGTATTGTTCATACAGATGTAGAAATAATCAGCATCCTTTGTAAAGGTATCGGGATCAAGCTTCGGAATATATGAGAAGGTCTTATCCTTTGAAGATGCAACTACATTTGCGTTTATGTATCTTGCAGCCTCTTTATAAGCCTTTGTTGCCCACTGACCTGTAAGAACATAGTCAGCCTTGCCGCTTTTTGTTCCGAGGTTCATAGGAATAGCCGTAAACTGTGTTGAAGCACCGCCCTGTAAAAACAGAACCTTATAGTTATCCGGAATATTCATAATTTCACGGAGAAGGCTTTCAGCACCGTTGATAATGCCCTCAAACACCTTTGAACGGTGTGACATTTCCATAACGGACTGACCGCTTCCCTGATAGTCGAACATTTCCTCTGCTGCCTTTTTCAGCACTGGCTCGGGGAGAATAGAAGGACCTGCGGAAAAATTGTAAACTCTTTTCATTTTCATTGCCTCCATATTAAATTTTGTATTCTCATTATATGCGATACGCTTTAATTATAGAGCAAAATTTGCGATAAGTCAATTGATTATAGAATTTTTTCTGTCAAAATTTGAGATACAAGGTGATTGAGCGTACTATCGTTGGAGTAATCTTTCTTTATATCTGTACGGTTATATAATCAGTTGATTATACGCCTATCTTCTTACACTAATCTGCAACAAAACGCAATAGATTATTAACAATATTTTTTAATTCTGTGGAAAATTGATCAATAAATAAGTAAAGAACGTTGATAATTGTAGATTATTAATATATAATTGATTCACACTAAGTGTTTTCCGTGCTGTGTTACGGACGTCAGCGTGTTGATTATAATTCATCTTTATCATCCCGAAATATATTCTGGATGATATTTCATTATTAAAATAGAAGAAAAGCGGAAAATGGTTGAATATGCTGATAGCCTGACAAAGATACTAAAATATGTAAATAATTAAAAGGGAAGGTGTTAATAATGGGCTTAATGGACGTATTTAAGTCAAATGAGAATAAACAGCTTAAAGAACGAATCGCTCAGCTTGAAACTATGATGTCTCCAGAACAAAAGGAAATTGAAAAACTAAACAAACAGATCAATGAGCTTCAATCCGTTGTACAGTCAAAAGAGCAACAAATAAATAGTCTTATTGCGGATACCAATCAATATAATTTTAATAAAAAACAGTTGGAAAACGAAATAATGAAAAAAAGATCGGAAATATTCTCTCTTGATGAAACTATCATGTTTGAATCATTCGGTTTATATAAGCCAAAGTACATTTTTGCAAATGCTGAAGCATACAAGTCGGAACTTAATAAAATTCGTGCGAAACAAAAAGAGACAATTAAACAAGGTACCGCAGTCACTGGATACAACAACTGGACTGTAAACGGAAGTTTAACTCAGGGCAAAAAAATGGTAAAAGATATGCAGAAGCTGTTGCTCAGAGCATTTAACAGTGAGTGTGATGAGTTGGTGGATAGAGTGAAATATAACAACTATGATGCTTCTGTTAAACGTATTAATTCTTCTGCAGATGCCATAAGTAAGCTTGGATCAATGATGGGTGTAGCTATTTCAGATACATACAAACAACTAAAGCTTTCGGAATTGACTTTGGCATTTGAATATGCCCAGAAAAAGCAGGAGGAAAAAGAAAAGGAAAAAGAACTTCGTGCCCGCATGAGAGAAGAAGCCAAACTGCAAAAGGAAATTGAAGAAGCAAGAAAAAAATTAGAAAAGGAACAATCTCATTACCAAAACGCATTAACAAAAATTATCAAGCAGCTCGAAGGAACGCCCGATTCCCAAGAACTGCTTGATAAAAAGCTTGAGTTAGAAAACAAAATTGCGGATACTAATAAGGCAATCAAAGACGTAGACTATCGTGAAGCTAATAAAAGAGCCGGTTATGTATATGTTATTTCAAACATAGGAGCTTTTGGAGAAAATGTCTACAAAATAGGTATGACACGACGTCTAGATCCTCAAGAAAGAGTTGACGAACTTGGTGATGCGTCAGTTCCGTTTGAATTTGATGTTCATGCTATGATTTTTACAGATGATGCGCCAAGACTCGAAAATGCACTGCATAAAGCTTTTGAAAACAGAAAAGTTAATATGGTAAACCAAAGAAGAGAATTTTTTAATGTTACACTGGAAGAAATCAAACAGGTTGTTCGCAAGAATTACGACAAAACTGTTGAATTTTTTGATTACCCGGAAGCTGAACAATTCAGGGTATCGCTAAAAATGAAAGAGAAACTACCTCATAATCAGTAAACTAATCTTCTGCATTTTCCACGCTGTTTTCCATTTTCACCTTGATGATTTCTTCTTCACAGAGGTCGGCATCAGGAGTTCATCATTCAATATATCATCAAAAGAAAGGGACACCTGCTATCGTTGTGACAGCAGATGTTCATAAAATTGAATTATTAGTTTTTTAGCTCCATCTCGCTCTCACTTTGCTCCAATTTTCGAAATAATAATTTTGATACTTTTCTCTTACAGAACATAACCAACTTGAAAACAGTAGCCATCATAATGATCAGATTAGGAAATGTCGGTTAGAACGGTAGCTTCACGGTATTCTCGATTTCTTTCATCAATTCCTGCTGACCTTCAATATCCGGAAGTATATAGTAGTTTTCTTCAAGATACATTTCGAGAATTACCGTTTCTTTTGCGGTAATTTTCTCTGCACTGTTAAGAATGTCACAGGCAGTCTTCATACCTGTTATGTTGTCATCAACGTTGCTGAAGGTAAAATCTTTATCAAGCCTGTTATACTTTTTATGGATATTGCCAACCTCATTAATCTGTTCAACAAGCAATTATTCACCGGAATCAAAAGCTGCGTCCTTGCTGTCCTTGCCGTTGGCAATCATTTCCTGATATAATTTACTTTTCTTTTCACTGAGTTCTTTTTTAATATCACTGCGTATTGCGTCTTTCTCCGTTGGAACATAGCTTTGAACATAACCTGAAACGGCTTCGTCCTATACCGTAGGTGGTTCGCCATTGTTAAGATGTGCGGAAATTGTAATTGCACCCACTGAGGATACAGCTGTAACTACAGCCGCAATACCAATGACAACAGCGATTTTTGATTTCTTTATAACGATCATCCTTTCGTGTCAGAGTATTTTGTAAAGCCTTATCCTGTAATCAGAACTGTTGCATCTTGCACAGATAGATGACAATGTTCTATCCTTTGTATCAGAAGAGTGATATGTCAGTTTAAGAGTGCCTTTGTTGTTATAATCTCCTACATCGGTCACATACATTGTGTGATAGCTCTTAAAATTCTGCAAAATCCGCCCCGGGCGACTGAGCTTTCTCTGTTTCCAATTAATTCACAGTATGATCTCTATAGATAAATGATAACATAGTATCACAATCGTTATCAACAGTAAAGTACAATTTTTAAATTTTTTGAGATTTCTTGTATAAAACAAATAATCTTATCAGCTGTTAATAATAACCCTTATATGCAAATATATGCAAAAAACGCACAGAATATGAAAAAAACGCACAGAATTTTTCAAAACTCTCACCATATATGATAGTCCGACTGCGCTTTTTCCTTGATCGCCATACACGAAAAAAGCTGCACCTTTCGGTACAGCCTTGATTGCTTTCAACACAGTACAAAAAAGATATTTTTTGTCAGTGTTCTGATTTATTATTCTTTGAGATAAACTCTCCTTTTTTGGGGTCAATGAATTTATCTGATTTTATTTCTGTGTCAGCTCTTGTCTGCAATAAAGAACATCACATAGTCAGTTCCAAGATGTCCGTATTCGCCTATACTAACAGATGAAGTGACATGTTGGTTTTCTACAAGACTGTTATGAACGTCAATGCCTGAGTAAACGAGTTTGACGGAATCTCCGGAATATTCTGTATATGCATTGTCTGTCATTAAATACAGTTGGTGCTTACGCCAATGAACATTGCGGAGATTCTCATTATCAAATCCTACCATCATAAGATAATCTGCCATGGACTTGCCGGGGTAAAATAACTTGACATAAGAAGCCAGGTAATTTATATCATCAAAAGAAAGCGGGCTGCTGCTTTTCAGATGATTGAGGATTGTTTTTCCGCCTTCCGGATAGATGTAGTTGAAGACTCCATATTCATCTCCATGAAGGTGTTTTGAATCTATTGCAATGGATGCATTGAGAGGAATATTGACAGTACCATTCTTGATAAAAATACGGTCGTTGATATCATTGAAGCTCTTCAGGTGAGCAGCGATACTGTTCGGATCAGAGGTATCGAATACCTTTTTATTAAGAGCTACAAAAGTATTGTCTACGATACTTTTAAGAGATTTGACCTCATGGTAATGATAAACTTCATCTTCACTCAGATTAGCGACATCCTCTTTCGTAAAACTCGCAACTCGATGAGCAGCCTCAAGACATTCCGCTGTAATACTGTAGGTATAGACACCCAACTGCATCAGACGTTCAATATAAGGTTTTGAAAGCTGTTTGGCATCCCATGTAAAGGCAGAATACGGGATATTTGATTGGTAGATATAGTAGAAAATGTCATGGTCGCCTGTTGCACAAAATGTCGAGCTTGTCAGCGTATTCAGAAAACTCATATAGCTGAAGTAGAGATTATCCTTACTGTTCCACTTGTCGTTCCTACCCAGCAGCATCGCAATCTGAACAGCTTTTTCATTGTCGCTAAGTGTATTATCATTACTGATGTCATTGATCTGACGATCTGTTTCCTTCAGAGCTGTCATCAGATCATCAAAGCCTGCACCTTTACCGGCAATCACCGTTTGGGCGACAACCTGCTGCTCGATCAGGTGAGCTTGCTTCTCGATATCATCCCTAATAGCTGTTTCGGATGATATAAGCTGTTCTTGTATGTTTTTGAGTTCCTCTTTTATCTCATCAAACTGTCTGGAAACATCTTTACGAAAATCGGACAAATCCTCTCTGATGTCGGATAGAGAGGGTCCCTGATCCGTAAAGGAGCCTACCAAAGAATCGATGATACCTGTAATTGCCTGACCGCCGGGCACAAACTCGCGGATAATGCCCATACCGCCCTGATAATAGCTGTTATAGATGGCATCAAAGTCACTGTCTCCTGTATGAATGCTTGCAGCACTTGCCGGAGTGACTGCCATCATACCAACGGAACAAGCCGTTATAACAGACATGGAAAGTGCAATTATCTTTGTTTTCAAGTTTTTCGTTTTCATAATGTATACCTCCTGGCTGAATTCGTATTTATCGGGTTAACGATTTAAATGCTTAACTTGTTGTGCCTTTAATATAGCACATAATCAAGAGACTGTCAAGATGTTTTTGAAATCTATCCCAACTTTGTACAGGTGCCCAAAAATATTATGTAGTCAACAGCAGATTGCACAATTTTTTTGCACCTGAAAAATTATATGCAGCAACTGCATGGGATAAATTGTGTCTGACCACAGAAGTAATACCTGCCGAAAGAAGATATAGCTTTTTATAGGCAAAAAAACCGCACAGAACTATAAAAAATAGTCCTGTGCGGTCACGCACTGCGAGTGACGGTACTTGAAGGTCTATTGTGAACGGAATCGAACATGAAAATGAGGATCGTGCTTTTGCTTGATTCATATAGGTTTCCGGACAATTACTGTTTTTTCGGAACACTATGAACTGCAAATTTGTTCCATTTTTGTTCCAAAAGCAAAAAATGATCATTATTTCAGGGATAATGTCAGGCATCAACTAAACTGTCTAATCAATACAGTAGCAAGTGTTACTGCAAAGCCTGTTGTAAAGAGTATCATCTCCATGCTGTTCACCTCCTGTATGAAATAGTAAAAGGACACCTACTATCATTGTGATAGTGGTATCCTTTGTTGTTAGTTTATTGTGTCATGCGTTCCAGACTATTTTGGCATCGCAGTTTTCGTTCCAGTCTTTGTCCCACCCGCTCGGCGCTTCGCTTCTTCCTTTTATGTTAATTGTCTGAGATGATGTCCATTTATAGAACGCACTCTTTTCAATGCTTGTCACGCTGTCGGGAATGGTGATGCTTGTAAGGCTGGTGCAGCCTGCGAACGCCCAATCTCCAATGCTTGTCACGCTGTCGGGTATGGTTATACTTGTCAGGCTCGTGCAGTTTTCGAACGCAGTATTTCCAATGCTTGTCACACTGTCGGGTATGGTTATACTTGTCAGGCTTATACAGCCCTCGAACGCCTTCCACCCAATGCTTGTAATGCTGTTGCCTATGGTTATGTTTGTTAGGCTCGTACAGTCTTCAAACGCCTCATCTCCAATGCTTGTCACGCTGTCGGGGATGGTTATGCTTGTCAGGCTCGTGCAGTCATCGAACGCACCGCCGGCAATTCCTTTAGTCCCGTATTTTAGAACAACTTTCGTATTATCAGGCACTTCTCCATTATGTTTGTATGCTACTTTACCTGCGTATACAACTCCGTCCGGCTGTGAATCATACCATGCAGTATTATAGAAAGCATCCCTTCCAATGTTTGTCACGCTGTCGGGTATGTTTATGTTTGTCAGGCTCGTGCAGTCATAGAACGCCTGCTTTCCAATGTTTGTCACGCTGTCAGGGATAGTTATGCTTGTCAGGCTTGTGCAGCCCTCGAACGCCCTCCATGCAATGCTTGTCACGCTGTCGGGAATTGTTATGCTTGTAAGGCTCGTGCAGTTATAGAATGCCTGCTCTCCAATGCTTGTCACGCTGTCGGGAATTTTTATGCTTGTCAGGCTCTCACAGCAAGAGAACGCATGACCCCCAATGCTTGTCACGCTGTCGGGGATGGTTATGCTTGTAAGGCTCTTGCAGCTATTGAAAGCATGATCTCCAATACTTGTCACGCTGTCGGGGATGGTTATGCTTGTAAGGCTCTTGCAATAGATGAAAGCAAACCCTCCAATGCTTGTCACGCTGTCAGGGATAGTTATGTTTGTTAGGCTCCTGCAGCTATAGAACGCATCATGTCCAATGCTTGTCACGCCTTTTTCAATTATTACAGTTTTTATGCTTTTTTCTTCTATAAACCATGGACTGTATAAATTATAATCATCCATTTTTCCACTTCCGCTGATAACAAGCAAGCCTTTATCATCAAGCTCCCACTTTACGTTATTGCCGTTTTTGCCGCAGTCACCGCTTGCAACGATAGTGCCAAGAGTGTATTCGGGATCTTTATATTCTTCTTTGCTGACTTCTTCTAAAGTGCTTTCCTCAGTTGATTTTTCGTATGACGATTCTTCTACTATACCACTCGAATCGCTTGATGAAACATCTGATGAAATGACCGTTGTTGATACTTTTATTTGAGAAGATGATTCATCCGAGTCCGAATCACTGCATCCGCAAAGAGAAAATACCGTACAAAAAGCTATTGAACAAGCCAAAACTTTAATGAAGTGCTGTTTTTTCATAAGTTTGACCTCCGTTTCTTTATCGGTAAAGAGGATTGTTTCATATGCCGATTCTACTACTTTTTATATAAAATGTCAAGAAAACAGCTTTTATTTGTCAGCTCCAATTTGCTCCCACTTTGCTCCAATTTCCGAAATAATGATTATGATACTTTTCGCTTGCCGTACATAGCCATATTGAAAACAGCCGTAAACCACTATACACAGAATATCTTGAAACCCTCATCTTATATGATAGTACGACTGCACTTTTTCCTTGAACAACATAGACGAAAAAGGCTGTACCATTTCGGTACAGCCTTGATTACTGGTGCGAGTGTTCATAACGGACTTATGAAGAATTCAGGTTTTATCGGCAGTCACACACATTTCTCGCTCGCACATTTGTGATTTATTCAATTTCTCTGTACAATAATAGTGTAATCGGAGGAATTACAAATGAAAAACTTTATCAAGGAATTATACTACGGTAACATTGATCCACAAGCACGAGGTTTCAAGAATGGAAGTTATCTGAAGAAACAGATTACAATTCTTTCAGAAAACGAATCTCTCCTGACCGATAAGCTGAACGGTGATGAAAAGAAAGCATTTCTTTCCTTTGTCAACGCTTCTGACATTATCTTATGCGAATCAGAGCTTGACAGCTTTATGGTTGGTTTCAGATTAGGCGCAAGGCTTATCCTTGATACCTTTGTAAACAATGATACGCCGTATGAAGATTTCCTAAAGGAGGAGAGTGAATGAGAAGTCCGAAGTACCACCTATATCTAACGCCCAATGAACGGCGCACAGTCATCAATACCCTGATTGATTTGAGAAATGACCTCATTTCAAAGGGCAGGTACACCGACATTATTGACGGGCTGTTAATCAAGCTCACAAAAGCTAAAATCAAGAATATCAAGGTCAAGGAGGTCTGAATTATGGCGACAAAGATTACATACACACAGCAGGGAGATTACTTGCTGCCAGATTTGAAATTACCCGAACAGCCAGAGGTTGAAATAGGGATTTGGGGCAAGCGGCATATGAGATACCTCAAAAACCATCACCCTATTATCTACACGAATCTTCTAACAAGTTGTAAACTCATCGCCTACCTCGCTGACATTGACAAACAAGCGGAGGATATGTTCTTTCGGTTAGTAGAACAATTCGCCGAAAAAGAAGGCGTGACCGAACAACTCAAAGCGGATAATCAAATGCTATGGGTTGCGAGAATGAATAATATCCGAAATCAAGCAACTGAAATCGTTAATGATGAAATAGTATATAATATTTAATTTTTTAGGACATCTCATTCTATCAAAGAAGAGATGTCCATATTTTATACACAAGTATAACCGCCGTCCACAGGCAACATAATTCCGTTTACATAGGCACTGTTATCACTTGCGAGGAAGATTGCCGCTGCGTCGAGTTCGCCTTCCTCGCCGTAACGCTCAGCGAGTATTACGCCGTCAGCGTACTGCTTAAAGCTCGGAGTATCAAGCGTTTCCTTTGTGAGCGGTGTATAGAAGTAACCGGGACAAATCGCGTTGACGGTGATACCGTGCTTGCCCCACTCTGCGGCAAGCGCTCTTGTGAGATTCACCACACCGCCCTTAGCCGCGTGATACGGAGAAGAACCTGCGATTTTGTTTCCGACTAAGCCGTACATAGAAGCTATATTGATGATCCTGCCGTATTTCTGAGGAATTATTGCCTGTTTAGCAACCTCACGAGCAACCCTAAACGTTCCGAACAGATCGACATTGACCTCATTTGAAAACTGTTCATCCGTAATATCCTCGGCAGTAGCTACAGCTCCTGTTCCTGCGTTGTTAATCAGAATATCAATTCTTCTAAAGCGGTCGAGCACCTTTTTAACGGCTGCTTTAACCGCTTCTGTATCTGTAATATCGCACTTTACGGCGAGAGTTTCAACTCCGAACTGCTCCTTGATTTCCTTTGCAACAGCTTCAATTTTATCCTGCCGCCAATCAAGGGCTACAATATCCGCTCCTTGATTGGCGAGCGCTTTTGCCATTTGAACGCCCAAGCCTGTTGAACAACCTGTTACGATGGCTTTTTTTCCTCTTAAATCAAAATATTCTTTCACATAAATCACTCCTTTAAAAAAGGTCGTAAAGGATGACTATGTTGTTCAACTCGGCGGAACTTTGCAATATGCAGGATTGTTGTTGAAGGGCAAAATCGAGAGTTCCTTCCAGAACGAAAACTTCGACCAAATAACGATGCATACCTTCACAGGCGGTTATCTGTTCGGTGAAGGCTTGGTTATCAATCACGCAAAAACAGCCCTGTTCAAGTCAGGGCTGTTGAAGACAGCATTGTGCTGTTTATTGATTTGGAAATGATTTACGCGGCTGCGGACAAGTCTCCGATACGAAACATTCTTGCGAGAAATCTGATAAAGAGCCTTAGGTGAGGATACTTAGTCAGAAAAGCCTGCGTGACCGCATATTCATTTATCTCCGCACACTTCCGAAGGACAAGGACGGCTATGTAAAGATTCCATTCACACAAACCGCCCTTGCCGAATACCTCGGTGTTAACCGCAGCGCTCTATCCAGAGAAATCGGAAGGATGCAGAATGAGGGCTTACTGGTTATAAACGGGAAGAAAATATCAGTATATAATTAGACAGGTAGCAACATATGAAACGAAAAACATCCAAAGAAATGTTAAGCTATCCGCAACAGAGCGAAATAGATGGTTAACGCAGAATTTATTTACACATAAGAACAGCCTGGTGATTTCAGATGAAGTCATCAGGCGTTTGTTTATAATAAATGGTGATTTGGGATTATTTGCTATCAGCTAAACGGTATTTATGCTTATAAGCATTATAGCTCTCAATAAACTGCGGCGAGCGCTCGGCTCTCAATTCATTGAGGTAGTCGTGTTTGTCAACATTAGCCTGTGAGGTTTGGATAATGATGACCGCGACGTTAGAATAGTGGTCGGAAATGCGCTCTATATAAATGAGCAGGTTTGAAATATGTACGCCCAGCTCCGGCTTGCACAAACCTTTTTGCATACGCTCAATGTGCTTGTGTTTGATTTTAGCGGTAAGCTTGTCAATAACCTCCTCGAGCGGTTCCACCTTAGAGGCAAGCGCCAAATCGTTTTTATTGAAGGCGTTGACGGCAAGCTCGGAAATCTCGGTAATGGCGGCAAATAGCGTGACAAAATCCGCTTTTGCTTCCTCTGAAAATTCCAAACCGCTCTCGCTCATTTCCTGCGCGATTTTCACGATGTTGATTGCGTGGTCGCCGATACGCTCAAAATCTCCTATTGTATACAGAAGCTCGGTGATTGTTTTGCTGTCTGCTTCCGTAAGTTCTTTCTGCGACAGTTTGAGCATATAGGACGCCAGCTTGTCCTCCATTGTGTCAAGCTTTTGCTCTGCCGCTTCCACCGCGCCGGCAGTTATTTGGTCATATTTGAACATAATGCCGATAGCGTCCTGCAACGCTGTTTTCGATACCTTAGCCATTCCCTTGGCTTTTTGTCTGCACTGCGAGGTCGCAAGCGGCGGTGACGCGAGCAAACGCTCGTCAAGCCAAACGGTTTTATCCTCATTTTTACTGTTTTTGCTGTCTGGAATAATTTTATACGCAAGCTTGACAAGGAGATTGCTGAGCGGAAGCAATATAATTGTTGTGATAATATTGAAAATGGAATGAACAAAAGCAATTTCAACAGGGTTGATTGCCTTGTTGAGAAACGCGAAGTGCACAAACGCGTCAAGACCGTAGAACACAAGCATACACACCACTGTGCCGATAATGTTGAACGACATATGAACAACCGTAACGCGCTTTGCGTTTCTGTTTACGCCTATAGACGAAATAAGCGCCGTGACGCAGGTGCCTATGTTTTGACCCATAATGATAGGAATTGCCATTCGGTATGAGATTGTTCCCGTCATAGACAGTGCCTGCAAAATGCCGACAGAAGCCGCTGAGGATTGAATGATACCCGTAAATACCGCTCCGAACAGCACGCCGACAACAGGAACGCTGAAGGCAACCAAAAGGCTTTGAAACTCCGGCATTTCGGCAAGCGGAGCAACGGCGTTTTTCATAAGCTCCATACCGTACATCAAAACAGAAAAGCCGAGCATAATCATACCGATGTCCTGACGCTTTTTCTTTTTGCTGAGCATAAAAAGCGCAATACCAATCAGCGCAATCACGGGAGAGAAATTCTCCGGCTTTAAAAGCGAAATAAAAACGTTGTTGCTTTCAATACCCGCCATACTGAGTATCCACGCGGTCAGCGTGGTTCCGATGTTCGAGCCCATAATAACGCCGACTGTCTGATCAAGCGCCATAATGCCTGAATTTACAAGACCGACTAACATAACCGTTACCGCCGAGCTTGATTGTACGGCTACGGTAATTCCCGCTCCCAGCTCAAGGCTTTTAAACGGATTAGAGGTCATTTTGCGCAATGTGGTTTCAAGCTTTCCGCCCGCCAGTTTTTCAAGACTCTGCGACATAACGTGCATTCCGAACAAAAAGAATGCCAAGCCTCCGCAAAGTGTAAAAATTGAAAAAATATCCATTATTTTTCTCCTTTAAAATCCACAGTAATATCTGTTCCCACATTCAAAGTGCTTTCAACCGTAATTGCCGCGTTGTGCTTTTCCGCAACGTGCTTGACGATAGAAAGCCCCAGGCCTGTGCCGCCTGTCGCTTTGCTTCTGCTTTTATCAACGCGGTAAAACCGCTCGAATATCCTCTGTCTGTCCTTTTCGGGAATACCGATTCCGGTGTCGGAAATACAAATTGTTCTTTCGGACAAAACAACATCAACATTACCGCCCTGACGGTTATACTTAACGGCGTTATCCATCAGGTTATACACCAGCTCATATATTTCGGTCTGATTGCCCTTTACCGGCTCAGCCTCGCCTGTAATGGTAATCATAATATCCTTTTCTCGGCACGCAACTGCAAGGCTTTCCTTGCACTCCTCGGCGGTCTTTTTCAAGTCCACCGTATCGCCCGCTTCGCTTGCGGTATCGGCATCCAGCTTGGAGAGCTTGATTATATCGCCGATAAGCGTCAGCATACGGCTGCTTTCCGTGCGGATTTTTCCGGCAAAGCGCTTTACATCGTCGCCCTTGGCAATATCATTCTCTATCATTTCAGCGTAACCCGAAATTGCGGTCAACGGAGTTTTCAGCTCGTGGCTCACGTTAGCGGTAAATTCCTGCCGCATATCGGATTGTAAATTGCGCTGGTATTTGATTTCCTCAATCAGCGGCACTAATTCGGGATAAGTTTCCTTGTCGTATAAGGAGGGGCTGTCGATTGACTTTGACAGCGCCTTTATCGGTTTTAAGATCCGTTTGGTTGTATGAACGGAAACGGCTACCGATACGCCGGCAATACCTAAAATAATAGCGACAAGAATGTAAAAGGAGTTGCCGAATACGGAAAACACCGAGCTGATTTGCGTAGAAACGCGGAGAATATTGCCGTCGCTGAGCTTTTCGGCATAATAGTAATCCTCCACACCGAGCGTTGAGGACAAGCGATAATCGCTGCCGGAGTCGTTTTGAATAGCCGAACGAATTTCGGGACGGTCAAGATGGTTTTCCATTTGCTTTGCGTCCGTGTCGCTTTCAAAGAGCACGTTGCCGCCGCTGTCTATCAGGGTGATTCGTAAATCATCCGCGTTATAGTCCATTAGCTCATCAGCGTTTTGCAGCTTTGGATAGCTGATTTTCAGCAGCCGCAGCTCCTCTCTGAGGTTATCACGCACCTCATTGCGCATTGTGTTTTGATAAACAAACACCGTGGCGGCAATGCTGACTAACGCGGCTATCAGCCCCATATAAAACATACTAAGTATCAGTTTACGCTTCATTCTTGTCTCCCTTTTCCAGCTTGTAGCCTACATTTCTGACGGTAACAATGTATCTGCCATTATCCCCGAGCTTTTTGCGCAGGGTGTTGATATGCATATCGAGCGTTCTGCCGAGATTATCGTCATAGCCCCAAACGCTGCCGAGAATGGTTTCGCGTGTAAAAACAGTTTTCGGCTTGCCGATAAGCAGCTTAAGCAGCTCAAATTCTTTATAGGTCAGCTCCACCCTTTCGCCGTCCGAAAAAACCGTCCGCTCGCCGTCGGACAATTCAATTCCGCAATAGCTGTAAATCTCTTTTTTATTAAGCTTTCTCAGCCTTGCCTTAACGCGGCTGACAAGCTCCATAACACCAAACGGCTTGCACAGATAATCCTCCGCGCCGAGGTCAAGCCCCTTTACACGGTCAAGCTCGGTTGTCTTGGCAGAAATAATAATGACAGGAATTTCACAATAAGCGTTATTAGATTTTAAAGTTTTCAAAACCGTAAAGCCGTCCTCGCCGGGCAGCATAATATCGAGGATGATTAGGTCGGGCTTTTTGTCGGCAAGCGCGTTGTAAAAGGCTTGCGGCAGCTCAAAATCCTTTACCTCAAATCCGTTTGTCTGTAACGTATAACTCTCAATTTCACGGATATTCTCGTCATCTTCCAATATGTAAATGAGCATAGCATAACCCTCCGTTTTCTGTGTTAATTATAATTTATCCGTGTAAATTCTACAATAAGCGCAATGTAAAATCTATGTAAAACCTTTACTGATTTGGAAATCCATTGGCAAATATAGAGCGAGTAATATATATTTCCGGTGCATAATACCGGAATTACATTGACAAACAACTGTTCGATATGGTATAATCAATTCACATCTTAATAATGTGAATAAGAGAAACACGGAAAGATATGAGATTACGTGCATCGGATGGAAGATACCTAATTCGTATCTTCCGTTCGGTGCGCTTTTGTTTTTTCGGGGATTTTTTTATGAAAACATATTTCTATCGACAAAAACGGCTCGTTTTTTTAATTCTGTCGTGTTAAGATATAGCGTAATGAAAAATTTTTGAAAAAAATAAAAAAGTTTTCAAAAACAGGAAAAATATAGGGCTTTGAATCCAGTATATTATAGTAGAGCCCTAAGAGAAAGAGGCTTTACCTTGATTAAGATTTATAATTATGAGGGCTCAAACCGACAGGGGATGTCGTTTAAGAATCTCCATCGAAGGATTTCCAAAGTATTCCTCGTAACCCACAAAACATACTGAGGGACAAAATGTTTTGGATTATGTTGAGAGTATTGAATTTGCCGTTAGGGTATGCGATATTGTCTCGGCGGCGGTGTGGTATTTCCTTGATATTCGGGCAAGCGTTAAGGCATACTCTGAAAATGATCCGATTTGGCGGCTGACCTACAACGTGGAATGGTATCGTGAGGTTTTAGAAAAAGGCGCATTATATTTATACGCCGTCATATTTGTTCAATAAAATCGACTACGATTTACCGTACACGCCGTGGCCGGTCTATCAGTTCGGATACATTCAGACCTTGCCGATTGTTATGGAAAAGCATAATTTGTTAGAAATAATGGATTTTGTCAAAAAGCACCGTTGCTTTGAGGACTTTGATGAAAATGTAGACAGCATACAGAAGCTTGCTTTTGAAACGCAATGGCGGCACGAGCAAACGAAGCACCCTCAAATCTCGTTGGAAGAATACAGCGAAAATAATGATATTCTCAATGATTCTTCTGCTGTTGAAGAACAGGTAGTATCCCAAGAAACAATAAACGAGTTTACTGAAACTTTGAATGAGAAGGATAAAAGGATTCTTGAACTTCGTTTGGAAGGACGCACCTATGAGGAGATTGCGAAGGAGCTCGGCTATAAAACGCCCAGCGCTGTTCAAAAGCGAATTAAAAAAATCGGTACAGCGTTTCAGAAACACGCTGATACCGACATAGGCTACGATTAGCACCTGCTGAAAAAGCGGGTGCTTTTTTGTGCCCGTTTTACTATTTGATAACTGCCTCCACTTTTCAGGGCAGTTTTACTATTTCAGGAGGTATTTTATTATGAAAAGTTATAAAGACAAAATCATCATTGGTATCGACCACGGCTACGGGAACATCAAAACCGCTAACCATTGCTTCAAAACGGGTATAACCACCCACGACAGCGAGCCGCTGTTTACAAAGGATATGCTTACCTACAACGGCAAGTATTATCTGATCGGCGAAGGTCACAAGGAGTTTCTGCCAGAAAAGCAGAATGACGAGGATTACTACATCCTCACTCTCGCCGCTATCGCAACCGAGCTTGCGGACGAAGGTCTGACCGAAGCGGACGTGATTATCGCTGCAGGCTTGCCCTTGACTTGGACAAGCGGACAGAAGGAAGATTTTGCCGCATATCTATCAAAGAACAAGGAGATGGAGTTCACTTTTCGGAATGTAAATTATCATATCCGAATCTCTGATGTAAAAATCTATCCGCAGGGCTACTCGGCGGTAGTTTCGATAAAATCTACGCTCAAAGGTTTGAGTATGGCAGCCGATATCGGCATCGGCACTATGAATACGCTATACCTCGTAAACGGCAGACCACAGAGCGGTAAGATGTTCACCGAGAAGTTTGGCACTTATCAATGTACCCTCGCTATTCGTGAAGGCTTTATGCGTAAGACGCGCAGAGAGCTGAATGACTATATCATCGACGAGGTGTTGCAGACAGGCACGGCGGATATTCCTGATTCAGATTTAGAGGTCATCACGGCTATTGCGGAGGAATATGTTGCTGAGATCTTCCGTCGTCTGCGTGAACACGGCTATGATGAAAGCACGATGAAGCTCTGCGTCTGCGGCGGTGGCGGTTGCCTGATTAAGAACTTTTATTACGGTAACTTTACCCGTGTAAAATTCATTGATGACATTTGCGCCGCAGCTAAAGGCTACGAATATCTCGCAGACGTTTATCTGAGAGCCGAGGCGAAGAATGAAGGACGTGTATAAAATGACAGTTCATTTTGACTTAACCGACACCCGAGAGCGTAATCTTGCCGAGTTTATGCAAACGCTTGACGTGAAGAAGTACCAATCTCGCAATCAATTTATAATTGATGCGCTTGCGGAGTATGTGGATTTGCAGTCAATTACCCGTGAGCAGCACGAGGAAGATATCCGAAGTATCATCCGTGAGGAAATGCGGGCTTGCTTTGCAGAAGCAAACTTCGCTCCGCAGCCTGTAACTACGGCATTAAGTGCTGAACAGCAGGAAGAAGCCGAGCTGGATATTCTGGACGACCTCAAACTGTTCGACTGACGGCACAATGACAGCAAATTTCAAGACCGATATTAAAATTGACGGCAAAATGCCGTCATATCAAGACAGTATTATAATCAACAGCATAAGGCACAGTAGAACGGTTGGAATTAATAATCCGTGGCTGTGTCTTATACTGTAGCAAGCAGGGAAT
>JAZQGH010000172.1:0-2173 GCA_045539925.1 Acutalibacteraceae bacterium | reverse complement strand
CATTTTAATTTTACCTCCAATATATTGTGACGAAGCAATCTTATGAGAGGTTTTGCGGAATCATAGCAAACCTCTCGGTTATGCTACAATCTCCAATGTGTTGTTTCTTTTCAAACAGCATTCTCCAAAAATTAAATTCGGTTTTCACCGTAACTTCATTTTACTACAAATGTGGTAATATTGCAACCCTGTGTATCTTTGGCAGGGTGTTTTTCAACGCAACGTAGGTTGTGATTTTTATCCCAGAGTATTATAATAATTCCGTAAAGGAGTGATCATAAATGGATACATACGTAACCGGTATAACAATAAAAACTTTACGAGAGAAAAAAGGACTCACCCAAACAGAACTTGCAGAGGTTCTTGGTGTGAGCAGTAAAGCAGTATCTAAATGGGAAACCGCAAAGGGTCTGCCAGATATTAGTTTAATTGAACCGCTTGCCAATGCTCTTTCTGTTTCAGTGATGGAATTGATGACCGGTGATACCGTTATCAATAAAAACATATCGTCCAATATATTGCGCTCGAAATTCTATGTTTGCCCTGTTTGTAATAATATTGTCCGTTCGGTGGGAGATGCAGTTATAAGCTGCCACGGAATTACCTTGCCACCTCTTGAGGCGGAGGATACTGACGAGAACCACCAAATAACTATAGAAAAAGTAGAAGACGAACACTTTATCACAGTTAATCACGATATGACAAAAGAGCATTATATTTCTTTTGTAGCCTATTTAACATCAGACAGAGTGCAATTCGTAAAATTCTATCCCGAAGGCAATGCTGAAACACGATTAAACATTCGTGGAAGTGGGAATCTCTATATCTATTGCAACAAACACGGTTTGATGAAACAAAGAATATAAGATATTGTAAAGAAAATATTTTATAACATCAAAATAGAGTAAACCTCTCTGCCGAAATTCAGCAGAGAGGTTTTTGCTACTTAATGAAAAAAGGTTCGTAAAATTTACTACACAATCAAAAAGCAAAATGAATTAATACTTCTATCGTTTTTCCTAAGAAAGCAAATAGTCGAACATTAACCATCTTTTAATTCCTTGACCGTTCTTATTTTATTAACCGGAGTTTCAACATAACGAAGCAAATCATCAAGTTTATCCGTTACATAATATAGTTCTTTACAATTATCACGAATAAAGTTTTTCTTCATAGCTTGTTCCATTGCATAATTTATATCATCGTAATATCCCATTATATTATAAAGAGCAATCGGTTTATTGTGTCGGCATAATTGTTTCAGCGTTAGGATTTCAAAGAACTCCTCATATGTTCCAATGCCACCCGGAACTATAATAAATGCATCTGCATTATCCTCCATTAACTGCTTACGTTGACGCATTGTGTCTGGCTGTATAAGTTCGTCGCAAAAATCACATATGGCCTCAACTTTTTCTTCATCGAAGAATTTAGGAATAACACCTAAAATGTAACCTCCGCCGGATTTAACACCTCTTGCTGCGGCACCCATCAGACCGTTACCGCCGCCGCCAAACACAAGTGAATGACCTCGATTTGCCATTTCTTGTCCCATTTTTTCAACCAAATCAATATATTCCTTATCGATTGTTGGGGATGCTGCTCCATATACACATATCCTCATTGGATTACCTCTTTTCTAATCTTTATATTTTTCGCAAAGTTCTCGAATTTGAGAAGTCAGTCTTGCGTTTTCTTTATTTGTCATACCACGGCGACCTTTAGCAATAGTCAATAACTTTTCAGCTGTTGCGACAAGCTCATTGAATATTACATCGGCACGAGTATTGCCCTTGTAGGTTATCACTCGGTCAATGGGTTTACCTTCGGTGTAAATAGTCATTCTTCCCGTGGCTAAATCGTATTCAGTTCCGCTGAATGGTGCTTCTGCACGATAACCTTTCTCTACGAGCAAATCTTTGAAATCCTCGCAGGAATCTTCATTACCGTGATTCACAAAGATAAGCTCAGGTTTTGTTTCGTATCCCTCTATCCAAGAAAGCAAACCGGCTTGGTCTGCGTGACCACTTGTTCCGTGGAGTGAGCAGATTTCCGCATTCACCGAAATTTCTTCACCGAAAAGGGTTACACTTTTTTCGCCGTTTAACAGTATTCGACCGAGAGAACCTTCTGCCTGATAACCAACAAAAAGAATAATGTTGTTTTCTTTCCA
>JAZQGH010000171.1:0-1770 GCA_045539925.1 Acutalibacteraceae bacterium | reverse complement strand
TCGCGTTGTTCCAGCAAATCCCAGTTTTGCTTATCAGAGATGAGTATGATATAATGAAAAAATCCTAACGGTGTCAATTTTTGGAAGCCTGTCTTGTATATATAATAAAAGGCCAATGTCGTTAAGTTAAGCTTAACTTTAGTTTTACTTACAGCCGTAGATTTTTCTGCGGCTGTTTTGGTATAATAAAGTAAATCAAAATTAACCGTACAAATCGTTGTTTAGCGGAGGGGAATATGCTCAGTCAAAATGTAAAAGATTATATTGATAAGCATTCTTTTTGCTCAGAATATCTATTCAAAGACTGGGAATCGTTTTTGGAGATCCTCTATGCGGAAGGTGGTCGCATTTCATCCATATCCTGGTGGGACTACTGTAAAAAGTCAGAACAGCGTTTTTCTGTAGGCAGCGGCGGATATAGCGATCCAGAGAATCCGGAATATATGTATGCCGAGACTCATCTGTTCAAAGATGGTTTAGAAACAAACACGCTTGCTGAAATAAAGGAATACATAATCAGGGAAAAGAAGGCGGGCTTTCGATACGGCAGTAAATATAAAAGTCATAATCTTGTGCCTTCATTCCAAATTGCTGACTGATAAATTCAGGTTTTGCATATTTATCCTTGCTTGTAAATATTAAAAGAGGGTTACAATAATTAACAGTGAGGGGAGGTTCCATTAATGAGTAAAAAGATTGTTTCGGTCAATGCCAGCCCTCGGAAGGGTTGGAACACCGATACGCTGGTGTGCGAAGCGGCAAAAGGAGCAGAAGCGGCTGGCGCAGTGGTAGAAAAGTTTGATTTGTACCGGTTAGAAAAGTTTACGGGATGTATTTCCTGCTTTGGCTGTAAAAAGGAAAAGTTTAAAGGCCATTGTATCTGTCGCGACGGCCTGACGGCTGTGCTTGATGCAATCCGGGAGGCGGACGGACTTATCATTGGTTCTCCCATCTATCTTTCGGAGTTAAGCGCATCGTTTCGCTCATTGTATGAGCGGCTTGTGTTCCAAAACCTTACGTACAATCAGGAAAAAATCTGTTGCAATGAGCGACCAATTCCTGTTCTTCTGATTGTGACCAGCGGTTATCCGAACGACCATTATGAGGAACTGATAAAGAACTACCAGACGGTGTTTAATGGCTTTGTAGGTCCCACGGAGGTTTTTGTCAGCGGCGACACACTTCAGATTAAAGATTACAGCAAGACGGACTGGCCCTGGTCTGTGGTGGATCCCCAAGCAAAATATCAGCGGCATGATCTGGTTTTCCCGCAAGAATGCAAAACAGCATTTGACCTTGGTGCTGCATTGTTAAAGCCTGTAGGATAAAGAACCAAAACTTTTAGAATTGCAGAAGTGAGTGGTATAATATTATGGAGTATCATAAAACAAAAAGGAGGAGTGCATCATGGAACCGATTTTCGACAAACTGTATCAATTTACGTACAAAATTCCCGGTATGCCCCTTGACTGCCATCAGTATCTGCTGTTGCGCGATCCGGCCATATTGTTTTCTGTGGGATCCGCCGATATGGCTCGGGACTTTCTGCCAAAGGTTAAGGAACTGCTGGCCGGCCGTCCACTGAAATACTTGTTCATTTCCCATCGCGAATGGGATGAATGTGGCGGATTGGCCGTACTGCACAAGATGTTCCCGGAAACGATAGTGATTTGTTCACAGAACGCAGCGGGGAATTTTAAGTTCAACGATTATGACGGAAAAGTCATCGCCTGCACGCCTGGCCAGCCTTTTACGGATGGCGGACTGGAA
>JAZQGH010000170.1:0-1913 GCA_045539925.1 Acutalibacteraceae bacterium | reverse complement strand
CAGCTTAAAAAGCCTTTTATCAAACTTTGCAGAATCAGATTTTTACAGCCGGACGGAAGCACAGCTTTTGCTTTGGATAATAACCCTCAAAACAAATATTCAAAGGCGTTTATTTCCGACGGACAAATTTCCGCAAACCTTCAAAACGGCAGAAGAAGATCCGCAACGGTTACGCTTTCAAACGTTGACGCAAGATTTGATTATGACGTAAACAAAATTTGGTTCGGAAACGAAATTGCCATTGACGAAGGACTTTATCTTTCTGACGGTCAGGAATATTACATTCCTCAAGGTATTTTTCTTATAGAGAACCCCAACGAAGTAGTTGAACCGGGAAGAAGAACCATTACATATAACCTTGTTGATAAATGGGCTAATCTTGATGGTACGCTTTTTGGAAACCTTGAAGGAACTTATGAGGTTCCGGTAAATACAAACATATTTAACCCCATTAAAGAACTTCTTGCGGAAGACAGAGGAAACGGTCTTGTTCTTGATAGAGTAAATCCTATTTTTACGGAGTATTACAATAACAAATACCAAGAACTTCCAAACGGAAGTACGGTGGCTTTGGTTATGTCACCTTACACTCTTACGGTGGACGGTGAAAGCGGTACAAAAGCTGAGGTTATTCTTGGACTTACCGCTATGGTAAATGCTTGGGTTGGATATGACACTTCGGGAGCTTTAAGAGTAGAACCCTCGCAGGATGATATTCTTGACAGCAATAAACCGATTATCTGGCAGTTTTCTCAAAATGAAACTCAGCTTTTAGGACTTTCCTACACGGTAAAAAACACCGAAGTTTTTAACGATTACATCGTAATTGGGGAAATGCTTGAAAATTATAAACAGCCTTCTGGAAGAGCACAGAACCTTGACCCTTCCAGTGACACAAACATTAATCTCATTGGTAGAAAAACCAAAAGAGTAAACAAGGCGGGATATGGCACGGATTTAATGTGTCAGGATTACGCAGTTTGGAAACTTAAAAGAGCGGCGGTTCTTCAAAAGGCGGTTACGGTTTCTTGCAGTCAAATCATGCACATTGAGGAAAACAAACTTATTACCATTGTCAGAACAGATAAACCCGGAAGTCCGGTGGAAAGACACTTGGTTCAGAGTTTTACCCGTCCGCTTGCGTCGGGTGGACCTATGACAATTTCGTGTGTTTCTGTAAACGATTTTCCGATTGCTACTTTAACCACATGGCCGGAATAACGAAAGGAGCTGGATTTTAATATGGGCGAGAAAAAGACCATTGTTTTAAATAACGGGGAGCGATTCCCCGTTATAAAAGAAGAGAAAAGATTTTGGATTTGTAAAAACACCAAATTCAAAAAAGGAAGTTCTCAAATAAAAGAAATTAAGATTTCAAAAACAAAGAATGCTCAGGAAAAGGAGGAATAACAAATGCCTATTGTTAACGGTAAATATGTCAATCCTATTTGGGTTAACGAATCCACTCCTGCAATAAATGCCACAGAACTTAACGCAATGAGCGACGCTCTTGAAAGACTTGATGAAATGAGCTTTGTTCCGCAGATTCTTGTTGACGCAACAGTAACCGGCGCACTTGTTACAGTTACCAACGGAACCACCAGTTATTCTCAAACTTATAACGGAACGACACTTGTTTTTAAAGTTAATGACTTCGGAACTTGGACGGTTACGATGACACAGGGAAGCCAGACAAGCGGTGCGATTACGGTTGATATTACAGAAGTAAAACAGTACCCCGTAACACTTGCGTTTTTCTCCGCTTCCATCGTCGTAACATATCCCGTTGGCTCAACCCTTACGGCTACAAACGGAAGCATTACCCTTACTGCAACAGACACCACCGGAAATTATACTTTTGTTGTTCCTATGGCTGGTACATGGACCATTACCGCAACAGACGGAAATAATAC
>JAZQGH010000169.1:0-2719 GCA_045539925.1 Acutalibacteraceae bacterium | reverse complement strand
TCATGAGGCATTACCTAACTGGTTAAAATGGGTTATAGGCGGAGTTGCCTTTGTAGGAGCAGTGGCTTTAACCGCTTTGACAGGTGGAGCACTAACACCTGTTTTTATAGGAATGGTTAGCAGCATTGTTTTGGGCGGTTTAATAGAAGGCACGCTGTCTGCAATAAACGGCGAAAGCTTTTCGCAAGGATTTTGGGATGGTGCCGCAGATGGTGCGATGTCTGGCGGAATTTTCGCGTTGCTTAGTTCTTCGGTAAGTTTTGTTAAGCATTTGGGATTAATTCGTTCTCGGGGCGTAGTTATTGGAAAAGGTATGGGTCGAGTAGAATTTTTCGCAGATCAAGCCGCACTCTCAAAATATAGTCCTATGAAAGGATATAATTTTATCAAAGGAAATAAAAAATTTGGGTGGAGGGTGAAATTGGCTGACACCTTAAGCGTCGCTCACAATAAATCTTGGATAAAAAGAGTTATGAGATTAAATAAGCCCATTTATGATATCGGGCTTGGCGGCGCTGTAGAAGCGGGAGCATGGTATGGTATGGAGCTAGAACAAGTAGCTAATTACGCACTTCATTTGGGATACTTTGTTTAAGGAGAGAATATAATGTTCGTTAGAAGATCTGCTTTGCAAAAATCTTTGTTAATTTATCGTGAATTATTTACTGATTGGGAAAGTCAACATTATAGATCAGATTGTGTTGAAGAATGTATATACAAAAAAGACGAAATAACAATTGTTTTTCAGGAAGATTTAAGAGAACATATTGTAAATTTGTTTGTGACACATTTTCAAAAAAGAATCATTAAAGTTTATTTTGGACACATTCTATATCAGGACAACTCACTTCATACGTCTAAATTGAGAAATTTTTTAAGCGTATCAAATAATAAAACGAATAGTGAAAAAGAAGCAATAGCTGAGTATATTGATTTTTTGATTGACAACAAAATACTTTAAATAAATGTAATCTTCTGCGAGCCTACCTTCGGGTGGGCTCGTTTTCTTTTTTATTCCTCGCCTCCGCCTCCGCGAGAAAAAACTTGACAAGGCTTTCGGTTAATAGTATAATGAAACTGTTCCAAGTAAACCAAGCTTTGTCACTAAAACTATTCTAAATACGGCTATTTCAGTCGAGTGGAAAATATCAGTTGATATTATTTACGCTATGTTAGAAGGAGAAGATGTTGGATGGATCAATTATTTAAAAAAGTTTTTCACATGGATACGTTAAAACTTAAAACAGGTATAAATATTTATCGTCTTTCTTTTATGCTACTACTTGTTCCCGTTATGGCATGTTTAGTTTGCTTTCTTAGAGACCAAAATTTTTGGGGTGGTATTATTTCAATAACAGCTTTTGTACTTACATGCCTCGCTATTATTTTTATGGATAAAATTGTATATTGGTTTAGGTTACCTACGAATTATTTATTAATCTCAAGTGAAGAAATAATTTATCAAAAAAAGACCGATAAGTACATTTTTCCGATTAGCGAAGCAGAAATATGTTTTCATCCATTCTATCAAGGCTTCGAGTCCGTTTCTTTGTTGTCCATTTCAGTTCGCGGAAAAGAAACTGTATATGTATCGATTACAAAAAAACAATATGAGCTTATCCAACTATTCTTAACAAGAAATTAATGCTATTTCAGCAGGGAGTGCCGCAAATGCGGCACTCTTTTCTTTTTCCTGCCTCGTCACCGCCTCCGCGAGAATAATCAGCTACTTGACAAAACCTTTATTTACAGCTATAATGGAATTGGAAACGTAGTTAGTGTAAAGGCCTACGACTATACACTTAACAATACCCCGACTGGAAACTATTCCGAGCAGACCTTCACCTATGGTGAAGCATCTATTCCGGATATGCTGACCGCCTTTAACGGAAAGGCTGTGTCTTACGATAGCCTTGGTCGCGTAACCCTATATGACGGATGGACGTACACCTGGACAAAGGACAAGCTTACAAGAATAAGCTACGGTCCGGTTAACTCTACCAGAATTAGAAACGAGTCATACACCTTCACCTATGACGGTTACGGTCGGAGAACGAAGAAAGTATATAAGCAGTTCCCGGGACTCGTTAGTCAGATAGATTATCTTGCAAGCAATACAACCACCTATAGCTATGACAGCAGCGGACGGCTTGTCTCCGAAACAAGCACTATGAAATATAGCGACGGCGTTACTATTGTAAGAGATCTGATCTACCTTTATGACGAATCCGGAATTATTGGCGTTGCATACAGCTATAATGGCGGAGAACATATTCCGTATTATTATCACAGAAATCCCCAGGGTGACGTGATCGCGATATATTCTGCCACCGGTACAAGGCAGGCAGAGTACCTCTACGATGCTTATGGCAACTGCAATATTTATTACAGCTCGTCTGAGAGTGATATTGCCTCGGCAAACCCGATCAGATACCGCGGCTACTATTTAGATGGCGGCACGAATCTCTATTACCTGCCCGCAAGGTACTACAGCCCACAGTGGCGGAGATTTATCTCTCCTGATGATACGGCTTATCTTGATCCTGAGTCTGTAAACGGTCTGAATCTTTATGCATACTGCAATAATGATCCTGTAAATTACGCAGATCCAAGCGGTCATGAGGCATTACCTAACTGGTTAAAATGGGTTATAGGCGGAGTTGCCTTTGTAGGAGCAGTGGCTTTAACCGCTTTGACAGGTGGAGCACTAACACCTGTT
>JAZQGH010000168.1:0-2075 GCA_045539925.1 Acutalibacteraceae bacterium | reverse complement strand
ACGATTTCCATCCGTAGTTAGCCAACCTTTGAACGCCTCCGCTACTCTTTAGGAGGCAACCGCCCCAGTTAAACTACCCGCCATGCACGGTCCGCTTGGCCGATCAGGTCAAACGTGAGACGCACAAAACACTCAGGGTGGTATTTCACATTTCGACTCCACAAATACTGGCGTATCTGCTTCAAAGTCTTCCACCTATTCTACACAAAATGTTCCAACAATCAATGCAAAGTTGTAGTAAAGCTCCATGGGGTCTTCTCGTCCTGGCATGACTAGACGGCATCTTTACCGCCAATGCACGTTCACCGAGGCCTTCGCCGAGACAGTGCCCACATGATTACTCCATTCGTGCGGGTCTGAACTTACCAGACAAGGAATTTCGCTCAATACGTTAACTTTACGTCGCCGTAAAGATCAGACTCTATTTTATCTATTTCTAGATTCTGGCGTTTGGTCGTTGAGGATTCCATCTCCTTGGTTTTCGTCGGTTCATTTCAGATGCTA
The DNA here is from genome assembly GCA_045539925.1 of Acutalibacteraceae bacterium. Lineage (GTDB taxonomy): Bacteria > Bacillota > Clostridia > Oscillospirales > Acutalibacteraceae > SFWF01. The sequence continues at coordinate 1,571 of JAZQGH010000168.1, read as the reverse complement.
TTTTCTGTATTTTCATAAAACCTTTATCTGTTAGATGTTCACCATTTTTTATTATTTCCAAACCCCGCTTAAACAATTCGAAATCGTTTCGCTTAGCAGTCTGCAATGGAAATTTGTCGAAAAATGGGCAAATAGTTTTCATTAAATCAGTTTTATTTCGAACACAATATCTGTAAAGGGATTCTCTATGATTATCATGGCGTTTATTCTCGTAAATCTTTCCACATCCGAAGAAATTCTTAATTCCCTCTAGTGTTTCAAGACTCTTAGCGCCTTGCGTCAAAACAAATTCCGGAAAAACCTGATAACCAGATTTTAGCGTATTGTTCTTAAAGATACTTATCGAAAAACACCCTTCACCATCCGTAAAACCAGTCAACCAATATGGATTTAGTCTTTCCTGCTGATTTTCTCCACTGGACAAATTGTTACTACTCATATAATGATTATACATAAGGAATAATTATTACACAAGTGAGTATTGCCAGATACCCGAGGTTTCTCAGCATATAGCCAGATTGATAATCTAAATATATTAGATTAGGCAACTTCTTCCTTCACTTATTTACTAAGTCATGCTCGTCCTAATCCTTCTGGACTCTAAAAATTTAAAATCCAGAACCTTAGGACGATCATAGTTATCGCCGCCGTTCATCGGGGCTTCAGTTCGAACCGTGAAGTTCTCTCCTTAACCTTCCGACACTGGGCAGGAGTCAGCCCCTATACATCCGCTTTCGCGTTAGCAGAGACCTATGTTTTTGGTAAACAGTTCCGTGGGCTCTTTAGCTGCGGCCCGCTCGCACAATGCACGATTGGACTGCTAAAGAAAAGTGTGTCTCGGTAAAGATTTTTGGTAAATTTGAAATTTTAAAATAATTTTCGAGGGAGTAAGACTCGGGCTAGCGCCCCGGAGCGCTCCCGAGAAAATATTTTAAAATTTCACCTTTGCCGAGAACTTCTTTAGCAAATCTCGCACTTTGCGAGCGGGCAGTCCTTATTCCGAAGTTACGGACGCTTTTTTGCCGAGTTCCTTAGCGAAGGTTCTCTCGTAGGTCTTAGTCTACTCGACTCGAGCACCGGTGTTGGTTTGCGGTACGGTAGGCAACTACATAAGTTAACCAGCTTTTCTGGCCAGCACTTTACCTAGAATCGAAAATCCCTTAGGAGTTCCTTTTATTCGTACCCTCGTTCCCGAGGAACTTAAACGGTTATCACCATGAAACCGCTCTAGTCACATACTGTGAACTGTTAACAATAGTTACCTGTTCAGGAATATTAACCTGATGTCCATCGCCTACGCCAATACGCCTCGGCTTAGGACCGACTAACCCAGGGACCATTACGGTGGCCCTGGAAACCTTGCTCTTACGACCGACAGGATTCTCACCTGTCTTAAGGTTACTGATTCCAGCATTCTCACTTGATAACGCTCCACCGCTGTTTACACAACGACTTCACCGCGATATCAACGCTCCTCTACCGATTCTACAAAGTAGAATCCCATATCTTCGGTTATATACTTAGCCCCGTTACATTTTCCACGCAAAATCTCTTGACTAGTGAGCTGTTAC
>JAZQGH010000167.1:0-1517 GCA_045539925.1 Acutalibacteraceae bacterium | reverse complement strand
AAGGTTCAGGTATGGGTTCTTCCCACAAACGAGGAGCTTGTAATAGCATCCGACACAGAGCGCATCGTAAAGGCTCTTTAATTTCAAATTATCAATGCGCCCTGCCGTAATGATATGCACCCCAAAAGTTAGACACTTTTGGAGGTGCATATTTTTATGTCAGGAAAACAGAAAAAGTACTCGTCAGAATTCAAACTTTGTGTTATAATGGATATGCGAGAACACCACCTTGGATATAAGGAAACGGTACGAAAATACTGGGACATATCTAAAGGTCAAGAAGGCAACTACAAAAACATAGTGAAAAGGTGGGAACGCATATTCTTGGAAGAAGGAGCCGAAGGTCTGATGAAAGAAAGACGAGGCAGAGCTTGTAAAGCAAGCGGTTCAAACAAAGGTCGTCCACCGAAACTTGATCGGAAGGTAGAAGAAGATCTCATTGCTGAAAACCAAAGACTCAGAATGGAGATAGAGTACTTAAAAAAACTGAGTGCCTTAGTTCTTGCGGAAGAGCAAAAGAACGGCAAAAAACGTTCATAATTGCTGAACTAAGGCAAAAGTATCCGCTTAAAGATTTGTTAGAGCTTTCCGGGATAGCAAGAAGTACCTACTATTACTATCTAAAACAGAAGGATAAAGACAAATACGAAAGCGAAAAGCAAGAAGTATTGGAAATCTACAATACTCACAAAGGAAGATACGGCTACAGACGTATTTGCCTTGAATTAAAGTCAAAGGGATATCCAATTAACCATAAAACCGTGTTAAAGCTGATGAAATCCCTTCATTTGCGTGGCAAACAGAGTAAAAATGGCAAATACCATTCCTACAAAGGTGAAGTTGGCAAGGTAGCAGACAATCTGTTGAAAAGAGAATTTCATGCAGACAAGCCGTTTGAGAAACTAACAACAGACGTTACAGAGTTTAAGATCGGCGACGAAAAGGTGTATCTTTCGCCGGTACTCGATATGTTTAACCGTGAAATTATATCTTACTCTATTTCTACAAGTCCTAACTTGCAGCAAATTAGAGATATGCTAAATGGGTTGTTTGAAAAGCTTCCTGCCGATGCAAGACCACTGTTTCACTCTGATCAAGGTTGGCAATACCAACACGTCGAATACCAAAGGCTTCTTGCCGAGCACAACATTACGCAAAGTATGTCTCGAAAAGGAAACTGTATGGATAACGGCATAATGGAGAACTTCTTTGGCAGACTGAAAGTTGAGATGTATTACGGAGAAAAATTTGAATCCCCTCGGGGATTCATTGAGAAGTTGGAAGAATATATACATTACTACAACAATGAGAGAATCTCTCTAAAACTAAAAGGAATGAGCCCAGTGGGGTACCGAGCTCATTCACAAGCAATTTAATATTTAATTTTTGTCTAAACTTTTGGGTTCACTTCAGTTTTGCAGTGTGCCTTGCTTTTTTTGATTTTATCCGCCGCATGTGACGATAAATCCGTCAACATTATTTCCGGAAATTTCGTATTTAGCATACTTCGGAACGGG
>JAZQGH010000166.1:0-8243 GCA_045539925.1 Acutalibacteraceae bacterium | reverse complement strand
CCAATAGCGACAGACTAAAAATAGCCTGCCGCCAATTCTTATGCTTAATTTTATCCACAAACAGTTGAAAATATTGCTGTTTATGCAACTTTGAAGGTTAAATTTAGAGCCGTAGCAATTTTTGTTTTGCTACGGCTCCTTCTGCAAAAATATGGAAAAACAGCCATCCGGACAAAGAACCGTCCTCTGTGCTATGTGCTATTTGTACTACGGAAGATCTTCGTCGTTTATATACGCAAGATATCCCGATGACTCGTCCCGCGGAATGACACTTACGCTTTCTACAATAATATTTTCAGCCGAACCCGCATTGTCCTCATATAATTCTCCCAACTTGCACCTTACTTGCAGTACATCGTTGCGATTCAAATAATAGTAATAATCATAGGGCACGGTAAACCGCCGATCAATATTTGCATCCATTTCTATAAGATCGCTAAGCGAAGTTGTCCCTGGCTGAATAGCCGCATAATCCAACTGATCAGACGGGTCGGAATCTATGTATATTGAAAACAAAACGCACAAGTATTCTTTATCTGCCCAATCAATGTCTTCAGAGGCATCACGTCCCGAATCTGAAGGATATGCAAACGTCCAAAACACATAGTAGTAGCCCCCGTCAGAAATTTTATATACCGTATATGCCGTATTGTCGCAGATCCTGAAAATTTCAATTGGGTATTTTGCATCCAAATCATGGTAAAACAGAATGTCTTCGATACTTAGGGGGGGAGCCTCGGCGAGCTTATGGGTATTTCTCGGCTTGATGTATGCGTCAATTTCTTCTAAGTTGTATTCTACCGACAACACGGTATCAATAGAAGAAGCAGATGAGCAGGAAGCAAAGCTGAAGCCGATAATAATAATGAAAAGATATGCAATCGATATTCTCGCAACATTGATGAGAAACTTTTTTACGGGTGTTTTCATGTCTTCCTCTCCTTTATTCGTCAAAACAGGGGACGGTACTGTGTCTTTTCTCTCAGGACGCAGAGCCGTCCCCTGTCTTGCTAATCATCTGAAAAACCCTTAAATCCTCATTAGAAAAGTCCGCTAAATTCATGATTAAGTTAATATCACAGTTGTCTATCATATCATCCAGCCTATAAATAAATAAATCCGGTTGTGACGGATCGTTTTTCGCAACACAAAGCATCATGGTGTTATTTTCTAATTCAACAACCGAATATATTTGATAACCACGTTCAACTTTTGATCCATCAACAATACATTCATGAATAGTTGTACCGACAATGTACACCTTATTATCCGTTTCATGAACCTTTTCTACTCGCTGAATAATACAGCTACCGTATTCTTCATTAAACAAGCTTTCATTACTTCCGGAAGAAATTTGATATGTGCCATCTCCAAAAGATTTTATCGTGTCCTTTCCTTCTGGATATTTTACATCGTTTTTAAACACACCATTCACTGCAAATCCTAGAATGGCCAGCAAGCAAATGCTCCAAAAAATTATCTTCTTCAAACTGAACCTCCTATGGCTCAATGAACACAGGGGACGGTGCTATGTCTTTTCTCTCAGGACGGAGAACCATCCCCTGTGCTACTGTCTTTTGTGCTATACTACCCTGTTATAAACTCGGTATCTATAACTTCAAATTCCTCGGTACTGCTTCTGTATTTTAATATACTAACTGCTGTACCAATATAATCCGAATGACCATATAACGACATGTACTGATTTGCCCTTATTTCAAAAATCCCGTCACTATCGACATCCAAAGGAGAAAATGAGCAAAAGCTATCCGCATAAATCTCTGTTTCTTTAAGTAGTTTTCCCTCTTCGCTGTAGAAACCATCTACATAATTTTTATCGCCAACATCCACATGTTTTTCATAATCTGTATATCGGTTAAACACAACAAGCCCATAATTGTCCTCCATTTTTGAGGAAAAGCCCGTATTGAACATGTTTGCAGACGATGCGTTGAAGATTTCTTTGATTTGGTTGTTTTCAACTTTAAAGATCTGTGAAATATATTGCCCTGCACCACCGCTCATCCCTACAGTCCGCTGGACAATAATTTCATCCCCATTATCTCCATCAATATCGCAAACATATAACATATCCGCATAACTACCGATCCCGGATTCACTAAGATTATACGTCAGCGTTTTGGATTCTCCTTTAACCACCAAATGACTATAGTGGTACAACTTGTCATCCGTACACTCAAACATAATATAAACTTCTTGCTGTACAGGTTCTGTAGTATCGCCTAGTAAGAATTTCCCTTCACCGCTTTGCCCCACAGAGTAATCCTGTGTAATATCCTCTCCTGGTTCTCGTAATGCATAAGCTAAAATACATATACCTACACAGATAACAGATAACACTATCAATATACGTCTTTTCATATGCATCCCCCCTATTGCTAATAATAGAAAAAAGTATTTCCACCATACGAAACAACACCTCTAGGTGTAACAAGTGCAACACAACACAGGGGGACGGTACTGTGTCTTTTCTCTCAGGACGGAGACCCGTCCCCTGTCTTGCGCAAAGAAATCTCCTCTGTAACTTCTGTATATTCCGGACCTGACAAGAAGGTCACATAGACAGAACATCCGTCCTCTGAAAATCGAACATCGGTAAACGGAAACGCAACTTTAGAAAACGGATGCTCAAATGTTGCTATCTCCTGATAAAAACCTTGCTCATCGAAAATGTCCCGTACGAAAATTTTGTTGTAGGTTGCGTATGCGACCAACCCACAGGCTTGGTCAAATATACAATCGTAGATTGAAGAAGTCGCACCCGTTTCTACATCATAATAGAAACCGAATTGTGTTTCAATCCCCGTTCCTGCTTGGATCGTTGTTCGCATCAGTTGGTTTTCTACCATTATAATTTCAGGCGCCTTCGTGTATGGACCGTTAGAAACCACAACATTGTGATCATCGCCATAAAGCTCATAATAAAACAGCGTTCCCTTTTTTGTTATTCTGAAATAGTCTGCTTCTTCTACGATCTCTGCATTTTGGGCAACCGTGGCGTCCGTTGCTTCTGTAATACAGGGGACGGTACTGTTTCTTTTCTTTTCAAAAACGATGATTTCCCCAACCTCAAAAAAAGTACTTTCCACTACTTCAACTGTAAAAGTATCTCGCCTTATTTTTTTATACATCCATCTTTCGTAGCGCGCTTCATCTGTTTCGATTCCTGTTTCAAAAACCTCAGGGGAGTAAACTTCGGCATCGACCGTTGTTCCGGAAAAACAAAAGCTTTGCATAACACCGTTTACTTCAAAATAAATTACTGCATCGTAATCTTCTTCTATGGAAAGTACAATTTCGCCGTTTTCAGAAGACCATATTGTATCGGTTTGTCGAGTGGGAAGGACTGTGTGTACGTAATAATTCTTCGCAGCACAGCCAACCACAAAGAGAAAAGCAGACACGAAAAAAACAAGAATCATGAGCGTTACCCATTCTGCGCCCGACAGTTTCTTTTTTTGCATATAAATCACCCCAAATAATAGCCGCATTTACGTGACAACAGAACTGTCCCCTGTCTTTGACATTGTCTTTCATGTGTAGACACTACTTACAATGTATCACGAGCTGTAAGAATTGTCAACCTGGTATTGAACTATATTCTGATCTTCGGTGCGCCTGCCATGGGCGTTAAGGGTGCGGCTCTGGCTACTGTCTTTTCCCGGTATGTGGAAATGGACATCGTTGTCATCTGGACCCACACCCACCTCCTTCCTGCTGAGCCGGTTTACAGGCCTGCCTTTTTTGGTGATCTACGCCATCTGCAACAGTACGGATCTTATGAAATGTATCGTGGGAACGATCCTGATCCGCAGCGGCACCTGGATCCAGCACCTGACCCGCTCAGAGACAGATAAATAACTTGCTCCAAAGAAGTAACGCAGCAAAAAATCCGCCCGAGTTTCCTCGGGCGGATCGTTTTTATATACCATGCTTTCGTTTTATATTCTTAACAGCGCCGTATCAAAAGAGTTTCTTTTTCTCTTTCGGTGTATAGCCGCCACAAGGACCTGTCTGCCGCTTTATCCGAATATCACAGTCGCGCTCGTGAACGCAGTTCCGACAGCGGACAAAAGCATCGTGTCTTGCTTTTTCTTCTGCCGAGTCCTGAACTGCAGGTCTTGCATTGTTGAAGGCTTTTGCGCCTCTTGCTTTCTTCACATACTCATACGGTTCTACAAAATAATTAAGTGAAATCGCATCATTTACGCCGGGGGCAAAGTCTTCCCCGCTATGTTCCATGTTTTGAAGGCCGCGACGGATATACCAGCCGCCTTCGTCAACGACGATCGCATTGATGATCGGTGCTACTGCTTCTGCATATTCCTCCGATTTTTCGTCAAGCTCGCCGTTACCCATTCTCTGCTTGCAAAATTCGACCCATTCTCTCTGAGAATAACCGTTCTCATAGTCATTAAATGCATAGAAGGTGCATCTTGCACACTTGGAGGACGTATCCTTTTTCAAAACATGCTCCAGCTTTCCGGCAATTCCCTTTGCTTTTAAAAGCTTTTCCTTGATAAAAATAATATACACAAACCACACTACCACTGCAGCAATTCCGATGCCAAACACAGTGAATAACAATTCATTTCCGCTCATATTCTTTCTCCTTTTTTATTGGTTCTGCCAAGTCAGTCCCCGACTCTTCGTTCAGTATAGACATTTTTCGTCTATTTGTCAATAGATAATTTTCGTCTAGGATATAATACTCTCGGTGATGAACATGACGCTTTCCTTTGGCGAAAAGGTACGCAATTTACGGGAAGACAAAGACCTAAACCAGACCCAGCTTGGAAAAGCAGTGGGTATGACACAGCGAAAGCTTTCCTATATTGAGTGCGGAAAATGCGAGCCCAGTATTGACGATATCGTAGCCCTTTGCAGGTTCTTTAAGGTTTCTGCCGATTATCTGCTCGGCATAAAGGAAAAGTAAAAACACGCAGGAAGTCCCCTATCCCTGCTTTTCAGCCGCAATTCATCGGGCCAATTGCAATAAAACTGCCTCCGGTCGGAGGCAGTTTTATTGTTAGCAATCAGCCCTTGTCTTTTTGGCTTTCTCTTTTGATATACATATTCTAAACAGAAAATAAGAAACAGCTGAATGTCCCACAAACCCAAAAAGGAACAAAAGCCAAGGACCGTTAGATAAAGCAAAAGCGGCCAACCGGTGAGAGCTGTGCATTGTTTTCACAGTTTTACATATTGTCTGCAGCCTCATAAAGAACAGTAAAATCGAAGAATTTCTCTCCATTATAAGTTCTGCAACGCCGCTCAATATAAATCACCAGATTGTCGACTCCAATCAGCTTGTACTCTGTTTTCATTTCTATGTCTTTGTCGTTTCTCTGAAAGGCACTTTCTTCAAGCCCCAAAACATCATTCCAGATGCTGTGTGGCTCCTCAAGAACTCTCCAGGGATCTCTGTCCTCATTGACCATGAGTTCATTGAAATCTGTGAAATAATAGCCGTTTACGGCAGAGGATATGCATTCCAGAATTTTATAGGCTTTATCCAGATCTTCCTCTCTAAAAGGATTGAGGACAGCCATAATTTCTGCATCTTCATTGCGAAAAGCGATGTGCAGGCTAACATCTTTCAGTTGGAAGGAATCCGTGTAATATGTAACCCATATATCACCATCCCCTTGGTCTAACCGATAATTGTCGAGCAAGTCAGCCGGTGTCCATAGGGAATTGCAATTTTGTTTTTCAGAAGCTGCGATCAAGTTTTCATAAAAGTGTTCATAGTCTATAATCGCTGCTTCTTGTTTCGATGTAGCTTCCGTGGTAGACTCGCTTACAGGATTGTCCTTCCCTTCGCCACCCTTGCCCTTAGAAAAGCCAATGGCCGCAATCAAACATATTGCAAGCATCGCCACACAGCCAGCAATGAGCAAAAAAGCTTTGAAAGACTTTTTGTTTTGTTCTGGGGGGAAATTCTTTCTGTCTTCAATGGCTTTTTCGTTGCTACCGTCTTTATATTTTTGAAGAATTTTTGCTGTAGCAAGCGCATTCATAAACTCGCCATCGGATCTGAACTTTGATCGAAAGATCGCTTGATTGGAGTTTAATTGCAACCTAAGTCCAAGGGCTAATTCAAAATCGACCAGATGAACAACGAGAAATTCTTTTTTAAGTTCTGAAGCAAGGTTTATTTCGTTTCTGCAGTTGTGAGAATTCGCCGCATTTGGCGACATAAATACCAAAACACATGAAGCTTTTTCCAAATTTTCCGCAATATATTGCGGCCATTCTGAACCGGCCTCGATTCCGTCATCGTACCAAATTCGGATGCCTGTCTGCTGCAGATATTCAATGATAGGCAAAACTTTTTTGGAATCGCTATGCGCATAGCTGACAAAGATAAACGGTTCATTTCCGTTATACACCGCCATATTATCCCTCTTTCTTATAACGATTTTTTCATTCATATTATAGCAGTTTTATGGATATTTGCAATAAATATAATGATCCCTCTGCCGATTTCTCGGCAAAGGGATCGTTTTGCCTTATAGATCCGATAGCTTAGAGCCTTTAATAGCAGCTTGTGGGGCAGTACAAATTGGGTCGTTATTTTTCGCCCCATATTGCAAGGACTGTTCCATCAGATTGAATGATTACACCATATGCACCGCCCATTATGAAAGGCGCCGTGTGATATGTGCGCACATAGTATACATCGGTTACTTTGTCGTATTGAACACTACAACCCATCCATTCAAAAAGACCACCTTCGGAGTTTTCAAAGCGTTCGGCAATTGCTGCCTTTCCTGCTTTGGCAGCAGATTTGTAGTCGGTAATTTCACCATAATTTTTATCTGTTTGAAAATGCTCGTTTTGGATATATTCCGCGAATTCATCAACGGAAAAGTCACCCACATCTTTGGGAGCGGTCGAAATGAAATATAATGAGAAAAAAACAACAAGAACGACAAGAATTATGCTGCCGGAAATCATGACTGCTTTTTTCATTATCCCACCTCTTATATTTGTTATAACAAAACACTAAATTCTTTACAATAATTATATATCATTATACCACACAGCCAGGAGCTTGACAAGATAAATCCGCCCGGAAAGATCCGGGCGGATAATTCAGCTTTATAAATCTAATTACTTAGATTAGCCCTTGATTGCTGCCTGTGCTGCTATCAGCAAAAGAGGGAAATTAGAAGAATATCCAATCCTGCGAGCAATGATCTTTCTTCATTTCCAATTATTCTATAATCTTTTTATTTATATAAATCGCATAAGCAAGAGGGATAATTGTCAAAAACACAGGTGCTACGTATAAGGACAAGTTGTTTTCAACGTTAAAAACAGAAAGTGAGTTTACCAAACAATGCGTTATAATACAGGGAACAAGTGATTTGCTTTTGTGAAATATAATAACAAACAAATAACCTATTGCGGTAGCGTAACAAATTTGCATCAGGGTGGGAATCAACGCTGCTCCGTTTAACAGATTCACTATATGACCTATTCCAAAGGTCAAGGCGCTTACAATTATGGCACTTTTAACACCATTCTTTGCCATCATTCTAAATAAAAAGCCTCTGAAAATCAGTTCTTCGATAAATCCAATATTTATCATTGTTAGAATATGGAATATTATCTCGCTTGCCGAATGGTTTATGTTGAAACCGTTCCACAGATTAACTGATATAATCACAGCCAAGGGAATAAAGTATAAATACTTTTTTGAATTTCGGACTTTTGTAAATCCATAATAGGCGGACTTTTTGAGCGACAACACAATTCCGACTAAACATACAGATAATATTGTGTTAACAATAAAACTGACACTGCTCGTATATCCAAAATTCTGAACACAGACGGAATTAACTACTATGTATATAATGATAAGCAGCATACAGAATAAGGTTTCGTGCTTTTCAAATATCTTATTCATAAAATCACCTCTTGAAATTATTATAGCAAAAACCAGATTTCTTTACAATAGGTATAGAAAATCGCCCTGCCGAGTGTTCGGCAGGGCGATAAGTTTTGCTCTATAAACCTAATTACTTAGATTCTTTGATTGCAGCCTGTATTACAATTTACGAAGTGCACCAATTAGAATACCGCTTTCAGCTTGTTCAACATATCGTTGTCAGGCGGAGTAAATCGCTGCGCTTCCTTTTCGATGGCGGCATATTTGTTTTCACCCATGGCGTGATAGGGTAACAGTTCGATTTTTTCAGGCTTTCCGTTTTTAT
>JAZQGH010000165.1:0-2050 GCA_045539925.1 Acutalibacteraceae bacterium | reverse complement strand
ACGACTGCGGCAATTGGGTGTATCCCGACGGAGAGGTGTGGTCACAGGATGTTCCGACAAATCTGAGAGTAGTCCTTAGTGACAGTAAATTATTCTATTACGTCGTAGAAAAGATCGGCGAGGAGTTTTACGTTCAGATGTGGTCGAACAAGGAGTCCATGGATAAAGGTGAAACTCCGAGCGAGGATTTTGTAAGAATAAACAAACGCTTCGGCAGATATAAAGATAATGCCAATAATCCCGACTGGACGGAGAATGTATATCAAACAGAATATGCAGACGTGTACGAGCTTTTTGCAGTTGAAGTGCTGACATGCCTCAGCGGTATAACCATCAGCAGTATGGTCGATGAGTGCAAGGACGTGGCTTCTTCGGGCACCGAAACGATTGCCGGCAAAGAATGTGTTGTAAAAGAATACGACGCTCTTTTCGGAACGAAATACAAGGTATGGTTTTGGAACAATATGCCTTTGAAACAAATGTATAAGGATCAGGGCATGGACGAATATGAGGTTTTGTTTGAAATTCACGAGTGGGACGACACGATAACTGGCTTTTCGACAAATGTACCGGAGTAAAAAAAGGAGGAAAACGATATGAAAAAATTATTGGCGATTTTACTTGCGGCAATGATGCTGCTTACCCTTGCCGCTTGCGGTAACAACCAAGAAGATGAATCCGACAACAGTAAAACTCAATCGGGCAAAAACGGAAATTCATCTGCTATTCTCGATGAAAGCGTAAATTGGAGCGACGTTGAATCTGCTCTTGACATCCTCGAAAGTCTTAAACCCGAGGGCTGGGATGAAAATAATTACAATTTATATATTTATGATGTATATGACAGCGATGCGCTTCCCGATTGTATTCCCGAGCAAATCGACGGCACTCTTGCTGCTATGACAAGCATCAAGGATTACAAGCACGACGTTTTAAATCAGGATTACTGTGTGGGACCTGTTTGTTATGAAAGCTACGAGGATTACCGTGAATACAACGTTAGCTTTTATGCCAAGAACGAACATTTAGAAGCTTTTATTTCCGAGTTGGAATCAAACGGTATGAAGGGCTATATGGAGGGCGAAGACGAAGCGTTTGGTTCGGGCGATTGGTGGGAAGGATGTTACAGCGACGGCGAATGGCTGATAAGTCTTTTCTATAACACCAACGATGATAAAGACGGCGAATATGACGGTTGTCTTACAGTTACCGCTACCGATGATCTTTATGATCTGCCCCGATCTATCGCAGGTATTCCTCTTCCTCAGTTCGGCGTTGTTACCTTTGACTACAGTGCCTATTATACTATTCAGGATTTCACAAACGGTTACGAGGACGTGGATTTCGATATAGAAAACGATAGCTTTCCTGCCGAATATTATGCCGCATGGGTGGATTATTATTGCGTAACCCGTGATGATGCTGTTGATTACGTAAAGGTTCTCGAGGACAACGGCTGGGAAATCGAATCTACTTATAGCGACGAAGAAGATTATTATTGCATGATTTTGAAAAAAGACCAAGTTTATTCTATCGTAAAATACGAAGAATACGAGGGCGCTTATATGCTTGTAGGCTTTTCCGATATGATAGAAAACCTTACCTGGTAATAAACGGTTAATAAAACGGAGGTTTTATTATGAAAAAGCTTTTAAGCATGATTCTTTCAATCCTTATGATTATACCCTTATGCATTTCAGGCGTTTCGGCGGAGGAAAACGATATATCGAAAATTGAACTGCCTGCACCGAAAGCACCCAATTACTTTGTCTATACCGACGGCAACGCAAGTGAAGGACACCACGACCATTTGCGAATGATCATGGTAGCCGATCCGGAGGTGGCGCTTCTTGCGGCAGAGTACGACCGTGACAGCGAAGCGTTCTATGAAAAATACGGCCTTTGGTCATTTGAGATCTGTATACAGTACGACGTATCGCTGGATGGCGAGGACAATTGGCAACACAACGAGGAATGGGACACCAACTGGTACACAGACGGTATAGGAAACGGCTATCCGTATGTATCCCTACGAAGTGAACTGATGGAG
>JAZQGH010000164.1:0-22272 GCA_045539925.1 Acutalibacteraceae bacterium | reverse complement strand
GGAGCATTAAAGTTTTATGAGCAAGCCAAGATATGCTTGGTGGGGATATGTCAAAGACATGATTCGTAAATACCCGGATAGGGCAGGAAAAGACCTTTCCATTACACAACAAAAAGAATTTGAAGCAGTGAGGGAAGCTCTCGAAGAAACTGAGGCTCTTCACGAAGGCAAAACTCGACTTGAAATAATCAAACTTGTGTTTTGGGATAAATCACATACGCTGGTTGGAGCAGCCGAAAAAGAGTATTGCAGTTACGAAACTGCGGTAAATTATCATAGGCAGTTCATTAAACTGGTGGCACAGAAATTTGGCATATTTGAGCCTTAAAAACTTAATGAAAACAAAAAGTTTACATTAAAAAGCCAAAAAAATGTGATATATCTATAATATAAAGGGGAGAAGCCTATTTTTTCGGGCTTTTTCCCTTACCACAAGGAGGAGGGAAGATAATGGCAAAAAGTTATCAACAACATTTTGACAGACTTTCCGAAACATTGGGTCCGCAGCTTGCGTGCTTCTGTCTTTGTGCAGGACTTAATATTCCTTACCACGGCAGAATACTTAAAGAAGACATGGACGAATACATAGCAGTAATCAAAGAAGATTACGGATATGAAGTCTTTGAAGATGGCGAAACAAATATTCGTATTTTTTTTAGTGACGAAAAAGACGATTTAGCCGAATGGAAGAGAACTTGGGGAACCGGCGGTGATAAAAGACCTTACACCGTTGAAGATTATCAGGAACTCGACCAGATTTTCGATACTTACGCCGCTCGACTGAGGAAAGCGGGCGGTATGGACCAACAGCAGGAAGAAACTCTTCGTGACTGTGCAATGCTCAAACTTGAAAGCAGAAAACAGTTCACCAAAGGAACAAAGGAAGGCATTGACCTTTCTGCAAAGCTCAACAAAATGATTCAGGAAAACCTTTCAGCGGAAAATCTCCGTAAGAAGGATGAAAAACCCGTTGAGGAACTCCGAATTGACTCCATTGTTGAAGCTTTTGAAAATGCGGGACTTATGAAAAAAGGTGAGATCCTTACTCTTCCCGAAGTTCAGAAAGTATTGCTTGAAAGACTTGGAATACTTGGCGGAAAACCGAGCCATGTATTTCCTTATTCGCTTGATGCCGCCGACCAGATGATTATGGCTATTGCAAACACCATTAGAGATAACGACGGGCTTCCGGAGCTTACGGAGCTTGACGATAATATGAGGTTTGACGAAAACGTATCTTGTGAGTTTTCTGAGCCAAATCAGACGGAAATCGAAAACTATGAAAAGCTTGGGCTTGTACCGATGCCCCCAAAAGAAAAATCCTGAGCTTTGAGCAAAGGAGAGTGAGGGGCTGAATGGGAAAAAGAGTTCCAAGTGTGTTTGTAGGCGGAGTTGGCTGGGTTCAGAAAAAGACCACAGAAGACAGGGACTATGAAGAATACGCCACTGAAACATGGGCGTTTCTGATAAGTTTCTTTCGGTGGTACCCCGATATACTTCTTGATATTTTGAGAAGTGATGAGGCTGAATACAAAAATGAAGAACTTATTCAAAGAGTAATTCTTCGGTGCTTTGCGAGATATCAATACGTTGACATCACGGGTTGCCGTTCTCTTACGAAAACCAACACAAACATGAAGTCAATGCTTACTGATAAAATCCTGTGGCCCGGAACGAGGGGAAGTTATTACGGACCTTCGTACAAACAGCAAGCAGAACTTGCTAAAACGGCATTTCAGGATATCAAAGACGCATACCCGCCGCTTGCAAAACATTTTATGGTTGAAAACGAGAGTAAGGACGCTTGGGGAATTTCTACAAGGTATGGTTCTTCGATAACCATAAACGCTATTCGAGGAAAGAACATACATAACGTTACGGCAGAAGAATATGCTCAGGAAGAAGCTCCGGCTTTTGACTTTGAAGAATATTCAACCGTAGTTCTTTACTCGGTAAGACTTATTCACAGGGTACAGGGCGAACCTGACCCGACTTACATTCCTTACAAACAGCACAGCATTACTTCCGCAGGAAGAAAACAAAACCACAGTTACGAAACCCGTTGCAATCACAAGAGAGCAATGATAAGAGGACAAAGTGCTTTTATTATGGACGTTCCGTGGCAGGTAATTGTTTTGAGCCAAATGCGACCATACGAATGGGCGATGCAGAGGCGGGCGGAAAGTACGGCTGAAAACTGGATGAGAGAAATGGAAAGCCGATACACCGGCGCAGACGAAAACCCGGTTGTACGAGATGAAGTCTTAACGGAAAGCCGCCAAGTGCTTCTTATGGAAGAGCATCACTGTTGCAAAGACAGAGATAACAAGCTTGAACCCCAAGACGTAATTTACGTTGTGGGATATGACGTTTCTTATGAAGATAATCAGAAGAACGCAAAATGCGCGGTTGTAGTAGTAAAATGCACAAAGCAAACTTACTGGTTAAAGAGGGATAAATACCTAAAACAAGTAGTTTACATCGACGACTGGCCGCCCCCTAACAGCAGTATGGAACAGGCGCGAAGGCTTAAAACGATCTGGTATCGTTTTTGCTATGAAGGCAGCCAGACATTTATTGCGATAGACGGTTGGCAGTACGGAAAGAGCGTTGTTGAGGCCCTTATGATGGATTTGGGCGATGGACTTGACCCGCTTTGCATTTATGAGCACGCCGATTATGTTCCTTATGAACTTGAGCACGCAATTCCGGTTATATACCCGATTAAAGCGGGCGGCGCCGGAGTTACGGACCCTGATTCGGAAATGCTCCGCAATGCTGAAATACAGTTTGAGAATAGGAATGTACTTCTTCTTACTTCTCAGCGAAATACAGGCATTGAAAACTATAAGAAATACCACAGAATCCGCGATGACGGAATGGACTATAAAATTGATAGACCATACCGCAAAACCACGGAGCTTGTAAGCCAGATACAGAACCTCAAGAAGATACCAAGCGGTTCGGGAATGGCAGAAAAACGAATTTCAAAATCTATTCAGCGAGATAGCTGGTCTGCTCTTAAATATGCTTTGAGATTTATTCAGAAACTTGAAAGAATATATCTTGTTAAAGAAAAGAAAAAGAGCGACTGGGAAGAAGCTTTTAAAGAAAATGAGAATGGCGGAAACATTTATTCCGGCGGAGATTTTTCGAGCGGAAGAACTTTTGGAAGAAAGGGCGGAAGGATATTTTGAGTGAAAAAGTAAAATACAATCTTTTTGCCATGAAGACCGACATTGGAAACATCAATAAGGCTTCCGAGTTTCGTTTTTCGAGAATTACCGAAGAATATATTTTGATTTACACAGAACAGTCGAAAATCGAAGATGCGATTCTGATTGAGGAAAAAGAGGTAAAAAGACTTACAGGCGACGATTCAAAATGGCTTTTTGATTGTAATATGCTTATTATTGCAAAGGAAACCAAATCTCACGAAAAAGAGTTTTTGAAAGACCTGAGCGCAAAAGTTAACGAACTTGAAAAAATGCTCGAAGCGGAGCAAAAGAAAGTAGATGAAAAGGAGGGCTAAGCCATGGACCAGAAACCGAATTTAACCGCCGAGCTTAATTCGGTACAATATGGAAGCTTTCCTGAAATATTTACAAAGTTCAAAACTCTTTCTGCACAATATGGAAATCTTCCGATGGATAATCTTCTTAACGCTTTTGGAGCGGTTGGCGGATTTGGTATTGGAAGCATGTACACTCCGAACCCTTACGTTCAAAACACAAGGGTTAAAGGAATATCTTCAAGACCTGCCAATTATAATAAAAATCAAGTTGCTGAGTTTGTTGAAAATCCTTACCAGAGTGAAGAAGAACTCAGGCAGATTGAGCACGCACTTGAATTTTCAGCATATCCGCTTTTTCATACAAGAAAGGTTTATCAAGAACTTTTAAGTTATCACAACTACATTACTCCGTTTCTTCCCAATAAAGAAGATACCCAAAAAGATGAGTTTTGGAGAGAATGGAAACTTCTTGAAAAGCTGAGATACGAGGTTAAGCCGAAAGTAGTAGCACATAAAGCTGCGGGACAGGCTTTGCAGGAAGGCAAAGTTTTCTACTACATGAGGCAGGACGTTGACAAGGTTCACAATAAAGTGAATTACGCTTTCGTTCAGCAACTTCCTTCAGACTATTGCAAAATCGTAGGTTTTAACAATAAATCCAAATACACGGTAGCCTTTAACCTTATGTATTTTACGGAATACGGAACAGACTACAGACAGTTTGGAGAGCTTTTTGAACCCTATGTAGGTAGTTTCAATGAAGTTATTTATCCTAAACCCAAAACTGACGGGAAAAAGATTGTATATGCTAAAAAAAGCAAAATAGATCTTACTCAGTTTAAAAAGTTGGAAACCGGCGCCAACGCATACTTCCAAAACGGAAGGTGGTTCTACTGGGTAAATCTTCCGGTGGATGAAGTTTTTACCTTTGAAGTTGACGACGTAAATATGGCGGTTGTTTCACCGTTTACAGGGCTTTTCATTGATATGATTCAGCTTGCACAGCTTGAAGCTATCCAACTTAGCCTTGTTCAAAACCCCCTTGTTTCCATACTTCACGGCGAAATTCCTTATTGGGACGAAAAGAAAAACGATTTGGCAGACCAGTACAAGCTCTCAAACAGCGGGCGAAGATTTTTTGAAAGTCTTTGGTATCAGATGCTTGCACAAAACAATACCGGCGGTATCGGGCTTTATATGGCTCCACTTGAAAATATGAAGCTCGATACTTTGTCCGAAGCACCAAGTGCAATGGACATTGTTGCCAAAGGTTACACCGATACAATGTCAAAAGCGGGACTTACAGCTCTTATTCCGGTAGGTTCTGACGCAAGAGCCGGTGCGGTTCAGGTTTCACTTCAAATCGAAAGTAAATTCGCAAAAACGATTTACGATTGCATGGAGCGAATGATGAACGCAAACATCGAAAAGCTCAATCTTAAATACGCTTGGAAATTCCACATGTTTGGTGATATTTACACCGATGAAAAAACGGAAGAAAAGGCTATGAAAGGTATGGAACACGGAATACTTTCCGATACCATAACCTATCTTGCAATCAGAGATAAAAGTATTCTTGAAGATATTGGACTTTCTGACGCGATCATTTCTTCCGATATTATGAATAAACGACTTCCTCTTGTGGCTTCTTATAGCATGAAACAAGATAGTTCGGGACTTCCTCCGCAAGCTAATCACGACCAAAACCCCGGCGGAAGACCTTCTTCCGAAGGAGTTGCGACGAGCGACGGGCAGGAAGGCGATATTGACAGTGGAGTATAAAATATGGCTTACGTAAATCAAGAAGATTTAAAAATTATCAATGATGCGCTTTTGGAAGGAGCAGACGTAAGAATCCAGAGAACGCCCAACGGCGGCTGCAGAATTGTAAAAGATTTTGTAACGGTGCTCAAAAAAACGGGTGGAAATCAAAACGGTGCTCAAGTTCCAAGAGCGGAAGAAACAGTTCGAGCACGATATGCTCAAGAACACAGATATTAAAATTGAGCCGCAGTTAATTCTGCGGCTACACACGGGAAGATGGCAGAGAGGCTGATTGCACCGGTCCTGAAAACCGGCGAACCTAATAAGTTCCGTGGGTTCAAATCCCACTCTTTCCGCCATGAGCGCCAGCTCAATGATTTTTCTTTCTTTCATTTTTATCCTTTTTAGACCCCTTGGTTTTTGTTCATTTTACAAGGGGTCACATCTGCCGACATGGTGTAGAGGTAACATCGCTGCCTTCCAAGCAGTTGTCGAGGGTTCAATTCCCTTTGCCGGCTCCACACGCAAGGGTTTTAAAATGCGTGAAATTGCTTTCAGGGTCATCGACATAGACATAGACCTATGGGGGAACTTTTGCGGGAAGTTCCCCCAGCCTCCTCAAAAAAATTAGCCTAAAGCAACTCAGTGAGTTGTAATAATATATATATTCCGTAGGCAAGAGCTTACGGCTTTAGGATTTCGCGCGATGGCACCTCGGAAAGACGAGGGCATGCGCTGGCGTAGCTCAACAGGCAGAGCAGTTGATCTGTAATCAACAGGTTGGGGGTTCGATTCCGTCCGCCAGCTCCAGTGGCTCAAAAACATTTGCTATGGAGTTTTACAGAAATTGAAGCTTGCTTCGGTATCGTTTTTTAGAAATAGCACATAGAATATTGAGGATTAGTACAACGGGAGTACAGCGGACTTTGACCCCGCGCAAGCAGGTCCGACTCCTGCATCCTCAGCCAAAAATGGCGCTTTAGCTCAGTTGGCAGAGCATGCGGCTGTTAACCGCAGTGCCGAGGGTTCGAGTCCCCCAAGCGCCTCCATTAAATTGAATAAGTACGCTTTGTCAAAGAGGACAAAGCAAGGAGCAAAGAGGCTCAGATGTACGATTTTATCGTATGTCTGGGCCATTTTTTATTAAAAACAAAAGTAAAGGCAGGGGATATCCGATGACGGTAGGGGAGTTTGTTCAAAGATACCAGTTCCTTAGAGAACCCGGAAGACGCCTTACGGAAGCTTATGAAAAAGGAAACCGTTGGTTCGACCAGCTTAAAGAACTTGTTTTGATTGAGCACGGACTTGTTTTTACAAGCGAAATGTTTCATCAGACAGCACATGAGTTTCCGCAGGAGTTTGATAAAGTCGGGGACATTCTTCATCAAAGACACATTATTCAGGATTATGGCGCAACGCCTGAATTTCCTGGTGTAGGTTCTGAAATGGAAGATGTTTTTCAGCTTGCACTTGATGTTCTTGCGGACATTGAGAATGAGCTTACTTCCATGATTAGAACTTGTGAAGAAAATAGGACACCGGCGCTTGCAAGGCAGTTTGAGGAACTGGAAGTTATCAACAGCAAAAAATACGAAAAATATCTTCTTGCATGGGACATGTATGAAAGAGCTGATTCACCCACCAGTTTTGATAGCTGGGTGCAGAAACTTAATTCAGAAAGTTCCTATGAAGCAGGAGAGGAGGATGATTAATGTCTTTTTCAAGCATTAAGAAACCTTCTAATAAAAAGTCACTTTTGGGTGAACTGAAGGTGATGCAGAAACTTTCGGATTATGAATTTGGTGTTGAGCTTTGGGTTATGCGTGAAGGACCCAACAGAAACAACTGGGATTACCGCAATCTTGATAAATTTTATCTTTCATTTGTGGGAAGACCGATCCTTGTTGCTTATGTTAACGCAGGAACCAAAGTTGGTGACGGACACAACATGACCGAAAGAACCGACCCCAGAACCGGTGAGAAATATTATTCATTTACGGACGGAACAGCAGAAAGAATTGTTGGCACTCTTTCCGATGATGAAAAAGATTTCTCAATCCGTGAGAGGGAAGGTAAAAAATGGCTTGTAGCCAAAGGGCGGCTTTTCGCCTTTTATGCTAAAGAACTGGTGGACCAGATTGTTCGTACAGGGCGAATGGAGGTTTCCGCCGAAACAGAAGTCAAGGAAAGCTATCAAGACGGAAATATTGAAGTTTTTACCGACTGGATAGGACTTGGCATAACAGTGCTTGGGGAAGGGGTTCCACCCGCAATTCCCGGAGCACGCATTACTGAAATTGCCGCCATGCAAAATGATTTTAAGGAACTTAAACTCAAGGCGGCATCATTCAATGGCGGAGGTTCCGCCGGAAAGCCGCAAAAAAATAATAATAAGAAAGGAATGAATACTTTGAACGTATTTTCCAAAAGAGAGCTTGCGGAAGTAGCAAAACGCTTTGAAGGTTACACCGTACTTTCTGCCGCAAAAGACGATGAAGGCGTTATTTACGTTTGCCTTATGGACAAAGACGGAAACACCGCGGGCTATAAGACTAAAGACATGAACGAAACAATCGTTCCTGAAAAGATCATAAAAATGAGCGTTAAAGCCACCTTCAACTTTGGCGAAAACAAAGAAATCAGTGTCGATGCTTGCGAACTCTATGACGATGTTTCTGCAAGACTTGTTAAAACTAACACTGCTCTTGAAAATGCTAACGCTGACCTTGAAGCAGAAAAAAACACCGTTAAATCTATGAAAGAAACCGAAAATAAACGCAGAGTTCTTGCCGCAAAAGAAATTGCAAAACAGACTCTTGCAGCTTTCAACGCAAACCGCAAAGAAAAAGTTGCTGACAGCGTTCTCGATTCCGTCAATACCAAAATTGATGAAGGTGTCTTCACTAACAGCGTAAACGCAGAAGGTCTTTGGACTGGTGATGAAGCAGTCAAAAAAGAGGTTAAAGCACTTTGCGCTGATGAAGTTATGTCTATGGACGAAAAAGCCGCAACCAGAAAAAACACTGTTTGCGCTTATGAATCTTTCAAAGATGACAAAGGTTCCACTGGCGGAGTAAGCGAACTGCTTAACGCATGGGGAATTGACTAATTATTGAAAAGGAGTGAATGACACAATGGCATACATTGAAAATACTGCTTTTGAAGCAAGAATTACCAATAATGAGTTCAACGAACTCTGCAATGTTACCGGTCTTTTTCAGACCGCAGGAGAAAACGATGTTTGCTCCGCTGGCTTCCTTTGTGTAAGAAACGGACAGCTTCCTAACGAAGGATTTCCCGGCGTTCTCAATGAAAACGCTTGGTACATGAACGCAGCTACCGCCGCCGCAAACGCAAACGAAGTTATCTATGCTTCCAATACCTACGATACTCAGCTTCTTGGCTTTGGCGACAACAACTATTACATCGGCAGAAAAACTCTTGGACTTCCTATTCCACAGGGTCGCAGAGGTACTTTTACCGTAATCGTTTTCGATAACCAGCATGTATATCGTTTCGGCGAAGGCAACATCAACGGTGCAGTAGGTGAAAACACCTTCTTCACTATTGCAGACGGACTTCTTGTTCCCGCTGACGCAGCTCCTACTACTGTTGGCGCACTTTACTTTGAACTTCGTGGTTCCGGAAACTTTGTTGAAGGCGTAAGAAACAGCTTTGGCTATTACGATGTTGTTGCTCGTAAAGTTGAAGCTGCTACCGCTTAATTTGGAAAGGAGAGTGAAATATAATGTCCAAAATTACTCTTAATAGCATTTCTGAAAGCGTTTTTCATGTAAACGCTTCTGAAACAGCAGATAAAAACCAGACCAGAGCAAATATTATTTCCGCAGGACGTACTCTCGCTTATGAATACGCCGCAAAAGGTAAGAAAGCTCTTAACGCTGCAAGAGGCTTTGGCGAAGATCCTTTCTCTCATCTTCAGCCCATGCAGTATAAAAAACTCAACGAAAAATTCCAGGCAGAACATCTTCTTTATGCCGCAAAGAAAGTTTGTGCAAACAACGATGTTTCTGCTCCCGAATCTATGGAAGAGTTCCGTAAACGTGGAATGGAATTTTACGGCAACGCTGCTTTCTATGCAGTTCTTCAGGGAATTTATCAGGAAATTATCACTCCTATTCTCCCTGCAATCTATTCCGAAGCGGTTGATGAATTTGCAGAAGTAGTCGAAGTTGGTTTTGGCGAAACTTATGCTCTTTCCATTGACTCCAACGATATTCCGATTTTCCAGGATTCTTCTTGGGGTGCTTCCAGAAGCGTTCCGAGAAATCGTCTTTACGCTGCTGACTACACTCTTAACCCCACTCCTCGTAGCGCTTGGGTAACTGCAAAATGGACTCAGCTCGTAGGCAATAACATGGACTTCGGCCGTTTCTTCGCAAACATTGCCGCCGGTATGTATGCAAAAACCATGGGTCTTTGGAATGCCGCAATGACCGAAGCTGTTGCTGACCCTGCACTTGTTCCTACTGGTCTTACCTACACTTTCAACAACGAAAACTGGGTAACTGCCGCGAACAAAATCGCCGCTCTCAACAACACTTCTATTTCCAACGTTTTCGCAACCGGTAATGCTGTAGCTCTTTCTAAAGTTCTTCCTACTGATGTAACTGGTTCCACCAACATCAACATGGATGCAGCTATTGCAACCCTTCTTGGCGCTGATTACACCAGAGCTGGCTACCTTGGCGAATTTATGAGTGTTCGCCTTATGCCGATGCGTGATGTAGTAGTTCCCGGAACTCAGAATGGCGACGTTGAAACCGTTCTTGATCCCGACATCGTTTACATGATGGCTGGCAACGGCAGAAAACCTCTTACCATTGCTTACAACTCCGCAACTCCTATCACCATCGAAATGGATCCCAGAAGAAGCGCAGACTTCGAGATCGGTATCAACATGACTATCGCTCTTGATTCTATCGCAACCTTTGCTTCCAGAATCGCAGTATTTAACGTTTGATAGGCTGAATAAAAGGGGAACTTCCGTTCCCCTTGATTTGCCCTTTGCTTGGAGCTAATTTTGATAACCTTATCTCTCCATTATCAAAATTGTTTCGGTTCGATTCCGAAAAAGGGCCTTACATATAAAGCCATCAGAGAAAAGAAAAAGGAGTGTGAAAATGATGGGCAGACCCGCAAAAAACAAAACAGCAGAAGAAGTTAAAACTATTGAAGTTCCTGCGGAAGAAGTTGTAGGCATTACCGAAGACGGTAAAGAAATTCCGGTAACTGACATTCTCCCCGAACTTGTAGGAGAAACAGTTGAAGCACCGATGGAAGAGCCTGAAGAGCAGGAAGAAGATAAACAGCTTGAAATGCTTAAAGCGCAGAATGAACTGCTTCTTAAACAGCTTGCAGAAATGCAGAAAAGAATGGACGAACTTTCCAGACCGCAAATCGTTCAGGTTATGGGAGATACCGGAGAAAAGGTTCAGTTCCTTTGGCAGGCACCCGTTGCAGATGACAACGTAGTTAAATTCGGTCAGGGCGGAATGTTTGGAAGAATTGTTGGCAAAACAGGAACTTTTATTATTCCGAAAAGCGATATTTCCAGAATTATGGATGAAAAAGTCCGTAAATTCCTTGATAAAAGATGGCTCCTTGTTGTTTCTGGGCTTAATGAGGACGAGAGAGAAGCACTTGGAGTCAACTATAAAGTTGGCGAAATCCTTGATAAAAAAGCCTTTGAGAAGCTTGTAGAGCTTGAAGAAGGTATTCTTGAGATTTATCCCAATCTCTGCGACAGTCACAAAGAAATTGTTGCAAAAACATACGCAGGAGCTTTTGAAAAAGGTAACAAACACGTCAAACGCTCCGTTGTTGTTGCTCTTAATAAACTGAGCAAAGAAGCCGGAAGAAAAGGCGATTTTGTTGACATTGTTGAAGCAATGAACGCAAAAGAACTTGAATAATTAATGATTTTTGAAAGGGGGAGCACGGCATGGCGACCAGTTGGGCGGACGTTATAGCAAACAGCGCTATGGTGTTTATCGACGATGTAAGACTAAAGGAGCAACTGCAAACCAGTCCTGCACTTTTTTATAGAAGAATGAGCCTTTATGTTGAAAACGCGCTTCCTCTTCTTTCAAGACCGCCGGAGCTTATTACATATCTCAACAACGGTCTTACAAAGCCCACATTTGCGGATTTTGAGTGGGTTTCAACTGATGAAAGTACATCGGAAGAAACTCAAGTTCAGACAAATCTTACAGGATATGATCTTTTCTCTTGCGTTATCAGAGAAGACGATGGTGAAGGAAATATAACCCTTAAAGCTTATCCTGAAGCAACATACAATTCCGAAACTGGTGTGGTTACTTTTCCGGCGCAAGACACAAACGATATCACATATATGATGGATTTTTATTCCGACGGAAGTTTTGAAAAAGATATCTCGCCCACGGTAAAAAGGCTTTTAGGTCTTGCAATGGCAATAGTATGGGACACCAGATTTGAAAGAACATGGCTCAATCTTACACCTAAAATTCACGATTCGAGTTTTGAAACAGTAAACGAAGCAAACTACACCGATAAAGCCAATCTTAGGCTTAGAGAAAACAGACTTGCTTTTGAAGATGAGCTTAGAAAATTTGAGCAGGACAACGCTTATTACGGAGCTTTCTCTGTGACAACCAGAGAAAAGATTTTTATTTAATGAATAGGAAGGGGAATGCCACTTGAGTATAAACGACTTTACAAAAAACTGTCTTTTAGCGTCTGGTGGCATTTCTTATATCCAGAGCAATGACCCCAAACAATATCAAGACCGTCAAAAACAGTATTTTGCAGGGGAAACAGAGCTTTTTACACAGGAATATGCCAAATATTCCGGTAACTTTTTTGAAGCGGAAGCGCAAGGACTTGACACGAAAGATCCTTCAAAATGGCAGAAAGTAAAAATTCGCATGGCTAATGTAGTAAGACCTTCCGCTGCTATAACAAGACAATTTGATGACTATAAAAATATCCTTATGGAAAACCCGAAGTTCGGTTATCTTACACCCGGAGCGAAAATCAAGACTATGGGAAGCACATGGCTTGTTACAAACCCAGATAATCTTTCTTCCGTAACGGGAAGCGGCATTGTTGAAAGATGCAACGCTATTTGGAGATTTCTTGATTTTTACGGAAATGTAAAAGAAGAACCGATTCGTATTGAAAAAGGTTTGGCAAACGCAAGTGACAGCGACGCGCAGGATTCGGGACTTATTACAAAAGGATATTTTCACATAAAAGCACAGCACAATCCTTTTACGGCGCAGCTTGATACCAACAGCCGAATTATTTTAGGAAAAGGCGCTTACAGAATTACGGGATTCACCGATTTTATTCAGGAATTTACCGAGGACATACACAGCGTAAGACTTCTGGAATTTACGGCAAGATATGAAGAGCCTAATAAGGAAATTGACGATCTAAAAAACAGGGTTGCCGGCGGAAAAGAGTTCCGCTGGAACATGAATATAGAAGGACAGAAAGCGGTTGCGGTAGGCGGAACAACAAAAATCAACATTTCCAATGTAAGAAACGGAGAAATAGTTGAAAGTTCGGATTTCTTTCCGATTACATACATTTTTCAAAGTCTTGACCCTGATATTGCAACGGTTGACACCGAAGGAAATATCACGGGAATAGCACTTGGTACAACAACCATTAGAGCATATCTCTTTGAAAACCAAAACATATACGCTGATTTTGAAATTACGGTTGATGAGTTCCAAAGTGACGCAGGATTTGTAGATTTCATTCAGTCCGGTCCTACAAAAATAACTGCTTTTGAAAATGCGACATTTGAAGCGGCATTTTTTGAAGACGGATTACAGAGTCAAATTCCGATTCAGTTTAGTTTTTCCGGTGCTGATGAAAATGCTTATTCAACGGAAATAAACAAAAACAGCGTGACGATCTACGCCTGGAACGGAAGTATTGTTCCGCTTGAAATAACCGCAAGCTACAAAGGGCTTAGCAAAACAATAACTGTGGGATTGGAGGGAATTTGATTTTGGAAAAATACAGCATAGTACAAGGCGATGCTTATGTTTTGCCTATTGTAATAACAGCAGGAAATGTATTGATTACCGATCAGATTGCTACGGCGGTCAGAATTAAAGTCGGTAAATATTCCGCAATATGGCCCGGTGGAAAAATATCCTACTCCAATCAAAAGTGGCTTTTTCCGCTAACGCAAGAGCAGACGCAAGATTTTTCTTCGGGCAAAGAAGAATATCAGGTTCAGGTTCAGTTCCAAAACGGTGAAACAGTCGGGACAAAACCACAAAAAATATACATTCAAAAAAGCGTTCTCCGTGGAACATTCGGAGCTGAACTTACAGCGACGGAGCCTTCTGGATTTATTGAGCTTAATCAGCTTAATGCCTACATAGCAGATGTAAACATAGAAGTTACAGAAGGCGGCGGTGGCGGAGGTGATATTCCGGATAATGTTATCACCACGGATATGCTTGGAGCAAACCTTGTTTATTCAAACGGAAAAGTAAATGTTGTAACGGCAAATGAACCGGAACAGGATAATACAAAACCTATTACGGCAGCCGCGGTTTATGACACTATCGGAAATATAAACGCACTTTTGAGCACGATTTAAGATAGGGGGAATTTAAGTTATGAGCACACAGACAGAAATAACCAGACTGGAAACAGCAAGAAATACGCTTAGAACAAAAGCAGTTGAACTCGGAATTGCCACAAGCACCGCAAAACTTGACGCACTTGCAACGGCATATAACGGAATTATCAACAGAGGAACAATTCAGGCAACGGTACAGGAAGGTGATTCTTACACCATTCAGCCCGGTTATTATGCCGGTGGTACGGTTTCTGGTATTGCCGGTGGTGGTAACTACACTCTTCAGGAAAAAATCGTAACACCTACAAAAGCACAGCAAAGCGTTTCGGCGGACAGTGGTTTTTACGGACTTTCCTCAGTAACGGTTAATGCGATTCCCGATATTTACCAAGATGTTTCTTCCGTTAATGCAACAGCGGCTCAGGTTCTTGCAAACGCAGTTTTTGTAACTTCTGACGGTAGCGTTACAGCAGGTACAATGCCTAATAACGGAGCAGTTGAAGTAGTTCTTTCTATCGGAAATGAAACTTATGATGTTCCGCTTGGCTATCACAACGGAGAAGGTACTGTAAGTATTGTTCCTGAAACAAAAACAGCAACTCCCACCAAATCTCAGCAGAATATTACGCCTACAGCGGGAAAAGTTCTTTCTCAGGTTACGGTAGCTCCTATTCCTGCGGCATATCAAGATGTATCAGGAGTAACCGCAACGGCACCCAACGTTCTTGACGGAGATATTTTTGTTAATGCACAAGGCGAAGAAGTTGAAGGTACTATGCCTAATAACGGAGCAGTAAACAGAACCATGGATGGCCTTACTACAACAAGCGTTTCTATTCCCGCAGGATATACAAGCGGAGGACAGGTTTCTCTTACAAATGCTATTGAAACAGCTCTTGCGGCCATTTAAAAAGAGGATGTGATTTAATGAGCATTCAAAGCGAAATTGACAGAATTGAGCAAAACGTTGCTGACACATATTCTGTTTTAGCGGCGGCGGGAGCGCCGATGCCTGCCTCTATGGATTCAGATAATCTTGCAGGTACAGCGGCAAATATTGCGGCGGTACTTTATAATAAAGCGCAAAGCCTTACAAATAACCAGCAAGCTCAAGGACGAAACAACATTAATGCTATAACCGGAAGTGACTTAACCCTTGCAATAGGTGTAGATGGCCTTTTATATATTTTTGCAAAAGGAGTTCAAGTAGGAACAGGAATAGAGATTGCTCCGGCGGGAGATATTATTGGTTATGTAGATGCAAACAATAATATTGTTCTTAAAGGAAACCTTGCAGACGGGACATATTCCATCAAGTATGAATTGGAAGATGGCTCGACCGTTGATATAGGCAATCTTGTTCTTGACAGCAACACTTATTATTCCATTACAAAAAATCTTACAAATTGTACCATAAATAACAGCGCAACCGAAGTTGTTGAGGGCGGTAGTTATTCTGCAACCATTACAGCCAATAGTGGATATGAACTTTCTTCTGTTTCTGTGACAATGGGCGGTTCTGCGGTAACAGTAACAAATGGTGTTATTAACATTGATTCTGTAACAGGCAACATCGTTATTACGGCAGTAGCAGAAGAAGCTTCTGGTTATACCAACCTTGCAGACCCGACAAGTGCAGATTGGCAGGAAGGATACAGATTGAGCATTTCTTCTGGCGGCACTTCTGTTCTTGCAGGACATACTACAACCAATTACATTCCTTGTGAAGCAGGAGATGTATTGCGAATTGAAGGACTTAATATTATAGGAACTCTAACAACTAATGGTTCGGGTTCTCAAAACGATGCAAAAATAGTTGGTTATAGAGCGGATAAATCTCTGTTGGTTGGAGCGTATGGCGGTAGGTCTAACACAAGTAGTAGTTATAATTATTATGATACTTCTGTTTCTGTCAGTGGTAATATTAGCACTTATACTATTATGCTCAACGACCAAGGTGAACAGCTTGCAACTTCTGAATTAGCCTATATACGAATTGATGGTACTCTTATGAATGGCTATACGAAGAACGATGTAATTATCACTATCAACGAAGAAATAGCGTAGGCGGTGATTTTATGGCGTATATGTATAAGCATTTTATCCCACAAAACACAGCCCCAAGTGGTTCAAAATCTATTGGAGTTTATAATAGCACAGGCGAAAAAATTTACAATATTTCCCTTGGGTTGCTTACTCCAAAAGCGGGAACTCCGCTTTATACCTTTGCACTGATATCGGATTTACATGTTTATAAAATTGAAACCTCATGGAATGGTAACAGAAAATTTGACAATTCTTTAACCTTTTTTGAAGAAAAAGGATGCTTGTTCTGCGCTCATTGTGGAGATATTACGCAAACCGGTTTGTATTTTGAAGGCGATAAAGTTAATTTAGCGCCGGAGCAGTTTGAAATGTATAAATCTATATGTGATAAGCACACTATTCCGGTTTACGGTATTTGTGGAAACCATGAAAGTTCTGTTGTACCAATAACAAACAATTTGACTGAGCTTAAATATTATACTGGTACTGATTTGTACTATACAAAAACTCAAGGCAATGATCTTTATATTTTTATTGGGCAACCAAGTTGGAATGATGTTATGGGTGACGATGCTTTACAGTGGCTTTATGAAACACTTGAAACCAACAGAAACAAAAGATGCTTTGTTTTTATACATCCATATCTTGAAGAGGACAGCGGCGACCCATTGGATTTAAGAGAAAACTCAATCTTTGAAACATGGGGAACAGTAAAAACGACAGTTTTTAAAAGTTTAATGAAACATTATAAAAATGTAGTTTTAATTCATGGACATTCACACATGAAATATGGGCTTCAAGAATTAGATAAAACAACAAACTACACTGATAAAAATGGTTTTAAATCTGTACATGTTTCGTCGGTTGGAAAACCAAGAGATATTGATCTTGAAAACGCAACAACACCTGAGGATCCCTCGGCAAGTCAAGGCTATACGGTTGATGTATATGAAGATTGCATAGTTTTTAATGGTTGGAATTTAATTGATAAAGAGTATATCCCACTTGGCGTGCTTAAAATTGAAACTCCACTCGTAAACATTGAAGCTGGAACTTTTACTGATAGCACTGGAACAATAGTTACATAACTTTTTAATTAAGGGAGGGAAAATACATGAAATACGCAAAAGCACCAGAAAACGCTCAACTCCTTATTTTTCCTATGTATGATTGCCAAGTGGCCGGAGGATATAAAAATAAAGATTACGCCAAAAAACACGGTTACACTCATTACGGCGTTGATTTTGATGACCGTTGGGGCAAGGATTTTGATGTAATCGCTTCCGGTGAAGGCACAGTTCTGGGAATTGAAAGAAACCAGAACAGCATAGGCGGAGTTGTAGTAATTCGTTATAACAAAGTATTTATTCCCAAAACGGGAAAAATTAAAGACCTTATCGTAAGATATTATCACTTTGCAAAAATCAATGTTAAAAAAGGAGATAAAGTCAAGGCTTATCAGAAAATCGGTTCTATAAGCGGAGCACATGATTATTGTAATCACATTCACTTTGAAATGGACACCGACACAAAGTTTCCTTTTTACACTCCGCAGGTTAAAGAAGCTGCTTCGGCTCTTCTTAAACGCAATAAACTTTCCGTTGCAATTCTTTCTGCGGCTATTATCAATCCTATGGACGTACTGGTTATAGGTAAAAAACAGCAAGCCAAAGTACATAGTCTTGCGGACTGCGCAGACCCGATTAAAGATGCTCCGCAGTACGAAGAAGCGGCTTAAACAAAAGGGCGGTGAGTAATATGGCTAAAGAAAACTGCCCTTTTGCCTACCGAAAACCGGGAGATGTTTCGATACATTGCAAAAAGGTTTCGGGCAATATGGATTATTGCGGACACCAATATTTTTGCGGTAAAACCCGAAGGTGGGAAGCAACCGAGCAGATTAACAAATGTCCGCTTAAAAATAAGTAATATTACATTATTATAAATAATACATACGAAAAAGAAAGGATTTTACAAGTATGGGTTTTTATTATCTTGAAAAAGCAGATGTTAAAGAGGCTTTCAGCTATGTTCCGATTATGGAAAAACAGAAAATAATCGACGACATTGCACCGAAATGTATTCTTGAACTTCCGACCATGGCAAACGATAAACCTCTTCCTTCAATGTATGGCGAAGATAGTTTTATAAAAAGCAGATATCTTATGGGTATTTTGCTTAAATGCTATTTTGACAAAGACATTGACCCCGTTGAAAAAGAAGAATATCTTCTTGCGGCAGATGATTATGACAGATGGGTCAGAAATCACATTTTCAACGAGCTTGAAAGAATGAAAAGCGACACCGAAATCAGAGATAAAGTTTTTGATATTCTTTATGATTATAAAGATTTTGAAAAAAAACTTAACGCTCAGATTTACATGCTTCTCAATGTTATGAACGATCCTTGCACAAGGATTCTTGCAATGGTTGAAAGCCAGAGCACTCCGGAAGCTATGAAAGAAGCTCTTGAACAGATGAACAGTGCAAAGGCCAAGCTCAGCGAGGTTCTTAAAGAAAAAGCGGGCAAATAAATAGTTTTTTAACAGAAGGGCGGTGGTTCCAACGGTTTCTTTTGATTCAAAATATTATCCTTATGAAAAAGTTCAGACGGGATATAACACCATGAGGGGAGCGGAAGAAATTCCTCTTAAAATAATCAAATATCTTTTAGACCTTCCCGATAAAGAGGGTTACGAACCGGTGGACGATAATGACAGACCGAGAGTAAGGTTTATCAAATATCTTTTTCACGATGGGGAAAATCCTCTTGCAAAAAGACTTCCGACCGCCGAAGAAAAACTTGCGCTTCTTTTTGATCCTACCCAACCGGTTATAAATTCCAAGGAACTTGAGAAAAAACACCCGAAAGGGTACAGACTTTTTGCACAAACAAAAATCGGACAAAGCCAGCTTGAAGCAAAAACCGAAATAAAATGCTATATTGGAAAAGTCAGTCCGGTAAATCCTTATACCGAAAACATAAGTCTTTGTTTTGATATATGGACCAACGTGAATTTTGACACCAACACAAAAACCAATTACTACAGCAGAGTTTACGACATAGAACAGGCTATTATAGAAAGTTTGCACGGAGTAAACATTGCGGGTGTTGGAGTTATTGATTTCAGCAGAATTTATAACGGCGAATGCGGAAGCAGAGCTATTTACGATGAATACACCAATGTAGGAAGGTCGCTTATTTTAAACATCACATGGATGGAAAGCACCAACCCTACTAATTCATATTGAGCACTCAGTCACAGAGGATTGAGCATGAGCCAAAGAGGGCTTTTGAGCATTGGAGAAAATATCCGTGCTCAAGGGTCCTCTTTTTTAATTTTGTATAAGAGGGAGAAAACCAAAATATGAAAGAAATCCCGCTTAAAATACGTCGAGAGATTTCAAAATACAACCCAATTACCACGGAATCTCTGACACTATACCCAATCAGAGTTTTTGAGCACGATGATTTTATTATCGCAAAGGAAAGCATTGAGTTTCTTCCACAGGCGCTCCCTGTGCGCCTTATATCAAAACCTTTGCTTTCGGCTTTTTACGCCCTTGATATTGAACTGATTTCTCAGGGAGAAAAAGCAACAGGGCTTTTCTTTAAAGCTCTTTTAATGCTTGCTCTGGCTTTAAGGATTGGAGAAGGAGAAAACATTAAAGACCGAGTAGGAAGATTTAAAATCTCGGTTGCAAGTGACGATCCTTTTACGTTAAAAGGCATTTCTTTTTTGGGAAACAATGATGAGGAAATAAAGTTATCACCGGTTGTTTTTCAAAAAATACGCCCCATTATTGCACTTCAAAACGGAATTGAAATATATTCCGACAAAGTTAATCCGGAACTTATTCAGGCAGAAAAAGACATTTTGAGCAGTAAAGCTATTGGTCTTAAAGCGGATTTTGAAACTCTTATTCATTCGGTTGCGGCTTTTTCCGGAAAAGATGAGAGCGAAATTTACGATTGGCCTATCTTGAAACTCAATCACCGAGCTTCTTCTTACAAAAGAGCGATGGATTACATACTTCACGGAATTATGGAAGCACAAGGCTGCAAATGGAAGGGCGGAAATCCTACTCCAAATCCTTGGTATGAGAAAGAAGAAAACACTTCCGAATCTCTTATAGCTCTCAGCAATTTTGCTGGCGGCGAAGGCGAAAAAGCAATCAAACAAGCAGGATTTTAGACCTGCAAAACCTTTTTAAATTTTTAGAAGGAGTGAAAAACTAATGATTCGTTTTACCGACAGAAAACTTTTTGTTAAAGGAACTTGTCAGGCAATCGTTACCGATAAAGGAAGCGGAGATATTCTTTATTACTCCGATAAATTCCAGACCGGTAACATCACCACAAGCGTAACTATGGGTGAAATTCGTGGCGGACTTGGTAATGCTGTTGCGGCCATTATTCCTTCCGACAGTGCGCTTAACGTTGACTTTGTTGCGGCGGACTTTTCTCTTTGGGCTAAAGCTGCACAGCTTGGCGCTTCTGTAAAATACAGCGCACCCGTAATGGTATGTCAGGATATTACCGCAAACGGTGAAGCACTTACCATTGATGTAGCTGCGGGAACTCCTGTTGCACAGCTTGGTTTCGGACAGGCTTATGCTTATGTTCTTGAAGTTGATAAGGCTGCTCCCGTAATGCAGTACGGTACGGCTTATCCCATCGGCGAAGATGGCGCAATCGAAGGATTTACCGCAACAACCGGTACTGAATACAAAGTCTGGTATTACATCAACAAACCTACTGCTCAGGTTGCGGCTATCTCTTCTATGTTTGACCCCAAAGTTGTGCATTTTACCGCACAGATTGCAGTTTACGCTAACGAAAGCGGAAATGCCAACGAAGGAACCAGAGTTGGTTGGCTCTACGTTATTGTACCTTCCCTTAAATTTGGTGCAAACGGCGGCGTAGTTGGCGACGTTACCACCGCAGACACTACAAGTCTTAGCGGTCAGGCTATTGTTTATGACGCAGAAGTAATCGGCGAAGGTTGTGAAAGCTGCGGCGGAAGCGGTAACGCATTTGCTTACTACGTATATGTTCCCGATGATGCAACCGCAAACATTCAGGGCCTTGCAATTATCGGCGGCAACGTTGAAGTACCCGTTTCTGGAACTGCTCAGGTTCCCGTAAAACTCGTTATGGCAGACGGAAGCCTTGCGGATCCCGCTTCTTACACCAACGGATTCACTTACACTCTTGGAGAAGGTGGTCCTGCAGGAACCACTGTTTCTCCTGCTGGTCTTATTACTGCAGGAGCGACCGCAGGTGACACCGATGTAACCGTTGTTTATACCGACGGAGAAACTAACTACACCGTTAAAGCAGACGTTGAAGTAGTCGCCGGTGAATAACAGATAGGGCGGAAGAAATTCCGCCCGTTATGTGAACCCACAAAGTAAATTTGTGGGCTGACATAATTTTTAAAAAGGAGGCTGTATATGGGAATCAAAGAAGAAATTGCCGCTTTTGATTTAAAACTTGATACAGCCATTGACGAGATTATGACAGGGCAAATGACTGAAACGGCAAAAGATTATATCGCTATTGCAGTCGAAACAGAGGTTTATGACGCATACCCGAACCCGATTATTTATGAAAGAAAAAAAGGCAAAGGCGGTTTGAGCGATAAAAACAACATGGATTCGACTTATGAAAAAGCGACCCACACTCTTGAAGTTTTTGACACAAGAAAAGACGGAACCAGAGATGTTGTAAAAATTGTTGAAACCGGTGTTGGGTATGAATTTAAACCTGGACAGGGAAGCGAAAGCAATGGTGCCTATCTAAAACCGCGACCTTTTCATAGTGTGGCGGAAGAAAATCTTGAAAGAGATAACGCCTTGGAAACTATTTTAGAAATTGGTCTTTCGATTAAAGGATTTGATGTTAAGTAAAGGGGGCTTTTCCACTAAATGACAAGCGTAAAACTTAACGTAACAGTTAGCCGCGGAGAATTAGATAAACTTCTTTCCGATGTTCAGAAACTTGAAAATAAAAAAGTAAATATTTCTGTTGGCGGAGCAAGAGAAGCCAAACAGCAGGTAGAACAGCTCACAAAAGCGCAAGTTGAAAACACCAAGGTTACAAAAGAGCAGACTAAATCCCACGAAAGCCTTTTGAAATCCGTTGGTAAATTTACGCAGTGGTATTTTATCGCCGGTGCGGTTTCTTCCGCTACAAAAGCTTTTACCGATGCAATCGCCACAATGAAAGCGGTTGACGATGAGCTTGTTGCAGTAAGAAAAACCACAGACCTTACGACATCTGAACTTGAAAAGATTGAAAAACAGGCATACAAAACCGCTTCTGCATACGGAG
>JAZQGH010000163.1:0-5721 GCA_045539925.1 Acutalibacteraceae bacterium | reverse complement strand
ATCATCCTCCCCTGTACCTACATACAGGGCAACATTATAATAACACAAAAGTCAGTAAAAGTCAATTAGCACTTTATGCAAAAGAGTGCTAATTTACAAAAAGTTTACAAACACAGTTAAACTTTATCGTTTCAATTATTTACTTTCCAATAAAGTATTGATTTCTAATTTTGTTTGTGGTAATATAATATTGTAATTTGACAATGAACAACAAACAATTTATTGACGAAAATTTTGAGAGGAGATTTTAGTTTATGGATGTACACTCTGTCCGTCAAATGATGAGGACTAAAAGTATATACGAAATACCTATGCGAGTTACCTTCTATGCACGTGTTTCTTCCGAAAAGGACGAGCAGTTAAATTCTCTCGACAACCAGATATCCTACTATCGTAATTTTATAAAGAAAAATGCTAATTGGGAGTTTGTTGAAGGATATATTGATGAAGGTCTTTCAGGTATGAGTACCAAAAAGCGTGAAAATTTCCACAATATGATTAGTGATGCTAAGGCTGGACTTTTTGACCTTGTTATCACAAAGGAAATCACCCGTTTTGCCCGTAACACCCTTGACAGTATTCAATACACCCGTGACCTACTTTCTTACGGTGTAGGTGTGTTTTTTCAAAATGATAATATTAACACGCTTGATGAAGACAGTGAACTTCGCTTAACGATTATGTCGGGTATTGCTCAAGACGAGTTACGTAAACTATCAAGCCGTATTAAGTTCGGTCATCAAGAGGCTATAAAGAAAAATGTTGTCCTTGGTAACAGCCGTATTTTTGGCTATCGCAAAGACAACAAAAGATTGGTTATTGACGAAAAAGAAGCCGAGATGGTGCGTGAATTATTTAAACTTTACGCTACCGATAAGTATAGTATGAAACAGATTGAGGAAATCTTTTGGAACAAAGGCTACCGAAATAACAACGGCAAACGCATCTGCCACAGTACAATGTCTAACACCATTTCTAACCCAAAATACAAGGGTTATTATGTAGGCAACAAGGTAAAAATTATAGATATGTTCACTAAAAAGCAAAAGTTTTTACCGCCTGAGGAATGGGTTATGTTTAAGGACGAAACAGGCGAAATTGTTCCTGCTATTGTTGATGAAGAATTATGGGAAAAAGCCAACGTTGTTCTTAGAAGGCGCAGCCGTGATGTTAAGAATAGACAAAATCTATGCAACCACCCGAATTTGTTGACCGGTAAAATGTATTGTACCCATTGTGGAAAGCTCTACTACCGCAAGGACAGTAAAGACCGCAAAGGCAATGTGTTATCCCGTTGGATATGCAGCGGAAAAATCAACAACGGAACAGATTCTTGTCCCTCGTTCACTATTTACGAAGAAGAAATCAAAGAGGTTCTTTACGAGGTATTTAAGGATACTGCCGAGGATGCAAAGCTGATTATTGAAGAATATACAAATATGTATGCTGAAGTTTTAGCGAAAGACAGTTCATCGGGTGAACTGCAAAAGTTAAAAGACCGACTTGATTTTCTTTCAAAGAAAAAATCAAAGTTGCTTGAGTACAATATTGCAGGGCAAATTAATGACCGAGATTTTGTTGAGATGAACAAACAGATTACCGATGAATCTACGGAGGTTTACTCTGCTATTCAGGAAATTGAATATGAAATCAACTCACGCTCCGAATATAAGCAAAGAATAGAAGAGATACGTAATATTTTGCTAAAAGCCGAAAATGAAGCAAGCCAGAATATGATTGACTCTGCGTTCATAAACAGATATATTGACAAGATTTATGTGACTCCTATTGAAGAAGGCACTGTTGAAATTTCAGTAAAGATTTTCTCGGGAGAGACGGTTGAGAAACATTTGTCCACCATACGAAAACGCCATAAATCTATTAAAAATGCCGAAAAAACCGATGAAAATGAGGTTTCTGATGATGGCATTGTAGATATTGGCAGTACGGGACACACTTTTAAGAAGATGATCGAATCTTATGAAAACAGCATGAAATAATTGCTGAACTTAGCGGATACCCAAAAGGGTATCCGTTTTTACTTGACAAAAAAATTCAAAGATTTATAATTAGAAAATGAGGTGATTCTATTTGTTTAAGGTTGGTCTTTTCAACGACTCATTTCCGCCAACCATTGACGGAGTTGCAAATGCAGTATATAACTATGCAGATATTATTAACAAAAATTTTGGAACTCCCGTGGTTATTACGCCAAATTATCCTAATGTTGTTGATAATTATGATTTTTCTGTTTACCGATACCATTCTGCTAAACTTTCAACCTCAATGCCTTACAGAGTAGGTAATCCGTTTTCTCCTAAAACTGTTCACGATCTTGCCAAAATGGATTTTGATTTACTTCACGTGCACAGTCCATTTGCTTCAAGTGTTCTTGCGCGAGAAGTTTCTGTTTTATATAAAAAAAAGAAGAAAATTCCAACCATACTTACCTATCACACAAAATTTGATATAGACATTGACAGGTTTGTAGACAATAAGCAATTCAAAAAAGTTGCACGTAAATTTGTATCTAAAAACGTCGGATTTGCAGACGAAGTGTGGGCTGTATCAAATGGAACGGTTGAGAGTCTAAGAAAATTCGGTTATAACGGTAGTGTATATATTATGCCAAACGGAACTGATTTTAAAAAGGGTAAAGCTTCGAAAGACTCAATAGCCGAGTTAGACCGAGTTCACCGCACAACTGACGAACCGTTAGTTTTCTTATATTGCGGTCGAATGATGTGGTACAAAAATATCAAAATTACACTTGACGCACTTAAAATTCTTACTCAGAACGGAGTAAGATATAAAATGTTTTTTGTTGGTGACGGTCCCGACCGACCTTCTATAGAAAAATACGCTAGAGGAATCGGCATTTATGATAATTTGATTTTTACGGGTTCAATAGTTGATAGAGAGACGGTTCGCGCCTATTTCAGCAGAGCTGACCTCTTTCTCTTCCCTTCCACCTATGATACATCAGGTCTTGTTGTCAAGGAGGCAGCCGCTTGTGGTTGCGCTTCTGTTTTAGTTGCAGGTTGCTGCGCAGCTGAAGGTGTGGAGGACGGTGTGTCTGGTATTCTTTGTGATAAAGAGACTCCCGAAAGCTATGCCAAAGCGCTTATGGATGCGATAAAAACACCTAATTTGCTTAAAACATTAGGTTTGGGTGCTGAGGATAAAGTTTACTTTTCATGGGATGACTCGGTTTCTCTTGCAGTAAAACGCTACGAAAATATAATTGAAAGATACAAAAAGTAAAAAACAGGCGAGATTTTGCAAAAAGCAAATTCTCGCCTGTTTTTTACATATTAGAGATGATTTTATGATCGTATTCCTCGTTTGTAGAGAATCTTACAATGGAAGAAATATCGATATCTATCTTTTTAGCATGTCTGTTTTTACAAATATACAGTGTTCCGTCACCGCTTTTATAGTCTGCAAGGAAAACAAGTTCGCCATCCGGAGCAATAACTAACGAATGCATATAAACATCATCAAGAACCTTTGTTGCCTTGCGACCTTTAAAAATCTTGAGTGTTGCGTTATTGCTATCGTCGACATCTGTAAAGTATATAAGCATTTTACTGGTTTCGGAATAGTTGATGTATCCGCAGTATACATTTTTATCAACTAATTCATTATTAAGATAAATATCTCCGGTAGTCGTTTCGGGAATATAGTTTTTTATGTATAGATACTTATATTCCGATACATAATGACCCGAGTATATCTTTGTATCGAGTTCCTTTTTGTCAGATACACCTTTTGTAGTAATTTTTGAAGAATAGAGTGTATATGAACTTGTGTTGTCTGAACTGCTGATCAGATACCTTAGTTCATTTCCTTCCGTATTTAAATCGAAAGAAAATCCGTTTTCTAAGTCGAAGGTCTTATCACCAACGGCAACCTTGAAGGCAAATTCTTTTGTATCGCCGTTTGAAGTGCCGGAGCAATAAACCATTACAGGAGACTTTGAAGCAAAATCCTCATAGCTATAGTAACCGTCCGAAATCAACATACACTCAGACTTGCCGTCAAAATAGTAGAGTGATGATACGCCGTCATCACTTATTTTAACGAAGTAACATTCACCTGAATCGTATATATTAATTATCTCGCTCACATCCGTAGCGAGTTTTTCGGGGTCTTTGCCGAGTTTCGCTTTGTAGAGGGTATTATACTGTGTGTAATATATTTCTTTAAGGTCATCTGAGATTTTGTATATACTCTCGATTCCTGTTAAAACTGCCTCACCGCTTTTTCCTGACTTGCTGAGATAAACATCGATAGCATATGTTGAAGACTCTGAATCAACCTTAAGATATACAATGCGTTTTCCGTCGTCCGAAGCAATAAAAGATGTAACATCTTCATCAATCTTATCTGATTGTTCACGCAGGTTGTGTTGATACAGGTCGCCTCCGTCTTTAATATATGTCACAAGGCTTCCCTTGTCGTTTATGTCATAATGGTTTACATCAGACACAAGCTTTTCGGAGTCTCTTTTTAGTTTAGAAGTCTTTTTGTAATAGAGGTCATATCCGCTACCGTCATACTTGTCAACAAAAAAGATTTTCTTACCGTCATTGCTTATACGAATATATTCGTCGAGATTTCCAATTGTGCTTGCGCCGTCAAGAAGGTCTGAGGAAACCTGCTTTCCCTTTGACTGGGAAAGCGACATATAGTATAGTTCGTTATCCTTTAAATACG
Source organism: Acutalibacteraceae bacterium (assembly GCA_045539925.1). GTDB lineage: Bacteria > Bacillota > Clostridia > Oscillospirales > Acutalibacteraceae > SFWF01. The sequence continues at coordinate 1,002 of JAZQGH010000163.1, read as the reverse complement.
AGAATGAGTTAAGACTACCAGAGGAAGCAAAACTAAGTGCTATGATAATAATAACTAAAAGAACGGTAACTGCAGCAAGAATAGCTTTTAAGTAGTTAAACGAAAGGTTAGATAATGCGGTCAAAAAGCTACCGAATTTAAAGGCTGTACTGGTGCCGTGTGCACCTGAAATAAGTGTAGAATCAGGCAATGGAGTTCCGCATCTGTCACAGAATCTTGCGTCAGGGGCACCTGCTCTCTTGCAGTTAGGGCATTGAGACATCATATCTTCCTCCATAATCAAATATTGCTGTTAAATGATACAATATATTAGGCTTCAAGTCAAGAAAATACATTGAGCCTTGAAGAGCTAATAAATAAAAATTCCAAGAACTTATCGTTCTTGGAATTTTTGGTGCACCTGAGCATTCTATAATCGAACCGTTTACCTCTTTTAAGGTTACGGTTTTAGTTGCTTCCTTATAATTAAATGTTATGACCAGCTTGTCGTCGTAGAGATATACGGCATTGACAAAGCAGTCAATCAGTCTTTGTTTGTGTTCCTTCGTTTCTAAGCTCATGTTCTGAATGTGCCTGAGCCATAATATTAAGCCCTCTTTTGTGATAGTGGGCTTCTTCATTTCTTCCTTGATGAGTTTTAATTTAATCTCATCTCTCGTCTGCTCCAACTCTATCATTCTTTGTTTTGTGGTCGGAGTTATAATTCCTTCTTCTATTGCTCTAAGCAAATTGTTAAGTGCGTTTTCTGTTTCACTAAGCCGTTGTTTAAGTAGTTGTATTGCGGGATTTTCTTTTTTTGCATTTCTAAACACAATACTTGCGATATCCTCAATTACATTATCGTCAATCATTATCTCATGGGTGTGCTTAACAACAATGTCTTCAATCCATTCTTTTTTAACCGTCTTTTTATCACAAGTGTGTTTGTATTTAGCGTTGTTGCATTTGTAATATCGGTGAACTGTACCGTTTCGTGCGGTTCCGCTTTCACCGGTCATATAG
>JAZQGH010000162.1:0-1588 GCA_045539925.1 Acutalibacteraceae bacterium | reverse complement strand
GTATTCCTTATTTTTACGGGTATTTTTATCGTTTCATACCTTATCGTATGGCTTACCGTATATATCATTGTAAAAAGAACGGGCAGAAGGCTGAATGACTCACTAAAAAAAAGCAAATAAAGAGATCCCGATGGAAAGCTTGATATGCACCCCAAAAGTTAGACACTTTTGGAGGTGCATATTTTTTATGAGCAAAACAGGAAGAGAAAACAAAAACTACTCGCCAGAATTCAAAATTCGTGTTATAATGGATATGCGAGAACACCATTTGGGGTACAGGGAAACAGCCAGAAAACATTTAGGCGCTCAAAACAGAACGGAAGAAGAATCCTGCAAAGGCAGTATTAAACGGTGGGAACGCATATTTTTGGAAGAAGGAGCCGAAGGTCTAATGAAAGAAAGACGAGGCAAAAACAATACCAGTGGAAAGCGTGGTCGCCCACCGAAGCTCGATCGAAAGGTCGAGGAAGATCTCATCGCCGAGAACCAAAGACTCAGAATGGAGATAGAATATTTAAAAAAACTGAGTGCCTTAGTTCTTGCGGAAGAGCAAAAGAACGGGAAAAGGCGTTCATAATTGCTGAACTAAGGCATAAGTATCCGCTTAAAGATTTGTTGGAGCTTTCCGGGATAGCAAGAAGTACGTACTATTACTATCTGAAACAGAAGGATAAAGACAAATATGAAAGCGAAAAACAAGATATATTAGAAATCTACAATACTCACAAAGGAAGATACGGCTACAGACGTATTTGCTTTGAATTAAAGACAAAAGGTCATACAATTAACCACAAAACAGTATTAAAACTAATGAAAGCCCTTAACTTGCGTGGTAAACAGAGCAAAAACGGTAGATATCATTCTTACAAGGGAGAGATTGGCAAGGTAGCGGATAATTTGTTGCATAGAGATTTTTATGCAGACAAGCCATTTGAAAAGTTAACAACCGATGTTACAGAGTTTAAGATCGGTGATGAAAAGGTTTACCTTGCACCTGTGCTTGATATGTTTAACCGTGAAATCATATCTTACTCTATTTCAACAAGCCCGAACTTGCAGCAAGTTAGAGATATGCTGAATGGGTTGTTTGAAAAACTTCCTGCCGATGCACGACCTCTGTTCCATTCCGATCAAGGTTGGCAGTACCAACACGCCGAATACCAAAGGCTTCTTGCCGAGCATAACATTACACAAAGTATGTCCAGAAAAGGAAACTGTATGGACAATGGCATTATGGAAAATTTCTTTGGTAGGTTAAAAGTTGAAATGTATTACGGCGAAAAATTTGAATCCCCTCGGGGATTCATTGAGAAGCTTGAAGAATACATACATTACTACAACAACGAGAGAATCTCTCTTAAATTAAAAGGAATGAGCCCAGTTCAATACCGAGCTCATTCACAAGCAATTTAATATTTAATTTTGTCTAAACTTTTGGGTTCACTTCATTACGGGGGGTATTTCTTGTCTTGCTTTACGCTCTTATAAAAATATTGATTTGTTTAAAAAGATATGATATAATCAAATAAAGCATCAAAATACGGAATATAAAACGAAGAAGGGAGAAACGCCTTATGATCTTTCATCC
>JAZQGH010000161.1:0-31342 GCA_045539925.1 Acutalibacteraceae bacterium | reverse complement strand
CGCAGCGCAGGAAGAATGGGCACGGGATTTGTCGAAAGACGAATTTTCGTTAAGAAGAAGTCGTTAAACAATTGGTAAATGCTGTATAAATGTTTTTCGCAAGGTAAAAAATATCTTATGAAAGGAATGGCAAGTTATGTTAGATTCTTTTGATTTAATTATGTTAAGAAATGTTGACATTGCCGATTGTTCTAAAGATAGCCTTGTTGATTTGCATGATGTGAAGATAGACGCAGAGAAATCTGTGCCTGAGAAAATGAATGACTATTTTGAGCAAATTAAAAACCCTTATCTTTTTAAAGTCGGCGATGTGAGAGTGAAGGTGAGTTTCGGCGGAAACCGAACTTTTACTGATGCTCTCGGTTCAGTATTTTCGTCTGGAGCAAATTACCAAACAAATTTGGGTTGATTTAAAGTCGAAGGTATGGTATACTACGGTTGTGTAGAAAAACGGCCATACCTTCATATTAAAAAATATGGAGGTTTTAGCTTTATGTCAAATGCTAAATATGCTGAAATTTTAGAGCAGTCCTCCGTACCAAAAAAGGTTTGGAAGACTGCTCTTTATCTTCGTCTGTCCCGTGATGACGGTACGGAATCGGAGAGTAACTCGATTGCGTCGCAACGAGAAATTTTAAAAGAATATATAAAACGTTATCCCGATATGGAGATTTATGACATTTATGTGGATGACGGCTACAGCGGTACAAATTTTGACCGTCCTGACTTTAACAGAATGATGGACGATATTTATGCCCACAAGGTAAACTGTGTTTTGGTTAAAGACCTTTCGCGTTTTTCTCGAAACCACACCGAGGGCGGTATCTATCTTGATAAGATTTTCGTAAAACTTGGGGTTCGCTTTATTGCAATTAACAACCAGATTGATATCGGTATCAGAGGTATAAACTCATTTAACGATTTGGTGAAGGTTGGCGTCACCAATATTATGAATGAATCTCTGGCAGCAAACACGTCTGTTAACGTGCGAGGAACGCTGAACCTCAGACGTCAGCAGGGTAAGTTTATTGGTTCTTTCCCCACATACGGATATCTAAAGGACCCGGACGATAATCATCATCTTATCATTGATGAGGAAACTGCACCAATTGTTCGAATGATTTTCGAGCGATTTATTGGGGGTGAGAGTATCATTGGCATCACAAAAGACCTTAATGAAATGGGCATACCCAACCCATCAATGTATAAAAAACAAAAAGGCTTCAATTACAGGCATCCATGTGGCAGAAGCAATGACGGTCTATGGCCTGATAGTTCGGTGCGCCGCATTTTGCAAAACCGAATGTATGTTGGCGATATGGTGCAGGGCAAGAATACTACCTACAGTTATAAGATTAAGCAATGCCGTGCTATCCCTAAAGATGAGTGGATTGTTGTTGAAGGTACTCACGAGCCAATCATTAGCCAAGAGACCTTTGACAATGCACAGGCACTATTTAACAAGAGTATTCGCAAGAGCCCCAAAAAGAAAAACGTTGATTTATTTTCTGGGCTTGTGCGGTGTGCCGACTGCAAGCGTGTGATGAATAAAAAGACCAATCAACACACATACGGTACGTATCATTACTATCGCTGTGTAACAGCAAGGAAGCTTAAAAAATCGGCGTGTACAAATCACACCATTCGTATTGATAAGTTAGAGCAGGCAGTGCTTTTGACAGTTCAAAATATGATTAATACGGCAACAACAATGAGCGAACTGCTCACGCAAATCAATAATAATTCCGCACGAAAAAAGGAATCAAGTCATATTGAGAAGGCATTGAAATCTCAGATTGCTGAACGAGAAAAATTGGTATCTATGATTACCGACCTTTATCCCGACTGGAAAAGTGGTGTTATTACAGTGGATGAGTACCAGATGTTAAAGGAACGGCTTAACGAAAAGCTGAGGATTGCTGACGAAAAAATTGCCTCACTTAGCAAATCTGCTGAGCAGTTCCAAAGCGGTATTACCGAAGAGAACGAGTTTGTGGCACGTTTCAAAAAGTATGGTAATATCGAACACCTTACAAGACCATTGCTTACCGAATTGGTACAAGAGATTTTCGTACACGAGGGCGGAGATATCGAGGTTGTATTCAAGTTCCAGGATGCTTATGCACAGGCAGTTGAATATATCGAACTCAATAAGCAACTCATCGAGCCCGAAAAGCCCACAAAAAAGAAAAAATCGGCGTAATGATAAAGCGTGTGACAGTTTACTGCCACACGCTTTTGTCTGTACTGAAAGCGAATATACCTAATGTATGTTATCATATATGATAACACGTTCTGCTTTTCGCAGACTGCTGTATTCTAATGTTCTTGACTCAGTTTCGGTAGATCGTTATAATATTTATGGATATTATTACAGGCGGTGAATCTAGTATGGATAAAGATAAAATAAAAGAAGAGCGTGAACACTCATATGAATATGGATTGCCGTCATATCTTCAGCACGATTTAGACGCCTATAAGAAAGGTCTTGAAGAGAAATCATCTTTATTGGATTGCTTGTGGGGAGAATTGTACGGCAGTATTAATATTGCAGAAATTAATGATGGAAGTATAACGCCTGAACATGCAGATTATCTGCGAAAGAAATTTTTGTGGGGTGTTAAAGGTATTTAAAAAATGTGTAATAATGAACAACTAACATATATAACCGAACAGATAGCCACACTTGCTAAATCTTTATTTGGAAATAAATTAGATTCAACTGTTCTTTATGGTTCGTATGCCCGAGGAGAGCAAACCGAAGAATCGGATATTGATATTATGGTTTTAGCAAAGGTGCCTCGTGAACAAATATCAGGTTTTAAAAAGCCTTTTATATCATTGACTTCTGAACTTGGTCTTCAGTATGATGTCGTAGTAACCGTAACTTTATGCGATTGCGAAACATTTTATAAGTATATGAATGATAATCCTTTCTATACTAATGTTAATAAGGATGGAATTAAGTTCAACTGATTAAAACTTGACAATCGTAAATAATATGATATAATATAAGTGAAATAAGGCAAACCGATAGACGGTTAGCCTGAAGTTTTGCGAATAACCGCTTGTTTTTTCAGGACAGGGCGGGTATTTTTTTATGCTAGTAATGTAGCCAGTGGCAACAATAAGTACTAAAACAACAAGGAAATAATACTCCATAGCATCACCCCCTTAAATACAAGAGGGCCAATGCCCTCTGTAATTCAAAGGGCTAACCGCCTACCGTTGTAGGTTCACCTTATTCCAAGAGAAATTATAACATGGTGAAAATCATTTGGCAATGATTATTTATGGTGCAAAACATTATGGGCTCCCATGGCAGCACCCATAATTTCCCAATTTTAAGGGTCAAAAAATTTTTTTGAGGAATTCTATGGTGTTCTCTTGACATTTTCCCCTGCTGCAGCAGATACAATCAGTGACTATCTCAAATTTACTAACACTACTCCGGAAGATTATGATTTGATACTGACAGGGGATTTAGGCCGTATAGGAAGTGATTTGTTATATGTTTTACTCGATGAAATGAAAATTGATATCAGAAAACAGCACAAGGATTGCGGGAATATGATCTATGATCCTAAAAGTCAGGATGTACATGCGGGTGGTTCGGGATGTGGATGCTCTGCAAGTGTTTTATGTTCATATATACTCCCAAAAATGGAAACTGGAAAGCTTAAAAATGTATTATTCTGCGCAACAGGAGCATTAATGTCGCCAACCACCGTTCAGCAGGGTGAGAGTATAGCAGGCATTGCTCACATTGTATATCTTAAATCCTAAATCAAATTGATTATGGTTGACATAATGTGATTAACAGCGTATAATTCTTCAAGATAGGAGGGATATCTATGTGTGATTTAATTCTTGAGTTGCTTGAAAAGCGCAAATATGCTGAACTTAAGTATGCATTATCAGAGATCAATCCCGCCGACCTTGTCGATTATCTTGAAAATCTTAATCAAAATCATCTCTTACTTGTATTCAGAATTCTACCCAAGGAACTTGCTGCGGAAACTTTTGTTGAAATGGATTCAGATATGCAGATGCTTCTCATATCGTCATTCAGCGATAAAGAGCTTCACGATATGCTCGAAGAGCTCTTTGTTGATGATGCGGTAGATATTATTGAAGAAATGCCTGCTTCGGTTGCAAAGAGAATACTAAGGCAGGCGTCTCCTCAAACTCGAAGAGAAATTAACCAGATTCTTGCTTATCCGGACGACAGTGCAGGAAGCATTATGACCACCGAGTATATTGATCTTAAGAAGCATATAACGGTTCAGGATGCTTTTGATCGTATTAGAAGGATTGGTTTCGATAAGGAGACCATATACACTGGATATGTTACCGATTTAAGGCGGAAACTAATCGGTGTTGTAACTGCTAAAGATCTTCTGTTATCCGACACCTCACAGTCTCTCGAAGAAATAATGGAAGAAGATGCTATCTCTGTCTGTACTACAGATTCAAAAGAAACCGTAATACAGCTTTTTGATAAGTACGATATGCTCGCACTTCCCGTAGTCGATACAGAGAACCGTCTTATTGGAATTATTACAGTTGATGACGTAATTGATGTTCTTCAGGAAGAAACGACCGAAGATATCGAAAAAATGGCAGCTATTGCTCCGCTGAATAAGACTTATTTAAAGACGGGAGTTTTTGAGACGGTTAAAGCAAGAATTCCGTGGCTCGTTTTTCTTATGCTTACTGCAACATTTACCGGATGGATCATTACTGCATTTGAAAGCGCACTGGCTGTACAGGCTGCACTTATTGCTTTTATTCCAATGATAATGAATACGGGCGGTAATTCAGGCAGTCAGTCATCAGTTACTGTTATACGAGCTCTCTCTCTTGGAGATGTCGATTTTAAGGACACACTGAGGGTATTCTTTAAAGAATTTAGAGTTTCAATAGTTTGCGGTGTTGTGTTATCTATAGCAAGCTTCTTAAAGATAATGCTGCTTGATAATATGCTTCTTGGCGCAGGAATTTCAAATGCGGTAGCTTTTGTTGTTTCGCTTACACTGGTCGCAACTGTTATTTTTGCAAAGGTTGTTGGTTGTTTGCTACCGATTGGTGCAAAATGTATTGGCCTTGATCCTACTGTTATGGCAAGTCCTTTCATAACCACACTTGTAGACACAGTATCCTTACTTATTTATTTTACTATAGCAAGTTCGGTATTGTCATTATAAAAACAGCTCTTGAACACTTGTGTTCAAGAGCTGTTTTATTATATGATTTTGGGGAATTTCTTTATAAGCAAGTTACCCATAATACCTACAAGCACGCCTGCTACTATTCCTGAAATTGCAAGAATAGGCATATAGTATGAAATTTGTGCTGTATCCATAACGATACAAGCGACAATAATTTGTCCAGCATTGTGCGCAACTCCTCCTACGACGCTAATGCCCACCGTAGAGAAGTTTTTAAGCAAACTCAGGACAATCATAAGTGTAAGACTCAAAATAGCTCCTGCAAGGCTATAAACTAACGATAAAGCATTTCCAAATAAGAGAGATACTAATATCACTCGAACCAGCGAGACAGCTATAGCCTCTTTTATGCCGATCCTACATAAGATAAATACAATTATAATGTTCGGTAGTCCGACTTTTATGCCAAAAGGTAAGGGGAGAGGCACTAAGGATTCCAGATAAGACATTATCATTGCCAGCGCACAAAATAAACTCAAAACAGTTATCCGTTTAGCTTTCATAGAAATCTCCTTACGAAATTATGTCTATATTTGATTCTGCATCAGACACGATCTTTACCGATATTTTGTTCGGTAAACAAACTAGCGACTCACCGTTGTACATAACTTCACCCTGATGAACACAAAGCTTGTCAGGACAGGATGCGTCTTTGATTTTCGCTGCGCCGTCCTTGATTACAAGAAGATTAAAATCGTTTTGGTAGGTAAGTTTAACCTCTGTATCTTGATTTAAAGGATATGTCGCAACCTCAGTGCCGTCTATCACAACAACTGCATAGCCGCCTTCTGTTTTGGTTAAAGAAAATATCAACAAAGCTACAAGCGAAATGCACAGCAGAACAGCTATTAGAATAATGTCATTTCTGTTAATCTTATTTAATTTCATACTATATTTAATACACATCCTGCAAGTTGCTTGCAGGATGTGTTCCTTTAATTATTTCTTGAATTTTATTGCATCAGTAGGACAAGCTTCTGCACAAGCACCACAGGCAATACACTTGCTGTAGTCAATATGGGATAGGTTTTTGTCAACCTTAATTGCATCGGTAGGACAAACCTTCTCACATTTCATACAAGCAATACAAGCAACACTACAATTTTTACGGGCAATTGCACCTTTTTCGTTATTGCTGCACTTTACTGCTACGGGCTTATCTGCAGGAATAATCTCAATAAGGTTGTTCGGGCAAACTTTAGTGCATCGACCACAAGCCGTACAAGCGTTGATGTCTACGGAAGCAATGCCGTCAACTATGTGAATTGCGTCATATTCACATACTGTAACGCAATCACCATAGCCTAAGCAGCCGTAAATGCATTTTCCGTCTCCGCCAAACAGTAGCCTTGCCGAAGAACAGCTTTTTGAACCGCTGAATTCAGCCTTTTTTTCTGTGTTTCCACAGGTACCGTTACAATGTACTAATGCAACTTTGCGTGTAACTTCTGCAGGTGCAACACCAAGCACATCGGCGATATCTGCTGCAACTTTAGCAGCACCGGGTGTACAAAGTGTTGTATTTGTCTCGATTTTCTCTGCAAGTGCATTAGCATATCCGTCGCATCCCGCGTAACCGCAGGCACCACAGTTTGCTCCTGGCAGGCATGCTCGGATGCTTTCTGTTTTAGGGTTGGTTTTCACCTCAAATATTTTAGAGGCTATTGCAAGCATAACAGCACAAAGTAGACCGATTGCTGTTACAACTGCAGTTGCGATTATAATCGGCATATCAGCAACTCCTTTTAATTATTTGAAAAGATTTTCAGCAATTCCTCCAAAACCGAAGAAAGCAAGTGAAACGATGGATGCTGCTACAAGAGTAACAGGGGTTCCTTCAAAGGCTTTGGGAGGTTTGCTTGCGGCAATTCTGTCGCGAACGCCCGCAAAGAGCACCATTGCGAGCAAGAATCCAAGTCCTGATGCAAAAGCGTAGACGATTGCATAAAGGAACTGAGGAGTATCTGCTTTTATCAGCATTTCTTCTGTAAGAGAATTCTTACAAACACCTAATACAGCACAGTTGGTTGTTATAAGCGGAAGATATATTCCAAGAGAAGCGTGAAGTGAGGGGATGCTCTTCTTGAGGAACATTTCAACCAGCTGAACAAGAGCGGCAATAACAAGAATAAACACAATGGTCTGAAGATATTCAAGTTCAAACGCTTCAAGTATAAACTTTTGAATAGGCCAAGTGACAAGGGTTGCAAGCATCATAACAAGAATTACAGCAACACCCATGCCAAAAGCCTGATTAGTTTTCTTAGATACGCCAAGGAAGGGGCAGATACCAAGAAAACGGGATAAAACATAGTTATTGACCAGAACAGAGGTCATTATAATTATAATAAAATCTTTAAACATAATTATTCAGCCTCCTTTTCACATTCTGTTTTGTTGCATGAAGCAGCAGAAGAACATCCTTCGCAACCGAATTCTGCCTTGGGTTTTCTCTTGCCCGACATAATCTTATTAGTGATAGCAATAAGAATACCAAATACGAGGAATCCGCCGGGAGCAGCTGTTAAAATCGGAATGGTATAGTCTTTTAAGAAGGGTATTTCAATACCAAAGAAGCTGCCTGCACCGAATATCTCTCGGATTACCGCCATTGCAATAAGAGCAACAGCAAAGCCAAACGCCATTCCGATAGCATCCATAACAGAGGCTACCGGACCGTTTTTACTTGCATACATTTCTGCTCTGCCAAGAATTATACAGTTTACAACGATTAAAGAAAGGAAGATTCCAAGAGCACTGTAAATAGCAGGGAAGAAAGCGTGCATGAGCATTTCTACCACTGTAACAAAGCCAGCTATAACAACAATATAGCAGGGGATACGAACCTTATCGGGAATAAGGTTTCTAAGAAGTGAAATAACGAGATTTGAGCAAATAAGAACTATTGCTGCAGCGGCTGCCATTCCAACAGCGCTTTTAACATCAGCAGTAACAGCAAGAGTAGGACAGGTGCCGAGCAGAAGAACCAAAACAGGGTTCTCTTTAATAATACCTTTAAGTAAAACCTGCATTTTATTCATCAGTAGCAACCTCCCCATTCATAATTTCTGCAGCCGCCTTAATATCCTTAAGACATACTTTGGTAGCATTAGTTGTAAATGTGGAACCTGCAACTACAAGAGTATCATCTGTTATATCAGCGAGATTCTTACCGTCAAAGCGTGCTGCGTACTCATCTTCAGCAATATAAGTTCCGTAAAGTTTTTCATAAGCAACTTCATGCTGTTCAAGGGTAGCATAGTCAACAATCGCACCGTTAGAATCAATTACATAGCAAACGGTGATAAGACCAGCAGTACCAAAGCCCTGCGCTTTTGCTACATAAGCATTAGCATTACCGACTTTATAGATGGCAACTACATTAGAATTTACATTTGAGAAATCAACCTTTTCAGCCTTGTCAGCAGAAGCGATAAGGCCCTTGTCGACCATTTGCTGAAGAATAGTATTATTATTGGCCTCATAAACCGAAGGAAGTGCAGACTCAGCATCAGTAATGATCTGCGCATAAGATGCATCACTCAAGAGGTCTTTTCCATCAAGATCTGAGAGATAGAATACCTTACCGTAGGAGTTTACGCCGATTGCAAGAGAGGTATCACCAGATTTGGCAAGCATTACATAGCCTGCACCCGATGCGGGAGTTTTGATGCTTATGATAGATGCGGGAGCATCGGCAGGAAGCTCAACATCTGAAAGGGTTACAGTGCCCGCCTTATCGGTTCCGTAAGGCATTATAGTAGAATAAAGCTCCTGTAATTTTGCGTCGTCGGATTTTTCAACATCAGCATATTCAAAGAAAACGTTGAAAGCGTCGGTAACAGCGTTCTTTATAGCAGTGCCTGTAAAGGTACAGCCTGCAACCATTGTGTCAGCAAGGGTTGCGTCCTTGCCCTCATAAAGAGGGGCAAAATCGGATGCTGAGCCTTTAGTTTCGGCATAATTAGTGATAACGAGCTTAGTAACCTTACCTTCATTATCAACGCCGAGAATCATCTGAAGAGGGGACTGGCTATAGCTTGATGATGTTTGCAGTTTAAAGGCAAATCCGCTGCCACCTTCATCCTTTTTCATTTCGAGAACAGTTTCGGGGAATTCTCCTGTTACATCTGCAAAGGTTGTTGCAGAGGGAAGTACCTCGAGATATGCAGCGTCTGCCGCAGCAGAAGCCTGCTTATCGATTATTGGAGCTGTTATGCTGTTAACACCTGAGAGAAGCAGACCAACTACAAGGCAGATGCTAACCAAAACGATAATACTTTTTAAATAATTCTTCTTCATTTTGCTTTTGCACCTCCAAAGGGTTTTGTTGCTGTCCAGTTGTTAATATAAGGAGTAAGAATATTCATAAAGAGAATAGAGAAGGATACTCCCTCGGGATATGAGCCCCACTGGCGGATAACGAAAGTAATAAGACCGCATCCAAATGCGAATATTACTTTGCCCCACTTTGTATATGGACTTGTTACATAGTCGGTAGCCATAAATATTGCACCGAGAAGGAGTCCGCCTGAAAGAATCTGATACAGAGCATATCCTAAAGCGCTCTGTCCTTCGGGTACAACAAGTAAACTGAGTACAAAAACTGTAGCAACAAATACTACGGGAATGTGAATAGTGATAACCTTTCTGATTACGAGGTATACTAATCCGAGTATGAGCGCTAAAGCGCAGGTTTCACCGATAACACCGTTGTTTTTGCCAAGGAAAAGGTCAAGCAGTGCAGGTACATCTTTGCCTGTTGCAACCAAGGGTGTAGCGGTGCTGATAAGATCTGTCTCAGCAAAGCTGAGCCTATACATTGCTTCCCTTGTGGGCATAGCGTAGGAAGACATTGTTCCCGAGAAAGCGATGAACATAAAGATTCTTCCGGCGATTGCAGGGTTAGCAAAGTTCATGCCAAGGCCACCAAAGAACTGCTTGACTACAACTATTGCGAATACACTGCCAACAACTGCCTGCCATACGGGGAGGTTAACGGGAAGATTAAAAGCAAGAAGTAAACCGGTTACTACCGCAGAGAGATCTCCAACCGAGCATGGTTTCTTGCATATAAGACCAAATACATACTCGGCAAGCACACAAGAAGCGACACACACTGCTGTGAGCATTAAAGCCCTGAGTCCAAAAAGAAGAAATGCAGCAATGAGTGTGGGAATGAGAGCTATTACCACGTCAAGCATAATAGTTGTGGTATTGGTTTTTGTCCGAAGGTGAGGGGATACAGATAATATAAGCTTGTCCATTACTTATTACCTCCGTTCTTATCTTCCTGATACTTTCTAAGAGCCGCTTTAGCGAGTTTATTGTTCTCAACGAGAGGTCTGCGAGCAGGACAAACAAATGAACAGCAACCGCATTCCATACACAGATTGACCTTTCTCTTTTCGAGAAGCGCCATATCCTCAGTTGCAAGAGCACGTGCATACTCGAGAGGCATAAGGTTTAGAGGACAGGCTGAAACACATTTACCGCAACGAATACAGGGTGTGGGTTCAGGTAAAACTGCATCATTTTCTGCAAAAGCAAGTATTGCGTTATTGTTTTTAAGGATGGGAACAGAGGTGTTAGGCACAGCAATACCCATCATAGGTCCGCCGTAAAGAACCTTTTTAGGCTCTGCCTTAAAGCCGCCGCAGAAATCAAATACTTCCTGCATTGAAACTCCGATAGGTGCGATCACATTTTTAGGCTCTGCTACCGCACTTCCGTCTACAGTCATAACCTTTTCAATGAGGGGCATACCAGTCTTCATATATTTAGCAAGGAAGGAGAGGGTAGTACAGTTCATAACAATCACGCCTACATCAATAGGAAGTTTTCCTTCGGGCACAATTTTTCCAACACAATTATATATAAGAACCTTTTCACCACCCTGAGGATATACAGAGGGAAGAGCTTTTACAGTAATAGTGTTGTCGGCTGCAGCAAGCTCATTCATTTTAGCAATAGCTTCAGGCTTATTTTTCTCAATACCTATGACAACCTTTTTAACATCAAGGTATTTCTTTAAAAGCTCAATACCTTCCTTGATGCTATCTGCGTCGTCAATCATTGTTCTTGCATCGGAAGTGATGTAGGGCTCACATTCTGCACCGTTAATGACAACTTCCTGAATGCGTGAAGTGTCTTTTACATCGAGCTTTACAGATGTCGGAAAGCCTGCTCCGCCAAGACCTACAGCACCGCTGGCGCGGACTGCGGCAATAAAGCTGTCGTAGTCTGAAACAACAGGGGGAACGCAAGTTTCGGAGATGGACATTTCTCCATCAGATTCGATGGTTATTGCAGTGACCTGTGAACCATTGCTGGTAGTCATAGGAGCGATTGCGGTAACCTTACCCGAAACAGATGCATGAACAGGTGCGCTGACAAATCCACCGGCTTCAGCAATAAGCTGACCAACCTTTACCTCGTCTCCAACTTTGACGCAGGGAACAGAGGGAGCACCGATATGCATGTTCATCGGAATTGTTACCGATTTTGGCGAAGGCATCCTTACTGCGGGCATAGCTGCAGTATTCTTTCGATGCGGTACAATTACGCCATTTAACTTTGGTAGCATACTATCAACCTCGTACATTAGAATTTATAAATACGTTACATATTTATACAATTTAGATTATATAACAACCCGTTATATTTGTCAATAAATTAACAAATTCATTTTTATACATTGTTTACCCTAATATTCTGTCCCTTTTGTATCATTTTACTTTTTTAACAGAAAAAAACAGTTGACAAACGTGCGTTTTATTTTACACTATATTGTGTAGTAATGTTAGAACATAACTATTTTATAGCAAATCTATTTATAAATAAGGAGAACTCTATGTCAAAACTTAATGACCTAAAGCCAATTAAGGTGTTTAGATATTTTAGGGATATATGTTCAATTCCGCACGGTTCAGGGAATATGAAACAGATTTCGAACTACTGTATTGATTTTGCAAAGCGAAACTCACTTGAGTATTATACTGATGATGCTAATAACGTAGTCATATATAAGAAAGGCACATACGGTTATGAAGATTCTGAGCCAATCATTCTTCAGGGTCACCTTGATATGGTTTGCCAAAAAACTGATGATTCTGATGTTGATTTTGCTACACACGGACTTAATATTTTTATGGATAATAATCTTATAGGTGCTAAGGATACAACACTGGGTGCTGATAACGGCATAGCCGTTGCAATGATTTTAGCAATACTTGAAGATAACAAAATCAAACATCCGCCTATAGAGGCGGTTTTTACTACAGATGAAGAGATAGGTATGTTAGGTGCTCTTGAGCTGGATATGTCTGTGCTAAAATCAAAACTGATGATAAATCTTGATGCTGAAGAGGATGATACGGTTACGGTTTCCTGTGCAGGCGGCAGCGAAATATGTGCCAAACTTGCAACTGACAGGAAAGTTGAAAAAGGCTACAAGGTTTCAGTTTCACTTAAAGGTTTGCGCGGAGGACACTCGGGTGTTGAGATAAATAACGGACGTGCAAATGCAAGTATTATTGCAGGCAGAATATTCTGCGAGTTAAACAGTGAAGATTATGAGATAATAAATCTCTTCGGCGGAGACAAAGCAAATGCTATCACTAATTCTTTTTATGCAGAACTTTGTGTTGCTGACTATGATTCCTTTAAGAATAAATTTTTAAAGATATCCGAGAAAATTAAATTGGAAATTCAGTCTAGAGAGCCTGAATTTTATGCCGAAATTTCTCTTTTGGAAAACTCGCAAACTGAAATAAAGGTATTTGCCGATAATTTAAAGGAAGATGTTATTTATATTCTCGGTTGCTGTCCAAACGGTGTGATGGAAATGAGTTATGATATTAGTGGACTTGTTGAGACCTCACTAAACCTCGGTGTTCTTAAAACTGACGATGAATTTGTTACATTTAACTTCGCACTGAGAAGTAACAAGATGTCTGCATTATCTACGTTGGAGACAAAGCTTAAAAAATTCATTTCTAAAACCTCGGCTACTGCCGATTTGTTCGGACGTTATCCTGCGTGGGAATATAATAGAAATTCATCACTTCAGACCATTTACCGAGATGTTTATCGTGACTATACAGGAGAGGAACCTAAGGTCGAATCTATCCACGCAGGTCTTGAATGCGGAGTGTTTTCTTCACAAATTGATGGGATTGACTGCATAGCCATCGGTCCTCAGCTTTACGATGTTCATACTGTCAATGAAAGGTTGTCTATCTCCTCGACAGAGAAAATTTATAATATTTTGTTAAGCATACTCCAAATACTAAAATAAACACCACACTGAATAGGACCCAACAAAAAACCTTTTGTAGGGTCCTATTCAGTGCTAATATTTTCTGGTTGTCAAATTAAGTATTTTGTGATATAATTAACCGAATTTATAGTCGCAATCTGCGACGGATCGGAGAAAATATGGACAACAAAACAGAATTCAGACCGTATGTTCCGGCTGAGAAGGTTACTCCAGAAATTACTGTAACATCTATCGTTATGGGTATACTTCTCGCTGTTATATTCGGTGCTGCAAATGCTTATCTCGGTCTTCGCGTTGGTATGACCGTATCTGCTTCAATTCCTGCAGCAGTAATAGCAATGGGTGTTATTCGCATCATTATGCGCAAAAACTCTATTCTCGAAAGCAATGTAGTTCAGACCATCGGTTCTGCGGGTGAGTCTCTTGCAGCAGGTTCTATCTTTACACTTCCCGCTCTTTTCCTTTGGGCAGCTGAAGGTAAAATGGAAAAACCTGACATACTTGAAATCACCCTTATTGCTCTTATCGGCGGTCTGCTTGGTGTGTTGTTTATGGTACCTCTTCGCAACGCACTTATCGTTAAAGAACACGGTACGCTTCCTTATCCCGAAGGAACTGCCTGTGCAGAAGTTCTTCTTGCAGGAGAAAAGGGCGGTGCAAATGCGTCTACCGTTTTTGCAGGTATGGGCTTTGCCGCACTTTTCAAGTTCATTATCGACGGACTTAAGCTTGTATCAGGAGAGATTACCCTTGCAGTTAAAGGCTTTGCTGGTGCTATCGGTACACAAATTTATCCTGCTGTAATGAGTGTTGGTTACATCTGCGGTGCAAGAATTGCTTCCTTTATGTTTGCAGGCGGCGTTTTAAGTTGGCTTGTCATCATACCGATTATTGTTCTTTTCGGCGGGGATGCAACCATTTATCCCGCTATAGACCAGACTATAAGCGAGGTTTATGCAGAAGGTGGCGCAAGTGCTATTTGGAGTAATTACATCAGATACATTGGTGCAGGCGCACTTGCTGCAGGCGGTATAATCAGCCTTATTAAGTCGCTTCCTCTTATTGTTAAGACCTTTGCAGGTGCTATGAAGAGTATGACTAAGGGCGGTTCGGTTTCTAATGAGAGAACCTCAAATGAGCTTAATCTTGGCGTTGTTTTAGCTGCTATAGTTGTTCTTACCATAGTTGTTTGGCTCATTCCCGCCATACCAGTTTCCTTTATCGGTGCAGTTATTATAGTTGTTTTTGGCTTCTTCTTTGCTACCGTATCCTCCAGAATGGTAGGTCTCGTTGGAAGCAGTAACAACCCTGTTTCAGGTATGGCAATAGCAACCCTTCTTATCGCAACCCTTATATTAAAGGTTACAGGCGCATCAGGTGTTGCTGGTATGGCAAGTGCCATTGCTATTGGCTCTGTTATCTGCATAGTTGCAGCAATTGCAGGAGATACTTCTCAGGACCTTAAAACAGGTTATATTCTCGGTGCTACACCTAAAAAGCAGCAGATCGGTGAGATTATCGGTGTTGTAGCTGCGGCTCTTGCTATCGGGGGAACACTCTATCTTCTTGATAGTGCGTGGGGCTTTGGATCTGAACAGCTTGCAGCTCCTCAGGCAACCCTTATGAAGCTTATAACCGAAGGTGTTATGGAAGGCAATCTTCCTTGGGAACTTGTGTTTATAGGTGTGTTTATTGCTGTTGTAGTTGAAATTATCGGTATTCCCGTTCTTCCTTTTGCAATCGGTATTTACCTCCCTGTACAGCTTAACGCTTGTATTATGGTCGGCGGTCTTATCCGTCATGCTCTTGATAAGCTTAAGCGTGAAGAGAACGAAAAGAAGTCGATTATCAACGACGGTATCCTCTTCTGCTCAGGTATGATTGCAGGTGAAGGCCTTGTAGGTATTCTTCTTGCCCTCTTTGCTGTATTTGGAATTGATTCTGTTCTTGATATTTCTGGAAAGCTCGGAATTCCTCAGATCGTTATGGATTTAGGCGGAATAGTTCTTCTTGCAGTGATTATTCTTACAGTTCTCAAATTCTCTCTTTGGAAGAAGCGTAGTGCTAAATAATGAAAAAGAAGAATGTAATTGAACAAAACTATCTTGAAAAGATACCCTCTCATAAACAAGATATAGGCTGGAATACCGATGGGGAGGGGATAGTTACCCTTGAGATAGAGAACAAAGGCTTTATGAATAAACTCGCTCAAAAGCTGTTTAAAAAGCCAAAAATCTCTTATATACACCTAGATGAGCTTGGTAGCTTTGTCTGGCCTCTTATTGACGGCGAAAAAAGCATCTTAGTTATCGGCGAAGCAGTAGATGCTCACTTCGGCGAAAAAGCTCACCCTCTTTATGAAAGACTTGCAAAGTTTTTCCAGATTCTCGAAAGCTACAATTTCATAAATATGAAGTAAATGAAAGAACGGAAAGTGTTTGACTTTCCGTTCTTTTGTAATATTGGACAACTGCCCTTTAATATCAATTAGTAGAATGATTTTAGGGGAGCTTTAGATGAAATATATAGTTATCACAAAAAAGCATCTTATGGTTTTTTGCAGTTGTTTTATTGCGGCAGTTATAGCAGTAATTTGCTCTATCGGCGTTTTTGCAAATTCTGATAGAAAACTACCGATATACTGTGTTGATACGGCGGAGAAAAAGGTTGCGCTCAGCTTTGATGCTGCTTGGGGAAATGACGATACCGAGACTCTTATAAATATACTCGCTGAATATGATGCAAAAGCAACATTTTTTGTTGTAGGTGCATGGGTAGATAAATATCCCGAATCTGTAAAGCAGCTTTCCGATGCAGGACATCAGATTATGAATCACTCAAACACTCATCCGTATATGACCAAGATAGATAGCATACAGAAGCTGGATGAGCTTAATTCCTGCAACAGAAAAATCGCTGAAATTACTGGCAAAACACCCACACTTTTCAGACCGCCTTACGGTGATTATGATAACGCAACCATCGAAGCCACTGAAAGTATTGGAATGTACACAATTCAGTGGGATGTTGACTCTCTTGACTGGAAGGATAATGCCACACCTGAGAGCATTTGCAAGCGGGTAACAAGCAAGGTTAAAAACGGCAGTATTGTGCTTTTTCACAATGATGCCGACCATACACCCACTGCCCTGCCGAATATTTTAAAAGCCCTTAAGGATGAGGGGTATGAATTTGTATTTATAGAGGACTTAATCTACAAAGAAAATTACGAAATCAAGCACGACGGAACACAGTGTAAATTAAAAGACGGCGAATAATCGCCGTCTTAATTTATATTTTGTAGTGACAGGCGTCCTCGACTGTCCGTTAAACTAACACACAGAACCGTCACTTGTGTTGTTGTGTCTCATGAAAATTCTTCCCAATACAATCCATCTGTATACCCAATAACGGGATAGTATTGGCCTGGTTCTAAACTCAAAAAATCTGTTCCAGAAAGTAAACAGCCTCTTGTCGTGAAACTTTCATTTTTATCTAAATCTCTAAGAACAGCGTAGGATGCTACCTCTTCTTTGTCGGAGGATAGTAGTTCAATTTCAAACGATATAGTACACATATATGCAGGAGTACAAGTATACTCAACATAAATCGCATTATTTTCAACATAGCATTTAAGTCCATCTATTGTTGCTACCGTTGTTTTGGGGTCACTTTGCTCAATTTTATACGGAAATTCTTCCCAGCTATAATTAAATTCAATTTTTTCCTTTTTACAATTAATACATTTATTTTGAGAATAGGAGTGCCCTAACATATTACCTTCAGTTGTTTTACACTCTAAACATTGTTTTCGAGAAGTGCAAGTAGCATCTTTCCAATTATGACCTAGAGCAGCAATTTGCTCAATTTTTGTTGATGAACAAGAGTTACAATAATAAGTTTTAATTCCTTGTTCAGTACAGGTGGGTTTTTTGTTATTGTCTCATTACCATAAGAATGTGTATGTGTCAGTGTGGATGGCTTACTTGTGCTTGAAGAAGGCTTACTGCTTGTTGTAGGTTTGCTCGTTTCTTCGGTCGTGCTTTCAGCAGATGAAGAATTGTCGCTTGAAGCATCTTCGCTTTCGGTTTTTTCGCTATTTACTGCCGCACCGCAATGCTCACAAAATGCAACATCTTTTGAAATGCTTTCGCCACAACTCGAACAATTTATTTTTGCCGTTTCTTTATTGCCGCAAGCACATAAAGAAAACACCATAATGATTGATAAAGTGATAGCTAAAAATTTTTTCATTTTCAAAACCCCTTATAAAAAAGTGTGCCTCGTGAGAGACACACCGAAAAAGTGAAGTCCCTCATTGTTGTCACACAATTTCATTATCCCACAGGAATACGAATAAGAGAGAAACACCTTTTACCAAAGTATGTTTCCCTGTGGGTAATGAAATATGAAATTGCGTGACACCCACATTATACCACATTAATGCAAAATGCACAAGCCTTTATTAAAATATTACTTTTGTTTCGTATGTTGACTCCCTTGACTGGAAAGACAACGCCACGCCAGAGAGCATTTGTCAGCGTGTGACGAGTAAAGTTAAAAACGGCAGTATTGTGCTTTTCCACAACGATGCTGACCATACTCCAGAGGCACTACCCAACATCCTTAAGTGTCTAAAAGACGAAGGTTATGAGTTTGTGTTTATTGAAGATTTGATTTATAAGGATAATTATGAAATCAAGCATGATGGTACACAATGTAAAACAGACGGCGAATAATCGCCGTCTGTTTTAATCTATTTCTTATTGTGCTTCATTTCAAAGTGAATTAAAACACTTAGAACTGCTCTAAGAAGAATTACTGCGCCTAAAACAAGAATTTCTTCAGGCTCACGAACTATTACTGTCTTTAAAATCTCCGCGGCCATCTTAAATTCAAGACCGGTAGCGAGTCCCGTAGAAAAATTGAAGAGAATATTATTATCTCTCTTAAAGATAGTATTTTGTATGAACCACCAAAACGACTGTGCGGCGCTCCAAGTAACTACAATAATACCCATAAGCTCTAAAACAGTTATTACGTAGGGGAGAGCAAGTTCAACATAATGGGCAAGTATATTTTCGTGTAATAAATTCTCTGCAGATTGAGTAGCTGCAAGTAAATTTAGCATAGCTTGTACCTCCATACTTAAAAATACTCTGGCGTAGAAAGATAGCGTGATCCCGAATCGGGGAAAATAACAACAATATTCTTCGATTTTCCTTCCGAACTCATTGCAAGTTTAACAGCTGAAGCAAGGGCAGCACCCGAAGATATACCGACAAGTACACCGTCTGTAGCAGAAACCTCACATCCAAAATTATAAGCTTCTTGGTCACTTACCGTATCAACCCAGTCATATGAATTTATATCAAGTATTTCGGGAACAAAACCTGCACCAATTCCTTGAATTTTATGTGGACCACTATTACCGCCCGATAAAACGGGTGAGCTCTCAGGCTCTACGGCAATAACCTTTATACCATCCACATTCTCCTTAAGATAACGGGCAGTTCCTGAAATAGTGCCTCCGGTTCCCACTGTACAAACAAGGTAATCTAACATTCCGTCGGTATCACGCAGAATTTCAGGTCCTGTAGTCTCATAGTGAGCAACCGGGTTAGATGAATTTTCAAACTGTCCCATAATCACAGCGTTATCAATAGACTCACAAAGCTCTTTTGCCTTAGCTATAGCTCCTGCCATTCCTTGGCTTCCATCAGACAAAATTACTTGGGCGCCGTAAGCTTTCATAAGCTTGATTCGTTCCTGTGACATTGTATCGGGCATAACAATTATTACTCTGTAACCCTTTGCAACACCTATTGCTGCAAGTCCTATACCCGTATTGCCCGATGTTGGTTCTATGAGGGTGGAAGAGGAATTTATTCTTCCGCTTTGTTCAGCATCTGTTATCATTTTTAGAGCTGCTCTGTCCTTTATCGAGCCTGTAGGATTAAAATATTCAAGCTTAGCAAAAATTTTTGCAGAAAGATTATATTTCTTTTCAATTCCTTTAAGTTCAAGCAGGGGAGTGTTTCCTACAAGTTCATCAATAGATTTGTAAATTTTCAAAATATCATCTCCAAACTGATTATAACAAAAACTTGCTTTAAAATCAATAATATAATCAGCAGAGAATAATTTTCCTATTCTGAAGGAAGAATGCTTAATTTACTTGACTTTTAAGCAGAATTGTATTAAAATATATCTCGCTTGTTAAATTATTTACAAATTATTTGCGGGTGTGGTGGAATGGCAGACACGCTGGTCTTAGGAACCAGTGCCTTGTGCTTGCAGGTTCAAGTCCTGTCACCCGCACCAAAGCATTCAAACCCGAACCTTTTACCAATCGGTGAAACGTTCGGGTTTGTTGTTTTCTTAAAAGATGTTAAATAGCCTTTGTTTGTGGCAGTACAGAGTTTGTCGCTCTGTACTGCCACTTCTTCGTTTCAATGGATTTCGTACATAAAGGAGATTTGAAAAGAAGACCACAAAAATAAGAATTATTTTCTTTGCTATAGCACTTACATACAATTTAATATTGGGGTTTTGTTTGAGAGACTTTCTTGTTCTCTCTCCCACACTACAAGTATTCTATCTACTTTCAATTTTACCGACTATGTTTTTAACTGTTAAGATAAATTCAAAAGTAATGATAGCATCGGTTTATATCTTGCTGATATTCATTGCTTGTATGAGTATTGCTTATGCAATTTATTGTCGTAGAGTATTTCCGTTTTTAGCACTTATTCCACTTGCTATCATTTTTATGTATTTTATCGTATTTGCCAACAAGACCGGAAAAGATAAGTTGCTGACGAAAATATATGTTTTGATAGTATCTGAGCTTATAATCGCATTGCTTTTCTCGGCATATATTTTCGTCTACAAGCAAGATGATGTTTCACTCACAAATGGTCAAGCAACCTTGTGGGATACAGACACCGTCAAACTTGCTGACGAAATTTGCAACGACTGTGATACTGATGAAGAAAAGGTAAAAGCAATATACAAGTGGATGATTTATAATTTTGAGTATGACTATGACTGCGAACCTCTAATACAGTATTTCAATGTTCGTAAAACCTTAAGCACGCGAAAAGGAATCTGTTATGACTTTTCTCATCTGTTTGCCGCACTATGTCGGAGTCAGAACATTCCCTGCTATGTAGTTGATGGCGATAAGCGTGATAACGCTCAATATCACCACACTTGGAATCGAGTTTACTTTGATGGCTCTTGGTGGGATATGGACGTTACCTTTGATATTGTTCAAACTAAAAATCAAGGAGTACTTTATGGCTTTCGCAAAATTGATGGTCCATATGTTACTATTAAAGAATTTTTTATAACGAAGATATACTAAGCATAAGTAAAGCCGCCCACTCGGGCGGCTTTACTTATAGTTTATTTCTTAATTAAACCTTTTATCAAATTTGCAATGTTATCTAACTGTTGGTCATCAAGTTTTTTCAAATCCTTGATGATTGCATCCAATTTGGTGGGGTTCTTGGCTTCGAGATCAAAGAACTCGCCTACAGAAATACCTAAATAATCACATATATAGAAAACACCAGGTAAAGACGGCAACGATTTCCCGGATTCGATATTGTTAATATATCCTGCGTTTTGTCCGATTGCCAGACTCATTTCTCGTGCGGATACATTCTTCTTTTCACGCAGTTGTGCTAATCGCAAAGCAAAATCTTTTTCGTCCATAATCTCACCACCCTTTATTATATTTTAACCCATACAGGCGGCAATATTATTGGTTGTAAGGCGGTAAAGTTGTTGCAATGTTGGTTTATATATGATATAATACAAAAAATATCGGAAATAAACCTATAATTGTTCCCCGAATGACCTCTATACACATAACAATTTTGGGCATCCGTCTTTTGAGAAGGTACATCCACATCCTTTGCAGAGTAAGGCTGTTGCAGTTCAACCGGACTGTTTTTGAGAGATAGCGGAGTCATTAGAATAACCCACTCCGCACAAAACGGTTCGGTGGGTGTTTTTATAACGGAGGGATATCCATGAGCAAAAAGAAATTGTTGACCATCCTGTGTTGTGCTTTAGCCGTGATTGTTGCATTGGTTGCATTCGCAGCGGCTAAAGCCTCCGCAGGTAACGATAAATCCGATGCTGAAAAAATGCGAGAGATGGCAGATCGTGTGGAGTATGCTATCCTCTCAGTGGATGACAGCTACAAGAAACAGGTTGAGATTATCACCTCACCTCTGACATACAGTGACGCAAACGGTAACACCATTATATTCACACAATGCCATACGAAATACTATGAATCCGATTCTGCAGAGGTAACAGGTCTGCATATTGAGTCCATTGAATCTGTGGTTACTTTTCCGGACGAATACGAAAATTGTACTGTCGGAGAGATGGTTGGTGCGTGGTTTGAAAAAGATGACCGTGCCTTCCTTTGTTGGACAATTTCGCCGGAGATAAGTTGTGTGATAGAATATAGCCCTGCCTCTGTAACAAGGGCAGATATTTTCAAGATGGCAGAGAGCGTTGCTCCGTTTGAGCCAAAGAAATAAGGTGAGAAAATGACAGAAGCAGAAAAAAGGATGCACCGTTGCTGTTTCACAGGGCATCGTCCCGAAAAGATGATAATGACCGAAAAGCAGGTTATCAAAGAGTTAGAGGTAGCTATCCGCAAGGCAATCGACGATGGCTTTAATGTATTCATCACCGGTATGGCACCCGGCGTTGACATTTGGGCGGCAGAGATTATCCTACGATTGCGGGATAAAGAAAAATTGCCGTTGAAGCTGATCTCCACCAATCCCCATCCGAACTTTATTGAGCGTTGGCCGGAATGGAAAAAGAGATACATAGCTATTATGAATGCCGCAGATCTCACAAGAGATATTTGCGACGGTTACAAAAGAGGTGTCTATCAAATCCGAAATGAGTGGATGGTGGATCATTCGTCAAGAGTAATCGCCGTCTGGAACGGCAAACCAAGTGGAACCAAGAACACCGTGGACTATGCTAACTGCGTCAATGTCCCCGTTGTGAATGTATATCGCACTTAACACGCCAAATAATTAAAAAAATATTCAACAATTGTATTAGATGCTCTCGGTGTGTTATTCAATCGCTCTATGAGTTCGATGAAATCTCATATCTCTGTTGGAATGACACACCGGAAACAAGTTATGTTTTGGAATACAGTCCCGATGTAATACCGGATGAAGAAATACTTAAAAAGGCGGAAAGTGCTGAGGTTCAAAACCTTTAATAACTATGATTAGTAACTTTTTGGCGACAATAGTGATTTTCGGCGCGAAATGCATTGAAAAGTCGAGAGAATTCTGCTATAATATAGTGTCGACTTATTGTATATAGAAATAATCCTCACAAGGAGGTTGACATAGATGAGCAAGCAATATAAAATCCGCAACGCAAGGACTAACTGTTCCTTCTTTGCATACATAAGTAAATACCGATGCTATGAGCCATTCGATGAATGGGCGTTATTTCCACGCCCTGAACCAAGTGGCTTTTTGCGTTTTGGAAAGGGGTGTTTTATATGAGACGGATACGATACCTGTATAAAGATACCCTCCAGCGAGAGCCGGAACGGCGTAATGCATATAAAACAACCGGAAGGATAATGGATATGAAAACGAATGTATTTAATTCAAAAAGAATTTTAAGCCTCTTCTTGGCACTTGTAATGGTGTTCAGTATGATGCCGATGAATATAATTACAGCGAGTGCGGCGGAGAAAATAACCTATTCGACTACGAATCAGGCGATAGAATATCAATATTATGATTCAACTTCTGAAAGTTGGAAAACCGGTACCTTAGAGGCAAACGCCTACAATTTGGTCGGTACAGATGAGGAATGGAATGCTGACCAAAATGAAGGCTGGTATGTAGCCGGAAGCGATATTGAGATTTCTAATCGAGTATCCGTGGTAGGCGATGTGAAGCTTGTGCTAACAGACGGAAACACATTGAACTGCGCCGCCGGTATCAAAGTGCCCGAAGGTAGCAGTCTTACCATTTATGGACAGACTGCGGGAACTGGCACGCTGAAAGCAACCGGAGCTACGTACGCAGACTCCGGCATTGAGATTATTAAATCGACGGTTACAATTGACGGTGGAATTGTCACTGCAACCGGACATGCTTACAGGGACTCAGGCTTAAGTTACAGTGTATCCTATTGCGGTTCTGGTATCGGAGTAAAATTTATTGAAAACAGTCCTAGTTCTACGGAGACCGGAGGCAACCTTGTGATTCACGGCGGATATGTGAATGCTAACGGCAGCGATGACGGAGGATATGGACGCTACGCACCCGGAATTTCAGTTCCCATTACCACTGGAAAAAAAGGAAATGCCACCGTAATGGCAAGTGATATTTCAGATATGTCAAACAGCGCCAGCTGGAGTGGTATTTTTTTCAAGGGCAATACAGGTGCGGTGTACGGTGAACAAACACTTACTTCAGATTTTAGTGTAGAAAGCGGTTACACGTTTAATATTCCATCAGGATCTAAATTAGTAGTTCCAGAGGGATATCAATTAACCAATAATGGTATCTTGAACATTTCAGGCGGTGAGTTGGACTGTAGAAGCGATCTTACAAACAACGGTGCTTTGAATGTGGGAACCGATGGTACGCTTGATATATCAGGAAAACTTGTCAATACGAATAATGTAACAATCAATGGCACGGTTAAATGCCAATCTATCCAAAACAGCCAGGATATTACCATTACCGGAAGTCTTATATGCGGTGGAGGAACAAATACTGGTTTGATATATAATACAGGAGTACTTGACAATTCCGGTACCATTAGCGGAGAAAATGGGTATATCATTTCCACAACTCCCGTAACCGGTGCGGATAGTCAGTTGCTGTATAACGAGAATCTTTTTTATCGAAATAAAAACGGTGAAACCGTCCCTATTCCTGCGGATGATGCAATTTACCCAATTACCGAATCTGATCATTCATGGAAAAAACATGGAGAAAAAACCACATGGTATGTTGTTACAAAGGATGTAACGATAACAAACGGTGTAAAATTAGAAAGCGATATCAACCTGCTTCTAATGGATGGTGTAACTTTGACCGTACAGGGTCAAAACGATAACGGAGGCATCAACGCTGAGAATTATACCATCAACATTTATGCCCAATCCAATGGTACGCAAATGGGAAAAATAGTTGCATCCGGTGGACATTACAACTGGATGGCGATTGGCGGCACTAATGCTACGGTAAATATTTATGGTGGTCTGATCTGCGCGGGACTTGAAGGAAACAGTTATTCCGGAATTGGGGCAGGAATCTATAGAGCCAGTAGAAATATTACCATATTGGGAGGATTAGTAAAAACCAAAAGTATCGGCAATGGTACTACGATTGGAAGCAATACTGGAGGCCTTTATACGCCGGAAGGCAGCAACGCTATTGTATACACTAACCAGACAAGTGTTGGCAATGCAGTTTCCACTTTCCACGGTATCCTCTTCCTGCAAACCAACGGTACTGTCTACGGTGATCAGGAATTGGCCTTTGATTTGACGATTGAGGAAGGTGAAACTCTGACCATTCCGGAGGGGACAACATGGACAATCCCGCAAGGAGTAAAACTGACGGTAAAAGGAACGCTTAAGGTAGGAGGAACCATAGTAAATAACGGTACGATTGATAATCTGGGAACGGTTACAATCGAAAATAACGGTAAAATTCTTATCAATTACGGAAGCACGTATAGCGGAGAAAAGCCCTCTAATGGAAAACTCTCCTATCAGATGGATGGCTGTGATTTGATCGTGACCGGCGACACAGCAAATTATTCTTGGGATAAAACCAATAAAGTATTGACTATTAACGGCGGCAGCGTAACAGTTTCCAACAAGGACAAGAATACGGCTACCAGCCACCGGATCTATATTCAGGGCACAGCCAATGTGACGCTGGATGGCGTGAATATCTCCACCACCACCGGTGCACCTATTGAGATTCGGGATTATAACGATACCAATGTGACCTTAACATTAAGCGGTAACAATACGCTGATTTCCCAGACAGCAAACAAGGCAGCTATCCATAAAACGAGAGGTCAGCAGGCAACCAGCTCCGATGCCGCAACCTTGACGATCAATGGTTCCGGTTCCCTAACTGCTGTTGGCGGTAACAATGCGGCAGGTATCGGCGGCGGTGGTCACCGAGGCGATACCCACAATATTATCATCAATAGCGGTACTATTTCTGCAACGGGTAAAGGATGGGCAGCCGGCATTGGTTCTTCCGATGATGGATCGACCTGGAACATTGTTGTCAACGGTGGCAATGTTACAGCCAACGGTATGCCCGGCATCGGAGCCAATACGGATAACTGGCAGGGTGTAAAGGATGCTTCCATTACCGGCGGTATGGTGACCACAAACTCCTATAAAGGAAGTACGCCCACCGGTGGATTGGTTTCTACCGATGGCGGTAACACCTTTACAGTTTTCAGCGATTATACCCTTAGCCGGGATTTGACCATTGCGACCGATGGCAAGCTGACAGTTGCAGAGGGCACAAAGCTGATAATTGCAGATGGTTTCACCTTGACAAACAAAGGTGTCATTGTGAATGATGGTGCGATCTCCGGCAATCTTGTCAATGAGGGTACGATCTACAACAAGGGTACACTTCCCGCCAATGTGGGTGGAACTGTATATGAGCAGTATGTAAAGGTCAACAACGGCAGTGGTACTGGCAACTATACCGAGGGCAGCACAGTGACAATCACCGCTGATGCTCCCGCAAGCGGAAAGATGTTTACCGGCTGGACGATTGAACTTGGAACAATCACTTTGACAGACAGTGCCAAGGCAGAGACTACCTTCACAATGCCTGAAGGCTGCGTAATCGTAAAGGCTAATTATGCGGATATTGTTGCAACCATTACAGACAGCAACGGAAATGTGCAATATTATTCGGATGGTTTCCGCGCTCAAGAGGATTGGACTCGTAATGGTGGAACTCTGACAGTGCATTCAGATGACTTCCGCTTAGAACATATGGATGCCCCTGACGGTAGCGTATTGGATTTGAATGGTCATAGTGTGGAGCCAATGATGCTTCATATCCGCAATTCCTGTACAATTCAAAACGGTACTATTTCAATGTGGCACGAGGGCATTGTTGAAGAGGATGCGGTGGTTACATTTAAGAATGTAACTATTACCAATGATGAGCATGGCTCTTGGGAAGTTGAAATCACCAATGATGGTACGATCATAGATGAGGGGTTAACGCTGAATGGTGTAATCATTTCCGGAGGTTCTGTCAAGACTGGATTGACGGAGGATCGTGTTACACTCTCCGGCCTCCCTACTGAGGGCTATGTCTATGACGGAACTGCCCACGAACCGGGTGTGAAGTGTGGCGAAACCACCTTGGTGGCGGGAACAGACTATACGGTTACGTTCAGCAATTCCAGTGGCGGCGATAGCACCGTAAATGCAGGAACGATTACCATGACCATTACTGGCATAGGCAATTATGCGGGTACTGTCACAAAAACCTATACCATCACAGATACAACCGCACCTACCGGAACGATTCTGATCAAGGAAAACAGTTGGAGAGAGTTCTGGAACTGGATTTCCTTCGGCCTGTTCTGCAAGGATCATGTGGATGTAACCATTACTGCCGACGGTACCGGCTCCAATGCGACGAAGGTAGAATACCTACTTTCCAACACAGTAATGGAGGAAAACAACATTCCCAATGATGGCTGGACTGCTCTTACCAAAGACGGCAATGCCTACAAGTTCCGCATCCAGCCTAAGAGCAAGGTTGCGGTTTATGTCCGCATTACCGATGAAGGCGGCAACGTAACCATCATCAACTCCGATGGTATCGTGGTCTATGAGGACAGCAAGGCAATTGATACCGAGTTAACCTACACCTACAAGGAAAACAGCAATAAGGACATTGCTGTGGAGTTCAACGGCAACACCGTAAAATCCATCACTTGCGGCGAAAAAGTCCTTGCAGCAAACACCGATTACTCCGTGGATTACGAATCCGGTAAAATCGTTCTAAAATCTACTTATTTGGATACTCTGAACGCCGGTGACTACACCTTTACCGTTTCCTATAACCCGATGGGCTTTGAGAATTCCGGCGTGACCGATCTGACAACGACTTTCACCGTTAAGGTGGATCCGACAAGCATCACAGGTGCAACTGTAACTGTAAACGGTACGTTCACCTACGACGGCAATGCCAAAACACCCGATCCTGTGGTCGTTCTGAACGGCGAAACTTTGGTAAAAGATAGGGACTATACCGTTTCTTATGCTGAAAATTTGAAGGCAGGCACTGCAACCGTTACCGTAACCGGCAAGGGCAACTACAACGATATGGCAAGTGGTGAATACGAGATCACCAAGCGTGAGATCACTATTACCGTTGATGCAAAGAACACCGTTGTCAACACGACACTTCCGACCTACACTTACAAGGTAGAAGGTCTGGTGGGCGGTGATGCGCTTGTAACGGAGCCTACACTTACCTGCAACGCGAACATTGCTGTTATTGGCGAGTATGACATTACTGCTTCCGGTGCAGATGCGGGCGGTAACTATTCCATCAAGTACGTACCTGCCAAACTGACCGTTTTGACCGATAACGTAGTAGATGTGGCAGCAGGCTACACCGAGGAACTAAAGGACTACGATCCTGCAACCGTAACGAGCCAGGATAAAGACGAGCTTCAGGATATGCTTGACGAGATCAACACGATCCTTGGCGATGAAACCATCACCACCAATGGCAAGAACGCCATGGAGGAAGTGAAGAAGCAGGTTAAAGACCTGATTAAGGAAATCACCGATGCAGCCGAAGCAACCTACACCGAGAACACCAAAAAGGTCGAAGATGTTACCGCTGAGAACGTAACACCGGATAACAAGACCGATTTGGAAAAGTCAAAGGCTGACCTCGAAAAAGCACTTGACGAACACGGCAACAATATGACCGAAGACGAAAAGAAAGCCATAGAGGACGAAATTAAGCGTATCTACGATGCTCTTGAAGTTATCGGCAATGTGGAGGAAATTGAAGAAACCATCTCCAAGCTGCCTGCGGTCGATACCGTGAAGCCTGATGACGAAGAAGCGATTAAGGCGATTACCGATGCACAGACCGCCTACAACGCTTTGTCCGAATATGAAAAGTCCCTTGTGGATGAAGCTACCAAGGCAAGCTTGGATAAGCTGGTGGCAGCACTCGTGGCCTACGACATCGTAGAGGGCGACGGCAGCTCCTGGACAGAGGATAGCGACCATAACATCACCTTCGTCGTCAACGGTTTGTTCAGCAAGTTCGTTGGCATCAAGGTTGATGGTAAGGTTGTTGATAAGGCTAACTACGAAACCAAGGCCGGTAGCACTATCATTACGCTGAAGGCATCCTATCTGGATACCCTCAAAGCCGGTGAACACACCATTACCGTGCTTTATACCGATGGTGAAACCGAAGGAACCTTCAACGTCCACGCAAAGACAAATTCTCCTGCAACCGGTGACAACAGCAATATATTCCTCTGGATTGCTCTGCTGTTCGTAAGCGGCACAGGAATCTTCGGAATTACACTGTATGACCGTAAGAGAAAAACGGCAAATAAATAATCATCTAAACCCATAACGAAAGGCGGTGACGGACTCAAATCCGCCACCGCCTTTTGACATTTAGAACCCCTTTTTGATAAAAATACAAATTATTTTCCCTCGACAACACAGGACGACAAATTCCGATAGGAAGATTATGATATAATGTGTCTGTAATAGACGCATATAGGGGAAATTACAGCAAAACAGAACAATCCACCCGAACGGACGGTGATGGAGTATAATCCGTCATCGCTCTCACTTTTTAGATGGAGGATTGCTTAATACAAAATAATTTTAGGGTAAAAAAGAAAGGAAAATCTGTCACTTCTATAAGTAGATATACATTTATGTGTTGATACTCGATGCCCTTGTTTTGTTAAATATCCCGATCAGGCAAAACGGTTGGAAGAATTATTTTTAATACGTGGGAATGTGTAGAATGGAGAGTAAAAATGCTCAAAAAGGTGTTGCCGATTGTTTAAAACACAGCTCTTTTATAAGAAAGGGCTGTGTTTTTCTATTTTCGCTCAAAAAAGTGTACTAATGAAGCAAATATTCGCTGATTTTTATGTTTTTGTCCCTCCATTTAAGTTTTCTTGAAAGTCGTATATAACCTTTTTTACATTTATATCAAAGAGTCGCGGTGTCGCGGCTCTTAATTTTTTGTGTAAAAGAGGTTTTTGTATGTTAGACAGAACAGAGTATGAAAATTATTGGTACGCTTTCCAACAAAAGTTGGACAAAATCTTGGATGAGCGTAATATGACCTACCGAGGACTAAGCATTGAACTTCGTAAATCTCCGGGATATATCAACCGAAGAATCGATCCGTCCACTATATCTTTGTTTGAAATGGCGGCATATTTTGGCTGCACAATATGGGATTTTTTAGATATTACCAAGTAAAAGTTACGGGGCATCGTTTGTCAAACAACACATCGGGCAAATCTATTGACGGTTAAAAAACCAAATGCTAAACTGACTATACTTCATTCATAATTAAGAAGGAGCGAACACAAAGAGCAATAAAAATGATTGTATATTATTGTTGCTCTTTGCCTACTTTTATGTTTTGTCTTCGGTAAGTGACGGAGCAAAAAAGAACCATAAAAGGAGGATTCAAAAGGCTGAGCAATTTATTTGCTAAATTGTGATGGAAGTCATTTGTGCCAATGCATTGTTGTCTTGGCGCCGATTACAGTAGTCTGAGTTCTGCGGCAGACTGTGAATCACTAGCAGAAAACCTTGAGGTTAGGTTAGACTTCATCAGCCGATGCTCTAAGGCTGATTATCCGTAGAACCGAAGAAGTGGAAATACGGAATCAAAGAGCTATCACGGTTACGGCAGCGGACAGGGTGATATATGGTAGATAGGCTTGCGAGATGCAATGAAACTATTACGTTGCTCGGTTTTATGATTTCCCGCAAAAAATTAGAACCCACTTTCATGCGGTGGTCTGAAGAATGAGAGTAGGAAAAGTCGTCATATACAAAGCCCTTCACAAAGGTAATGTGAATTAAAATGTGCGGATAGCAGAGCCGTTGCGAAACGAGGATTGTTCGACTGCGAACCTGTTTTCACTTATTACAGTGTCTGTGAACGAAAATAAGTGCATAACGGCGGCTTGGGTTCGGCCAGAGTTATTGACGAAAATTATGGAATCTGCGACGTTTTAAGTTTAAGTCGGTAAATAAAACCGCTCAAACGATAGTGCTACCGTCCATTAAGGGAAATCTCCATCCCTTATGGGAATGGCATACGAAGTTTCCGGGATTTAATCGTTGTTAAAAACAGAATGAAAATCCCCGCCGAACGAGTTGTTTAGTCTCGGCAGGGCTGAAATGCCTTGCACTCGGCGTAGCGTCAGTAAATAATACAAGGTTGTTTACACTCTTGAATTACAAGAGAACACGCACGGAAAATCTATTGATCTTGCGTTAAAGTGAAAATAGATTAAGCCAAGTACTAACCTTATTTCACAACTGAATACAGCGCTAAGAACTTTCGTTTCGGGATGATTGATGACTGTCTCTTCGAGAGTGTATGATTTACTTTTCGAGAGCAAGTTGCACCTGCGCCTAATCAAAACTTGGACAAGATTAAAGCTTTTCGGCTCTCTGCAAGTTGTCATTCGTATTATGAATGACAAGCTGCAGGAAGCC
>JAZQGH010000160.1:0-122483 GCA_045539925.1 Acutalibacteraceae bacterium | reverse complement strand
GATGAAAAGCCTTACTTTTTTTAGATTATAATAGTTTAAGGTTATTTGTTTAACTGCTTCCGTAAGTGTAACAGTTTTTACAAGACGCCAATTATCCACATCTGCCTTACCGCTTACTGCCTCGGCTACGGCTATACCGCTTTGTGCATTCTCACTCTCGGGGGAGTAGGTTTGGTCGATGGGTAATCGCATGTCAATCTCGGGTATAGACTGTACCACTTTGATAATATAGTTTATAACCGTAAACGGCGGCATATTGTTGTGGGGCTGACCGTTACCTGTTTGAGTAATGACATAGTTTTCTTCTGAATCCACGGTTGCAACCTCAGCCAACACGCCTGTATGAGCTTCACCGTGACCCCAACCATATGTGGTTTTTCTTCCGTCATTGCGAATAAAGCCGTGGTTATGGCTCGGCATTTCATCAATAGTTAATGTGTGACTTGCCTCGCCGCCTGATTTACCGACGGTATTAAATTTTTCGTCTGATCCATCGACGCCGATGAGTGTCCTTCCTTTCAGGTCGGGCAGTTTAAATATGTCCTCACTTCCCCCGAATTTGTATCCTATAACAGAAAACAGTTTGGGATATTGTGCAACATTAAGTTCGGAGCCGTCACAAAGCATAAATGTGTCAGGCGCACTTTCTCCAGCATAGGGAAATATTGTACCTACTGCTGAGTAAGCAAGAGCCTGAAGAAACTGATTGTTTGAATTTTGTGCCGCCAATCGCTCCGCTTCGGTCATTTCTTTTGTTTGTTTGATAAGCATATCATTCCCACCTTCCTATGGCTGTTAATAAACCACATTCAAATGTCATTGAAACATTGGTCCCTGGCAACGTTAGAGTGCCTGTCTCACCATAATAATTGCCGTTTTTGTGCTTAAATTGTACAGCTTTTCCATCGGGAACAACTAATACAAGATTTTCGTTTGCGGTGTTTTCGATAACACTATTTCCTGAGGCGGATTTGAAAACCTTAATACCCGAATCAGAATCGGCAGTTTCTTCTAAAATTCCGTTAGCAAAGGTGAGTTTTTTAGTTCCCGTATCTACCGAACCGTTTATTCCGTATCCACCTTTACCTTTGCGTTCAAAGGCTACATTTTTGTCGGTAGGACACTTAAGCGTCAAGTCTCCAAACTTGCTTTCGATTACAGTGTTGTTAGCATCTGACGTCCAAATATCAAGATGTCGTACCCAGTTCCCGTCAATGAAACGATACAGGAAGAAACCGATATTACCCTCTTCATTGGTACCTACCGTTGCGTAATATTCGTCTTTCGCCGCCTGTGTTGTAAGCCTTGGGGTAAGGATGCCCCACTCTTCGGTTGAGGTTACGGTCACCCATTCGCCGTTTTTCTTAACCTGAACTGCAAAGCCGTCCTGACCATTCATTAAAAGCCGTTTATTGTTATCAAGAGTGATAACCTCAAACCCGTTTTCGTGGGTTATAGAAAGGTTATTATATTTCCTGCCGAGCTGCACCGAATTATTGGCGGTGTCATTAGCCTGCATAGCAAGATGTTCTGTTTCAATGGAAAAGGATGCACTATCACGGACAAAAACACCAACGGTTATTCGGTTTTGCGAGGGGTCGTCGCACTCGGTATAGCTGATTATCCGCTTCTCTAATGTTTGTTTCCCTAAAGTGTCGTAAACGGTTACGGTATCGCCAAGAGAAAAGGTTTTATCCTCATTTCCGTGTACCTTTTGCAGGTCTACTATTTTTATATCGTAGCTCCAGCCATTACCCTTTTGCCAAGTACGATGCACACCGTTAAGGTTTTTACCGTATTCAAAGGAAATTCCGCCGTCTGTGCCTATGCGTTTGGGAAGATGGACGGTGAAATTATCAAAATCGACTTCAACCCCTAACTTCGACATACCTATAAAGGCATCGCGGACGGTAATGTTCGTTCCTGAAAGAGCAAAGGTAACGGTACCCACATCTGCACACTCACCGAGAGAAAAGACGGTATTTGCAGGGATGCCATCCACGGTTTTACCCTCTGCCAAAATATCCTCAGCTATTTGTTTTACTGTGCCTACAAAACTATAGGTGTTGGGTAATGTATAATTCGCCATTCTATAGGATATGTGCTCTGCCGTTATCTGCGTAACATTATCTGATCCTGAATCACCGTCAATACCCGAAACATCGAAATACTGACCTTCATACAGAAATACCGAGTCTTCTGAAAGACGGTCAAAAACGCTATCGGTATTAACCACCGAAAACGACAGAAAGTATTCACGCATAAGCTCTTTTGTTTTCTCAGCATTAAAGGCTTTAGAGGTGCTGCCCAAAGGTTTTAATTTGCCGTTTAACACTTTTATTTTTGCTGCCATATTAACCTCCCTTTGTTACTTGCATTTCTACTATGACGGTGACCGATGCAGGATATTCTCCGACGTTGGGCATTGATATGCTGAGTTCGACATTGCCGGACGGAAACTCGAAAAACGCGTCGCATTCAGGGTCTATAAATTCATACATATTAGTGCCGTCAGAGAGCCGTGTTACGGTTTCGTTGTTGCAGTCAACTGCAAAACCGTCAAAAACAGCATCAGCATTAAGTTTTAAAACCTGTTCGCCGCAGATGAGGGTTAATCCGCTTCGAATGTTGCCTATAATTTTTATTACAGGCTTTACGGGCATACCCTGATTTATAAACCGCATAACACCGTCAGCTGAAAACTCCTTAACGAACTGATTATTTGAGGCATCACAGTTTAGCCAGATAAGTTGTTCGGGTGTAAGAAGAGTGCCATCCGAAAGATACTGCCAAGGCGGATTGCACTCAAACTGAATATCACCAATATATCGGTCGCTTACCACATCGAAATCTATTGCGGCATATATTTTTGCCATATAATAACGGTCGGGCGAATGTCCGAAAATAAGCCGCTTCGGTGAGCCGTTGTTAAAAAGCCACGCGGCAATTCTTTCGCGGTTCGCACGAAGTTCAGCCCAATTTCCGTCAAAATAAATCGGCAAGGTGATAACTCTGACGTCATAGCCCTCTATTTCAAAGTCGGCAACGCCGTCATATCCTGTAATTTCCTGTGTATGTTTTCGTTTTTGAGGCAGTATAGAGTGTTTTTCGGTGCCGCAGGATATTTGAAAGGTTCCTGATTCTATACCACCGTAGCTAAAATAATTAGCGTCCACCTGACCGCCTCCTTCTGTATAAATCATCTGAAAGTCTTACCGAAACGTTAGGTACGATTTCCCGTGCGATAACCTTACCACCGATGCTGAAAACATTGACCTGCTGCTGCGCACCGTAATTGTTGGTGCTGTATGAATTATTGGTTGTTGTGCTGTTTGTGACCGACGCACGTCCTGCCGCCCTTGCCATTTCCATAGAAACGTCGTGAGGAATGATTTGGGTACCGCGGGGCAGGTTCATTATTTCGCCGCCCTCTTCGTTAACACGGGTAAGACCGCCCCGCCAATAATCGGTGCCTTTGGCATTGGCACCGAGCCATCCGCCCGAGTTTAAGCCTAATAACGCATTGTATATATCAGAGCAAATGTTATTCC
The DNA here is from genome assembly GCA_045539925.1 of Acutalibacteraceae bacterium. GTDB lineage: Bacteria > Bacillota > Clostridia > Oscillospirales > Acutalibacteraceae > SFWF01. The sequence goes on along the minus strand of JAZQGH010000160.1, from coordinate 118,932 downwards.
ACTCGTTTTTTGTAGCTGTTTGTTTAGAGGTTTCCTTTTCGTCTTCTAACCCCTCTTCGGCCTCTTCTTTCAACTTTTGTTGGTCGGCTATTCTTTTCTTAAGCTCGTCGTTAAGGTCTTTTGTATGTTGCTGTTCTTTTTCAAGTTCATCACTACGAAATTTATCGTATATTTTGGTTTGGCTTTCTATATAGTCGTCGAGATCTTCAAGACGGTCGGAAAAGCCCTGGTTTGCAATCTCTCTTTTATCGTTTTCAAGTTTTACAGCATCGTTATATTCATCGTTTACGGCATCCTTTTGCTTTTGAGCCTCGGCTTTTATATTTTCGATTTGCTGTCTTAGGGTTTCCTTTTCAAGCTCCCTTTCCTCCTTGGCCTTACTACGCTCGAGTTGAAGAACAAAGTCGTTATACTCCTGTTCTGCATCCACCTTTTCGGCATAGGTCTCGGCGGAATCTATAGCCTGCTGAAGCTCGGCAAGCTGCTTGGCGTTTTCACGCTCCTGCTGTTCTTTTTCCTCCGCTTCGGTGAGAGCATCCAAGGCATCTATTTGCTTTTGAAGGGCGGCTGTTTGTGCATTAGCTTCTATATCAATGTTAGAAAGCTTTAAATCCCTTTCCGCTTCAAGCTGCTCCATACGGGCTTCGTGAGCATCTTCGTAAAGGTCTTTTTCTTTTTCAATAGCCTTTTTCTGTGCCTTAAGGTCATCATCGAGCATATCGATTTTATTATCATAATAATCATTTATTCGATTCTCTTCTTTTGTAAGAGCCTGGTCATTAGCCTCGACCTGTTTTTCGAGATTGGAAATTTCAGTATCATAGGCTTTATTGCTTTTTTCAATTTTGGCATCATACTCTTTTTCTACGCTCTCAGTAACCTCATTTATGCGTGCCGAAGCAAAAGCGGCAAAAGCACCAAGTGCTGCGGCAACAATAGCAATATAAGGTACAGCGGAACTTGCGGCTGTACCTATGCCTTTAAGTCCCTTAGCCGTTTTTCCTGCTGCCTTATCGGTTTTTGCGAGGGCTGTGGCGTGCTTGCCTTCGGCGGCAGTATCGGCTACGGTTGCCTGAGTTTTCTTTATAAGGACTGTCCGCAGTGCGGCATAGCCTTTCTTTGCCTTGCCGACAATACTGATAGCCTTGCCTGTTACGGTGACTAAGGGACCCACAGCCGCCGCCATGGCGGCGATAGACACAACGGTTTTCTTGGTGCCATCATCCATTTTTCCAAAAGAAACAATGGCATTGTTAATCGCTGTTATAGCAGGGGTGATTACAGGGGCTACGTTATCGTTAAAGGACGATGCAAGTTCTTTAAGTGCTTCGGGTAGTTTTCGAACCTGTGCAGCCGCTTCGCCGTTTGTACGGGCGTAATCGCCTATAGCATTCTTACTGGCATCCAATACATACTGATAGCGAAGCTGTACCTTTTCGGCCTGTGTCATATCGGCATAGTTCTTTTCAAAGCCCTGCGACATTGCATAAGACTTAAGCTGGGTCTCGGTCATTACGATACCGAGATTTTTAAGACTTTCGGTCTCTCCTGTGAAAATGCCCTTTAAGGCATTTTGCGACTGCTCTATAGAAATGTTTTTAAAGCTGGAAAGGTCGGCCGACAGTTCCACAAGCTTCATCGACATTTCTGCAGCGGCAGATTTTGGCAAGTCCATAGAGGTTGCCATATCACCGTACAGAGCGGCGGCATCATAGGCGGTAGCTTTTGCCATACCAAATGCGTCAAGGGAGCTTTGCGCCCATTCCTCTACAGCAGAAGACATATATCCAAAGGTCGACCTTGTTTTGTTTTCCGCTTCGGTGAGGTCACTGCCGTATTTATATATAGCCGTACCTGCGGCAATAACGGGAGCCGTAATGCCTACGGTCATTTTGTTACCTACACCGCTGATTTTTTCACCGACGCTTATCAGTTTGTCGCCCGATTTTTCTATCTGAGCAATCATCTTCTTGGTTTGGTCGGTGACTTCTTGCTCTGCTTTTGCATAGTATTCAAGTTTTTCTTTGGTACGATTGATTTCTTCGCGAGCTTTGAACATTTTAGAGGCTAAATTCTTAGAAGCATTTGACATTTCGCCCGATTTGGCAACCTCTTCATCGTATGCCTTAAGAAGCATATCAAGTTTTTGTTTTTGCATAGCGAGAATATCGTTAAGAGAGCTTACGCGTTTTTTAAGACCGTCAGAGCTATGGGACCAGTCGTCCATCAGCGCGGCGGTTGCCTGAAAGCCCGTTTCGATATGCTTGATACCTGCATTCAGCTCGTTTATGCCCTTTTTCCAGTCGGTAGTATCAAGACCAACACGCCCCATCAGCTCGTTAGCGTATTCAGAAGGCATATAATTTCTCCTTTCTAAAAGATATTTTTAACCCAGCTTGCCTTATCGGCCGAAACAACACGATACTTTTTACCGTTTATAATTTTAAAATTGTCTTGAGAAGTGTCAGCAACACCGTTTTCAGCTTTGTATTTAGTTCTTAGAGCTTTTCTGTAATCAAAGAAGTAATACGGTAAAAGTCTCTCAATATCGCACTCGTCGAGCATTTCTAGGGTGTAGGCTGGTATTAGACGAATTATTATAGCTTCTATTTCAAAAAGCCAATCGTTCGGCAACGAATATTCGTCTATTTCTTCGTTACCGTCTGTGCGTTTGGGAGGGTTACCCCGTTTTCGCCCATAATATTGATTACCCGATGAATAATGGCTCCTGCCACGGCTACCAGCTGGTCTACATCGGTATGCTTAAGTAGTTTTCTTTTGTTGGCTTCTTTGCCGAAAAGACTAAATCTGTTTCCGTAAAAATCGCATACAAATTCGGCAATTATATCTACATTGGAATCATCCAAAATATTTGCGTCTTTAAACTGTGCAGCCTGTTTTAGAAATTTCCAAGTTATACGGTGCTGCTTATAGGTTTTTATAATCTCGTTGTTTTTATTGTAAAAATGCAGTTCTATAGGGGTTTTCATTGTTTACACCTCAATTAAGGATAACGCCCGATGACTTTATCGGGCGTTATTAAAATTATTCTTCTTCGGGTTCCTCGTTTGCGGCGGCCGCTGCGGCAACCTCTTTGGGTTTCTGTACCGCTTTAAACCAATTATCAGCTAACTTAAAATTAGCGTCATATGTAGCGCCCGTAACACCGCGTGCACCGTCTATACGGTCGTTTGCAAGCTGCCAAGGATGGATGGTCTTAGCAGCAGTATAGACAAGGTCGGTTGTATTGTAGGTAGTACCTGAGCCTTTGGTGTTTGCCTTTTTGGTGGAACGGGTGAATTTGCCCTTAAGGTACTGGAAAAACATATGATTTCCGCCTGCTATATCCATTCTACCCGAAAGAGCTACCCAAGGCGGGTTGGGAGTGGTCTCTATAAGAATTCCGTTTTCTTCATCATAGGGCAAGCCAAGAAGTCTTGCAGCCTTATCGTTGGGAACACCTGATAAAATAATGCTTATCTTGGTGTCGTCATCGTCAACCTCCATAAAGAAGGCAACATTGTCATAATGACGGGGTGTGAGGGTTTCTGCGTAATCAAAGGTGATTTCTGCAGAGGGTGCAAGATATTCGGGTGTTTCGGCTGCGTAGGAATCCTTTGAATCCTGCGAAACCATTGCGAAATGCACGCTATCGCAACCGCATACTTCACCATATACTTTTTCATTATCTGGCATAGTTTTTACCTGCTTTCATAAAAATTAAAATCGACTCGCCAACCGTTATGGCCGGTGTCTTTTTTATAGGGAATAGGGCTCTCACCTGCGCGGGTAAAGCCGTGTTTTGGGAAGGTGCTTTTAATTTCGTTCATCATAGACGGAAGTAGGCTCTTATCCCGAAAATAAAAACTTACCTGTATTCGCGGTATAGATGACTGCTCTTTATTATCAGCAAAAAGCCCGGGAGGGTTGCTGACAAGGAAATATACCATATAGTTGTCGGGGAGCTGTCCTTTGCTACCCTCGAACCGTATACTGTTGTAAGGGATTTTTGTCTTGGCAGTAATCTCCATCAGAGCCGCTTCAGAGGCTTCTATCCAATTACTCAACAGGCATACCTTCCTTCTTTAAGGTTTGTTTGATGACTTTGTTTATTTCTCTGCGGTTGTCATCTATCGCAGGACGAATAAACGGGTCTGCCGAGGCACCTGTGCCTGAACCACTCCAATCCGAATGGCCGTCGCCGTATTCCTGAAAAACGCCCTCAAAGGCTTCGGGGTGCTTATCAAGGTTAATGCCTACCTGACCGTAAATAAAATCACCCTGCTGTTTTGCGGCAATAGTCTCGATGGCATCTACCACCTCACCCTTGTCGCGGTGACGCTCAGCTCCCTCAATCATAGATTTTTCGATTATAGGTAGCGTTGCATCTACAGCTTTTTTACAGGCATCATCGATATTCTTTCCAAGAGCCTCTATCTGAGCAAAGAAGCCCGACAGATCAGGTACCGTGAATTTAGCAGTAAGTGCAGTTTTGCCGTAAGATGATTTGCTCCACTTTTTAGCCATTAACTGCCACCTTTACTTTCATTTCGATAAGTCTGTTTTCCTCTTCCACATTATCGACTGAAACTATTTCGTACTCCACGCCTTTATACTTAATACGAAGTGTTTCGTCTATGGTAGAAGAATACTTGCCGTATCGAACAGTGACAGTGCCAGGTTTAACAACCTGCACACTGTCTGCAACCCAGACTTCTGTACCGTGAACATTGACCCAATTAGCCCAAAGTTTTTTATCAGACTCCCATATAGTTTTCGCAAATGAACCGACGCCGTCTTTTTTAGAGCGTAAGATTTCTATACGCTTATCAAAGGTCACTCTGAATCGCCTCCCGAAACAAGATGAGCAGAATACCGCGCAAGAATTTTTGAAACGGTCGGATTGAGCTTGTCGCGGCTTACGGTATAATCGCGGTTTAAAGACATATCGTTGATGAGCACCATATAAGCGAATGTTATATCTTCGTGCTTGTCGAGATCTTCATTGGTTTTAAGTATGGTGTCTTCTTTGATAAAGGCTTTAGCAGCTTCTTTGTAAACGCTCAAAAGATCTGTATCGTCGTCCATACCACAGAACTCTTTTAAAACCTCGTCTTTAAGTTCGCTTAATTTCATCTTGTTTCACCATCCTTATTTATTGTTTTTGCCGTTTTTACCTGCCTTAGGTGCGGCAGGAGTATCGTCCTCGGTGTTAGCCTTGCCGTCGTCCTCGGCAGGCGGAGGGGATGCTTTTGCATCCTCAACCGCTTCAACATAACCGCATTTGATAAGGTCGTTAAGCACCTTTTCATCGGTTATATCTCTCGTCTCACCGCCGAACATAGTTACAGGACCTGCAAAGCTTGTAAGAGCCTTAACTTTCATAGGTTAGCCCTCCGATTAAGCCATCTGCAGAGTGCTGAATTTCTGCTCGTTAGAAATTTTGCCGTCAAACTCAGCAAAGCTGAGTACACCAATCATATTGCGGGTCGCAAACTTTTCAAGAAGAACTTTAACTTCAATGCTCTTGGGAGCTTTAATAGAAAAGCCGGTGAAATCTCCGATAGAGATTACTTTCTTTCCACTTGCGATGGTAGGCATAGAATCAGACTCAATAACGGGAAGGTCAAGAATCTTATATTCCGATTCCTTGAAATAAGGATGTCCGTTCTGGTCCTTGAGCTGACACAATGCTGTGTATGTTGAAGGATGCATGGTCCACTGAGCATTTGCACGGAAACGCTGGGGAATGCTGTGCTTTAATCTGACAAGCTCATCGTAGGTGATGGCGGCAGCAGATGCTGCTGTAATTACTTTCTTTGCGGAAAGTATACCGCTGATTTTACCTTCAGTTCCAACAACACACTCTTTTTCAAGCTTCTCAGCAACCGCTTCAGCCACACGCTTGATAACAAAGCTTGTAACATCAATATCGGTGTTGTTTTTAAGTTTGTTGGACACAAGTGCAAGGGAACCAAGCACATAGCCAACAAGGTCAACGGTAATAAACTTGCCAATGTTGTCGGAGATGTCTTCACCTTCATCAACATAATCGGCGGTAACAGCATTTTCACCGTCTTCGGTATATACGGGGATAGAGATTTTACCGTTTGTAGTGATAACATCCGATATTTTGAGGAAGGGAACAAGATTTTTAACCTCTTCGATGATTCTGTCGGCAATAGTTGTAACGACAATGCCACCATTATTGCCCTGTGTGAGCTGAGTTCCTGCACGATTTTCAATAGCTTTTCCCAGAACATAACTTGCGAAAGCACGCTCTTCCACCTGCTCTGCGGTGGGCTCACCGTCACCGGATCCGCTTCCGTTATTTCCTGCGGCAGGTGCAGGAATATTGCGTGCGCGCTCCTCGGCGGCAAGAGTTCTGTTAATGTTCTCGATTTCGCCCTCGATGCGTTCAAACTCAGCGTTTTCCTCGTCGTTCATGGCACGTTCCTCGGTCTTAACTTTACCGAGAATAACGTCAAGCTGACTCTTCAGGCTGTCTCTTTGTTCATGAAGTTTTTTAAGCATATTTTTTTACCTCTTTCTTTTTATTAAAAATACTTGTTAAGTATTTTTCAGTGCGTCTATTCTGTTTTGATAGGATGCATAGTAGTCTTCACCCGGCGCAGAGGGGACAATAAGGTTCACTTCATCGTCAAAGGCTCTGTGTTCAATACAGTCTTCACTGTCTGCACGAACTTCAACCGAAGTGGCGGCGTAACAAGGCTGTTTTTTTACCACAAGGGTCAGATGGTCTAACTCCAACTCTTTGATGCGACGCAATGGCAAATCATCTGTACGCTGTTCGAGCGCGTCAACCACATTACGCATTCCGAAACTCCAACCACGGATTTTGCCTTTTTTAGCAATTTCTATAAGGTCAGGGTCGGTAATTAAAACATCTGCGTGAAGTCCTATATTGTCCTCATACATTTTCAAAGTGCCGTCGCGTGTGGAGGCATAAATATGTGAGTTGTCATGGTCTACCGTTACACATACTTCTCCTGCCTTGGCTATAGCCCTTTCAAAAGCTCGTTCCTCCACAACCTCGATACAGCGGCCGTGAGGAGTAACGACAGGTCGCGACTTTTTGCCCGTGACATTTACATAGCCGTTAATATGTAAGCCGTCTGCTCTGAGCTCTATCCTCATTCTTTTTCACCACCTTTCGAAACAACTCCTATCAGCTCGGATGCTTCATCTTTGGAAACACCTATGGCTACGGCAATAATATTTGTTGCCTGTTGAAGCGTGAGAGCTCCTGACTGATAGTTTTGTATAACAGAAATTAAAGATTGCGTTTGTGCACCGTTCAGAGATTTATTTGTTATCTGTTCGGTTGTTTCTTTAACTTCCTGTTTAGATACATCTGTTGGGCTGGAACCAGTGGAAGGGTTAAGAATATTACTCTTTTGTCCCGTGTTAGGAACAAAGTATTCTGTAGTTTTTGGGTTGTAAAGAACATCACCAAGACCAATCTTAAAGAAATTGAAGTTTAACGGTTCTAAATCTTCTCTTTCTCTGATTTCATCAACCTGCATAAAGTTTTTATCTAAGGCGACTCCGTAAGCCTCGAACCGTTCTTTGATATCGCCACGGAGGAGTTCTTTTGTATCAAAAGCAAAATATTTGAATTTTTTCTCACTTTCTAACAAAAGGTCTTTATCCAGTGCCGCTTCAATGGTGTTAAGTAACTCTACAACGCAGTCTTTATACTGGTTTAAATCTTCCTTGGTTGCGTTTCCGGTTATTATTGTTGATGGGAAGCCGAATAATTTACAAATTTCCGAAGCGTTGGTTGTTTTATTTTCGTTTAACTGAAGTTCTACAGGGTTGGCAGAAGATTCCTGAAAGTCCACACCATCATTGAGAATAACCATTTTATCTGCATCTTCGTTATTTGAATAAAGATTTCTGACAGCTTTTTTTAATTCTTTGATAGAGTCCTCACCGAGCTTTTTAGCCGACTTAAAATAGCCTCTTTTATTGCCGCCCTTTTTTACTAATGTTTTTTCAAACAGAAGAGTGGTGTAGGCTACCGACAAAATTTGTTTGTTCTCTTGACAAATCGATTTTGAATTAGCCCCATTTGTAGTACTACGAAGTATTTTTATAAATTCAAACGGGTAATGACGCTGACCGTTTACAAAAACATCGTAATCTTTGAAAATTGGATCTTGATTTGTTGCTATGGCAATTTGTGTGCTGTCTATATATCTTAAAGAACGAACCGCTCCACGATGCTTATCTATGTAAATATATCCGCCTTTGCTGAGATAGTAGTCTCTGATAATAGCCTTCCAAAAATCGACGATGCTTAGGGTGTCACCACAGTCGACGGTTAGCAAAAAAGTACGGTTATCATCTTTAATTTCTTGAGTTTTACCGCTTTCTTTTGAATAGAGTTTAACAGGTAACCTGGCAACATCACCTGCCAGCTTATTAATTGCTGCTGACACAGTAGGTATTTGCATGGCATTTTCTCTGTTCATTTCGCAGTTGTTGAGCAATGCTTCAAGCGAGCAGTCCGATGAAGTTTTTTCCGTAGTTTTTTCCGTAGTTTCTTCGGCACGTACTTCTTTCTTTTTCCAAAAAGGCAATTGTTTTCACTCCTCTAAATTACATAACCATTGCGCTAAACGAGTTTTCTTGCAATAGTTCGTTGATATAAAGCAAATACAGTGCGTTAATTATAGAAACTACCATATCTACCTTACCTTTTGATTTCTTTTTGTTTACATACATATTGAGGTTTGTATCACGCGTACAGCGGGCATTTTGAAAGTTGATTTCAAGCAGCCTGTTGCGGTCATATCGAAACAGCTTTTCAATGATGTTTTCCCTCAGAAGCTTTGTAGGCTGATGCAGAACAGAAGAATGTTGTCTGATTTCCACACATTCTACGGGGTTTTTATCGTCGTTCTCCAGCTTCTGAACGGTAGAAATAGCGTTATAACGGTCGAAACCAAGCTGTACTATTTCAACCCCGTATTTTTCGGGGATAGAAAGTATAAATCTTTCAACAAAACGGTAATCGATAATCTCGCCGCCACACTCAAAACAAACGCCGTCTTTTATGAGCTTTTTATAGTCCACACCTTCGCGTGATGATTTCACTTCAACCGCTTCTTTTGGGATAAATCCCCATACCTTTGCATAAATCTTTCCTTCGTGCAGGGTCACCATAGCGACCGAGGTGTTATCATCAGACTGTGAAAGGTCAAGCCCGAGGTATACTCTTTTTCCCTTCCAAAACTCCAAATTTTCCTCAATAACACACTCTTTAACCTTGCTGATATCTACAAAGCCCTCTACACCGAGAGATTTATAGTGCATATTCAGGTGTTTGCAGATAAAGTTCTCTCTTTTGTTTTCGTAGAGAATTGCTAAAGCTCGCATTTTAACAAGCTCGTCAAATACATACGGCAGAGAAACCGCCACGGGGTTTGATTGATATATAGCAGCGTCAGCAGTTTTCCATTGGTCGCCTGCCTGATATTCAATATCGGGCTCGTAAATAAGGGCAAAATATCGCTTATCGTCAAGCAGGCCGTCTAAGGTCTTTTTAGCTATGTCGGTTTCATCAATAAGCACATTGTTGTCGTTGGGATATTCGGTAGATATTATGATTCCCAGCTTATTTTTAAGGGTCAGCTGTGATGAACGCATCGCCTCCACCGGGTAACTGTCCATTGCTCCCGCTTCATCGGCAAGAAACATTGCGGCGAGCTTACCGTCCATACGGTCTTCGGAATAGGCGAGGGGAGTAAATTCAGTTTCGTTTATAGGGCAGCGTATTTCACTACGCATAGGCTTAAAATACTTATCTTTGTTAAGCTGGGGAGAACTTTTGATAATTTTGCGTATTGCAATCTGCAGCTCCTTAGACAGTTTAAGGTCGGGAGCTACAGAGAAAAAACGGCTGAATCGCGGCTCTATAAGCATAGCAATTATGAAAATAACTGCTGCCGTAAAGGTCTTGAAGTTCTTTCTGCAAATTTTCAGCAGCGCAGTTCGGTAATATCGGTTGCCGGTTTCGACGTGCTTTGTACAAAACACAGCAGTAATAAGCAACCAAGCATAATCTTCAAGACCTTCATCCATAGGACACTGCAGGTCGGGATGGTTCATCAGATGAAGCAGCTTAAGAATTTTTCTGTATGTCTTTTCGTCGATATATGCTTCAGGGTCTTTACCGTCGCATATATCTATCCAGGCTTGGCATTGCTTTTTGATATAAATACCTACACGGTTGTTATCCTCCTCAATACACCACTTGGCGTACATATAAGCTCTGCTTTTTTTAATCATCGTCACTCAGTGCTTTCACAAGAGGGTCGACATCGGGTTCTATCGGCTTCTTTGGAATAGAGCGTAGTCCGCTCGCAACAGTCATCAGATTCTCTTTTTCTATGTCAAGCATCATTTTCCGCTTCGACATTATCATTGCATCCAGTGCACTTATGGTCTTGGAATAGGTGCTTTTGAGCTTATAGTATGCGGTCAGCGATATAGTGTCCTTGCAGTCAACTGCAAAACCCTCAACGATAAGATGTTTATCCTTACTAAGTTCGATTATTGAGGCGGAATATGCATCCTTGAGTTTTTCATACTCCTTACACTCGGCATAAAGCAAACAATACCTGTTAACTACAGCCGAATACATATCATCGTCCTTGTCGTTAGCCTTAAGAAGTTTTTTAACGCGGCCGAACTGTGAGTGTGCTGTCGGGTTGGATTTGACCTCGGGAAACTCTTTTAATTTTGCACCCGTTTTTAATGCGTTTTCTGCATTTTTTCGGTGCTCTTTTTCGGCTTTTGTGCGGTGTCCTGTGACCGAATTTATTGATTTTGAGGCTCTTGGCATTGTTTTTTTCACCTTCTTTTTTTGGGGTCGCATATATGAATAAAATCTATATTACGCGCGCGGAAATTTGTTACGGTTTTCGGTAATCGTTTTTATGGTAAATATTTTTTCAAAAGCTATATTGGGAATATTTTATATGCAATCCCCCCCTGTCGGTGCCCCGCGCGTGTCAGAAACCGTAAAAGCCACCTATGGGGGGGATATTTTCAAGCCATTTTTTACTAAATTCAGTAAAAACTGCACCGAAATCTCGCCTTTTTCGGCGGCTTCGTGATGATGTTCGCAAAGTGTAATAAGATTATCGTTGCAAAGTCGCAGCACCCAAGCTTTAGCGAGTGACTTAATATGGTGTACCGAAAGCCTGTCCTGATTTATCCTGCGTACCGTTCCAGGAGCGTTATGCCAACAGGCGAGACACAGACTGCTGTCGCGTTCTCTTATCTCGATGCGCTTATCTTTCCACTCCTTTGAGTTTCTGAAGGCTTGAATATCTTTGTTGCGCACATAAGTGCTTTGCGGCTTAGCCTCACACTTATATCCGTGCGGGTGAATTCTACCGCAATAACTACACGCTTTTAAAATTGTTTCCCACCTACCCACCTTCGCCGATGTTTCCTATACCAGCGCATAAAGAAAGCGTCCGATAAATATCGAACGCTTATAAACAAAAAAATATTAAAAAAATTAAAAAAGTTTAGAAAAACTCTTGACATTTACACGAAGTCGTGTTATAATATAATCACAGTAAGGGAGACCTTACAAGTAATGAGGAAAGGAGATACACCAATGGCGAGCCGAAAGAAAAAGAAAAGCGGTAACGAAGCAACCACCAAGTTAGCACTCATCACCGCAATTCTTACCTTACTTACCAACTTGATAGGTTTAATCGTTAAACTAATCGAATTGTTAAGTAAATAAAGCCGAAGGGAGTGGGAACCCACTCCTGCTCCCTTCACTTTTATTTTACACGGTTTAACATTGGATGTCAATTAAAATGATTGTGGATATTATTCAGATAGTTCTGTCAGTAGTTTCCATAGTTCTTTCTATTGCCATCATCGTGATGATTTTAAAAAACAGAAAGGGTAAATAACTATGGGCTTTTTATCTGTCACACAGTTTGCAAAAAAATACGGTATGGACGTCGGGAATGTGCGCCGTTATATTTCTCAGGGTCGCATTGACGCTGTAAAAATCGGCAATCAGTGGGCTATTCCCGATGATGCCAAGCCGCCAAAGGATAACCGCGTAAGAAGCGGAAAGTATGTTGACGCTCGCAAAAAGCGGGAAGAAGTTAAGTCGGAGTAATCCGGCTTTTCTTTTTGCCGTTTTTTCTATGCTACCATAATACCACACAAAAAAGTGTAATGAGGTGTAATGTTTATAATTTTATTTTTTTTAGCGCACGTCGGTGAAGCTGCTTGATACGGTCGACGCTATATCCCATTTTGTTAGCAATCTCCCAAAGCTTGTACCGCCTGTATGTATCTCCGCTTTTCTCACCGATATACTTCAGCGACATTATCTGTCGTTCTCTTACATCGGATAAACCGTCTATAGCAGTTATTACGCGGTCAATGGTTTGACTGACTGCGCTTTCTTCGTTTATAAGCCTTAATATAGACCTTTCGATATTTTCTAAGGCGCGTTCAATTTTTGTGCCGTCTGCCTTACTCAAAGGCATACCCGACACATTCGCGGACAACGAAGCGGCTCGGTTTCTTAAGTCTGCTACTTCCTTTCGTAAAACTTCAAGTCTATCTGCAAAAATCTTGTATTTTTCTAAAATCAGTTTTTTCTCATCAACCGTCATAATAACTCCTTGTAGTTATAATTGTTTACTGCCCCACTTCACAAAGCCCACTACCGCCATAACAAGATTAAAGGCATAGAGCAGAGCCTGAGCGTAGCTGCCAAGAGCTATGTTATAGCCAATCCAAAATGTGTTGGTGATGCCCCACACTATAAAGCACCACCGTTTACCAAAACTGTTTGCAACCGTTCCCACTATTGAAGCGGCTGTGATTATGTACGCAATATACTGCACTATCAGTCAACCTCCGTAGAGGATTTTTTTGTTTCAGAGCGTTCTACCTTTATCGCTCCCTTTGCTCCACGTGTAAGTTTTGCCTTCGTACCGTTTATCAGAGTAAGCGAAGCGGCATTAAGTTTTTCGTTAGCAATCAGTTTTGCAATGCTATTCATCAGGTCTATATGTTCGTCCTCTACGGGACTATAGCCCTGCTTAGTGCAGTCTGTACCGAATATATCGTTTATTGCCAAGGATGCCCTGCTGATTTGGTCGGCTATTCTTTTAGCGCGGCGTGCCTGCCAACAGTCGCACTCTTCCTCTCCGATGAATACCTGACCGCAAAATTCACAGGTAAAAATGTTTGTTTCTGATGACATAAAATTTCCTCCTTTATTCTGTGAGCCATTCGTCCTGGTTCCACCGCGGCAGAACTCCTGAATCAGCTCTGTACATTACCACAGACACATACCAGTATCCGTTATAATCGTTGTAGCGCGAATAGCAACGGATAAATTTATATCCCTTGTATCGTTTCTCCCAATATGCCGCATCATCAACACGCAACTGCGCCATAGATGCAACACCACGTCGCGAGATTTTTCCGTCCTTTGATTTGCTTTCTACAGGCTTGTCCAGATTGCGGGAACATACCCAGCGTTTGGCTCCTTGCGGGTCCTTTGCCATATATTTAGCAATAGCCTCTGGACCGTACTTTTCAGGCTGAAATTGGTCTGCGTTTGTTCTCAGACCGTTAGACCACATTGCTTCTAAAATGTTTCGTGGAATACCGCCTGTAATAAACAGGTGAAAGTGCCAGTTGTCGCGACCTGCATATCTTCCCGTTTTATATTCCACTTTCTCAATGCAGTAGACATACTTGAAGGGTGCCATAAGCTTGCGGCGACGGTTTTCAAGCTCTTTGCGCTGTTCGGCAAGAGCCTCTGTGTCAGGCAGAGCGGCAAGAGCTTTTTCAACCTTTTTAAGCTCAGACACGCGACGGTTCTTAACACGGCGTAGATAGTTAACTAAATCTTTTCGCGCATCCTCTTCGCATTGAGGTGCTTTTGCCTGCTCATATGTAGGGTGCATTATAATATCCTGTTCGTCGAAATTGGTATTTATAAGGCGAACTAACTTTTTGACAGCCTGCAGCTTATTGTATTTTGCCTGTGCTGCCGTGGACGGCTTAGTTTTCGGTGCTCTCGACGGCATTCGTCGGCCGTTATCCCACACAGGGTAAAAATCAGCTTCAAAAAGCTTACCTGATTTTATATGTTTTTCTCTTATCATTCGCCGTCACCGTCTGCCTTCAGCATTTTTTGCACAAGAGACTTGTCGTAAGTAGCGCAGGATGCAACATCCTTCTTTGGCGCACTTTCTACTACTGCGTTGTAAAGTGCGGTTAAAAGGTAAGTAGTTCTGTTTTTTACCTTGTGTCGATTTTTTGTGTACTTATCCAAAACCGACCACACAAGGTTGAAATTTAATTTTTTGTATACTACTCGAAGTGTGACAGCTCTCATTACCTCGGGCCCAACCTTAAGTAGCATATCATCACGCATAACAAACACATCCGCGATGATGCCGCATATTCTGTTTAGGTCTTCTCTCTGAGCGGCAGGGAAGCGGTCATACTCTACCAAAGCCTTTACTAAATTTACAGTCTCTGCTGTGTGACGGACTTGACCTGATTTAAAACTTTTAATCATTTTGGCGTTTCCTTTCTTTTTCTGGGGTTAGGGGTCTTGTATGGTTGATGAAATACTATACAATACAAGGCCGTATACGGACCGCTTCGGTCCGTTATTTTTATTGACTTAGAGCCGCCGAAATGATATAATATATATGTATTAAGCAGACGGCTTCAAGTCGTGTGGTAAGTCCGTTCGGTGGCACCCGAACGGACTTTTTATTATGAAAAACTATCGCTAAATTTTCGCCGTAGTGGGCCTGTGTATATCTGTCGCGGCGATACATTGATAAAGCTGCGGCGGTTGGGGTCTTCAAATGTGACCGAGGATATATAGCTCTCACCATTGGTATTCAGTTCAAAACTGACACCCTTTATACAAGGATAAGAAATATCTGGGTCGAAGTCCTGAGCAATATTTATAGGACCGCTTCGGTTTCGCCACAGAGCTATAATTTCTTTATCGGTAAGCCTTGTATGTTTCATTGCTTACGCCGTCCCTTCTTTTTTCTTTGGGCTTCGATTTCCGCTTCTCGTTTCTTTTCAAGAGTTCTCAAACAGGTGTAAGAGCACATAACGCAAGTTTTACCGCGGTAACAAAGCTTATAAGCCCATTGGGGAGTTTTATAAAACCGCTTTCCGCATATGTAGCAACGCTGTAGAGGAATCTCCTGTTCGAGGATAACGTTTATATTATCTGACATCTTTCTCACTCTCCTTTGATGGCTGTTCTGTTTCATCTTTCGTGAGAAGTGAGGGAGTAACCTGTGCGCCGCCGTCTTCGTGACAACACTCCAAAGCCTTTATAATATCGGTTAGGTTTCTATCGGTCATTCGGTATCACTCCTTTTTAAATGCTTATTTTTAGTTGTGGATCTTCGGGTAGAGCAAGCATTTTTTCTTTTGCTTCGGTGTAAAACTTGCGGTCGATTTCAAAACCGTAACTATTGCGCCCTAATTCATAAGCTGCCCTTAAAGCCGTGCCGGAACCTGCACAAGGGTCAATAACAACATCGCCTTCATCGGTAAAGATTTCTATAAGTTGCTTTAATAGATTTACCGGCTTTTGTGTTGGGTGAATTTTCGGGTATTGTTGAGAATTATCCCGTTTCCACTCAAACCAGTTAAATATCATTTTGCCGGTTCCTCTTATAGGTTTTCCGTCTTCGCCTATTTTTCTGCCGTTATTAAATTTTGGCAGTTTATCACGATACAAAACAACCGCATATTCTGTTGCGCCGACAATTTTCATATTTGCCTTTAAGACTTGTGCAGAATAGTTTTTGACAAAAACAAGCGGATAACTGTTCGCAAATCCGTATTTCTTGCCGTATTCAATAACTGTCTGCATTTGCTCAAACGCGCAAAAAACAATCATTGCAGGGCTTTTCCCTTTTTCTTTTGGCTCCTTCTTCAAAAGCCTATTGCAGAAGTGGAAATATTCAGCTATTTTAAATTGTCCATCGCAATTAAAAAAGTTCTTGCCTGCCAGCTTGCTTTCGCCGTTGCTGTTCTCTCCACCGTTATACCAAGAAGGATTCGAAGCATACGCATTTACACCAAGATTATAGGGAATGTCAGTTATTACAAGCTGCGCCTTCGGGATGTTGTACCGTTTATAATTTTGGAAATTATCGTGATATAATTCGCGTTTTATGTTTTTCATTCTCCCTCAACCTCGCTTTCTAACTTCATAAAGCATAACCAATGTGTCTTCATAGCCTTACCCGATCTATGTCCGAACAACGGATCTTGACCTATAGCCTTGATGACCTCTCTTGTAGGAATGTCGATTTCCGACCACTTGAATATTAAAGTTCCGCAAGGTTTCAACACTCGCATACACTCCCAAAATCCATCGTGTATAAGCTTCGGCCAATCTTTGGGCAACTTGCCGTATTTTTTTCGCAACCAAGCATTGTCCCCAACTTTCAACAAATGTGGAGGGTCAAACACCACCAAATGGAAGGTGTTATCAGGGAAGGGCATTTCCGTGAAATCGGCCACCACATCAGGCTCAACATCTAATGTCCTCACAGAGTTATTTTTCGTGCTTTTCCATATGGCCGTATCGTGTTCCTCCCGGCAATCCATATATACCGCAGAAGGATGTCTTTTCTGAAACCATATCGTCCGAGATCCACAAGTCGCATCAAGAATATATTTATCCGAAAGATCCATAAACTCGTTTGTTGTCGGATTATAAGGGGTAAATCCACCACCAACATCTATGTATTTACTCATTCCGCATCAACCTCGCTTTCTACATAGCACCAACTTTGCGGCGGTCTTTTCAATGTTCTGTGTCCGTAAATGCTACTTGAACATTCCATATCATACTCGTCTGCATTTATTCTTACACTTTTCCAAAAGTCGCAATTTTCGCAACCCTCGTCACATTTGGTGTAGAACTCGCTCAACTCTCTCGGCTTGTCATAGATTACCAGGTTTGATATGTACCAATGATACACAATTTTTCCGTTAGCATATGCATTTGCCTCGTCATAAGATAAGCACGACTTTATTTTCAAACTCTCCGAAAAAGGGTAGACCCAAAAGCCACCTATCACTCTATCACACACAAACTCGCCTATAATTTTGCCTAAAAACCGTTCCATTAAAGGCTGATATTCTTTCGGTATTCGGTTAAAAGACTTTTTATCTTTACCGCAATATATCTTTACGACTTTATCCCAGTTTTCGTCTTTTGGATAGTTTTTTCTAACCTCTACCGTTTTTTCTTTGTCGATATTCCAGCCCATTTTGTTGGCAATTATCAAGAACACCCAATACGGCTGTATACTTATTAATACTGACTTCATTCCGTTACCTCGCTTTCGACCTTTTTTAACTCGGCTTGTTTTGGACATTCAGCCCACTGAAAATAAGGCTTAATTATAGTTGAACGTCCAATGTCATACACTCTGCAGCGTTTCTCTTCTGTGATATTCTCTTTCGGACAGACCGATACACACACCGCGATACATTTTGCATCCATTAATCTGCACCGCCTTTCAACAATTCGGGGTTATCGTGTATGTTGCCGATAAGTCGCATATATTCCATACAATGTTTTCCTAAACCGCACTCTAATTTGGTCTCGCCCTCATTTTTAGCCAAAAGTGTAACCTTCATACATTTCTTGCAGTTTTCAGGGTTTAAATCGTCACCGAACTTACAGCTGTATTTATTGCCGGTATCTCGATTGCAATTATCAAAGCATATTGTGTCGTTTGCAGAATACATAAACTCTGCCATCTCCTCAACACTCATAGCCTTTATTCTTTCAAAGTTAGTCACTAGCTTTCACCTTCTCAAAATTTATTTTATCAACGCAGCTGCAGCATGGTGGGTCAGAGCGGTCGGTGTTGTAGTGAGTGCAATCTGCACAGTCCTTCGACATCATATTGAAAACTTCATTAAGCGGACATTTCATACAAATCTCATCCAGCTCGTCCTCATCGGCACAGGTGTAAGGATGTTTACAGTAGTTATCGCAAAAGCGTTCTACTGTTTTTTCGAAGTCCATATTCACAGCCCCCGTATAATTTCTTCCAGCCCTACATAAAATCTCATCAGTGCACCGTGGTACTGTTTAGCAACGTCGGGGTTGTCCTTACGGATGGTGGTTATAGAATCGAAAATCTTTTGCAGGTCTTCCTGTACCGCTTCAAAATAAAGGGTAAATTTAACCGTTTCGGGTGAAGTGGATATAGCAAGCTGTTTTTCAAGCTCCTCCGAGCGTTTCAGCAGGTTTGCCTTTTCCTCATCCAATGCCGCAACGCGAGCCTTGTAATCATCAAGGTCCTTCTGTGCCTTTTCGGTAGCCTCGGCAATAGCCTTATCCTTTTCGGCGGTGAGCTTGTCCTTAAGAGCTTTCTTATCAGCCTTGAACTGTTTTTCCGCTTCAGCTTTGGCAGACTTAGCCGCTTCATCGCGAAGCTTGTTTAAAATTTCTTCGTCAGGCTCGGCGACCGCAACCTCTGTAGGCTTGTTGCGTTCTTCCTCTAGCTCGGCTTCAAGGCGGGCTATTTCTTTTTCGGCAGCAGAAAGGTCATTTTGTAAATCGTTACGCTCACTAAGTGCTTCATTGTGGGCAGTCTTAAGGTCTTCACATTCTTCGGTAAGCATATCTATTTGCTCACCCTTGGCATCATTCTCAGCAACGAGTTTTTTAACATCTTCAACGCTCATGGAGGCGAGGTCGTTCTGCTCAACGAATTCGTCGCGAGTGGTTGCGGGTATCTGTGCCAGCATACCAAGTTTTGTAATTCCGAGATTTGCATTTGACTGCAAAAACCGTTCGCCAAGATCTTCATAAGCCTTTATATATGTATAGGCCTGACGCTGCTTTATGTTTAAGGATTGCTGTGTGTAGTCCTCAAAGGAAGAGTAGCCCAGTTCAAGATACAATTTTGTGTCTCTCATTTCTTTAAGACACTTTGCCGATTCCATAAGGTTCTGCCACGCAAGATTAGCGTGAACCTTAATACGGGCATCCAGGTCAATGGCGGCATGTTCTTTTTCCTGCATAGCGTTAATCTCATCATCAGTGGTAAGTTCTCCGACTACCGACACGGGCTGTCCTTCGATTTCATCTCCGGGGAGGCAGTTATCACGATAGAATTGGCACTCCCTTTCGCGGTTTTCAAATTCACAGTTTCTTTCGCAGGTGTCCTGTAAAGGGCATCTGCTATTTTTCTTTTTATTAGCCATAATTATTCTCCTTTTTATGCGGTTTCTACTTCCATTAGGTCAGCCTCAAGCACATCGGCTAAAAGCTTTCCTGCAAACTCACCGTAATGAATAATCTTTTTTGTGCGTTTAAGCTCGGCATAACCTTCTTTTCGCAGCTGCTGTGATTTCTTTGCGAGATTGCGATCGGACTTAGTGAGCCGCTCTGATATTACCTTCTGCCATTCTTTTAAGAACGGTATAGCCGCTTCAAGGTCGGGCTTTTGTTTGTCTCCTGTGGTGCGTTTTTGCCGAATGGTTCCGTTTGGCTCAACCTCTAAGGTGTACCAAGGCTTGTCGGGTGTTTTCGTTTTTCGCAAAAATAGGATAAAGCTCTCTTTGCAGGATATACGGTCATAGTAAAGGTCCGCCTTATTGGTGCAGTGGTCTAGAATAAGACCGTCAAGCACAACATCCTCAATGCTCTGGGGAACCACAATAGAATACATATCATTTGAATATGCATATTTGTCCGGTATGGCACTGTAAATCTTATCGACTTTAGGGTATTTCTTATTAAGCGAAACTGCTTTGGTCTTTGCAGTTTCTTTAAGCTCGGCTAAGGTCATTTGCTCGCAGTGATATTTGTGTGAGACCACAAGACGGTCATGTGCAGCCTTTAAATCTGACGGAAACACCGATATGGATTTGTTTGTACCTATTACCTCAGCCATATTCAGATAATCAAGCCACGTCTGATAAGCTTCTCCGACGGTAATACCCGGGCATTGCCGAAACTGAGCTGCAGAGTTTTGTGATACCTTTTCGCAATAGTGCATAATATCCTTGCAGGTGGTGTTATATTGCCGAGCCACACGAACCATTTTCTTAGCGTTTTTAATATTTGTGTTAAAATTACATATTCTTTCAGCGAGCTTAAGGTCCTTATCGGTAGAGCCTTTAATATAATGGAAGAGTTTAAGTATATCCATATCTCTATAATAGTTGTTGCACCATACTGTATAGGTTGCTTTTGACATACGATAGAGTTCCCAAGGCTTTTTGGCTGACCAATCTATTATCGATTTGCAGTCGCTGTTGTAGTGTAGCATTTGACATAAAAGCCCATAATGTCCAAGCTTTGAAAGCATCTCTATTTGAGGATGTATTGCATACCAACAAAGGTATTTAACATAGGATGTTGTGGTTAAACACCTATAACCGTTATATTTAAGAAAGGTTGCTGAAAGCGGTGTACCGTCTTCATAAAAGCCATAATCGTATTTTTCACAAAACCGACCGTGATTCCACACAAAAGCGTCATGATGAATTTTGTTTTTATACCAATCGTTACCGTATCTGTCCCAGCTTTCCACCTTGCCGGGCTGCAGGTGATAACGCATAACCTCGTAAAAGCCAGAACTAGCTTTAAGACTATCGTCAAACTCTTGCCAATGGTTGAAGCACCGTATCCACACATCATCCGGCGAGTTTGCAGAAAACACGCAGGTATGACTATATGTATGGATTTTTGTAGGCTTTGTAATTTTGATGTTTATAGTTTCACTTCTAACTCCACACAAGGGGCAAACATTATACGCCCTGTGCTTAGCGTGCCAAAGCATCCTGTCCTGGGGAGTTTCAGTTCTTTGCAAAACTGCTGTACCTCGCTCAAAGGTCTTCTTACAGGCGGTGCAGGTGTATTTCCTTACTCCCTTTTTTACGGTCTCAAAAAACAAATAGTTATCAAATTGTTTGGTTAACATTGCTTTTGCATTTTCCGATAGTGGCGGCATATTTTCAAATTGATTTTCACTCACTGCCTATACCCCCTATCTTCGTATAGATGTCCCTGTGAATCCACTCCGTACCGTATATTGGGCTTGACCTTATTTTTCTCTCCGACCTCTTCTATATGGATGGCAGTTATAGTTCCACCTTTAGTTCGGCGAATAAGGGCAACCACGCATCCTTCGGCGGCGGATATGGTAGGACGCTCTCCACAGGCTATTCCGAAATAATTTTCGCGGCCAATATTAACCGCATTGTGTATGCTGCTATGTAAAGGTCGGTGCGGATGGCTGATAATATACCTGACCGCTTCGGCTACAAACTCGGTAAGACTAAGCCGTTTTAATATAGTAAGCTCGGTGCAACTGATGCGGGATGCATGTCCGTCTTCGTGGATATCTCCACCCGCTTCACATAAATAAAACTCATTCTTGTCATCCCACGAAAAGTACGAAAGGCAGTCAAGAGGGTTTTCTGCGCAGTGCCAACCATTCTGTGCACAGTTTGCCTCGGTGGTTACATTAAGCCCCATATGAGGGTGGTCTTTGCCGTTGCCGAGCCTTGCTTTCATACCCGGTGCGGTAGCTTTTACAACTCTCAGCATATCAATTACCTCCTTCCATATAGTCTGTCAGCTTAAAGGAAAGTATTTTGTCGTACTGTTTTGTGCGGATACGCATTTGAAAATCGACTTCGGCGGTAGGAAAGTAAAATTTTACTGCACGAGAAAAGGCTTCGTAGTCACTGATACCCTGCGGAGCATCATTCTTGTTAGCTCGGCTTTTCATCCAGTCATTAAATTCTTTTGACACCGCTTCCATACATTCTTTAAAAGACCTAGTGCTGTTTAAAAGCGTTTCGGCAAATTCATCATTTTGACTACAAAAAAATATCAATGTATCCTTTACTCTCTGTTTCATAACATCGGCAGCGGGGTTGCCCTTAACGTCTGCTATCTCTCGGTTAAGCTTTTCTATTATTAGTTGCAAAATATTGTTCATTTTTCTGTCTTCTTTGATACAGAGTTGTACGCATCGTTTGCTGTTTTAATGATTTTCTTGCCGTTTGCAAGTCGGTCTTTATCGATGTAATAGGCGATGATTTTATCCTTATCTTTTAATTTTTCATATAGAATTTGAATGCGAACGTCTTTAAATATCGCAATTATTAAACAAATAAGTGCAAAAATGATCCAAGGTCCGACATAGACAATAAACTCATATAGAGCGAAATAATTATAACTGTTCATGATTTTTTCTCCTTTATGCGGTTTCGTAGCCCATTGCTTTTAAAAATGGTGTTTTTGGGATTTTAACTCTGTTTCCAAGAAGTACAACAGGGAAAGGGAAGGGATGCTGATGCTTTTTCGCACGAACATTTATAGCGTATGGTTTACATCCTAAATAACCTGCTATATCTGCAGGTTTGAGCATTTCTCTCGGCAGAGCTTCAATCTCTTCTAAGGTCTTAGGTCTGTTATCAGGCATTATGTACCTCCTATATCTTGACAATTTGGTTGTTGCAGTGTATAATTTAATAAAGATTTTTTTCTTTGCCGCTTCTCGGTCTTGTCCACTGAGAGGCGGCGTTTTTTATGCAGTTGACTGCAAAATTGATTTCAAGCGAAACCCGCAATAAGCTCTTCGAGCATATCTCTATACTCTTCGGTTGTTAGCACTGTGCGTTCACGAAACCCGACCAAGGCGGTATGTACCATTTCGCATTCTTCTTTTTCGAGCGAACATTCAATACTACCGTCGTTGTGTTTTTGATAAAGCAAACCTTTTCCTCCTTTCTTTTTTTGAGCAGTTGACTGCAAAATTGATGTTTGTTATAATCACCTTGAAAGGTGGTGAAAAAATGGGATATTATCGTACAGCACAAATTTGTTTAAACGGTCATTGCATTACACCGAATTTAGAAATCAGTAGCAGCTTATCTCAAGAGTATTGTGATAAATGTGGAGCCAAGACAATATGTGCTTGCCCTGAATGTGGTGCACATATTAGAGGGGAATACCATGTTGATGGCGTTGTAACATTGGGCGGCAGTTTTACGGCACCTGCTTTCTGTTGTTCTTGCGGTGCTGCTTTTCCGTGGACATCGTCAGCGTTGGATGCAATAAAAGAGTTAATATCGGAAGAAGATGAGTTGCTCGAAATGGAAAAAGAAAAGCTCATTGCATCTTTACCCGATATAATTACCGAAACGCCTAAAACACAGTTAGCCGCAACGCGAATTAAAAAAGCATTAGTAACAGCGGGTAAATTTACCGCCGAAGGTATTCGCCAGTTCGTGATAGATTTCGGTTGTGAATTAGCCTTGAAACTCACCGGAGTTTCTAATTAAGGTATAGAGCCTATAACCGGGACATTTATCCTGTCCGCAGTTGTACGGCTCTTTTCTTATCCAACAGTTGCAGACCTCTTTTAACTTTTTTCCACACTTATGACAAAAGTTTGCGTTGTCATCAATGTTTGTGTCGCAGGTACAAATCAAAATACATCTCCCCTTTCTCTCACTACGAAAATTATCATCATAAAAATGTAGATTCTCTAATTACTCGCATTGTTGCCATTTGGGGCGGTATCACAGGAACAATCGCATTAGCTGTGCAAATAGTGCAAACGTTCCTATGACTGCTGAAACAACAGCGATTTTAAAATCGGGCTTTTGCCACAGCTCCTTAAACCGCTTCATCTGATCCTCCTTTCTCCTTTCACTTTCGCGTTACAACCAAGTTTTAAGCCACTTCAGTTTTTAATAGATAATCTACAGACACATTGAAGATGTCGGCCATTTCCTCTAACTTTGACTGCGGTATTTTGCCTTTATGAGTCCAATTGTAGTAGGTCTTCCTTGATATATTCAGCATTGATGTCAACTGTTCTAAAGATATTTTGTGTCTGGCTCTTTCCGCTTCGATGTTAGGGTATTTGTGCTTGTTAGCATTAAACATAAATTCACCTCCTCAAATTACCCGTTTTGAGTATATTTTGATTATATACCCAAATCGAGTAACTGTCAATTATAAAAATTACCCAAATCGAGAACGGATATTTGTGCATAATGCTCAATTTGGATATTTTTATTGTGTTGCACTTGATTTTTTACCCAAAATGTGTAAAATATATGGTAGAAAAAAGAGGTGATATTGATGAATCGATTAAAAGAACTAAGAGAATCTAAGGATATGTCTATGCGCGATGTATCAAAGGCTTTAGGAATTCCATATACCACATATGTAAATTATGAAAAGGGTTTTCGCGAACCTAATTCTGAAATTTTAATTGCAATAGCAAATTACTATGGTGTTTCAGTCGATTTTGTTATTGGAAGATCTTTTGTTATTAAAATGAAAGAACAAGGGAAAATGCGCGATAATGTCAATATAATAAAAATCGCCGGTCGTGACGGTAGCTATCTTGAAAGAAAACTGACCGACGACCAGCTTGATTTACTAAAAAAAATGATAGAACAATTGCCTGAAGCAGAGGAACTATAGTTTGTTTTTCTCTATGTATAACTTGAAATTTTCGTAAACCTTGCGTTCTAACGGAGATTTTAAGAATGCGTTGCGTTTATATAGCAATTGCATACGCTCGGCACGAAATTCCGCAGCTTGTCGGCTTATTTTACAGTGCCTTGCAATATTGTCAGCGGATGAGATATTACATCCCCAAAGAACGCAGGCTGGTGCCAACAACCGCGACGCAAAAACATTTGCGGCTTGTTCGATCGGGTTATCTGACGCGTTTGGTTCTCGGTTGACCAGTTCGTATTTTCCCACATGACCGAGTAATATATGGCCCAGTTCGTGTGCGGCAGTAAAGCGTTGACGTTCAGCAGAATGGTTTTTGTTGATGAATATATAGGCTTTACCGTTAATAATTAAGCTATACCCGGAGTTGTCCTCTTCCGCTTCATACAACCGAATCGATATGCCCATATTTTTGCAAATTGCACTTATTGATATAGGCAGCTCGGTTATATGTTCATTGATCAGCACCTCCCATGCAAGGTCTCGTGATACTTTGTATTCGTTGTATAGCATAATAACACCCCCTTTCAAATTCATTGTAGGGGATATGCGTTTATAATTCATCAGGTAAATACTGGAAAATAACGGAGGTACATATCAAATGATAGATAAAGATTTTTGCACCGAAACCAAAGTAGTCGGTGTAACTAAAAATAACGACCACAATATTCCCATACAAAGCCTATTGCCTTCATTAAAAGAAGGTGACCGCATTATCCTTATTCGCGACTACGGCAATGACTATGACGAAAACGCTATACAAGTGTATGCGAGAATAGAACAAAGGCTGGAACATATCGGTTATTTATCCGCTTCACTTGCCGAAAATATTTCTCCGTTTCTTGAAGAAAACCCAAAATATGATATTGAGGGTGTTGTTAGATGTATAACGGGTGGAGCAGACGGGAAATCGTACGGATGTAATATCACTATATGGATACAAGACCCCGATGAGCCGAGTTTTGAGGAGCTTCACGCTTTTGCAAAAAGCTATACCCCCGAAGACCAAACTTGGACAACATCAGCCGTCAACGACACTTCAAATAAACACATATGGATAATTGCTTTTCTAATATGTGTTATTGTGTTTTTTATTATATTATCAGTAATCAATGCAAGTTTAAATATTAAAAACCCTGACGATGTGGATGCATCTGCTACAGGAGAAAGTTCTCAACAGTCTTCCCAAGAGAGAGGCATTGATGAGCACCTTATAACCTTAAACGAATATAATCAACTGAGGTCGGGAATGTACCGTTCGGAAGTATATGATATCATAGGCTCTTTTGGTGAAAAACTATCTGAGACCGGTAACGCATCCGATGATTATCATATCGAAATGTATTCATATGAGGGATATGGCGATACGGGAGCCAACGCTCAGTTAATGTTTGTCAATGGTAAACTCGATACAATGGCTCAGTATGGACTTGAAAGCTATTACGGAAAGGAATACGGCGGAGAAAACATTGATGAAAGTGTAAACTCATCTCAAAAGACGAGTTCTTCAATTTCGTCCCAAAAGGACAGCTATTGGAGCGAAGCTGATACATCTTCGCATGAGATAAGTTCCTCAATATCATCAATCCACCAAAGCGATACATCTCGAAATGAGTCATCTTCTATAGATACAAGCAGTTCTATATTTTCCGCTTCTGAAGATGAGGTGTTAGTTAAGGTTACAGATATAAACTTAAATACCAGTATTTTACCACCCAACAGCATCGGTACCGTTTGGATGGAAGCAGCATATACAAATAATTCTAACTATGCGATATCGAGTGTGTCCTACAAGTATTTATGTAAAGACACTAACGAAACACATTACCTGTCAACCTACGATACTGTCTTACCAGGGGAGACTTCACCAAAATTTGATGCCTTTGGTCCAGAAAGCGGTAAAGAGAGTGATATTGAATTTTTAACCTGCAAAATTGTTGTATTAGATGAAAACGGTGATAAGGTTTTTATAGATTACGATTATAAATTAGGTACCTATGAAATGGTATAGTAAAATAATATAAAAAACGCCCCACCCTGCGGGAACAGGATGGAGCGACGTCGGACGGAGCCGACTGCAAATGTTTCGACCCACTTGCAGTCATATTTTACCATACCCGTCCGAGCTTTGCAAGTTTTTCTTGCATAAAAGAAAGGACGGTATTTTTATGCTTTGCAGAAAGTGTAAGAAGGATATCCAGGAGGGCTCTTGCTACTGTAATTATTGCGGAGCGAAACAGGATATTGCGCGAACTAAGAAAAAAAGTAAGGTTAGAGGAAACGGCGAGGGAACCGTTTATAAAATGCCTAACAATACTTGGAAGGCAGAGGTTACCCTCGGCTTCGATGAAAAAGAGATGCCGGATGGTACTATAAAGCTTTTACGAAGAAAGGCTACCAAATCGGGTTTTGCTTCTAAAAAAGAGGCTTTAGAATATATTCCTCAGTTGAAGCAACAGGTTCCGGGTCAAAACCCTGACATCAAATTTAAAGACTTATATAAGAAATGGTTTGATATTCATTCTGAAAAGGTTGTGGAATCAACCTTAGGGAACTATAAAGCGGCTTACAAATATTTTTCCTCGCTATATTATGTAGAGTTTAATAAGATACGCACAGAGCATATGCAAAAATGCATAGATTCGTGTCCTAAAGGCAGACGCACTAAAGAGAATATGAAAGCTTTGGGAACCTGCCTTTCTCGATATGCGATGCAGCTTGATATTGTTGAAAAAAACTATGCTGAGTATATCTATATACCAAAAGAGGAAGCAACAGAAAAGGTAGCATTCTCAAAAGAACAAATCGCCTTAATGTGGAAAAAGGTAGAACACAATCCTAAAATACGGTATGTCTTATTGTTGTGCTATACAGGTATGCGTCTTGGTGAAATGCTTAACGCCCTTACTGCAAACTACAATAGGGAAGAGGAGTACTTTACCGCAGGCTCTAAAACCAAGGCGGGTAAGAATCGTATTATAACGATATCTCCTCGGATAAAACCGTTCTTTAAAAAGTATGGAAAGGGTGAGTATCTTTTCTTTGATGACGGCAAAAGACCTTCTGAGAAGAAATTTAGAAATGATATTTTTTATCCGGCACTTATAGAACTTGGCATAGATACGGTCCTGGAGGACGGCACTCACCTGTATACACCGCATTGCTGCCGTCACACCTTTGCCACTCTGATGAAGGATGTGGATGCGCCGACAACAGATAAGCAGAAACTAATCGGACATAGCAGTTTTGAAATGACCGCCCACTATACTCATACCGATTTGGATTCGCTGAGAAATATCACTAACAGAATTTAATTTTACACCCTCATTACACCTGAACCGCTTCTATTTCGTCTATTTAAGCCTATTCCTTAAGGAATGGGGTTCAAGAGGCCTCGAGTTCGAATCTCGACACTCGGACCAAATAAAAAAGGAATCAACCGCAAGGTTGGTTCCTTTTTTATTTTATCGATATGTAGAACTGAGACTTTCGGACAAGAGTCTTCGAGTAAATAACACAGTGTTTTTTAATATAACAGTAAAAATACAAATCAAATCTTGAAGTTTAAGGCTGAATATGGTAATATAATATGAACATTTGTGTAAAATGGTATAGAAATAAAGATTAAAGGAGGGGTTGAAATGGCAGATAACAGACCTATTGGTGTTTTTGATTCGGGTCTTGGCGGACTTACAGTTCTTCGTGAGCTTGAAAAGGTTTTGCCAAACGAAAATATTGTTTATTTCGGCGATACGGGTCGCGTACCCTACGGTAGCCGCAGTAACGAAACGATTATCAGCTATGCCCGCCAGGATGAAAAATTCCTCCTTTCTAAAAATGTAAAATATATTGTTGCGGCATGCGGTACGGTCAGTGCTGTTGCATACTCAACCGCAAACGAGCTTCCCGTACCCTTTATGGGTGTTGTGGAAAACTCGGTAAAGGATGCGGTAAACTGCACAAAAAACAATAAAATCGGTGTAATAGGCACTGCTGCTACGGTTTCTAACGGTGCTCACGAGCTGCTTATAAAAGCTTATCTTCCAGACGCGCAGGTAATAACCGTAGGCTGTCCGCTTTTTGTCCCCCTTGTTGAAGAGGGATGGGTCTGTGCAGATGATGAAGTAGTGCTTGGAACCGTAAAAAGATACTTAGAACCTATAATAAATGCAGGAGTAGATACACTTATTCTGGGCTGCACCCATTATCCTGTGCTTATAGACGCTATTCAAAAGGTTGTAGGAGAGGGCGTTAAGCTTATAAATATGGGCTATTCCACAGCACGCGCGGTTAAAGAACAGCTGGGTGCAATGGGTATGCTAAACGAATCGGAAGAGCCTGCTACACGCGAATTTTATGTAAGTGACCTTACGGCAGGCTTTTCTAAAATATCCAAAACCCTTTTAGGTGACGAAATAAACAATGATAATGTAAACTTGGTGGATATCAGTAAATATGAAGGCAGTACTAATTGAGATTAAGGGCACACAGCAGTATGTCGAGCAGGACAGTGATGTTACAACCTTTACAACGGTTGGAACACTGTCCGCAAAAGACGGAGTCTATACACTTTCCTACGACGAAAGTGAAATGATAGGCGCAAAGGGAGTAAAAACAGAACTCACTATTGAAGACGGCACTAAAATGACCCTTGCCCGTACAGGCGGAATGGAAAGCCGTATGACGGTGGAAAAGGGCAGACGACACAACTGCCTTTACAACACGCCTCATGGAGATTTCGTTATTGGAATTTACGGCGACGCCATTAAGGTCGATATGAACGGTGATGGCGGAAGCATCTATATGAGCTATACTATTGATGTGAATTCGGGTTTGCTCAGTAAAAATATTATGGAGATAAAGGTTAAGGAGATATAAAATGTCTAAAATCGTAGTGCTCGCAAAGGAGCAGATAGAAAATATAGTTTATTCTGCTGCAAAAAAGGCAGTAGCAGAAGGTATTCTTCCCGACGCGGAGCTTAATCCTTTTAAAATCGAAATTCCTCAGAATCGCGAACACGGTGATTATGCCATAAATGCCGCAATGGTCTGGTCAAAAGCATTCAGAAACGCGCCGCGCAAAATCGCTGATATACTTACCGAGCGTTTCGACCTTGAGGGAAGCTATATTAAATCCTTTGAGATCGCAGGCCCGGGTTTTATCAACTTCTTCCTTGCAGACAGCTACTATGCCGACATAGTTTCGGATGTACTGGATAAGCAGGAAAATTACGGAAAGAGCGATTTTGGTCAGGGCAAAAAGGTGCTTGTAGAATTTGTTTCTGCAAACCCCACAGGACCTATGCACATCGGTAATGCTCGCGGCGGAGCTCTAGGCGACTGCCTTGCTTCGGTTTTAGAGTCGGCAGGTTATTATGTAGAACGTGAGTTTTATATAAACGACGCAGGAAACCAGATAAATAAATTCGGTCTTTCCCTTGATATGCGCTATCTTCAGCTTTATAAAGAGGGAATCGAAATGCCTGAGGATTCCTACCACGGCGCAGATATTATTGCCCACGCAAAAGCTTTTGCCGAGATTTACGGTGATAAATATGTGAATGCGCCTGAGGCAGAGCGCAGAAAGGCCCTTGTAGAGTTTGCGCTGCCTAAAAATATTCAGGGCCTCCACGACGATCTGCTTAAATACAGAATTGAGTATAACACCTGGTTTAAGGAAAGCACCCTTCATAGGGGCGGAGAGGCAATGAAAATTGTTGAGCTTCTTAAAGAGTCGGGACACACCTACTGCCAAGAGGATGCTCTTTGGTTTAAAGGCTCAGATTTCGGCTCTGAGGATTTCGTTCTTGTCCGTTCAAACGGCGTTCCTACCTATGTTGTGCCCGATATTGCTTATCACTATAATAAATTGGTAACTCGCGGATTCGATAAGGCTATAGATGTGCTTGGTGCCGACCACCACGGTTATGTACCCCGTCTTAAAGCGGCACTTACTGCTCTAGGTGTAGATGCAACAAAACTTGATGTTATTCTTATGCAAATGGTTCGTCTCGTAAAAGACGGAGAGGTTATAAAGGCATCAAAGCGTTCGGGCAAGGCTATAACCCTTGTTACCCTGCTGGAGGAAGTGCCTATTGATGCTGCCCGTTTCTTCTTCAACCTGCGTGAGCCTAACAGTCATTTTGATTTTGACCTTGACCTTGCTGTTGAAGAAACTAATCAGAATCCTGTATACTATGTTCAGTATGCTTGCGCCCGTATCAGCAGTATTATGAGAAATCTTGCCGCAGAAGGCATCACCCTCAGAGACTGCACCGCCGAAGAGCTGAGTCTTCTCACCGAACCCGAGGAGCGTGAGCTTATTTCCCATATATCAGAATTAACTGACGAGGTTATAGCTTCCGCCAAGGCTTACGACCCCGCAAAGATGACCCACTATGTGGTAGAACTGGCTACCAAGTTCCATAAGTTCTATAACGCTTGTCGTGTTAAGGGCGAGGAAGAAAGCCTTTTACAGGCTCGTCTCAGTCTTTGCAAAGCTACCGTTACAGTAATTAAGAATGTTCTCGGTATGCTTAAAATTACCGCGCCTGAGTCTATGTAAGTTACAAATCGGCCTCAAAACAGGAAAAATTTCAAAACAACATAGCAAAAAGCAGATTTACTGCGGTTGCGGATAGAAATAAAATTAGGAAGTATGCATTAAGGTGATGCATACTTCCTTTTTGCTTTGTAAAAATTTATGGTAAGCCCTCGCACTACAACAGTTATTGAAAATCCTTAATCACAACCGCTTTAGTCGGATTCGGGTTTAAATGCTTTGTTTATCCTCGCAAAATCGGTAGGTGACCTTCCTACATACTTTTTAAACATTGCACTAAAGGCATAAACATTGTCAAATCCAAGTTTTTGTGCCGTCTCTCCGATATCGGCAATATCATAAAGCAAAATGCTTTTTGCCTTTTCAATCCTGAGTCGGTTTTTATATTCGATGGGCGTCGTATTAAGTTCAGTCTTAAAATGTCTTCGAAGCTGAGCCTCGCTCATAAAGCATAGATTCGCCAAAGTCTTAACGCAGAGTTTTTCGGCGAAATGCTCGTTTATATAATCGACAGCGGGGTTTATTCGGCTTTCTCTTTGAGCCGTTTTTTCACCCTCGGGAATCAGCGCACAAAGGCTGTAAAGCCGACTGAGTGCTAAAAAACCGCTTGCTCTGTCATGCCGTCCGTATAGACGAATTATCTCTTTTATCAGAGTTTCTGGATTATCGGAGTATTCGAGCTTATAGGGGTGTGCGAGAGCGGAAAAACTGCCGACAATATCAAATTCCACCTGTCTGCAAAAGCATTCGTCTTCAAATTCATAGCTGTACGAAGCTCCCTTGGGCAGATATGCCGTTTCTCCCGTTTCAACGGATAAAGTGTCTTTTCCTATGCGATATATACATTTTCCCTTTACAACATGCAAAAAAGAGTGTTGGGTTCGAAATTTTATGGCTGAGCTTCCCTTTTTCGGTGTATACTCAATAGCAAACAGCAGTCGTGCCGCAATCTCCTTTTCCTCTTTCATAATTGGCCCCCCTTTTGAATGAATTATATATTTAAAACGCTATATTTGTCAATATAATGAGCGAAATTTATAAATATTTGCTTGTTTCTTGTATTCCAACAGAGTGCCGAAAATATTATAATTAAGGTGAAGGGAGGAATGTATATGTCGGTTGTTTTCATCACGGCAGGAACTCAGAACACAGGACTTGCCATTGCCGAAAAGTTTGCAAGTGAAGGCTTTAACGTCGCTATATCAAGCCGAAAGCTTAAAGATGCAGAAGATAAAGCAAAATTTATAAGCGAAAAATATTCGGTAAAGGCCAAGGGTTATAAGCTCGAGCTGACAAACCTTACAGATATAAAAACCGTCTTTAAAAGCATAAAAAACGATTTCGGCGGTCTTGATACCTATGTAGCAAATGCTGCAGACTTAGGGTTGGGCTCAGGCATTTTAGAGGTGGGTGAGGAAGAATACCAAAGGGTAATCGACACCAATCTTAAAGGTAGCTTCTTCTCGGCTCAGCAGGCCGCACTTATTATGAAGGAGCAGAACGGCGGTTCTATCGTCTTTATAAGCTCGGTTCACTCTAAACAGTGCATTATGGGAAGAGCTCTCTATTCAGCCTCAAAAGGAGGAATAAACTCTCTTTCAAAGGCAATGTCTATCGAACTCGCGCAGTACGGCATACGCTCAAACTGTATAATTGCAGGCGCTATTCATACCGACCGTTGGGACGACCTTACAGAGGAACAAAAAGCCGCTCGCCGTGCAAACTGGCCCTTAGAGATAGAGTCAACAGGCGAGGATATCGCCAACGGTGCATTCTATCTCGGCACCAGCCTCTCAAAAACCATTACAGGCTCAGAACTACCCATAGATTCGGGAATTCTGACCGCCCTTTTACCCTATAAGGAGATGAAAAAATAATGAAAATAAGTGATGTTAAAATTTATACACTCGACGCTTTTAGAACAAATTGGGCATTTATAAAGGTTGAAACCGATGAAGGGCTTTACGGCTGGGGAGAAGCCTCCCTTGGTACAAATGAGAAAGCCCTTGAAGGAATGGTTGCAGACCTTAAACGCCTTGTTGTGGGCAGAAACCCCCTTGAGATCGAAAAAATGTGCTTTGAGGTTTACCGCGATATCTACTGGAAGGGCGGCGCAGTACTGATGTCGGCAATCAGCGGTATCGAAATTGCTCTTTGGGATATTGTGGGTAAATATTTCAACACCCCAACCTATAATCTTCTTGGCGGTAAAATGCGCGACAAGGTAAAAATGTATGCAAATGCCTGGTTTGTGGGTGCCCGAACTCCCGAAGAATTTGCCGCAAAGGCAAAGCGTACCGTCGACCTCGGTGTAAAGGCGCTTAAGTGGGATCCATTCGGGGCTGCCCACATGACCATAAGCCGTGAACAGCTTCACAAAAGCGTTGATATCGTGGGTGCAGTAAGAGAAGCAGTTGGCGAAAATGTTGACCTGCTTATAGAGTGTCACGGACGCTTCGGTCCTACCGCCGCTATTGAAATTTCCCGTGAGCTTGAGCAGTTTAAGCCTATGTTTATGGAGGAACCCTGCGTTCCCGATAATATAGACTCCACCGCCTATGTTCGCGCCCATTCAAGGGTTCCCATTGCCGCAGGTGAGCGTGCTTATACCAAGTATGCCTTTCAGGAAATATTCTCAAAGAATGCCGTCGACTATGCGCAGCCCGACGTTTTCCACACAGGCGGACTTATGGAGGGTAAAAAGATTGCTGCCATGGCAGAAGCAAAGCATGTTATGATGTCATACCATAACCCCTCGGGTCCCATTTCCAATGCAGCAATTCTTCAGCTTGCCGCAACCGTGCCTAACTTCTGCATTCACGAAATTATGCTTACTGACAGCTCTTTCAGAAAGAATATCACAAACGAAGAGGTTGTTTTCGAGGACGGATATATCCTTATTTCCGATAAGCCCGGTCTCGGTATTGACGTTAATGTTGAAGAAGTATTAAAACGCCCATATACCCCTCGCAATCTCCGTCACTACACGGGAGCCGTCACCGATATAAGACCTAAGGATGATATAATTTATTATTTCAAGGGCTTGGAGGATAAGGCATATGAATAGGTTTATAGAGGAACAGAAGCTTATAGTAATTCTGCGCGGAATTCCTCTGGAGAAGGTTGAAAATCTGGCAAAAGCCCTCTATGACGGTGGTGCCCGTGTAATGGAGGTCACCTTTGATCAAAGGGACGAAAACACCCTTGACGATACCGCAGAAAAAATAAAAATTATAAAATCTACCCTTGGCGATGATGTTCTGGTTGGCGCAGGAACAGTTCTTTCTAAAGAGCAGGTCAAGGTGGCAAAGGAGGCGGGATCAAGCTTTATTATTTCTCCAAACACCGACATTGAGGTAATAAAACACACTAAAGAGTTTGGTATGCTTTCCATCCCGGGAGCCTTCACCCCATCTGAGATTATGGTCGCATATAACGCAGGAGCCGACTATGTCAAGTTTTTCCCCATAACAAAGGACGATATCGGCTATCTTAAAAATATCACCTCTCCCATTTCCCACGTTCCCCTTATCTGTACGGGTGGTGTTAACCCTGATACTATAGAACTGTTTTTAAAAAACGGTGCAGTAGCACTCGGCACAGGCGCCTCCATCCTTAAACCCGAACTTATTGAAAAGGAAGATTATACGGAAATAACCCGCCTTACAATGCTTCATTTCAATAAAATCAAAGAGGCAACTAATCCCAACGATGTAATCTGTGAATGTGAGGACTAAAATATGATATATACGTTAAAAAATGAATATTTATCCTATTCGCTTGACGAAAAAGCATTTGTTGTTTCGGTTAAAAATCTGAAAAGCGGTAATGAATACTGTGCAAAAAAGGGGGAGCTTTTCCGTCTTATATACCAGTATGAAGATTACTACGAGCGAAGCGTTAATGCCGCCGAGCAGAGTGCCCCCTCTATTTGGTTAAAAGGCGAAACGCTTAATGTAAAATACGATAAGCTTATAGGTCCCGACGGAGAGCTTGATATTTCCCTGAGTTACAGCTTTGTTCTTAATAAGCAAAGCTTAACTGTTACGGCGGAAATCAAAAATAATTCTCCCGTATATATAAACGAGCTTCAAACAACAGCTTTTTCGGGAATCGGTGCTCTTTGCGGCGATGGAACACAGGACAATCTGTTATTGCCGAATACTCTCGGTGTAAACGTCCCTGACCCCATACATAACGATCTTTATAAATTTGCACCTCTCGGAGGCAGAAAATACGAAAGACCCGACCATATTCGCTCTTATATCGACGTACCCTATCCGGGAGTTGGTACGATGCAGTGGTTTTCCCTTTATAACGCAAAAGAGAGCATCTACGTAGGAAACCACGACACAAAAATACGCACACTGTCGCTTCATATTGAAAGAAATGCAGATGAAGCAGCACTAAGGCTGGGAGTCTGTCAATTTCCTTTTATCAAAAACGGAGAAAACTACATTACGCCACCTCTGGTTTATGCCATCCTTGAAGGAGATTGGCACAGCGGAGCAAAGCTATATCGTAGTGTAATGGAAAAAGATTTTAATTGGAATCCGCCAATACGGCCAAAATGGGCTCAGGAGTTTCAGGGTTGGCTACGTGTTATATTCCGCACACAATCGGGCGAATTTAATTATCATTTTTCTGACATACCCCGTCTGTTCGATCAACTGAAAAAGGTAGGTTTAAATACCTTGTATATTCTTGGTTGGCCTCAATACGGCTTTGCCAGAATGCGCCCCAACTACTGGATAGACCCCAAGTATGTCGAAGATTTTAAAAACGGCATAGACTACGTACACAAAAACGGCGGTAAAGTGGTAATGTTCTTAAGCTATACCGTAGTCGATAAGCAAAGCGATTTCTTTCTTTTTGAAAACGGTGATAAAACATTACTGAGAAACTTTGAAGGAGATTTTGTAAAATACAGCGAAACCTATTCGGCCGATGCTACTTACCGTAAATTTTTCAATCTTCCCAAGGATCAGTATTGCAGCTGCTCAGGCTCGGATCAGTGGCATAAAAAGATGCAAGAATCTGCAAAATATTGCCTTTCGGTTGGTGCCGATGCGGTCCTTTTTGATCTTGGTGGCACACGCCCGCTTCTTTGCTTTGACGAAAATCACGATCACTCTAAGCCAAACGAAACAAGAAGCTCGCGGGCGGCAAGATTTGCTGATCTTCGCAGACTTACTAAGAAAGCAGGGGAAGATAAGTCAATTATGCAGGAGCATTGCATTGATGTTTTTGCTCAGCACATGGATGTTGTCCAACCAAACGGTTTCAAGCCGAGAGACTTAAATCGAATGCCCGAAATGTTCAGATATACCTTCCCTGAGATAATAATGACCAATCGCGAAAGTGCAATGGATGAAACCAATTTGCATGACAATATAAACTACAGCTTTATTTATGGCCTTGCGTACGATTTGTCGATTTTCCGTTGTGCAGGCGTCCCCGAAGATATTCCGAGATATAGTGCATACCTTTCCGAGGTGCTTAAACTGAGAAAAATGTACGAAAAATATTTTTCTTATGGAAAATTTGTCGACGAAGACGGATTTGAGGTTAGCGGAGATAGTTTTCGCGTGCGAAACAAAGCATATCTTTCGGATGACGGAAGCTTAGGCGTAGCAGTATGGAATAATTCGGACGAGTCAGCCTCACTGGTTTATAAAAACAAGAAAACAGGCACAACAAAGCAGGTTGCCATTAAACCGGATGCTGTTTGCTTTATAGAATTATAATCGCTTGACAGGAAACGGCGGTGGTAATTAGCGGCTCATTCAGCTACAACTTAAGCCTTATGAAAAGGGAAGAACGTAAAAATCTGTTTTCCGATCTCTATTCAAAAGACTGTCTGTGCTTTCGTATAGGAAGGCTTTCGATAGGTAATAGCGATTACCCTGTCGAGATATATTCCTACCACGAGACCGCAAATGTCTGTCATACTAATATTAGGATGAAAAGAACAGTGGAGCATTCTAAAGAATTGCTCCACTGTTCTTTTTGTATTCGTTTGGTGTAGTTCCTGTAACATCTTTAAATATCTTATAGAAATAGGACGCACTGTAAAAGCTCAGAAAGTCACTTATATATGCAGGAGAAAATTCTCCCGAGCTGAGCATTTCGCAGGCTTTTTCTATTTTAAGTCGGTTTATATACTGTACGGGGGAAAGTCCGGTAATTTCTTTAAAACGTTTTCTGTATGTGGTCTCGCTCATAGCGCATCTTCGTGCAAGCTCGGGTATCGAGAAGTTATGAGTATAGTGATTTTTAATATATGTTATACAGCATTCGTTATCAGCATCTGACGGCATCAGGTCGCCTAAAAGCTTGAAGAGCCTTGATTTGAGCCCCATTACATCTCCGTTGCGGTAGCATTTTTCAATACTGATAAATGTATGTTTATAAGTCTCGTCATAACTGCTGAGTTTCAGAATTTCTGATGATAGATTTATTGGTTCTCCGCTATTGTCGGTTATGCGAAAGTTGATAAGATAGTGCGTCGAGGTTTTAGCAGATCCATAATTCTGAATTGTTTTAGTATAACGTGATCCCTTAGGCAAAAACAGAATATCGCCGGGCTTTGAGTAAAAACGTTGTCCGTTATCGTACTCATAAACCGAGGGAAATTCACCTGAAAGAATAATGCCGTCAGAACGTCTTGGATTAAGCAAACAGCTGTATTTGTTGCAGGTTGAACCGACGACAGCACAGGCGGAAATATGGTCAATGTTGCAATCTGTAGTAAAAATTTTTTTAAATTCTTTTAAGTTCATAGAAATCACCCTTTTTATTTTAACACAAAAAACCGAAAAATGGAATAACTTTTTTGTTTTATGGATTGAATCTACCAAATCATAATGATAAAATCAAACTATAAGCAGGTATATGATAAAAAGATAAATATTTATTTCAGAAAGGTGGACATTTATGTCAAAATTATTTACTCGTTTTATGGCTCTCATTGTGGTGATAGCACTTATTGCTTCCTTTGGCGCAGGCTGCGGCAATGGAGAAGGGAGCTCAAACGACAGCTCTGGTGTAAGCAACGGAATTGC
Source organism: Acutalibacteraceae bacterium (assembly GCA_045539925.1). Classification (GTDB taxonomy): domain Bacteria; phylum Bacillota; class Clostridia; order Oscillospirales; family Acutalibacteraceae; genus SFWF01. The sequence goes on along the minus strand of JAZQGH010000160.1, from coordinate 80,705 downwards.
CGAAGGAGTCAATCCTGAGGACTACCGTGGTACTGAGATTACCTATGTTACATGGAAGGACCCAAATCTTAACGAAGACGGACCTGCCGTAGAAAAGTTCGAGAATAAATACGGCATAAAGGTTAATATTCAGCTTGTAGAACAGTCTAAGTATGTAAGTACCATATCAGCTGATATTGCGGCAGGAACACAGGGAGATGTCTTCTTCGAAAACGGAACATTCCCTGCATCGCTAAATGTAATGCAGCCTCTGGATGCGGCTTTTCTCGATCTTACCGATCCTATCTGGAATCACTCCTTAGTGAAGGCATCCACACTTGCAGGACATCCTTATCTTGTGGATACCGTTTCCAACGTGTGGTCTGAGGTAGATATCTGTGTATACAACAAACACATTTTCGAAAGCAACAATATTACATCTCCTGCAGACTATTACGAGGCAGGTAAATGGACCTTTGCTAATTTCCGTAAAGCCGCCGCAGACGTTTCTTCTTTAGGTAAAGAATATACAGGTGCCTGCCTTATAGGTAACCCTGTACTTGCAGCAGCAGGCTCTGCGTTTTTCGCCTATAAGGATGACCGTGTACATTCGATGGTGGATGACCATCTTTATGAAGTAATGAATTTCCTGTCACAGATGCATACAGACGGTCTTGTTACCTTAAGCCGAAGCGATTTTCAGGACGGAAGACACGGAATGGCAATCACCAACTGCTTTGCTCTAAAGAGGACAGGATATTTCACCCAGATTAACCCCGACCATCTTGCCGCGACCTATATGCCTAAATGGAACGAAGAATCAGAACATCAGGTATCGGGTATATACAGAGGCTGGGGACTTATCGACGGAACCGACAACCCTGTTGCGGCAGGTCTTTTCCTCAGAGAGTATCTTGATGTTAACAATTACGATCTTGAAGAAACCTTCCAGAATGAAGATGTTAGAGATTTCTTTTTCCAGGTTACGGGAGAATATTCCGAAACCACTCTTCATTATCTCGGCTTAGTAAGTGCTGTAGGTATGGGCGAAAATTACAACGCAGCCTGGAGTGAAGTTTCGCCTGATCAGATGAAGACCTATATCGACTCTAATCTGCACATAATGAATCAAATGTGTGATAAGGCTAACGAGATAATTGATAGTGAGCTTAAGCAGATACAGGACGACGAAGCCTCAGGCAAACTAAATAAGCCAGAATAGTAATCTAAGTGGGCTATCACTTTAGCAAATGAATTCATAAATACTCTAATATGTTATAATTAACGAGATAGTTCGGAAAACCGAACTACAAAAGGAGAATTTCTATGAAAAAAGCATTACAAAAGGGAATAAGCATGTTGCTATGCTTCGCTCTTCTGGTAGCTTGTATGATTTCAGGTTCAGTAACTGCAACAGCGGATGCGGCAGAGACCGAAGCCGATACCGAGCTTATATACACCGCAGATGAGCTTCTTGCCGCAGTTACAAGCACAACAAAAACCTATTACAAGTTAGCAAACGATATCGTGATAAACGATATCACTGTAAAAATCGAAAATGGTGTAGGCGTAGTTTACAACGCTGAGGGCACCGAGCCTCTCGACGATGCTGCCCTTGCGGAGCTTAAGAGTTGGAACACCTCAAATAAAAAATTTGCAGGAACTATCGATGGTGACGGACACGTTGTTCGCGGCCTCTATTTTAAGGGCGAAGTTTCTGAGGACCAACGTACAGATAATGATACTTACGACTTCAGATACGCTTGTGCGCTTATTTCTAATGCAGCAGACGGTGCTGCTGTTAAAAACCTCGGTCTTGAGGATGCATATGTTTCCTATGAACACGGAACAGCATCAGGTATTATAGGAAATATGAACAGTGCAGCGGTTACTGTTGAAAACTGTTATGTAGGCGACTCTGCATATTTTTACGGTCACAATTCCAGTGCAATTCTGGGTAGCGGTAGCCCTGCGTCAGGCACTACTACCCTTGTTAAAAACTGCTATTCGCAGGCTACAGTTGCCGTAATGAACGGGACTATAAACAGCACATATAAGGCTGGTGCAGTATTTGCGGATGCATGGAACTGGGATAGATTTACGCTTGAAAATGTATATGCAACCAACAGCTTTAGATATAGCGGAACTACTATCGGAATCAACTGTTCTCAAAATCTTTCTGCAGAGGAAGGTAATATCGGTACTTTCTTCGAAGGAAACACTCTCTCGCTCGGAAATGCCTTTGCAGCAGTAGACGGAAAACTTCCCACCCTTAAGGTATTTAAGGGTCTTTCCGAGGATGTTTGGGGTGGACTTTCAGACAATACTCTTGATGGCTCGGGTACAGAGTCTGACCCCTATATCATTTCTTCAGGCGAAGAGCTTGCGTATATGGCAAGTAAAAAAGGTGCTATAGACAGTACCAATACTATCGAGCATTATAAACTTTCGGGCAATATCTATTTAAACGATGTATTTAAAGATAACTGGGAGTCAGCAGCATACAATAACATGTGGCTGACAGGTAAAAACGCTGATAGATTCGTTAATTTTTCCCTTGATGGCGACGGTTATTGCATTTACGGACTTTGGTATCCTGCTGATGCTGATAAAGTTGGAACTGATGCAAATGCAGGTCTTTTCCCTGTAATAGCTCAAGGTGTAACGGTTAAAAACCTTGGTATAAAAGAGTCGCAGATATGGGCACAACTTTGCGCAGGCGCCTTCGCAGGAAGATATTTTCCTGCTAAAAATACTACTGATGCTGCAGCAAACTTTACAAACTGCTTTGCAGATGCATCCGTTTCGGTAATACAGGAAACTTCAGGTGCTAGTGCCAGTGGTGCAGGCGGTTTCTTAGGCTCGGCTTGGTACGGAACCGAAGCTGGATATCTTTCTTTCGAGAACTGCTACTCTGCTGCAACAATTTCTTCAGAGAAATCAAATTCTCAGCGTGCAAACGGATTTATCGGTAATGCGTATAATTGTTTCTATAAGGCTACCAATATTTATTCTATCGGTGCAAAGCCTTGGTATGCAGCTACTGACGGCACAAGATCAAAGTTTGCTGCATCCGCAGAGACCGACCTTGCTAAAGCATATAACGGTGTATACTCCAATTCATCAGCTGTGGGAAGCACTCAGCTTAGTGCTGCAAATATGAAGGGCGCAGCCGCTCTCGAAAATATGGTTGGCTTTAGCGGTGACACTTGGTACGCTGTACAGGATGATACCAAGACACCTATGCTCCGCATTCATGGAATGGCAATTGCTGATATTGACGAGAACGGTATAGGATTCGAGGATGCAGACATTCTCGCTCTCCGCAGCTACCTTGTTAGCGATGGCAATGACACACCAAAGAACGGAAACTACAACAGAGATGAAGATGTAAATATCTTAGACCTTGTTGCCGTAGTTATTGCGCAGTAATTTGCTTATCAACTATTTTAATATCCTTTCAAAGCAAACAAGCACCCCAACGGGTGCTTGTTTGCTTTGTTTACTGTCTGAAGCAGCATCTTGATGCTAATAATTACGATCTTAAAGAAACCTTCCAGAATGAAGATGTCAAAGATTTCTTTTTCCAGGTTACGGGAGAATATTTCAAAAGCACTCTTTATTTGAGCTTTAAGCACATACAGGAAGACGAAGCCTTAGGCGTAATGTCCGTTAAGGACATCACGCCTAAGACTCCTCGGTTTTTTATCTCCAATATTTACGTCAACCGCTGCATAGACAACCCTTGCTATTGTCCGTAAGTTTTGGCAGATTTCTACAAAACTACATCATACGCTCTTTATACTCCTTTGGTGTAACCCCCATAATCCCTTTAAATACTCTGTAAAAATATGAAAGGCTGTCAAAATTCAAAAACTCGCATATGTATGTGGCATTAAGCTCACCGCTTTTTATGAGCTCACAGGCTTTTTCTATTTTAAGGCGGTTGATATATTGAACGGGAGAAAGCCCCGTAATTTCTTTAAACCGTTTACGGTATGCTGTTTCACTCATGGCACACCTTTCTGCAAGATATGGTATGGAAAAATTTCGGGTGTAATGTCGGTTTATGTAGGCTATAGAACATTCGTCGGATGGCTCAATCGGAAATATGTTTCCTATAATCTCATAAACCTTCGCCTTAAGCATTATGATAGAGGAGTTTTTATAAAGCTGTGTTGCACTTGAGAAAAGCTGTAAAAATCCTCCGTCATCCTTCATAAGCTTGAAAACGCCCTTCGGTAAAAAAAGTTCCTTGCCGTTTGCATCGGTCAAGCGGAAATTTATCATCATAGGATGTGTCTGTTTGCCATCAGGCACAGTAAATTCTACTGAGTATCGTGTACCCTTAGACAAAAGGAGTATATCACCTTTTTCCGCTTTGAAACGGTACCCACCCTCGAGCTCATAAAAAGCGGGAAGGTCGGTTATCATAAACAGTGCGTTTGTATGTCTGCCTGTCTCCAGCCAGTTATGTCTGCTGATAGAACGGTTCTGTCTTAAAGCAATAATGCTGTCTATGTTGAATTCTTCACTAAATATTTGATTAAGTGCCATAAAATCCATTTTAAATCACCATATTGATTATATCACAAAAAACCGAAAAATGAAATAAAAATTTTTGTTTTATGCATTGAAGCAGTTAAGTCTTGGGTGATAAAATCAAGATAAGGAGGTTTTTACTATGGAAAAAACGATTAAACTACAGGGAAAACTCAACGAGGCGGTTTTTACCGTTCGTGAGGATAACACATTAAAAGTTACGGTAAAAGGTGATAAACAAAACGAACTTGTTTTTCATGATTTTATCAGAGCAGGTGGCAGGTCCTATTCTCTTTTTCATAATAAGACCGATATATCAGTTTATGATAATAGAGTAGAGTTGCGCACAGCGGCAGTTGAATTTAATGACGGAGCACCCATAAAAGGGCTCATCGTGAACTACACCTTTACCTTCGACAAAGACAAAGCCGCTTTCTATCTTTCGGCTGACTACGGCTGTGATTCACGTCTTGCCGACCTTGATGTACGCCTTATGGATGTCAGCTGGGAAAATATGGAGACCCAAGGCTATAGGGGATATGAGACCGATGCCTGCGGTGCTCCCTTTGAAAAAAGCTTTGGAATACCCGAAAAGAATCCCGATGCTCTTGACTATACCGAAAGGGTGCTAACCCGAAATCCAACGGTTTACGAGAGAACAAGGACCCAACCCCACGGCTTCGGAAAGGCTGTTTCGGTATATGGAGAGGGAAGAGGCTTTACCGTTTTTGGCAGCACACCGGTTTTTGAGATTGAGGCCGATTTTATTGCTGTTTTCCCCGATATCCGCGATTTTGCAGGGGATCTTCGTTTCTTTTCGGGAGCAAACCGACCGGGTGCTTGGTTTATTTTTGAGCAGCAGGATGATATGTTTGCTCTTTTTGATGAGTTAGACCTAAAAACTCCTCAGTTTCCTCTGCGTCCTGCCGTTTATGACGGTGATATATACACTGTTACTGCAGGGGAGCTTTCTTTCAATATTTTAAAGGCTGGTGGCGGCGTTTGGACGACCGCGGAAGGCTGTCAGCCAATGCCTCTTTTCACTCTCGACCTTTTTGATACGAAATATGAAAGAGCCCTTAAAACCGACTCTGGTGAGGGCTGGAGCAAGGTTGATATCGTCGAAAGAAAAAATTATTTACGCATTACAATGAGTGACCCCAACAGCGGAGCAGTAAAGGGAATTACTGCCGTTGCCGAAGCATTTCTTTCTCAAAAGCAGAACCGAGTAAGCTGGAAGCTTCAGATAATAAACAAAAGCGACCGTTGGTCGGTGTCAAATGCATCCTATCCCCAGTGTGTACTCAAAGGCTTCAATAACCTTTATATTACAGAGGGCAGCGGAGTTGTTCGAAGCAACTTTAACAAGCGCTATATGACTCTTGGAGCCGCCCATCCTGTCGGCGTAAAAGCTCCCATGGGCTTTTCTGCCGTGTACAATAACAAAAATGGCGTTTATATGGGTGTACACGATCCCGAATGTACAATGAAACATTTCCATTTTGCAGGATCCGCACAGACCGATTCTACCTTTATGGGTGTAAGAGCACCTGCCCAATATCAGCATCGCGCAGGAAATTCCTTCACACTTCCAGGCTTTCTTGTTATGCAGTCTTTTCATGGAGACTGGTTTGATGCCACACAGATCTACCGTGAGTTTGTGCACCAAAATGCCACCTGGTTTCCAAAACTCAGAGGCAGACCAGACAGTCCTGAGTGGATTCGCAAAATGCCTGTTTGGATTATGCATTTTCTTCCTAACGAAAATCCCGATGCAAATCCCGTTCCCATAACACTTAAGGATACATATCCCGATAAGAACATTGACGATTGGTATAAGATTGCTATCCGTTTCCGTAAAGAAATAGGTGTCCCCACGGCATATCATATTTATAACTGGCACTGGATTCCTTTCAATAACGATAATCCTAACTATTTCCCCGCTCGACCCGATTTTAAAGAGGGTGTTAAAGCACTCAAAAGTGCAGACATCCGTATTGTACCCTATGTTTCGGGATATTCTTGGGATCGTCACGACTGCAGGGGAGAGGACTACCGCTTTGAAAATGAGGCTATGCCAAACTCAGCAAAAGATATTAAGGGTGAGGTGCTGGTAAATGCTCACGCAAGTACCGAGCCTAACGGCATCCGTGTGCAGTTTGCCCGAATGTGTCCCACAACTGCCTTCTGGAAAGAGGAAATGCATCATCTTGTTAAAAAACTTGATAACGACTACGGGGTAGATGGAATCTATCTTGATGTTGTATCTGCTTCTTATAATATGTGCTGTGATGAGACCCATATGCATCCTCCGGGATTTGGAAGCTACTGGTGGAGAGCCTACGCTGAGCTTATAGCAGGACTTAAAGAAGATGTTTCTCCCGAGTTTGCGATGACCAGCGAATCAAATTCCGAGGTTTATGCCTCCGCTCTTGACGGATTTCTTTCCTGGAACTGGGTATTGCCCAATCAGGTGCCGGCTTTCCCTGCTGTGTATGGAGGTTGGATAGTCAATTTCGGTAGGGTCATTACACCTAATAAGCGTGATGACGATGCATATTTCCGTTTCCAGACTGCAGAAGCATTTGTGTACGGTCAGCAGCTTGGCTGGATTCATCCCGAGATAGTTGACGATGAAAAACAGTTCCCCATACTTAAAAAACTGGCAAACCTTCGATTCAATTTTGCTGACTTTTTCACCACTGCAGAAATGCTCCGTCCTCCTTTTGTAGAAGGCGAAATGGAGTTACTCGCAACCTCTCCTCAGCTTAGGAGAAGCTTCTACAATCACCACAAAACGGTAGTTTCCGCAGGTTGGGAAGATGAAGAGGGCAATCGTAAGCTTTTTGTAATAAACAGTAGCCTTAAAACCGCTGATATCACAATTACTGTATCCGAGCAGGAATACCTTTTGCCCGATGATATAAAACTGTCTATATCTGACGGTGCTGAGCTTATAGAGCAAAAAAGTGAAAACGGCAACCGAATTATGCATATAAAACTCGATTCTATCGGTGTAGGAGTATTTGAATGGAAAGCAGAGGACCTCAAATGTCAGTAAACGAAAAGAAATTACGACAAATTGCTAAAATTAAAGCAGAAGATTTTCTTAAAAATGACTCTCAGTACCGAATGGGATTCATTGCCGCAGAGCAACCTAATCCGATTACCAAAAACTTTTCTGAAATTTGTCAAAAAGATACAGCATCAGGGGTTAAACTCCTCTTTGCAGTAGATAACGATATGGCGAAAAGGGCGGAAACGACCCTCGGAGGAGAAGAGTTTAAAGCTTTTGCCGACGCCATCAGAACCACCGTAAAAAATGGTGGTAGGGTCATTTTTTCGGGTTGTGGGTCGACAGGTAGAATCTGTATGCGTCTTGAAAGCTCTTGGCGCGAAGCAATTAAAAAACTGTCAGATAATAAGTATAAAGAGTATAGTGAACAGATCGGCTATATTCAGACGGGTGGAGACTATGCTGTCATTCGTGCGGTTGAATCCTTTGAAGACTCTGCAGCGCTCGGCCGTGAACAGGCGGCTGAGTGGAAGCTTACCGAAAGGGATCTTCTTGTAGGCATTACAGCAACCTCCGAAACCACCTCGATTCTCGGCACCGCCGCAGGTGCGCTTGAGCAGGGTGCAAGGGTCTATATGCTGGTTTGCTCCGATCCTTTGCCTCTTATGGAAAAAATGGAAAGAGTGAGAGAGGTTTATTCTCACGAAAACTGCAGCTTTTTACTTCTGCCTTGCGGACCCTTTGCCATAGCTGGCTCGTCGAGAATGCAGTCCTCAACCTTTGAACAGCTTTGCTGTGCAGTGGCTCTTGAGGGAGCGCTTTACGATATTTTAGGACAAAGCGATTCTTTTGTTGGTTATAAAAAGTGCGGTGAAGATTTCAGGAAGCTAACCCTTAGTCTTTTAGAGGAAAGACCGATTGATATTATATCAAAAGCTGTGGTGAATGAGAGCGAGATCTATATGCAAAAAGGTCTTATAACCCTCTTTGCTGATGACTGTCTTTTAGATGTTCTCACCGATACCACCGAAAGAGCTCCTACATTTATGACACCTCCGTTTTGTTCTTTGGATATGCCCGATAGTGAGCCTTCATGGGCATTTGTTAAAAATCCTACCTGTGATACTGAAGAGGCTTGGAATAAATGCTTTGCAAGAGAGCCTAGATGTATGCAGTGGCCAATAGAAAAGTATATTTCTTTAGGTTTTTCAAAGGAAAGGGCAGAAAGAATTCCGGATATAAGCAAAAAGGCACTCCTTCGTTTTCCAATAGGCAACGAAAGGGATATAAAAAGGGAATCCGCTACAGTGTCCCACGCTTTGTGGGTCGGAGAAGTTGCTGCGCCCGATAGTTTTAAAGCCTCAACACAGGGCTATAAAACAAGCGGTGAGCTTACTATAGAGCAAATGGGCATAGAGCTCCCCAAAACACATATGGATATCTTCTCACATCTATGCATTAAGCTTACCTTAAACGCGCTGTCAACGGCGGCTATGGCACTTATGGGCAGAATTAAGGGCAACTGGATGACAAATCTCGCAATGTCCAACAAAAAACTCATCGACCGAAGCGCACGAATCGTAGCGGATCTGTGCAGCGTCCCTTACGAGACAGCACTTGAAGAAAACTTCTATTCAGCCGAACTTTGTGAGGAGGAAAACCTAAACCTTTCACCTGCACAGGCAACAATAATGAGATTAGAGGAGAAAAAATTATGACAGTAAACGGTGTAAACTGTAAGGTTGTGGAGGCCGAGTTCGATGTTTATTTCGATATGGCACTTACAATGCTTGAGGAAATAATCGACCATAACAGCAGGGGAGAACAGACCGTGATGATCGTTCCTGTCGGACCAACTCAGCAGTATCCCATTCTTGCCGAAATGGTGAACCGTCTCGGTGTGTCTCTCAAAAACGTTCATTTTTTCAATATGGACGAATATATGCACACTCCCGATAAGATGATAGACGAAAAGGATCCGATGAGCTTTAAATATCGTATGAATAAAGAGTTCTACGAGAGGGTAAGACCAGAGCTTGTTATGGATGAAGACCATCGTCATTTCCCTGAGGTTGGCAAAGAAGCGGAGTATGATAAACTTATAGAAGAACTTGGCGGTGTGGACTACTGTTTCGGTGGTGTTGGTATAAACGGTCATGTCGCTTTTAACGAGCCTCCCGAGGCAGATGCCCCTATGTCGGCAGACGAATTTGCACAGCTCGGTACCCGTGTGCTGAAAGTTTCCCGCGAGACCAGAACCATCAACGCTTACGGCTACCAAAGGGGTGACCTTAAAGGTATGTGTGAGTGGTGTATCACGGTCGGTATGAAGCAGATATTGTCATCGCGTAAGATTTATATTGCATTGAATCGCCCTTGGCAGAATGGTCCATTTAAACACGCTCTTTTAGACAGCGAAACTGCTGAAATACCTGCATCCCTTCTTCGTAGATGTAAAGCACTTACCTACTGCGGAACAAAAGAAATAACGCAGGGCGTTATATAGCAAAACAAAAAGCAGATACCGAAAGGTATCTGCTTTAATGTTTTGTGTTATAACGAATTACAGCTCAGCGAAGTACTTAATGGTGCGAACCATCTGGCTGGTGTAGGAGTTCTCGTTATCATACCAAGAAACAACCTGAACCTCATAGAGGTCGTCAGCGATTTTGCAAACCATAGTCTGAGTAGCATCAAAGAGAGAACCGTAACGCATACCGATAACATCGCTTGATACGATCTCGTCGGTGTTGTAGCCGAAGGACTCAGAAGCAGCAGCCTTCATAGCAGCGTTGATGCCTTCCTTGGTTACGTCAGTACCCTTAACAACAGCGGTAAGAATAGTGGTGGAACCGGTAGCAACGGGAACGCGCTGTGCAGAACCGATGAGTTTGCCGTTGAGCTCGGGGATTACAAGACCGATAGCCTTAGCAGCACCGGTAGAGTTGGGAACGATGTTAGCAGCGCCTGCGCGTGCACGACGATAGTCACCCTTTCTGTGGGGACCGTCGAGGATCATCTGATCGCCGGTGTAAGCGTGTATGGTGCTCATGATACCACTCTGGATGGGAGCGTAATCGTTAAGAGCCTTAGCCATGGGAGCAAGGCAGTTGGTGGTGCAGGAAGCAGCAGAAATGATGGTATCGTCAGCGGTGAGGGTGTCCTCGTTAACACTGTATACGATAGTCTTGAGGTCGTTGCCTGCGGGAGCAGAAATAACAACCTTCTTAGCGCCTGCATCAATGTGAGCCTGACTCTTGTCCTTAGAGCAGTAGAAGCCGGTGCATTCGAGAACTACATCAACACCGATTTCGCCCCAGGGAAGATCCTTAGCGTCTTTCTCAGCATAGATTTTGAGGGTTTTGCCGTCAACAGTGATGGTACCTGCTTCGTCGTCAGCCTCTACAGTGTGGAGACCTTCACCGATTCTACCACAGTAACCGCCCTGAGCTGTATCATACTTAAGAAGATTAGCAAGCATAGAGGGTTTGGTAAGATCGTTGATTGCTACTACATCGTAGCCCTCAGCACCGAACATCTGACGGAAAGCAAGACGACCGATACGGCCGAATCCGTTAATTGCAACTTTAACCATTGGAATATACCTCCTAAAAATTTTTACTTATCTATTGTAACCTAAAACTTCAATTTTTGCAAGATGTTCGTTTAAATTTTAACAATATTTTTGCAAATTATGAAAATTTCGGAAATAATAACCATTAAACCTCGAAATATTTCGGGGTTTTTATGCCATTTAACAATATATTTGTGCTATTTTTGTCGTTTAATAAGTACAGTGCCTGTATAAATGCTGAAAAATAGAGTACGAGTTACCGATAATGCTGCTATCTGATGTGCATATAAACTATTTGTTTATATCCTCTATGACAGCTTCAGCACATTTCATACCGTCAACCGCAGCCGACATAATGCCGCCTGCATATCCTGCACCTTCACCGCAGGGATAAAGACCGTCTACGGTAACAGAGCAAAGCGTATCGTTTCGGAGAATTCTGACAGGTGAGGAACTTCTGGTCTCGGGAGCAACTAAGACAGAGCCTCCGTCAAAACCGCATATCTTTTCGCTGAGAAGGGGAATACCCTCCTTAAGGGCACTGTTTACAAAATCGGGGAAGATTTCGGCAACCTCGGTAAATACAGGGTAGGGTCTAACTGTTGAAACTACATCGGCATCGTGGTTGTTGCCATACAGATAGTCGTCAACCGTCTGCACAGGAACACCGCGACCTCCTGTAAGCGCGTAGGCTTTGCTTTCAATATCGCGCTGAAGCCTAATGCCCTCAAGCACGTCATCACCGTCAAGGTCCTGGGGGCGAACTTCGGTAAGAATTGCACTGTTAGCGTTTTCACCGTCTCGCGCAGAATAACTCATTCCGTTGACTGCAAGATGTCCCTCTTCGCTCGATGCATTTACAACCATACCGCCGGGACACATACAGAAGGTATAAACGCCCCTGCCCGAGGGTAGGTGTACACTGAGCTTATAGTCGGCAGGTCCCAGTGCGGGATGCTCTGCAAAGTCACCGTACAAATATTTATTAAGCTTTTTCTGGCTGTGCTCAATCCGCATACCGATTGCAAAGGGTTTGCGCACCATTTCAATACCTGCATCTCTGAGCATCTCAAAGGAGTCGCGAGCAGAGTGACCGATAGCAAGGATAAGGTGAGAGCATTCAAGGGTATAGTTGTTTTTGGTGCTGGTAACATCAATGGACACAATTTTTGAATTTTCGTAATTCACCTTGTCCATTCTGCTTGAAAAACGCACATCTCCGCCAAGCCTAATAACTTCTTCACGAAGATTTTTGATAACCGTTGTAAGAACATCGGTGCCTATATGCGGTTTAGCATCGGTAAGAATATTCTTATCGGCACCAAAAAGATGAAGAAGCTCAAGTACGGTGCGTATGCGGGCGTCTTTTATGCCTGTTGTAAGTTTTCCGTCAGAAAAAGCTCCTGCACCGCCTTCCCCAAACTGCACATTAGTTTCGATATTGAGGGGTGCCCCGTTCCAGAAATCCGTAACAGCTGAAGTGCGGTTATCAACATTCTCTCCTCGTTCAAGCACTATGGGCTTTAATCCCGCGCGTGCGAGAATATAAGCCGCAAACATACCTGCAGGGCCGAAGCCGACAATAACAGGTCGGTGAACAGGATTGTTACTGCACATTTTAAAGTTATAGGACACTTCCTCGTAATGCTTTGCATCTTTCAGCTTTTTGAGTACAGTAGTCTCATCTGACGAAACTGTAATAATAACCGAACAGCAGAAGTGTACATCATTCTTTTTACGCGCATCTACCGATTTTCTAAATAGTTTTGCAGATTCAATTTTAATTCCCTTAAACTTCGGGTGTTTTCTGATCTCGCCGAGCAAAGCCTCAAAGTCGGTATTGAGAGAAAGTCTTACATTGTTTACAAGGATCATTATTTAACTCCAATATAGTTTACGGCGCAATTTGCCGCTAAAATGCCGCTGCACCAAGCCCAAGCGAGATTGAAACCGCCACAGTCACCGTCAACATCTAAAAGTTCTCCGCAGGCAAAAAGTCCCAAATGTTTTTTTGACATAAGGGTATTATTGTCAAACTCTGCAGTTGAAATACCTCCTGCAGAAACCTGTGAGTTTATAAATCCTGTATTTCCCGTAACCTTAAAACTCAAATTTTTCACTGTTGAGGCGATTTTTTCTGCATCGCTGTGTGTCAGAGTCTTTACGCTGTCACTCAGCCGCAGACCACAGTATTTAAGCACTACCTGTCCAAGGCGTTTGTTCAGCATACCTGTAAAAAACTCGTCAAGGCTACGGTGAGCCAAGGAGTTTATGCGTGTGAGTATGCTGTTTACAAGTAGGTCCCTATCGGTTTGGGGATAAAGGTCAAGGGTAACAGCAAAACTATCTTCACTACGTGCTGAATCTCTTGATATGTTCATTATCGCAGGACCGCTGAGTCCGTAATCGCAGAACAGCACCTCTCCAAATTCGCTTTTTACAGGCTTTCTGTTTTTAAGAAGTGTGGCTTTTGCCTCAACTTTTATGCCTTTGAGCTGTCTAACAAACTCTGTTTCGGTTTTAAGCTGTACGATAGAGGGCGTAACCTTTTCGGTTTTATAACCTAACTCTTTAAGCATACGGTAAAAACTTCCGTCACTACCAAGCTTGTCACCGCCCGAATAAAGACCTGTACAGCATATTACTGATTTTGCTGTTATAAGGTCGTTGTCGGCAAAAAGCTTAAAGCCGTCCTTAAACGCGATTTTATTGATCCTACAGCCGCATACGGTAGTTATTCCAAGGCGTTCACATTCAAATCTCAGGCAGTCAACCACCGAAGAAGCCTGCAGTGAAGAGGGAAACACCTTGTCACCTTCACAAACAAAGGGTATACCTATACTGAGAAAAAACTCCTCTATCTCAGAATTTCCCACTTTATCAAATATGTTTTTTGCAAAAGATGGGTCCTTACCGTGGTATCTGTTTGATGAAAGATCTAGGTTTGTAATATTGCAACGTCCGTTTCCTGTGGTTATAAGCTTTTTTCCCACTCGGTCAAGGGCTTCAAAAATATAAACCTTTGCAAATGGAGCCTTTCTTTTAGTGGTTATAGCGGCTATAAGCCCTGAAGCTCCGCCACCGATAACGGCAATATCAGCAGTATAGTTCATTAGTTTACCTACCGTTAAAATTTAAAGATAATTCCCACTACCGCACCGATTGCGATATAGACGATGGGATGTTTTTTGAATTTAAGAATTCCAAACAGAAGAAGTCCAAAAAGAAGAAGAGCCTTAAGGTTGAATACCTCAAAAAATCCAGAACCTGCAAAGTTTATAAGTAGGGGAGATACCATAGAGGTGAGAGCAACGCACAGCATACCGATAACTGCGGGGCGCAGACAGTAAAAGGCGTCCTTTACCAGACGGTTTTCGCGGAACTTTTCAAGAAATCCTGCTATTATCATAATAATTACAAGACTTGGCAGCACAAGTGCTGTCGTAGCAACAAGTGCACCCGATATTCCGCAGGTAGTAAAGCCCACATAGGTTGCCATATTTATGCCGATAGGACCTGGTGTGGATTCGGATACGGCAATCATATTAAAAAGCTGTTCGGAAGTGAACCAACCGTATTTATCCGACATTTCCATAAGGAAAGGAATAGTGGCAAGTCCTCCGCCTATCGAGAAAAGACCGGTTTTAAAAAATTCCCAAAAAAGAAGTAAATAAATCACTTATTTGCCTCCTTTTTGCCGATTTTTTCAATAATCGCCTTGGCGATAACGCCTATAACGGCAGATACAATGATAACAAGTATGGGAGAGACATCAAAAGAGAAGCAAACGATAAAGGCGGCAAGAGCAATGCCTAAGGTAAGTGCATCCTTGATTCCCGACTTCATAAGTTTTAAAATGGCTTGAACGATAAGCGCACAGACCGCAACGCTGATGCCTGCAAATGCGTTCTGAGTTATTTCGTGTCCAGCAACAAGCTGCAAAACCGACGCCAAAAGGGTGATGATTATAACAGAGGGTGTAATAACTCCCAGCGTCGCAAAAACACCGCCAAGGAGCCTTTTGCGCTTAAAACCGATAAAGGTTGCGGTGTTTACCGCAATAATTCCCGGAGTGCACTGACCTACTGCGAAGTAGTCCATTATTTCCTCCATGGAAACATAGTTTCGCTTTGTCACAAGCTCCCGCTCAAGCATGGGCAGCATTGCATATCCGCCGCCAAATGTCATAATGCCTATTTTAAAAAACAGACCGAAAAGTGTCAGAAGTTCTTTCATTATTTCTCCTCAGATATTTCTGTCACAGTAGCGTGACCGTCGGTTACGAAAAAGGAAACAGAGTAACCCGAATAACTCATTTTGTATACCCTTTCGGGGTCGTTCTGATAAGCGGGTCTCGGGTCCTCGGTTATTATCTCGGTGATGCAGTTTATAAGGTCCTGCGAGATGTCTTCAGCAGCACCATCCGAAAAAGAAACTGTTAGTGTTCTTTTTGCGTTGTCAGCAAGAAAACCGTCTGAAGCTTCGGTCTTGCAGTCTGCATAGGGGATGTAAGGCTTAATATCATAAATGGGAGTGTCGTTTAAAAGATCGGCTCCCGATATATGAAGTATAGGGCCAAGCTCTGCGTGATGCTCAATTTTTTCAAGCTTTACGCAGGACAGTCCTAAAGGATTAGGTCTAAATGGCGAACGGGTGGCAAAAACGCCGATTCGTTTATTTCCACCAAGTCTCGGAGGGCGTACCGTAGGAGACCAATCATCACGCACTGCTTCGCTGAATTGCCATATAAGCCATATGTGCGAAAAACCTTCAAGTCCTCGAACGGCCTCGGGAACCCTGTAATCAGGCTCGAAAATCACCTGAGACTTTACCGAATTACACAAACCGCTTTGCCTCGGAATGCCGAACTTGTCAGAAAATCCGCCTTTTACAACTGCGATTTTTTTAACGCTGAATGTGTCGCTCATTAAAACACGCCCTAATTTGTTATACCAATTATATAGTATAATATTTGAGACTGAAAAAAGCAATATTTATTTAATAATAGGTAAGAAAAGCCAACAAACAAATTCAAAAAAATTATAAAAAAATGTTGCTTTATGTCTATGTTTGTGGTATACTCACATATGTTGTGTGTAACAACACTCTGGAGAGTCCCGTTGAGTCGAAACGGGCGCCGAAGGTGTAAGGAAGCTTTCTTCCAATCTCTCAGGCAAAAGGACAGGGATAAAAACTTGTACTTATACTCTCTGAAGTCAAAACTTTATGTTTTGGCTTTTTATTTTTTCAATAAGGAGAGAAATATAAAATGGCAAAATTTGAAGAGATCTTAGTTAAGATCGACGACCTGGTCTGGGGCGTACCGCTAATCGTCCTCATTCTTGTAGCAGGTATTTTCCTTACCTGTCGAGTAAAACTTTTACAGGTGTTTCACCTGCCAAAGGCACTTAAACTTATGTTTAAAAATGAAGAAGACGGTGTCGGAGAAGTTTCCTCTTTCGGGGCACTCTGTACGGCACTTTCTGCTACCATCGGCACAGGTAACATTGTAGGTGTTGCCACTGCTATTGTAGCAGGCGGACCGGGAGCACTTTTCTGGATGATAGTTGCTGCTTTCTTTGGAATGGCAACTAAATATGCAGAGGGTCTTCTCGCAGTAAAATACCGTATTATCGACGATAAGGGCCATGCACTTGGCGGACCTTTCTACTATATAGAACGTGGTATGGGTAAAAAATGGAAGTGGCTCGCTTGCTTTTTTGCCGCCTTCGGAGTAGGTGCAGGACTTTTTGGAATCGGCACCTTTACTCAGGTTCAAAGTGTTACTGCGGCTATTAAAAACTTTTTTGACCCAAATGATCAAAACATTGCCTTTTCCCTTTTTGGGAACAATTATAGCTGGGCGGTCGTTATAGGAGGTATTATTATTACCGTTTGCGCAGCCCTTGTTATTATCGGCGGAATCAAACGTATTTCCAAGGTGTCGGAAATTGTTGTTCCCTTTATGGCAGTGCTCTACATTGTTTTCTGTCTTGCTATCGTATTTTGTAATATAACTAAGATTCCTGAGGCTGTTGCTGAAATCGTTAGAAGTGCTTTTGGTCTTAGGGCTGTTACAGGAGGTGCACTCGGTGCAATTGTAGTCGCAATGCAGAAGGGTATTGCCCGTGGTATTTTTTCAAACGAAGCAGGCCTCGGATCTGCGCCCATCGCATCAGCCGCCGCTCAGACCAAAGAACCTGCGCGTCAGGGTCTTGTAACTATGACAGGTACATTTATCGATACTATCATCGTTTGCACCCTTACAGGTCTTACCGTAGTTATGACAGGCTCATGGAATGTAGGCCTCGACGGTGTTGAGGTTACAATGCGTGCCTTCAATTTGGGATTACCCTTCCTTCCGCAAAGCGTAACCTCTTTTATGCTTATGATATCTCTTGTATTCTTTGCATTTACCACAATTCTCGGTTGGGATTATTACAGCGAACGTTGTCTCGAATATCTCACAGGCGGTAAAAAGTGGGCTGTTCAGATATTCCGTTGGGCGTATATAGTTTGTGTATTTGCAGGTCCGTATATGACCCTCTCGGCTGTATGGACCATGGCAGATATCTTTAACGGACTTATGGCGCTGCCTAACCTTATCGCCCTGTTTGCGTTAAGCGGAGTAGTAGCTAAGGAAACAAAAGACTATTTTATCCGTCAGAAACCCGGCGCAGCCGTAGAAATGAAAAAAGCAAAATAAAGCCTCAAAGCACGAAAAAACTCTTGTTTTTTCGTGCTTTTTCTATTGCATTTAAAAATTAAAGATATATAATAAATATATAATAATTTTGGAGGCGAGAAAATGCATAAGCATAATCCAAGTATGACCGAAGGTCCGCTGTTTGGCAAGATGATGCTTTACACCATTCCGATAATCCTTACCGGAATTTTACAGCTTTTCTTCAATGCTGCAGACCTTGTAATTGTTGGTCAGTTCGGTCAGTCGGGAAGTAACGCTGTCGCGGCGGTGGGTTGTACGGCCTCTATATCAGGATTGATTGTGAATTTTTTCATAGGTTGTTCTGCAGGAAGCGGAGTAACGGTTGCCCACGCATTGGGCGCAGGACATACATTAGGTGTGCATAAGGCGGTGCACACAATAATTCCGCTGGCGGCTGTAGGAGGCGCAATAATTTCCGTTATAGGCGTTCTTTTTGCAGAGCCATTGCTTGTTATGATGTCTACTCCCGATAACATTCTCGGTCTTTCTACCGTATATATGCAGATAATTTTTGCAGGTATGATGCCTAATATGGTCTATAATTTCGGAGCATCCATACTTCGTGCAGCAGGCGACTCCAAACGTCCGCTTTATTATCTTGTCTTTGCGGGAATTATAAATGTGCTTCTCAATTTAGTTTTCGTACTGGTGCTTCATATGGATGTTGCTGGCGTAGCATTGGCAACCGTTATTGCCCACTGTATTTCTGCAGTCTTGGTAATTTATGCTCTTATGAAGCGCACAGATGCCTGTAAGCTGGAGCTTAAAAAACTTCGTTTTTACTCAGAACCCCTTAAACGCATCTTTCGTATGGGTATCCCTGCAGGAATTCAGTCAAGTCTTTTCTCCATTTCAAATGTTATAATACAGTCTTCAATAAATGCCCTTGATGCGGTATATGTTGGAGTAGTTGCAGGTAATGCAGCCGCATCAAACATACAGAACTTTGCCTTTATGACAAACGAAGGATTTAAGCAGACCGCAATGAATTTTGCAGGTCAGAATATAGGTGCGAACAAATATGACCGTGTAAGAAAAATCGGAACTATTTCACTGCTTTCAACTGCAATACTGGCTATAGTTGTCGGTGTTGTTATGACCTATTTTTCAAAACCTCTTCTCGGCATTTATATTTCCGACTCGCCTGAAGCTATCGAGTGGGGGTATATCAGAATGGTCTGTATGTGTTTGCCTTATTTCCTCGGCGGAATTATGGACGTAACAACAGGTCTTCTCCGCGGAATGGGACAATCTATTTTCCCGATGTTTGCATCTGTATTCGGTGTTTGCGTATTCCGTGTGGTATGGATATATACTATATTTCAAATTCCGGCATACCACACACCCGAAAGTCTTTGGATCTCCTATATTATCTCATGGACACTAACCTTTATTATACAGTATGTAGTATATAAGGTGGTAGTATCTAAAAAAATCAAGCAGCGGTTAGAGGAGAGTGAAAAAAGTAATGATAACTAATCTTCATACCCATACCTACCGTTGCAGTCACGCAACGGGAACGGAAGAGGAATATATTCTGCGCGCCATAGAAAATGGAATACAGGTTATGGGATTTTCTGAACACGCACCATTCATTTTCCCTGACGGTTATCAGTCGAGCTATCGTTTGCCTATGGAAAAAGCACAGGATTATTTCGATACCTTGAACAACTTGCGTGAAAAATATAAGGATAAAATAGAAATTTATATCGGCTTTGAAATGGAATACTATCCGCTATATTTCAGTGATATGTATAATACCGTAAGAGAACTGGGGGCAGAATATCTTATACTCGGTCAGCATTATACGGGTAACGAGCATCCAAACGGCGTCGGAACATCTATAACCGAAAAACCTATGCATCAGCTTATTGAATATGTAGATTGTGTTGTCGAGGGTATCAGAACAGGCGTGTTCACCTATGTGTGCCATCCTGATATGATAAGGGCTGTTTCTGATATGGATGTCTACAGAGCAGAAATGACCCGTCTGTGCTTAGCGGCAAAGGAGCAAGACATTCCTCTTGAAATCAATTTTTATGGCATCCGTGACAACCGTTTTTATCCCTTTAGAGAGTTTTGGAAAATCGCAGGTGAAGTAGGCTGTAAGGCGATATATGGATTTGATGCCCACAACACCCTTGCCGCATTTGACGGAGAGTCTATTGCCGTAGCAGATGAAATTGTATCGGATTACGGGCTTGTTCTCGTTGAGCGGCCCAAAATTGTCACACTGCCCTAAACAGTATTTAAAATTTAGGGATATTTGCGAATTGAAAATAATCATAATTTATGGTAAAATAATGTATATAAATAGAGAGGTGACCTTATGAACAATAACTTAGTAATAACAATCGGTCGTGAATTCGGAAGCGGCGGCAGAGAGATTGCCTGCAAGGTTGCCGAAAAACTGGGTATAAAAATGTATGATAAAGAGCTTATTGCCCTTATTGCCAAAAACAGCGGTATGAGTGAGGATGTCCTTCACGAGGTAGATGAAACGGCAGTAAACAGCTTCCTGTATGCGCTTTCTTCAGGTGCTTTTTCAGGAACACCCATAATAAATACGGGAGCATCAACCCTTCCCATAACCGACAAGGCGTTTATCAACTGCTCAAAGATTATAAAGGAAATAGCTGAGAGTGAGTCTTGTGTTATCGTGGGTCGCTGTGCAGAATCTATACTTAAGGGCAGAGAAAACACACTTACCGTATTCGTTCATGCAGATTTAGAGCAGCGTATCGACCGTATTTGTGAGCACGAAAACATCTCCCGTGATGCTGCTGCTTCTGTTATAAAAAGGGCCGATAAAAAACGTGCCGCATATCATAACTATTATTCCGATACACGCTGGGGCGCCAGAAGTGCTTATGACCTCTGTATCAACAGCCGAATGGGAACTGATGTTGCGGCAGAGATTATAGTAAAAGCAGCCAAAGCCATTTGCAAATAATTTTCACTAAACTCTACCGCCTTTCGTAATATATATTGCGGGAGGCGGTGATTTTTTGATAAGTGTTCGAACAAACCGAAAATTAAGATTTAAACGGATAATAGTTTTCATTTTAATTGTTGCAACTATAGCGGCATCGTTTACAGTTTATCTTGATTTCAGGCTGAGAAATGTGGCGGTTGTGTTTGCAAAGAGTGCTGTTAAAACTGCAGTTATTAACTGTGCTAACAGAGCCTCTTCGAGAGCGCTTGAAGAAATGAAGATAACCTACGATACTCTTGCAAAAATCAGCCGCAACGAGGAGGGACTTGCCACCAGTGTGGAAATAGACTCGGTTGCAGCTAATAGACTTAAGTCAAAAATCAGCGACGAAATTGCCGAGGATATGGCAAAATATGAAGAAATAAAGTTCTCAGTTCCTTTGTCAGCAGCCTTCGGAATGTATTTCACAAGCACAAAATGGCCAAAACTCTCGTATACAGTACATATAACAACTACAGTTGCAAGTAATTTTAAAAGCAATTTTCAAAGCGCAGGTATAAATCAGGTATTGCACCAAATACTTTTGACGGTAGATCTCGAAAGTGATCTTGCAATGCTTGAGAAAAATACAGAACAAGTCGCAAAAACAGAATTTATTGTAGCACAAACCGTGATAGTCGGTGCCGTTCCCGATGCCTTTACAAGCGTCGGTCACGCAACCGATGAGGTTATGGAGGATATATTTGATTTTGGTGCACAAGCATCGCAGTAGAGGTAAAATATGGAATTTAAAGACGCAAAAAAACGTGTGGAAGAGTTAACTCAGCTTCTGCGTTACCACAACGAAAGGTATTATAACGAAGATTCGCCCGAAATATCAGACTATGAGTATGATATGCTTGGCCGTGAGCTTCGGGCAATAGAGACCGAATATCCCGAGCTTGTGTCGGCAGACTCTCCGTCGCAAAAGGTGGGTGGAGCGGCTGCAAGGCTGTTTACTCCCGTTAAGCATTCGGTTAAAATGGAAAGTCTGCTTGATGCTTTCAGTTTTGATGAGCTGTATAGCTTTGATAAAAAGGTCAGGGAGGCGGTAGGGGCTACAGAATATTCTGTAGAGCCTAAAATTGACGGGCTTTCCGTATCTCTCGAATATCAAAACGGCAGATTTGTCCGCGGCTCTACCCGCGGAGACGGTGAGACGGGGGAGGATGTTACCGCAAACCTACTGACGATAGAGTCTATCCCTAAGACTATACCATTTAGCGGTGATTTAGAGGTGCGCGGTGAGGTCTATATGTCCCGTAAAGCATTTGAAGATTTGGTTGCCCGACAGGAGCTTATGGGAGAGCAACCTGCTAAAAATCCCCGCAATGCTGCCGCAGGCTCTCTTCGTCAGAAAAACTCTAAAATAACCGCCGAAAGAAAACTTGATATATTTGTTTTTAACATTCAGCGTGTAGAGGGTAAAATTCTCAGTTCCCATATACAGTCTCTTGACTTTTTGCGGGAGCTTGGCTTCAGCGTTCTTCCCACTTATAAAAAATGTTCGTCTATGGATGAGGTTATTGCTGAAATTGAGCGAATAGGCAACAGCAGGGGAGACATTCCCTTTGATATTGACGGCGCTGTTATAAAGGTCGATAATTTTGCTTTCCGCGAGGATATGGGAAGCACAGCAAAATATCCTAAATGGGCGGTAGCGTATAAATATCCCCCCGAGGAAAAGGAAACGCTACTTTTAAGGATTGAAATAAATGTCGGCAGAACAGGTGCACTTACTCCTACAGCCGAATTCGAGCCTATACAGCTTGCAGGTACAACCGTTTCCCGCGCAGTGCTTCATAACGAAGATTTTATAAAGGAAAAGGGCATCTGTATAGGTGATACCATAGTCGTCCGCAAGGCGGGTGAAATCATTCCCGAGGTGCTATCGGTAAAGGCACATAACGAGGATTCTGTTCCCTTTCAGATGCCTCATATTTGTCCTTCCTGCGGCGGACCTGTTTTCCGCGAGGAGGGTGAGGCGGTGCTCCGTTGCACAAATGCCGAGTGTCCTGCTCAGATGCTCAGACACCTTATTCATTTTACCTCCCGCGATGCAATGGATATCGAGGGTCTTGGCCCCGCCGTTCTTGAACAACTCTCTGCCGAGGGGCTTATAAAGGATATTACCGATCTTTATACCCTTAAAGCCGAAGATGTGATAAATCTTGAGCGTATGGGTGAAAAGTCTGCCTCAAATATGATTGCGGCAATAGAAAAATCTAAAGAAAATCCCCTCTCTCGCCTTGTTTTCGCCTTAGGCATACGTCATATAGGTCAAAAGGCGGCAAAGCTTGCGGCAGAGCATTTTAAAACGGTAGAAGCACTGTTAAGGGCTTCCGAGGACGATTTCGCAGCTATCGACGGATTTGGCTCTGTACTTGCTAAAAGCATAGCCGAGTTCTTCTCTTTGGGCTCGACCTCCCAAATGATTGAAAAGCTCAAAGCACTTGGTGTTAATATGGCCGAGCCCGATAACACTATTGATAACCGTTTCGAGGGAATGACCTTTGTCCTTACGGGAACGCTTCCCACCTATTCAAGGCAGGAAGCATCAGCCATTATCGAAAGCTTCGGCGGAAAAACATCTTCCTCGGTTTCAAAGAAAACGACCTATGTTCTCTCAGGCGAAGCCTCGGGCAGTAAGCTCGACAAAGCAAATGCCCTTGGTATAGAGGTTATAGACGAAGCACGGTTTATTGAAATGATAAAATAACAAAAAGGATGCATCAGCCGATGCATCCTTTGATTTTTATAAAACCATATTTTGCTGCTTATTATTTTGTAGCCTTAGCAGCTTTTTTAGCAGTGCTGTTCTTCCAGATAACCCAGAGGGGAGCGGAAATGAACAGAGAAGAAATACAGCCCGAAATAAGACCGAATGCCATAGGAATAGCAAAGCTGCGGAGTGAGGTAAGACCGAAGAGCTCTGCAACAACAATTATCATTACAACAGCCGAGAAGGTTGTGAGTGTTGTGATAAAGGTACGAACCTTAACGGTGTTAAGACTATCGTTTACAAGCTCAGCAGTGGTTGCCTTGGGATAAATTCCCTTATTCTCGCGAACGCGGTCATAAACAACGATGGTGTCGTTAAGAGAATAACCGAGAATGGTTAAAACAACCGCCATAAAGTTAGAGTCGATCTGCAGACGGAAGATAACGCAGGTGAAGAAAGCAACAAATATGTCGAGGAAGAGGGAAACAAAGGCGGTAATAGCTGCCGAAACGCCGCCAATCTTGCGGAAACGGATTCCTACATAAAGCACAACAAGTAATCCTGAGAGGATAACTGCGGCAAGACTCTTTGCAAAGAATGCACCTGCAACACTGGGGTTAACAGAGTTAGAGTCGTAAAGCTCGAAGGTGTTGTCCTTATACTTTTCGGTAAGCACCTTTGCAAGGTTCTGCTGTGCCTCGTTGGAAAGGGAATCGGTTCCTACAAGTGTGATAACAATCTTCTTGGAATCATCGGCAAGTCCTGCGCTTTCGCTTACATTAACATCCTTGCCTAAAGTCTCTTCAATAAGAGCCTCTGTGGTCTTATAGTCGAGTTCACCCGAATAAGAATAAGTGATACGGGTACCGCCTTTAAAGTTGATGTCAAGGTTTACACCAAAGATAACAGTAAGTATAATGCCGATAACCATAAATACCGCATAAGCGATAAGGACGGGTTTAAAGCACTTGTTAAAGTCAATATTTTTCTTAAACATTCTTGGCACCTCCGTAAAAAGCAGGTTTTCTGAATACCTTCAGGCGGGAGATGCTCTTAACCATAAGTCTGGAGCAGAGTACACCGAGGATAAGGTTGAATATTGTACCTACAAGCAGGGTGTAACCGAAGGAATAGATAGAGCCGGTGATGGTAGTGCCGAAGAGGGCGAAGATGGGGGAGAGAAGGGTGGTAAGAATTCCTTCCGAACCGAAAGCGCCCATAAGCACGAGAGAAACAATAACGATGGTAACGTTTCCGTCGATGATAGCACTTAAGCTGTTCTTATAACCTGCTGCAATAGCACCGTCGATGGTCTTTCCTTTTTGGAATTCCTCTTTAATACGCTCTGCCGCAATTACATTAGCGTCAACACCAACACCGATAGAAAGGATGATACCTGCAATACCGGGGATGGTAAGGGTGAAGCTGTCGAAAGCGTTTATGTAGCCCGAGATACAAGCTATCATTGCGGCAACCTGTCCGAGAAGTGCGATAGAAGCAACAACACCGAGCAGACGGTAACGGATTATCATAAGTAAGCAGATAAGACCGAATGCGCAGGAGCCAGCGATAAGCATAACATTAAGTGCATCAGAGCCTAGGGTGGGGGAGATTATCTGCATCTTGGAATCGTCAACTGTAAGTGCAAAGGGAAGAGCACCTGCGTTGATCTGGTTTGCAAGGGATGCAGCCTCGTCTGCGGTAAAGTCGCCCGTAATCATAGCCTCACCTGTGGTGATAGCCTCGTTTACTTTGGGACTGGAGATCATCTGGTCATCCATCCAGATAGAGATGGTGCTGCCCACATTACTTGCGGTAGCAGAAGAGAATTTAGCTTTACCTGTTGCATTGAATTTAAGGCTTACATAATGGCCTACAGAAGCCTCATATGCATAGGATGCAGACGCAATATCCTTACCCTCAACAAGAACGGTATCCTTGCTGGTGCCCTTACAGAAGGTGAGCACTGCGGTCTGACCTAGCTTTTCAACCTCTTTTGCAGGGTCGAAATCGGTCTGGTCTGAAGACCAAGGGAAACGGACGATTATCTGGTGGGTTGCATTATCGGTATAAACCTCGTAGTCGGTAATATTGTTGCCTACAAGACGGGTTTCGATAATTGCTTTGGCTGATGCCATATCCGAATCGGTTATCTTTGCATCTTCAATGTCGGGAGAGAAAACAGCCTCTACACCGCCTCTGATGTCAATACCCCAACGGATATCCTCTGCTCCTTTGAAGTAGATGTTACGGGTGTCACCGTAGTAATTGTCTACACCAAAGAATGCTGTGTAGGTAAGTGCAAGTATTAGTGCAAATATTACGAAAAATACCCACTTACCGGTCTTTTTTGCTTTCATTGGTTTAAAACCTCCGGTCTTTTAAAAATCATATTACATTATAATATCTGTAAGAGGTAAAGTCAACGCTTTATTCTGCTAAGAGCTTTTCGCAGGCGGCATATCTCACAGCCACGCATAAAACCTTAGCGGCGATGCTGAGCTCCTCAACGCAGGGGAAGGAGGGAGCAATACGCAGATTGCTGTCATCTGGGTCATTACCGTAAGGATAGGTTGCACCTGGGGTAGTGATTATAAGTCCTGCTTCTTTACAAAGCTCACCCACACGCTTAGCGCAACCCGACAGAACCTCCATACTTATGAAATATCCGCCGCGGGGCTTCGTCCATACTGCGATACCCTTATCGCCGAGAGCCTCTTCAAACTGAGCAAGACAAGCCTCAAACTTAGGACGGAGAATATCAGCATGACGCTTCATCTGAGCGAGAAGAACATCAAGAGTGGGGAACATTCTTGCGTGACTTAGCTGATTAAGCTTGTCTGGACCGATAGTCTGTATAGTCATACGGGATTTAAGGAGTTTGATGTTAGCATCACTTGTCGCAACGGCTGCAATACCTGCGCCTGGGTAGGTTATTTTGGAGGTAGAGGTGAACTGAAGCACCATATCCTCGTTACCGTTCTTCTTACATTCATCATATATATTAAGAAGCTTGTCGCCTTCTGCATATAAATCGTGAATAATGTAAGCGTTATCCCACATAAGTCTGAAATCCTTTGCGGCAGGCTTCATAGCAGCAATGCGTTTAACCGTTTCATCACTGTAGGTAATGCCAAGGGGGTTAGAGTATTTTGGAACACACCACATACCTTTAACTGCAGGGTCTTTTACAAGTTCTTCTACAGCATCCATATCGGGACCGCTTTCGCCGCATTTTACGGTTATCATTTCAATACCGTAATACTGGCATATTCCGAAATGACGGTCATATCCGGGAGCGGGACAAAGGAATTTAACCTTGCCCTGAGTAAGCCAAGGCCCCTCGCCAAAGCCTGTAACCATACCCTGAGTAATTGCGTCGAACATCAGGTTAAGAGATGCATTGTTTCCGCAGATGATGTTGTTTGTATCCATACCGAGAATTTCACCGAAGAGCTTCTTCATTTCGGGAATTCCGTCAAGACCGCCATAGTTTCTGCAATCAATACCACCTTCGGTCTTAAAGCCCTTGTCAGGACCCACAAGACCTAAAAGGTCGTCGCTAAGGTCTAACTGATCAGCTCCGGGTTTGCCTCTTGACATATCAAGTGAAAGCTCAGCACCCTTAATCTCTTCAAATTCACGCTTTACAGCTTCAAATTCTGCACTGAGTTCTTCTTTAGACATAGAAAGATAATTTGCCATCTGTTTTCCTCCAAAAATAATATCAATTTATTATACTACTTTTTATAGCTCATTTCAAGATTTTTTTGTTGGTATTTTCATCGGCGACACAAGGGGATGATGCTTTGTCTTTTGAAGTAAAAATATTATGTCATTTTTTGCTTGAATAATGAAAATTCCGCGGTATAATATACTAGATAACGCACGTGTTCGGATATCATTTTTGATGAGGGTAAATAAATTTTTTGCCTAGTTCATCTGTGACCTTGTAAAATTATATTTATTTTTAAGGACAAATGTATATGAGTTACATACGCTACACCTACGACCAGCTTAAGACCTTCTGCTGCGATGCCTTTAAAAAGTTCGGCTTTACCGAAAAAGAGGCAGAAAGCATAACCGATGTTCTGCTTTTATCCGACGTATACGGTATTGAATCTCACGGTATGCAGCGTCTTGTACGCTACCATAAGGGTATTGAAAAGGGTCTTATCAAAGTAGACGCTAAGCCCGAAATAGTTTTTGAGACCCCTATTTCTGCGGTTATCGACGGTCACGACGGAATGGGTCAGCTTATCTCTATTGAGGCTATGAATTTAGCTATAGAAAAAGCAAAGAAAAGCGGTATGGCTATCGTCAGCGTTAAAAATTCCAATCATTTCGGTATTGCAGGCTATTATGCTAAAATGGCTTGTGATCAGGGACTTGTAGGCTTCGCTATGACCAATTCCGAAGCAATAATGGTGCCTACATATTCCCGTCTTGCAATGCTGGGCTCCAATCCTATCGCAATTTCTATGCCTGCCGAGCCCTATCCCTTCTTTTTCGATTCTTCTACTACCGTCGTAACAAGAGGTAAGCTCGAAATATATAATAAACTTTCAAAGCCCCTGCCTGACGGCTGGGCATTAGACGAAAACGGACGTCCCTGCACCGATGCTTCCCGTGTGCTTAAAAATATTGTCGGTAAAAACGGCGGCGGCATAGTTCCTCTTGGCGGCGATACAGAACCGCTGGGCGGACATAAGGGCTACGGCTACGGTATGCTCTGTGAAATATTCTGCTCAATCTTCTCGGGTGGACTTACCTCCAACCACACCCACGTTGGCGGTAGGGGTGGCACCTGTCACGGATTTATGGCGGTAGACCCTGCAGTATTTGGTGATGCCGAGGCTATGAAGGAGCGTTTCTCCACCTTCCTGCAGGAGCTTCGCGATGCACCTAAGGCTGAGGGAGCCGAGCGTATCTATACCCATGGTGAAAAAGAGATAATAGCCTTAGCCGACCGTATGAAAAACGGCATTGATGTAAACATTAACACCGTTGCAGAAATGAAGGATCTGTGTGACTATCTCGGTATGGATAGCGTAAAATATCTCGGCGATGTCGACTTTGCCGCAGCAAAACAAAGCTCATATAAATAAACCTTTAAATTTGTCTAATATCATTTTATATTCAGATAAAACAGACTATCTTTCAGGTAGTCTGTTTTGTTTTACTCACAATCACAACAAATAGCCGTTGTTTTTCTTGACAGACAATAAATATAGTGGTATTATCTATTGTGGTATATGAGGGGGAATGTGTTCCTTTTTGACTTTGGCGGGTCAAATTTGTGTCGCATTCCAACACCCGAGGTACAATCACAGCCTCGAAAAATAAATGTTGTTTAATATAAAGGAGGTGCATTTAAAATGCCCACAAACCCAATTTTTTATGTAATCATAGGCATCGTCGCAGTGGTATTGGCTGTAGTGTTTTTCCTTTTAGGTTCTTCTCACAGAAAAAACAAGGCTGAAAAGACAATCGGCTCTGCAGAAGCAGAAGCTAAGCGAATCCTCTCCGACGCTATCCAAAATGCCGAAGCCAGAAAGAAAGAATTGCTTATAGAGGCAAAGGACGAGGCTCATCAGCTCCGCACCGAGACCGACCGCGATCTTCGTGAAAGAAGAAGCGAGGTTCAGCGTCAGGAACGCCGCTTACAGCAAAAAGAAGAGACCCTTGATAAAAAAATAGACAACCTCGAAATCAAGGAAGAAAATATTGCCAAACGTGCAAAAGAGGTTGAAGAAAAGCTTCAGGAGAGCGAACAGATAAAACGCAGTCAGCTCGAAATGCTGGAGAGGATTTCAGGCTATTCCAAAGATCAGGCTAAGGATTATCTTTTGTCTGTCCTCGACGGAGAGCTTACCCACGCTAAGGCTGTTAAGATCAACGAGTACGAACAGCGTACCAAGGAAGAAGCAGACAACATTGCCCGCGAAATTCTTTCCCGCGCAATTCAGCGTTGCGCTGCCGACCATTCTTCTGAGGTTACGGTTTCTGTTGTGCCCCTGCCTAACGATGAAATGAAGGGTCGCATAATCGGACGTGAGGGACGTAATATCCGTGCTCTCGAAACCGCAACGGGCGTAGATCTTATCATCGACGATACTCCCGAAGCTATCACAGTTTCCAGCTTCGATCCCATTCGCCGTGAGGTTGCCCGTCTTGCCCTCGAAAAACTTATTACCGACGGACGTATTCATCCCGCACGTATTGAAGAAATGGTAAACAAGGCTCAGGCCGATGTTAATAACACCATTAAACGCGAAGGTGAGCGTGCTATGCTTGAAGCAGGCATACATAACCTTCACCCCGAAATAGTAAAGCTTCTCGGTAAGCTTTACTACCGTACCAGCTACGGACAGAATGTTCTTAACCACGCTCTTGAGGTTTGCCACCTTTCAGGTATAATCGCAGCAGAGCTTGGAGAGAATGTTACCCTTGCCAAGCGTGCAGGTCTTCTTCACGATATAGGTAAGGCTATCGACCACGAGCAGGAGGGTACTCACATTCAGCTCGGTGTTGAGGTTGCAAAGAAGTATAAGGAAAACGAAGATATTATCCACGCTATCCACGCTCACCACGGCGAGGTAGAGGCGAAAACCGTTATTGCCTGCATTGTTCAGGCAGCAGATGCTATTTCTGCCGCCCGCCCAGGTGCCCGTCGTGAGAATATTGAAAGCTACATCAAGCGTCTCGAAAAACTTGAGGAAATCGCCAATTCCTTCAGCGGCGTAGAAAATTCTTTCGCTATTCAGGCAGGCCGTGAGGTTCGTATCGTAGTTAAGCCTGAGGTAATCAGTGACGATCAGATGGTTATCATCGCACGCGATATCGCAAATAAGATCGAAAACGAGCTCGACTATCCAGGACAGATCAAGGTTAATGTCATCCGCGAAAACAGAGCAGTTGATTACGCAAAATAAACATTAAAACCGAGAGGGAAACCTCTCGGTTTGTTTTATAAAAGGGTAGATTTTTTTATAACAATGTGTTAAAATATTTATTTAGTAAAACAGATGTTTAGGTGAAGACTTATGCGAATGAGAAAGAAAAAACACGCAGCAGACAGGCTTGATGCCTGTAGGGAACTTATATTACCGTTAGCAGAACACGAAGCAGATTATCGTAAGGCTGCCGAAAATCCATCATATTACGATTTATCGGAAATCTTCGGCAACGATAACCCCTTGCATTTAGAGATAGGCTGTGGAAAGGGTCAGTTTATTTGCGAACTGGCAAAACGCAATCCCGATATAAACTATATCGCTATTGAAGTTTGCGATGATGTTGCGGTACTTGCCTGTGAGGGGGTAAAAAATACAGGGCTTAAGAATGTGCGTTTCATGGTGACGGGTGCCGAGTATCTTTTAAAATATTTCAAAACCTCTTCTGTAGAGCGCGTATATCTTAATTTTTCCTGTCCCTATCCAAAGGCAAGGTATGCAAAGCACCGTCTCACATCTCCTATTTTTCTGCCTATGTATAAAGAGATACTAAAAATCGGGGGAGAAATACATCAAAAAACAGATAATATGCACTTTTTTGAGTATTCGGTAGAAAAATATTCAGAACTTGGCTTTAGACTTCAAAATATTTCTCTCGACCTGCACAAAAGCGGTTTTGAGGGCAATATAGTAACCGAATATGAAAAAAGATTTACCGACCTCGGTCAGCCGATATATAGGTTGGAGGCAGTAAATATCAAATAAAGGAGTAACAGTATGACTAAAATTGATATTTTTTCAGGATTTTTAGGTGCGGGTAAAACCACCCTTATAAAAAAACTTATCAACGAAGCCTACAAGGGCGAAAAGGTAGTTCTTATCGAGAACGAGTTCGGCGAGATAGGAATAGACGGCGGCTTTTTAAAGGAAGCAGGAATAGAGATAACCGAAATGAATTCGGGCTGTATCTGCTGCAGTCTTGTTGGTGATTTTGCCGAGGCACTGGGTAAGGTGCTCGTAGACTATACCCCCGACCGAATCATCATAGAGCCTTCAGGTGTCGGAAAGCTTTCGGATGTTATCCGCGCAGTGCAGGGAATAGAGACCGAGGATGCAAAGCTCAATGCATTTACTACAGTTGTTGATGCGAAAAAATGTAAAATGTATATGAAAAACTTCGGTGAGTTTTTCTGTGATCAGGTAGAACACGCCTCAGCGATAGTTCTCAGCCATACTGCAGGACTCAGTGAAGAGAAGCTTCACGCTTGTATACATCTTCTTCGTGAGCATAATGCCGATGCAACCATAGTCACTACCGATTGGGAACAGCTTACAGGTACTCAGATATTAGAGGCAACAGAAAATAAAAACACCCTTGCGCATCATCTGACGGAACTTGAAGAGGAAGATGTCTGCCCCGAGTGCGGACACCACCATCATCACGATGAGCACCATCACCACGATGAGGGTGAAGAATGCCATTGCCACGAACATCACCACCACGATGAACATCATCATGAACATGGTGAAGAATGTACTTGCGGTTGCCATCACGACCATGACGGGCATCATCACGAGCACGAACACCACCATCATCACGCCGATGAGGTCTTTACATCCTTTGGAAGAGAGACTGCGAAAAAATATACTGCACAGGACATTACCGATGCTCTCAAAGCCCTCGAAAACGAAGCAGAGTACGGAATTATTCTTCGTGCTAAAGGTATCGTAGCAGGGGAGTCAGGCGAGTGGATACATTTTGACTATGTGCCTGGTGAGCCCGATGTGCGCACAGGCAGTGCTGATATTACGGGACGCATTTGCGTTATCGGTTCTAATATCAAAGAAGAGGCTATTGCCAAGCTGTTTGGAGTATAATTTATGAGAGATATACCTATTTATCTTTTTACAGGCTTCTTAGAGGCAGGTAAAACAAAATTTATTCAGGAAACCTTAGAGGACGAGCGTTTCAATTCGGGCGAAAAGACCCTGCTCCTCCTTTGTGAAGAGGGTGAAGAGGAATATGATATTTCCAAAATGCCCTTCCATAATGTTTATATCCGCAGTATTGAGGACAAGTCCGAGCTCAGCACCAAAAACATAGAAAAAATGCTTAAGGAAACTGATGCTGAGAGGATAATTGTCGAGTATAACGGTATGTGGATGTTACAGGACCTATTTACAGCCCTGCCCCGTTACTGTGTTATAAGTCAGGAGCTTTGTTTTTTCGATGCAAACACAGCCCTTACCTATAACGCTAATATGCGTCAGCTCGTTTACGATAAGCTGTCTACTGCGGAAATGATAATATTTAACCGCGCTCCCGAAAACTTTGATATTATGCCTCTGCATAAACTGGTACGTGCCGCAAACCGCAGAGCCGATATTGCTTACGAATATGCAAACGGTTATGTTAAATACGACGATATTGAAGATCCGTTGCCCTTTGACATAAATGCAGATGTAATAGTAATTGAGGATAAAGACTATGCTCTTTGGTTTCAGGATATGATGAATGATATGTCGAAATATGTTGGCAAGACCCTTAAATTCAAGGGCATCGTTGCCCGTGACGGCAAGATTCCCGAGGATACCTTTGTTGTGGGTCGTCACGTCATGACCTGCTGTGTCGACGATGTTCAGTATTGCGGAATCGCCTGCGATTGGAAAGCCGCAAAGACCCTTAAAACAAATGATTGGGTGATAATTACAGCAAAGCTCAGCGTCGGTAATCATAAGCTGTACCGCTCTAAAGGACCGTACCTTACAGCCCTTGAGGTTGCTATATCATCTAAGCCCGAACAGGAAGTTGCAACATTCTATTAAAATTTAACAGGCCTCTGATCATAAAATCAGAAGCCTGTTTTTTCATACAAAATAAAAGTTTGTATCCCATGCAGGAACATAGGGGTAATGTCGCATAAAAATTTTATAATCGGGATTAAATTCATATACCTTTAATGGAATAGAAAAATAGTCATCACTTTTATGATAAGCCGAAATAAGCATTTTCGGCTTATCTTTTTTTATAGTTTTTTCTCCACCGATAATAGCATCAAGCTCTTTTCCCTCAACATCAAATTTGATGTAGTTGAATTTTCGGTTTTCGCAAATACTGTCTATGCTCACAGCATCGATAAAAGTGTCCCCTCCTGCTACCGACCCGCGGGAGGACTTGAAGGAAAATGGAATAGAGCCAACATCACTCGACACAGCAGCATTTATAGCCTCAATATTATAGCCCTCGGTGTTCTTTTGCAGTTTTGAATAGCTTTTATGGTCTGGCTCTACAGCAGTAATAAAGCCGAAATCTTTAACCCTGTTAATAAAATCAAGAACAGTGTCACCGTTGTATGCTCCAAGGTCTAAAAAGCTGTCTCCTTTTCTAAGTTTGACAATGTTTTCAAAGGCTTCATTTTTGGGTGTCTCACAAGAGAAAAGTCTGTTAATGTCACCGTCTAACTTAAAGAGTGTTGTTTGCTCGAAAACCTTTTTCGACTGCTCGTCACAAAGCAGAGTATATGCACGATAAAGCTCTTCGCTGTGCCGTTTAGCGTATTCGGTGTTAAATATTTCTCCACCGCAAACAGGCACCTCGGGGGCAAGCAGGGTGTGTTTATCCATTATCCGTCTTATGTTTTCTATTACTTCGGGACGGTTGGAACCGAAAGAAAACAGTGCAACAAAATCCCCGAATATGCTTTCAGCATCTTCAAGACTCAAAACCTTAAAGCCTCTGAAACTGCGATCTCTGACAAAACCGGAACTTGCAAAAACACCGCTAACCTTTATATTAAGGCGTTCAAGCTCGCTTAGTATTTTATCTGCGCCGTTACCTGTGCCGTATAGCAGAATGTGTTTTTCTTCGCTTTTAAGCCGCGTCCATATATCTGTCATACTATACCTGCCTTGAAAGTTGATATGCCTTCATAGGTCCGTAGTTTGGGACATAGATAGTGCCGCAATGTACAAAGCCTAACTTTTCAAGACCTTTTTGCATTATATGATTGTCGGCGTGGGTGTCGATTTTAATGTTATCTGCAGTTTTAAGACAAAACTCAACACATGCCTTCAAAACACCCTTTGTTCTGCCCGAAGAGGCTATTCGGTGTATTACATAATAAGGGCGGTCATTAAGCCAACTGCCTTCAATGTATTCGTAGGTGGGGTCGGGTCCTTTGTCAAATAAAAACACACCGTCAACAATGCCGTCGCATTTAAGAACATAAAGCTTTTGCTCGTTGATGTTTTCTATAAGCGACTCCTTTGGCGGATGAACATTTTTCCACTGATTCGGATTACCGTTTTCCGCCATAAATTTTCGCGCTCTTTCGTATATGGCAAGGACATCTTCTAGGTCGCACATTTGTGCTTTTAATATCTCAGTCATTAGTCAAGCTCCTTTTTGCCTTTATAAAGCTCGTAATATCTGCCCTTCATATTAAGCAGCTCTTCGTGACTGCCTCGCTCTATTATCTCGCCTTGCTCTAAAACCATTATAGCGTTAGAGTTTCTGACGGTAGAAAGTCTATGGGCAATAACAAAGGTAGTGCGGTCGGCCATCAGTCGATCCATACCTATTTCTATATGTCGTTCTGTTCTTGTATCTACCGAGCTTGTAGCCTCGTCAAGAACAAGAATAGGTGCTTTTGAAAGAGCGGCTCTGGCAATGTTTAAAAGCTGACGCTGTCCCTGAGAAAGGTTTGCACCGTCTCCCGTTATCATTGTTTCATAACCGTTTTCAAGACGGGTAATAAAGGAGTGAGCACTTGCTGTTTTAGCAGCCACAATAACCTCTTCATCGGTTGCATCAAGTCTGCCGTAGCGGATGTTTTCCATAACAGTTCCTGTAAAGAGATGGGTGTCCTGAAGCACCATAGCAATATTCTTTCTCAGCACATCCATAGGATAGTCTTTGAGGTCAATACCGTCAA
This sequence comes from Acutalibacteraceae bacterium, assembly GCA_045539925.1. Classification (GTDB taxonomy): domain Bacteria; phylum Bacillota; class Clostridia; order Oscillospirales; family Acutalibacteraceae; genus SFWF01. The sequence continues at coordinate 45,281 of JAZQGH010000160.1, read as the reverse complement.
TGGTAATGCTTCCGCTTTCTATATCGTAAAAACGATTGAGCAGATTAGTTATAGTAGTTTTACCTGCACCCGTAGAGCCGACAAAGGCGATTTTCTGACCTGGCTTTGCATAAAGAGAAATGTTTTTAAGCACAAGCTTATCGGGATTATAGCCGAAGCTTACATCCTTAAGCTCAATATGACCCGTTATAGTAGTGTTTTGTTCGCTTCCGACGCGGTCCGCTGGTTCTCGCTGCATATCCATAACTGCAAATACACGCTCGGCACCTGCAAGGGCAGAGAATACGGCCGTCATCTGCTGGGAAATCTGGTTTATAGGCATATTAAAGCGTTTGGAATAGTCTGCAAATACCGTCAGCGCACCTGGGGTAAAGCCCGCGGTACACATCATTATTCCGCCTATACCCATAGTAATGCCGTAGCTTATCATACTTGTATTGTGCATAATTGGCCCCATAATTCCGCCGTAGAACTGCGCCTTGAACTGTTTATCCCTTAGGTCGTCATTAAGGGTCTCAAACTCGTCTACACAGATGCTTTCGTGATTAAACACCTTGACAACCTTTTGTCCCGTAACCGATTCCTCAATATAACCGTTTACCGCACCCAGAGCCGCCTGCTGACCTGAATAATACTTTCGTGAAGCTTTGGCAATAAGCGCTCCGCCGTAGGCGAAAAGGGGAATAAACAGTATGGTTACAAGTGTGAGCACCCAGTTGGTGGTTATCATAAAGAAAAGTGTTCCGATAAGGGTCACCGCGCCCGAAATAAGGGAGGTAAGCGAGTGGTTAAGCATCATATCAATATTATCCACGTCATTTGTAAAGCGGCTCATAATTTCGCCTGTGGGGTGCGAGTCGAAATACTTTACGGGGAGTGTCTGCACCTTACTGAAAAGGTCATTTCTTATCTTTTCCAGAGTGCTTTGCGTGATAGAAAGCATAATTCTCGCCTGCAGGTATCCTGCTAAAATACCAACAAGATATACCGCAAAAAGAATTATTATGGCAGTCAGAACATAGGTGAGAATTTCGGCGAAACGCCCGTTTGCCATAATGTCCTTTATAAAGCCTATCTGTGTCAGTTTTTCTATAACATTATCCGCCGCAACGGCCATAATTCCCGAGTTTTCCACCGTTGTAGGCACCTGTCCGATTCGATTTATTATAGGAAGCAGACTGAAAGAGCCTATAAGAGAGGTGACTGTAGATATAAGCATACAGAAAAGCACAAAAATGAACTTAGGGATATGTTTGCTGAAATATCCAAAGAGTCTTTTAATGGTATCTGCTGTGTTTTTGGGTTTGCCTCCCATTGTGCCTCTCGGACCTGGTCCCCGTCCTGGGCCTCCCATCATTGGGCGTCTCGCATCAGGTTTTCCCCAGGAGGAATACTGTTTTTGGAGTTGTTCTAAGGTTCTTGCCATATCAGTTTTCCTCCTTTTTGTCCATTTGAGAATAGTATATTTCGCCGTACTCCTCGCAAGATGCAAGAAGCTCACTGTGGGTGCCAATACCCGTTATACGACCCTCGTTCATAACAACTATCATATCCGCATCCATAACCGATGTTATGCGCTGTGCAATAATAATTTTTGTAGAGCCCTCAAGCTCGTTTTTAAAGGCTTCTCGGATATTCTTTTCTGTTGCTGTGTCTACTGCACTGGTCGAGTCGTCAAGAATTAGTATTTTTGGCTTTTTAAGCAGTGCACGGGCAATACAAAGACGCTGCTTTTGACCGCCCGATACATTAACACCACCCTGTTCAAGCTCGGTGTCGTAGCCGTCTTTAAAGCTGTCAATAAACAAGGATGCCTGTGCATAATCTGCGGCGGTCTTAATCTCCTCTTCGGTAGCGTTTTGGTCGCCCCAACGCAGATTTTCCTCAATAGTTCCCGAGAACAGAACATTCTTTTGCAGCACCATTCCCACGCCCTCGCGCAGATTGTAGAGTGAATAATCCTTAACGTTTATGCCGTCAATATAGATTTCGCCCTCATCCGCGTCATAAAGTCTTGGAATCATAGATACAAGGGTGGTTTTTCCGCAACCTGTAGAGCCGATGATACCAACAGTTTTCCCCGCAGGTATGGTGAGGTTTATGTCGCTTAAAACTGCCTCTTCGCTCTTCTTATAGTATCTGAAACCAACATTTCTGAATTCGATATGACCGTCTGTGATGGTTTTATCGGGATATTTTGCATTTTCATCACTAAGGTCGATTTTTTCGTCCAATACCTCGCGTATACGCTTTGCCGATGCCAGCGCACGGGAGGAGTTCATAAGCATCATTGTCACCATCATAAGAGAAGAGAGTATCTGAGACACATAAGTAATAAATGCCGAAAGGTCACCGATAAGCATACCGCCTACAGTTCCTGCCTCCTCAAGCACGATGTTAGCACCAAACCAAAGCACCGCAAGGGTAGTAAGGTTCATAATGACCGTCATAACAGGGGACATAAATATCATAACCTTAACGGCAGACATTCCCGACTCTTTGAGTTCTCGGTTAGCGTTTGAAAACTTCTTCTTTTCGTGCTCTTCTCTTACAAAGGACTTTACGACGCGAACATTTGTAAGGCTTTCCTGAACGGTGTTGTTAAGTCCGTCAATCTTGGTCTGCATTTTTGCAAATCTGCTAAATCCTATTTTGATGATTACCATTATAGAAATCAGCAGCAGCGGGATAGCAACTGCAAAGATTACAGATAGGTCAGGGCGCATAGAAACTGCCATAATAAGTGCGCCTATAAGCATACCGGGTGAGCGCAGACACATTCTCAGCAGCATATTGACGAAATTCTGCAGCTGAGTAACGTCATTTGTAAGACGGGTAACGAGTGAGCCTGTTGAGAACTTATCTATGTTTGAAAATGAATACTTTTGCACCTGAGAAAAAACATCCTTACGAAGGTCTGCAGCAAAGTTTACCGAGGCTTTTGCTCCGAAATATGCTCCTCCTACACCGCCTACCATCATTATAACAGCGGTGAGTATCATAAGAAACATTGTTACCGTGCTGCTGCCGACGGTAAGCTCTCCTGTGTTTCCGCCGTTAATTATAACAGCAAGAAATTTCGGCATAAGCACTTCGCCAACTACCTCAATTATCATACAAAGGGGACCTATTATAAAATAGGGGAGATAGGGCTTTATATATTTAAACCACCTGTTCACTTCGTAGCATCCTTTCCGCAAATGATTTTCAAATTACCTATTATTTTGTCAAGAATAACGGTTAACACTTCTTTTTCCTCTTCGGAAATTCCTTCAAGTGTGTTTTTGTCTATTTCCTCAAAGGAGTTGAAGGAATATTCGACAACAGCCTTACCCTTGGCTGTAAGCTCAATCTCGTTAAAACGATTATCCTCTTTCGAAGAGCACCTCGAAATATATCCGCCATGTTCAAGCTTTTTAAGGCTAACTGCAACTGCTGCGGGAGTAATTTCAAAATGCTCGGCAATATCTTTTTGAGAAACCTTGCAGTTTTTTCTGAACAGATACATAAGTATCATATGTTGGCTTCTGTGTATACCTGTGACCTTCATTTTTGTGTCGACTGCACTGCGGTGCATTCTGTTTATGCACATAAGTCTATGCTGTATTTCTCTTGGAGAAAGAGTGCTTTTTTCCAAATTTCCTCACCTCAATAATTAAGTGCTTAATAGTTAACATATTAACTATTATATTCAAACTTACGTACAAGTCAACAAAAATAATGCTAAATTTTTGTTAACAAATCGAATAAACACATCGCAAATGAATAAAAATGAAAAAATACTTGCATTTAATGCATAAAGACATTATAATAAATCCGTAAAAATACTGTTTTCGAGGAGGAAAACAAAATGAAAAAGATTATTGCATTAGTTTTAGCACTTGCTATGGTGCTCTGCTTCGCAGGCTGCGGCGCAAAAGATGTCGTTACTGTTGAAGAGGGTAAGCTTATTATGGCAACCAATGCTTATTTCCAGCCCTATGAGTATTATGACGGAGATAAAATCATTGGTATAGATGCTGAAATCGCAGAAGCTATCGCTGAGGAACTTGGTCTTGAGCTTGAAATTCAGGATATGGCTTTCGACTCTATCATCACCGCTGTTTCTGAGGGTTCTGTTGATTTCGGTCTTGCAGGTATGACCATTACAGAGGACCGTCTTAAGGATGTAGACTTTTCAATAAGCTATGCAACAGGCGTTCAGTCCATCATCGTTCCCGAAGGTTCTGCAATTACCAGCGTTGATGACCTTTATGCCGAGGGTGCCGCTTATAAAGTAGGTGTTCAGCTCGGAACGACAGGCGACGTTTACGCTACTGATGATTTTGGTGATGACCTCGTTACATCCTTCACCACAGGAAATGAAGCAGTTAATGCACTTCTCGGAGGAGATGTTGATTGCGTAATTATTGATAACGAGCCTGCTAAGGCATTTGTTGCCAACAACACAGGTCTTAAGATTCTTGACACTTCTTATGCGGATGAAGACTATGCTGCTTGCATCAAGAAGGGAAATGATCAGCTTCGCGAGGCTGTTGATAACGCTATCGAAAAGCTTATTGAAGATGGCACTATCGATACAATCGTTGATAAGTACATAAAATAATTTTCCCATCAGATAATAAAAAGCAGGAATGAGAAATCATTCCTGCTTTAAAATGTATGGAGATAAAAATGATAAAAATCAAAAGTAAGAAAAATCTGATTGTTACGATATGCGTTACGGCAGTTCTCGTCATCGCACTTTTCTCTGCTGTTTTGTTAAGCTTTGCAGATATGAAGTTTTCTAAGGAACTGTCAATCAGTGAGGCTCAGAAAATTGTAGACGATACCTTCAGTGCTCTGCCAAAATCTGTTGCAGAGGGTGCAAATCAGGTATTCGAAAAAACAAAAATTACGGTTAACAGTGTAGATTACGGTGAAGAAAAAAATGCGATTCTGGGCTGTACATACAGTTCTGTTGATTTAGTTTCAGCAGTTACCGAAAACAAACAAAGCTTAATAGATTGTGCTTATAAGCACTATTTTGAAGGCAAACAGGCAGGGAAAATGCAAAATGCCACCAAGATACGTCAGGCAATGAGCGGCGACATCTCTTCGTTGGTGTCAGAGGCTAAGCCTGTAAGCGGAGAGGTTTCGCTTTATGTGTACGAGGTCGGTAAAGATGAATTTAAAATTCATCTTAGCGATGAAACTGTAAACACTTGTTTTGGCGGAATTCTCTCAGTGGGCGAAATAATAGACGGGCTTAACAGTGCTGTATATAACGGAGAAAAGATAGATGTTACTAATAATAATTCTATCCGTACCGGACTTAAAGACAGCTTCAAGCTTGTTAATTATGATGCCGAAAAACCCGAGGTCGGCAATTTTATAGTTAAATGGTGCTCTAAATTCGCATACGACTTTAATCGAAACTTTATAGAGAAAGACAGATGGATGTACCTTGTGCAGGGCTTGGGAACTACTCTTGCAATTACAGGACTTGCAGGTCTTATGGGTATGTTCCTCGGCTTCCTTGTTGCAATAGTTCGTTGCACTAACGAGCTTACGGGCAAATTTAAGTTTATCGACAAGATATGTCGTGTGTATTTAACCCTTATAAGAGGTACACCTGTAATGGTACAGCTTCTTATAATCTACTTTGTGTTGCTGCTTCCTATCGGAGTGCCAAAGTTTATATCAGCGGTACTCTGTTTCGGACTTAACAGCGGAGCATACGTTGCAGAAATCGTCCGCGGCGGCATTATGTCGGTTGACAAGGGTCAGACCGAGGCGGGAAGAAGCCTTGGCTTTAACTATTCCCAAACGATGGTGCATTTCGTTGTTCCGCAGGCATTTAAAGCTGTGCTTCCTGCCCTCGCTAACGAATTTATAACCCTGCTTAAAGAGTCTTCGGTTGCATTCTATATCGGCGTTGCCGACCTTACTCAGGGCGGACTTAAAATACGTTCGATTACATACAGTAACTTTATGCCTCTTATTGCTGTGGCGCTTGTTTATCTGGTAATCGTGCTGATTCTCACTAAGCTTGTAGGAATCCTTGAAAGGAGGCTGCGTAAGAGTGACCACTGATGCTAACATTCTTATAAAAACCGACAATCTGCAAAAGTCCTTTGGAGATTTAGATGTTCTTTGCGGAATTGATATGGAAATCAAAAGCGGTGACGTTCTGGTCGTTATCGGACCTTCGGGTTCGGGAAAATCGACCTTTCTCAGATGCTTAAACCGTCTTGAGGAGCCTACGGGCGGACACATTTATTTTGACGGAGAGGATATTACCGACCCTAAGTGTAATATAAATCTGCATCGCCAGAAAATGGGAATGGTTTTCCAGCAGTTCAATCTTTTCCCGCATATGACCGTGCTTAAAAACCTTACAATAGCCCCGATAAAGCTTCTTGGAAAGTCTAAAGAGGAGGCTGAAAAGACCGGTATGGAGCTTCTTCGCAGAGTCGGTCTTGAAGAAAAGGCAAACGCTTATCCCAATCAGCTTTCGGGAGGACAAAAGCAGCGTGTGGCTATCGTTCGTGCTCTCGCTATGAGTCCTGAGGTTATGCTCTTCGACGAGCCTACCTCCGCACTTGACCCCGAAATGGTGGGAGAGGTGCTTGAGGTAATGAAGGAACTTGCCCGGGAGGGAATGACGATGGTTGTAGTTACCCACGAAATGGGCTTTGCCCGTGAGGTTGCCGACAGAGTTGTCTTTATGGCAGATGGTGTTATCGCAGAAGAAGGAACACCTGAAGAGCTCTTCACAAACCCCAAAAACCCCAGAACTCAGCAGTTTTTGCAAAGTGTACTGTAAATTAAAAGGTGTGCTTCGGCACATCTTTTTTCTTGCCTTAAAGCTTTATTTGTGTTAAAATACCTTTTGCTGAAAAAAGAGGTGTTATTTTGTCAAATTTCAAAGAAAATAAAATGGGTACAATGCCTGTAAACAGGCTCCTTATCACAATGACTCTGCCTATGATGGCGTCTATGCTTATTCAGGCACTTTATAACGTTGTAGACAGTATGTTTGTAGCCCAGATAAACGAAGAGGCTTTAACTGCCCTTTCTCTTGCATTTCCTGTGCAAAACTTAATGATTGGTGTTGCTACGGGAACGGGTGTTGGTATGAATGCTATGCTTTCCCGAGCCCTTGGAGAAAAGGATAACGATAGGGTAAACAAGGCGGCTTCAAACGGAGTTCTCCTTGTGCTTTTGGCTTCGGTGCTGTTTATACTCTTCGGTATTTTCGGCTCCCGTATGTTTTTTGAAAGCCAGACAGATGATAAACTTATAATTGAATACGGTGTTCAGTATCTAACCATAGTTACATTAGGTTCTCCCTTTCTGTATCTTTCGATAATTTCCGAAAGACTTATGCAGGCAACGGGAAAAACCGTGCTTTCGATGTATACACAGGGAATAGGGGCTATAACTAATATAATCCTCGACCCGATATTTATTTTTGTTCTGGGCTGGGATGTTATCGGTGCTGCTACGGCTACCATAGTCGGTCAGTTGACTTCTGCAGTTTTCGGAATAGTTATAAACCAGAAATTTAACGGGGAAGTGCGGCTGGATATAAGGCGAATGAGACTGCACGGAGAGACGGTAAAACGTATATATTCGGTGGGAATACCCTCGATAATAATGGTTGGTATCGGCTCTGTTATGAACTATATGCTCAACAGTATGCTTATAACCTTTTTCTCCACAACGGCGGCAGCCGTTCTTGGTGCCTACTATAAGATACAGTCCTTTGCATTTATGCCCATATTCGGTATGAACAACGGTGTAGTTCCCATAATTGCTTATAATTACGGCGCAGGTAAACGAAGCCGCATAAAAAAGGCAATAATGCTTTCGGTTTTGTATGCTACAGCCATAATGCTTGTTGCAGTTGCAGTATTTCAGCTTTTACCCGGGCAGCTTCTTCATATGTTCAATGCCTCTGACGATATGATAAGGATTGGCGTACCTGCATTCCGTATAATCAGTATTCATTATCTGCTGGCAGGCTTCTGCATTGCAATAGGCTCGGTGTTTCAGGCGTTTGGCAAGGGCGTTCTTTCGATGGTCGTATCAATTTGCCGTCAGCTCGTTGTGCTTATTCCTGCGGCGTATGCCTTGGCGCTTCTCTTCCCCGACAATATAAATATGTTCTGGTTGTGCTTCCTTATTGCAGAGGTTATGTCTGCGGCTGTGAGCATCATTTGCTTTGGACACATAAGAAGAAGCATTATAAGACATATTCCCGACAATGTATAAAATTACTATAAATAATATATATAATTTAGTCGTTTTTTGGGTTGTTTTATATTGACAAGAAGTGTGTGATTGTGATATAATTTCTTAAAGTGCGAAAAGCCTGTTTTTCAGACATAGGCGTCGGCAAGATATTACAGTTTCATACATCTAAGGAGTCTGTTTCCTGCGAGAAATTTGTGTGCTTGCCGAAAGGTGAGCACTTTTTTTATGAAAGGAGACTGTTATGAAATATTTGCTTAAAAACGCAATGGCTTTTATTGAAGATTCATTTCAAGCGGTCGACCTGCTTATAGAGGACGGACGTTTTGTTCGCATTTCTCAATATATTTCCGACACTGACGCTATTGTTATCCCCTTACAAGGGCTTACTGTTTTTCCCGGTTTCACAGATGTTCATGTTCATCTTCGTGAGCCGGGTTTTTCTTATAAAGAAACGATAAAAAGCGGTACACAGGCGGCTGCCCGCGGAGGATATACTGCGGTTTGCTCTATGCCTAATCTCAGCCCATGCCCCGACAGTTTGGATACTTTAAGTCGGCAAACCGAGATCATAGACAGAGATGCCGTTATAAATGTATACCCCTTCGGCACAATAACCAAAGGACAAGCAGGGCAGACTCTATCCGATATGGAGGCTATGGCAGATAAGGTCATAGGCTTTTCGGATGATGGCAGAGGTGTACAAAGCGAAGAGATGATGCTTTCTGCAATGATAAAGGCAAAATCTCTCCAAAAAATCATCTCTGCACACTGTGAGGATAACAATCTGCTTTTCGGCGGTTATATTCACGACGGAGAGTATGCGCGTCTTCACGATCACGCAGGAATATGCAGTGAGAGTGAATGGGGTCCCATAAAGCGGGATATTGAGCTTGTGAGAAAAACAGGCTGTAAATATCATGTTTGCCATATCTCTACTAAAGAAAGTGTGGAGCTTATACGAAATGCTAAGGCGCAGGGTGTAGACATTACCTGCGAAACAGGTCCACACTATCTCACGATGAATGATATGATGCTTCTTGAAGAGGGGCGCTTTAAAATGAATCCCCCTATCAGAAGCGAAGAAGACCGCCTCGCTCTTATAGAGGGTATTAAAGACGGAACAATCGATGTTATTGCAACCGATCACGCCCCACATTCTTTTGAAGAAAAATCAAAAGGCTTAGAAAAAAGTATGATGGGTGTTGTTGGAATAGAAACCGCTTTTGCTGTATGTTATACAAAGCTTGTAAAAACGGGCATAATAACACTTGAAAAGCTTACCGAGCTTTTATGCCTTAATGCTAAAAAGCGTTTTGGTATCGGTAGTGAAATTAAGGTCGGCTGTAAAGCAGATCTTACCGTTTTCGATCTTAACGAAAGCTATACTGTAGACCCTGACGAATTTGTGTCTCTGGGCAAGGCCACTCCCTTTGAGGGATGGAAACTTTACGGACGGTGTAAGCTTACAATGGTCGGCGGAAAAATAGTATACAAAGAAGATTTAATATAACGGAGGAAACTTGAAATGGCAAAAAGAACAGACATTAAAAAGGTGCTGATAATCGGTTCAGGTCCTATAGTCATAGGTCAGGCTGCAGAGTTTGACTATGCAGGAACTCAGGCTTGTCTCGCCCTTAAGGAAGAGGGATATGAGGTAGTTCTCGTAAACTCCAATCCTGCGACTATTATGACCGATACCACAATAGCAGATAAGGTTTATATGGAACCTCTGACTTTAGAGTATATCGCAAAGATTCTCCGTTATGAGCGTCCCGACGCTATCGTTCCGGGAATCGGCGGACAGACAGGTCTTAATATTGCAATGCAACTCGAAAAGAAGGGTATTCTTAAAGAATGCGGAGTAGAGCTTCTCGGCACATCCTCCGAGAGTATCGAACGTGCTGAAGACCGTGAGCTTTTCAAGGAGCTTTGCATCTCTATCGGTGAGCCTACTATTCCTTCGGAAATTACCTACAGTATTGATGAGGCAAAGATAGCTGCCGAAAAAATCGGTTATCCTGTTGTTCTTCGTCCTGCTTTCACTCTGGGAGGCACCGGCGGTGGATTTGCCTATAACGAAGAAGAACTTGTTGAGATTGGACTTAATGCTTTCAAGCTTTCTCCCGTTCATCAGGTTCTTGTTGAGAAGAGCGTAAAGGGTTATAAGGAAATAGAGTTTGAAGTTATGCGCGACTCGAATGACCACGCAATTACCATTTGCGGTATGGAAAATATCGATCCCGTAGGCGTTCATACAGGCGACTCAATCGTTGTAGCACCTATTATGACTTTAAGCGACCACGACCTTAAGATGCTTAATGACTCTGCAATCAAGCTTATTAAAGAACTTAAAATTGAGGGTGGCTGTAATGTTCAGTTTGCGCTTAATCCCGAAACCAGCGAGTATTATCTTATCGAGGTAAATCCCCGCGTTTCCCGTTCCTCCGCCCTTGCATCCAAGGCAAGCGGATACCCCATTGCCCGTGTTACAGCTAAAATCGCCCTCGGTATGGCACTTGAAGATATCAAAATTGCAAACACAACTGCCGCTTTCGAGCCCCGTCTCGATTATGTAATTGCAAAATTGCCTCGCTTCCCCTTCGATAAGTTCACATCTGCATCCAACAGTCTTGGCACTCAGATGAAGGCAACAGGTGAGGTTATGGGAATCGGCTCAACCCTTGAAGAGAGTCTGCTTAAGGGAATCCGTTCTCTCGAAATTGGTGTAAACCATCTTTATCACGCTAAATTCGACAATATGAGCGATGATGAACTGCGCACTTATATCAGCGAATTTCGCGATGATAATATCTTCGCTATTGCAGAGCTTCTTTATCGTGGCGTAACCGTTGAAGAAATACACGATATTACAAAAATTACTGCCTTCTTCCTCAATGCTATCAAGCGTATTATCGATATGGAGGTCACCCTTAAAGATAATGCCTTTGATCTCGAGATTCTTAAAGAAGCCAAGAAGATGGGCTTCTCGGATAAGTATGTTGCTCGGATGTGGAACTGCAGTGAGCTTGATGTTTACAGCTTCCGCAAGGAAAACAAACTTTTCCCCGTATTCCGTATGGTAGATACCTGCCACACAGGTGCCTACATTCCTTATTTCTACTCTTCTTATTCGGGCGAAAATGCATCTCGTCTTACCGATAAAAAGAAGATAGTGGTTCTCGGTGCAGGTCCTATCCGTATAGGTCAGGGCGTAGAGTTTGACTATTCTACCGTTCATGCTGTTACAACTATTAAAAATTCGGGCTATGAGGCAATTATTATAAACAACAACCCCGAAACAGTTTCCACCGACTATACAACTGCTGATAAGCTGTATTTCGAGCCTCTCACTCCCGAAGATGTTATGAACATTATCGAGTTTGAAAACCCCGAAGGCGTGGTTGCATCTTTGGGCGGACAGACTGCAATAAATCTTGCAGAGCCTCTTATGAAGAGGGGAGTTAAGATAATCGGTACCGATTGCGACGCTATCGAACGTGCCGAAAATCGTGATTCCTTTGAAAAACTCCTTACCGAGCTTGGAATTCCACAGCCTAAGGGTAAGGCAGTAACCTCTATTGAGGCTGGCGTTTCCACTGCTGCCGAGATAGGTTATCCCGTACTTGTACGTCCTTCCTTCGTTCTTGGTGGTCGTGCAATGCAGATAGTTGCCAACGAAGATCAGCTCCGTCACTATCTCCAGACCGCTGTTCAGATAGACGAAGACAAGCCTGTTCTCGTTGATAAATATATTCAGGGTAAAGAGGTCGAGGTTGATGCTATCTGCGACGGCAGAGATGTATTTGTCCCTGGTATTATGGAACTTATCGAGCGTACGGGCATCCACTCGGGCGACTCTATAAGCGTATATCCCACCTTCAGCGTTTCTGATAAGGTTAAGGGCATAATTCTTCAGTATGCTAAGAAGCTCGGTCTCGGTATCGGCATCGTAGGTCTTTATAACATTCAGTTCATTGTTGACGATAATGACGATGTTTATATCATCGAGGTTAACCCCCGTTCTTCCCGTACTGTACCCTTCCTTTCCAAGGCTACAGGCTACAGCCTTGCCGATATAGCCACAGAGGTTATCCTTGGCAAGAGCCTTAAGGAGCTTGGAATTTTCTCCCTCTATCCCGAGGAGAAAAAACGCTGGTATGTAAAGGTTCCCGTATTCTCCTTTAATAAGCTTCGCGGACTTGACGCATATCTTTCTCCCGAAATGAAGTCAACGGGAGAGGCTATCGGTTATGACGATAAGCTTAACCGTGCTCTTTATAAAGCACTTCAGGCAAGCGGAATGAAGCTTCAGAACTACGGAACAGTATTCGCAACAATTGCGGACAAGGATAAAGAGGAAGCTCTTCCCCTTATCCGTCGTTTCTATAATCTCGGCTTCAACATTCAGGCAACATCAGGAACTGCAAAATATCTTAAGGAAAACGGAATCCGTACCCATATCCTTAAGAAGATAAACGAGGACAGTGAAGAAATTATCGACGCGCTCCGTCAGGGTCATATTGCTTATGTAATCAATACCCGCGACATTTCCTCTAAGGATCAGCTCAGCGACGGTGCAGAGATTCGTCGCACCGCTACCGAAAATAATGTAACACTCTTTACCGCACTTGATACGGTTAAGGTTTTACTCGATGTTCTTGAGGAGACAACACTTACAATTTCTACTATTGATGCTTAAGGGATAAAAAATGAAACAAGGATTATTTACAATACTTTCTAATGATGTTATTGCTGACAAGGTCTACAAAATGACCTTGTCGGGAGATACTTCTGATATCACCGCAACAGGTCAGTTTGTCAACATAAAGCTTGACGGCTTATATCTCAGAAGACCTATCTCGGTCTGCGATTATGAAGATGGTAGGCTTACCATCATATATAAAGTTGTGGGTAAGGGAACCGAGTATATGTCAGCACTCAAAAAGGGAGATGTGCTCGACATACTAACAGGCCTCGGGAACGGATATTATTTAGGCCTTTCGGGTGATAAGCCTCTTCTCATCGGTGGCGGCGTAGGAGTTCCGCCCCTTTATGCTCTTGCAAAAAAGCTTATAAGTGAAGGCAAAAAGGTTTCTGTGATACTTGGCTTTAATTCAATAACCGATGTATTTTATGAAGAAGAATTCAAGGCACTTGGATGTACCGTTTTTGTTACCACGGCTGACGGCAGTTACGGTAAAAAAGGCTTTGTTACAGATGCTTTGGAAAATGTAGGTGAGTACTCGTATTTCTATACCTGCGGACCCGAGCCTATGCTTAAGGCTGTTTATAATGCAACCAAAACAAGCGGTCAGTTTAGTTTTGAAGAGAGAATGGGCTGTGGTTTTGGTGCTTGTATGGGTTGCTCCTGCAAAACAAAATACGGTAGTATGCGTATATGTAAAGATGGTCCCGTTTTAGTTAAGGAGGGAATAGTATGGTAGATACTAAGGTAATTTTAAGCGGTATCGAGCTTGATAATCCCATTATTCCTGCTTCGGGAACCTTTGGCTTTGGTTACGAATTTGCAGAGCTTTATGATATCAATATGCTTGGCACATTTTCCTTTAAAGGCACCACTAAGGAGCCGCGTTTCGGAAACCCCACACCCCGAATTGCAGAATGTCCGTCTGGTATGATAAATTCTGTGGGACTTCAGAATCCAGGAGTAGAAAATGTTATTTCGGAAGAGCTTCCTGAGCTTAAAAAGTGCTTTCATAAGCCTGTAATGGCTAATATCAGCGGCTTTTCTATCGATGAATATGTCTATTGCTGCGAGAAGCTCGACAAGGAAGAGCAGGTTGGATGGCTTGAGGTAAATGTCAGCTGTCCTAATGTTCACGGAGGTGGAATGTCCTTCGGTGTGTGTCCTGAATCTGCCGCAGAGGTTACAAAGGCAGTTAAAGCCGTAACAACAAAGCCTGTTTATATCAAACTTTCTCCCAATGTTACCGACATCGTCTCTATCGCAAAGGCTTGTGAGGAGGCTGGCGCAGACGGCATAAGTATGATAAATACAATGCTCGGTATGAGAATAAATCTTAATACCAAAAAACCTGTGATAGCAAATAAAATGGGCGGATATTCAGGAAGTGCAATAATGCCTGTAGCCCTTCGTATGGTTTATCAGGTTTACGAAGCGGTTAAAATTCCGATTATCGGTATGGGCGGAATTACAACCGCAGAGGACGTAATCGAAATGATGCTTGCAGGCGCCACTGCAGTTCAGGTGGGAGCGGCAAATCTTATAGAGCCCTTTGCCTGTAAAAATATCATTGAAGACCTTCCCCGTGTAATGGAAAAGTATAAAATAAATTCCCTTAAAGAAATAATAGGAGGCGCACACTGATGGGTAAAGACGTAATTATTGCTTGTGATTTCGCAAGTAAAGAAGATTGCCTTGGCTTTCTCGATAAGTTCACAGGCAAAAAGCCTTTTGTAAAAATTGGAATGGAGCTTTTCTATGCAGAAGGTCCTGCAATCGTTAAAGAGCTTAAGGATAGAGGACATAAGATTTTCCTCGATTTAAAGCTTCACGATATTCCTAATACCGTTAAAAAGTCTATGTCTGTGCTTTCTCGTCTTGATGTAGATATGACTAATCTCCACGCCGCAGGAACAATTTCTATGATGGAGGCAGCTATCGAGGGTCTTACCCGACCCGACGGCACACGCCCCCTCCTTATTGCCGTTACACAGCTTACCTCTACCGATCAGGAGCGTATGGAAAATGACCTTTTAATTAAAGAGCCTATCGACAAGGTTGTTATGCACTATGCTTCTAACGCCGCAAAGGCAGGACTCGACGGTGTTGTTTGCTCACCATTAGAGGCAGGCAAGGTTCACGAAACCTGCGGAGAGAAATTCCTAACTGTTACCCCCGGTGTTCGCTTTGCCGATGGAGATGTCGGTGACCAGAAGCGTGTTATGACACCCGCAGAGGCTAAGAAAATCGGCTCTGATTATATCGTAGTCGGCAGACCCATCACCGCCGCTGCGGACCCCGTTGCTGCATACGAGCGCTGTGTAGCAGAATTTGTTGATTAAGGAGAAAAGTTATGGAAAGCTATAAGAGAGAATTTATACAGTTTTTAGAGTCGGCAGGAGTTCTTAAATTCGGTGATTTTACTGCAAAAAGCGGAAGAAAGATTCCTTATTTTATTAACGCAGGCGATATAAAAACAGGTGACCAGATTTCTAAACTGGGCGAGTTTTACGCTAAGGCTTATTTTGAAAAAGTAGGCAATAAGAAGACCGTTCTTTACGGACCTGCCTACAAGGGTATTCCGATAGCTGTTTCTGTGGCTTGCGCCCTTTCTAAAGAAGGTCTCGATGTGCCCTTCTTCTTTAACCGTAAGGAAGAAAAGGACCACGGTGAAGGCGGTGTTTTTGTAGGTTATAAGCCTCAGGAGGGCGAAGAAATCGTTATAGTTGAGGACGTTATCACTGCAGGAACTGCAATAAGAGAGAGTATGGCAATTCTTTCGGGTCTTAAAGGCACCAAGGTAGCCGCTACATTTGTTATGGTTGACCGCAAAGAGAAGGGACAGACCGAAAAATCTGCAATGGCAGAGGTCGGCGAGGAATACGGATTCCCCGTATATTCTGTAGTCGATGTTTATGATATTATCGAATATCTCAGCGAAGACGAGGCAAACCGCGAAAACGTTGACAGAATAAAGAAATACCTCGAAGTAAACGGAGCCAAGGCTTAATTTGTTATAAAAAGAAAGGAATGTCTTTTATGAGAAACTTAATAGATATTCTCGACCTTACAACAGGGGAAATTGATGAGCTCGTTGCAACTGCAAATGACATTATCGCTAACCCCGAAAGGTATGCACATAAGTGCGCAGGCAAAAAACTTGCAACCCTGTTTTTTGAACCCTCAACACGCACACGTCTTTCTTTTGAGGCAGCTATGTATGAGCTTGGAGGCAATGTTCTTGGTTTTTCCGAGGCGGCAAGTTCTTCCTCTGCCAAGGGTGAAAGCGTATCTGACACCGTTAAGGTGGTAGGCTACTATGCCGATATTATAGCAATGCGCCATCCTAAAGAGGGCGCACCTCTTGTTGCCACAATGAAGACGGGAATTCCTGTAATCAATGCAGGAGACGGCGGACATAATCATCCCACTCAGACCCTTACCGATTTGCTTACAATTAACCGCGAAAAAGGTCGTTTTAACAATCTCACCGTTGGATTTTGCGGAGATCTTAAATTCGGCAGAACGGTACATTCTCTTATTGGCGCACTCTCACGCTACGAAAATGTAAAAATTGTCCTCGTATCACCAAAAGAGCTTACTGTTCCCGAATATGTTAAGGAAGAGGTCTTAAAGGCGAAAAATATTGAATTTGTCGAAACCACCAGCCTTGAAGAGGTTATGCCCGAACTCGATATTCTTTATATGACCCGCGTTCAGCGTGAACGCTTCTTTAACGAACAGGATTATATCCGTCTTAAGGATAGTTATATACTTACCCCCGAAAAACTCGTCTCGGCAAAGTCTGATATGTGCATACTGCATCCGTTGCCTCGTGTTAACGAAATTGCGGTTGCTGTGGATGATGACCCCAGAGCAAAATATTTCGAGCAGGCTAAGAACGGAAAATATATAAGAATGGCGCTCATTCTTAAACTTCTGGAGGTGGAATAAATGACGGTAAGTCCAATCGAAAACGGAATTGTTTTAGACCATATCACCGCAGGCAAGGGAATGGAGCTTTATAAGGCGCTGGGACTTGATGAACTTGACTGTCTTGTTGCCGTCATCAATAACGCCTATAGTAATAAGGTTAAGGGCGGCAAAAAGGATATTATCAAAATTGACGCAGAGATTGAACTTAATCTTGACATTATAGGTTATTTTGATCCGGGTATAACTGTTAATATTATAAAAAACGGAGTTAACACAAAACTTAAAAAAATAGCTCCTCCCGAAAGAATTGAAGGAATTATCAAGTGCAAAAATCCTCGTTGCATAACCTCGGTTGAGCAGGAGCTACCTAACATTTTCAAGCTTACGGACCGTGACAATATGGTTTATCGCTGTATCTACTGCGAGTCCAAGGCTAAATAAATGTTGCTGTATTTTAAAAGCCACTGTAACGCGTGTGTTACAGTGGCTTTTATTTGTGCACAGAGATTTTTATACGAAGAGCATAGGCAGAACATAGCTTATAAATGAAACTATAAGACCAGCAGCAATAACGCCAAGCAGTATTATCCAACTTGCGCGAAGTGTTTTAATATTAAGAACACTTGCCACAAGAGCACCTGTCCAGGCTCCGGTTCCGGGCAGGGGAATTGCAACTAAAGCGAATAATCCCCAAAAACTTGCCGCTTCAAGACCTTTACTTTTATTCTGGGCTCTTTCGTCAAGCTTGGTAATCAATTTGCTTAACCATAAAAAGTTTGTGCGTTTTATAAAGTCAAATATTTTGCGTATAAACAGTAAAATAAACGGTATAGGCAACATATTGCCGATAACACAAATGGGAAAAGCTATCCACCAGTCAACACCTAAAAGTGCCGCTGCAATAAGACCGCCTCTGAGCTCAAGTACGGGCAGCAGAGATACCAAAAAGATGATTATCTCGGGTGATAGCCAACTGCGAAAAAATTCTGTTATACTTGCTATAATGTTTTCCATAAAAACTCCTTGCTAAAACAGACTTGTGAAGAATTCGGTGATTACATTTTCTGTTTCACCTGAAAAAACATTTTCTCCGCCAATCAGCGGCATATATATAAGGAAATATGCCAGAATTCCAAAGCCTACAAGAAGCAGTACAACTATTATAAGAAGCACAATATTGGAGGCTCTGCCGCTTTTTCGTCTGGAATTTTTAACTCTATGAGATGTATCGTCTGCTGATGAGCCACTGGATGAAAATATATCCTCATCGGGGTCAGCAGTGCTGAAAACGTTAGCTGCATTATCGCGGAAGCTTTCGTCATCGGCCGTGTTTTCTGTGTTAACTGCGGCATCGTTCTTTTCTGCTAAGGTATCTGCAGTATCAGTTGCATCTGAAGTGCTGCTGACACTTTTTCTCTGTAAAAAAGAGGGAGGAGTGGTGTTGCCGCTTTGCTGCATTCTTTCTTCGTATGCTAACATTTGTCCAATATCAAAAACATAGTTGTGGACATACGCTTTCATAATTTCATGGCGAAGTGTTCGAACACTTGAAACAATTATTATTGATTGAGGTCCGCTTTCAATTATGCAGCCACCGTAAATTCCCGACTTGGTCACTAAAGGAACTGCGGTTTCGGGAATAAGTATTTCGTCGGCTGTTGTGATTCCAAACTCCTCCTTGTTGGGTGCAACAAGAGAAAGTCCCACAGATTTTGAAATAAGAGGCACAGCGCAACCGTCACCTGACAGATCGGTAACTATGAGAATTATCCTACTGCGGGCAACATCTCTGGCAAGTGTGTTTATAAGGCCTTTGGGTGTATCGACCTTGTCTTTAAATGTACGCATCCTACAACAGCCGCTCAGATTAAACTCCATTTCGAAGTCTGAGGAAGTTCTGTAATAGATTATGTCCAGCTTAAGATTAGACATTTTTCTTCTCCTTTAATAAATTATTATGCTGTTAGGTTTAATTTATGCAACGGGCTCAGTAGGGTTAGAGACAGGGGGAATGTTTTCGGTTTCTGTATGCTGACAAACCGAGCAAACACGCTTTTTAAGACCGGCAGTAGTATCGGTTGCCTCGGTCTCGGTACTCCAATCGCCAAATGTGTGTTCACCCACAGGCTCTCCGTGTTCATATGTTTCTGTGCCTTGTGCACCGCAAATACAGGTTTTATAATATACTGCCGCAGCACCACAGGTCGCGTCATTTTTCTTGAAGGTTTGAGTCTGCTGGTTAAAGGCGTGCTGTTCGGTGCTGAGAACGGCTCCGCATTTACTGCAGACAAAATTGTGTGAGTTATTATCGGCGTTTGCAGGTATTTCGGCTGCAGAGTGTTCACAGTTTGCTGAGTTGGTGGGAACAGATGATGAGGACTGCGCAGAAGAACCTGTATCTTCAGAGGAACCAATATCCGATGAAGGATCTTCTGTGGAGGGAGTGTTATCCGATGCGTTTTCGTCGCTTGTGGGAGCATCTGCGGAGCTGTCAGACGAAGTATCGGTAGGCTGGTATCCGCCGAGTCCCTTCTTATCATACCATGCCTGTGGGTAACGAACATTTTTGTTAAGTGTTGCGCGGGAATAATCAGGAGTGCTTTCGTTTGTGCCGATCTTTTTTGCCATTATTACAAAACGAGCGTCATCAAAGTCATAACAGCAGGTTGAAAGAGTAAGAATTTCGTCCTCTGCGGTAATGTGGATTCCACTATCGATGAGGGAACGCTCCTTAGCCTCTGCAATCCATGACATAAATGCTTCGGAAGACTCGAATTCGCTACGAGTGAAATTGTAAACATAACCGTTGTCGTCGTCGGGGGAGGCGTTGGTTATCATCGCAGCAAAAATGATGTAATCTGCCTGATTGTAGAGGGTCTTGAGTTTAATTATAGGATTTTTCTTGTAAAAGCTTAAAGAACGGTAACTGCTGAGTGAGCCAAACATAGACTTATCCTTCATATTGTGACCGTAAACAGTAAGGTTTTTGCTATTGCCCGTCAGTTCAATACGGTTGTTAAAGTCAAAGAATAAGGCTCCATAGCGGCTCTTTTCTTTAAGCATATTGTGATCAAGATAATAGTCGTTGTCTGTGGTTTGATAAACAGGATTGTCTACATTGGTGTTTGAAATAGAAATCCATGCCTTCACATCAGGATTTTGCTGGATAAGAGGATCAAATATACTGTACTGCTTAGTATCGTCGTTCTTGGTGTTATCCTCATAAACAAAATCGTCTCGTGCAGTATCGATGATGTTCTTTTGAGCATTTTCATGTGCGAAATGGGAAATGAGAGCCACAGAAGAAACAAGAAGACCGATAATAGCAACAATAGAGGCTACCTTGATTACAATATCAATGACCTTGTCGTTTCTTGTCGGCAAAATACGCCTGAAGAAAGCAGAGAACTTTGTCGAAACCTTATCTTTCAGCTCGGATATCTTATCTTCGGCAACTTCCTCGTCGACTTCCTCGGTATCGGTTGTAATATTGTTCTCGTATGAAGTAACATCGGTGACATCGTGGGGATTTATGCTCTCTTCTGTTGAGGCTTCTGCGTTATCATCTTGCTCATAAATAAGAAAGCTGACATTTGGGTCAAAGCCTTTCGGTTTTTCTACCGCTGATTTTTCAGTTGCAGAAGCAAAACGACTGTCGAGGTATTCGTCGGTAAAAATAAATTCTTCGCCGTAGTTTACCATACCTGCAAGAACCTGAGGTCTGGCATTAACATACCTGCGAACAAGATCAAGTGCGGTAAGAGTAGCATAGTCACGAATTTTTTCGCGGTCAAACATAGTAGAAAGCTGAAGCTTTTTAACAAGGTACTTTGTTTTATCTGCAATAGCGACATAAACAAGCCCGATAGGCTTATTTTCACTGGCAGTAGGACCTGCATTGCCTGTAATGCCGATACCTATATCAGAGTCGCTGAGTATACGTACATTTTTTGCAAGATACATTGCGGTCTCTGGACTAATAGCTCCGCATTCTTCGAGTACATCTCTGGGTACCGACAGAGCTTCATTTTTAATGCGGTTGGAATATGCAAGAATTCCGATTTCCACTACTTCAGAGGAGTGTGGAACCGAAGTGAGCGCCTGAGAAAGCATACCACCCGTACAGGATTCTGCGGTAGAAATCTTAAGACCCGAAGAGCGCAGAGAGTTTACAACAACACTTGCGAGTCCGTCGGCATCCGAGCCGTAAACACAATCTCCGAGAATCTCCTTTAGTGCTATAAGAGTTTTTGTGCAAATAGCCTCAGCCTCTGATTCGCTTTCTGCAGAGGCGGTTATGGTAACATTACATTCGTTACCGGCACAATAGGTTGCAACAGTTGGGTTGTCCTGACCGCAAAGAGGCGCTATAAGGGTTTCTATCATAGATTCACCCATGCCGAAAACATTAAGGGTATGGGAAACTATTGCGTGATGACTGAGTTTTTTAAGATAAGGAATAACAGAGTTTATAAATATAGCATTCAGTTCTATCGGAGGACCGGGCAGTAAAATAATATGCTTACTGCCAAACTGAATAGCTATTCCGCACGCAGTACCCCTTGGGTTTGGAAAGATTACAGCACCGTCAGGAGCTGTGGCCTGTTTATAATTGTTATCGGTGGGAAACTTGCCCAGATTTCTGAAATAATCGTCAATATGCTTTTTGCAGATTGGATTTTCAACAAGTCTGAGACCAAGAGTTTCACAAACCGTTTCCTTGGTAATATCGTCAGCAGTAGGACCGAGACCGCCTGTAAGAATAAGCACATCACAGCGGTTGATGCTGCCGGTAATGATTTCGCTTAAACGCTGTTTGTTGTCGTCTACAGTGAACTGACGGAAAGAGTCGTGTCCAAGCTCCATAAGTCTCTTAGAAATATATGAAGCGTTTGTATTAACTACATTTCCCGAAAGGAGTTCACTTCCAACACTTATAATTTCAACGTTCATTTGTTTCCTCCAAATTAGTCAATGTAGGTGAATTGAGTATTTTCTATGGCTTCCTTGATAAGCTGCTCAATATCAAGCTTAGCCTCAGCCTGTTCGCACAAAGCGGTGGTAGGTCTGGTTTTCGGATGCTTTGGTGTGAAAACCGTACAGCAGTCTTCATATGGGAGACAAGAGGTCTCAAAGGTGTCTATCTGACGGGAGATTCTGATAATCTCTTCTTTATCACTGCCGATAAGGGGACGAAGAACAGGCATTACGGTAACGGCATCGGTCACGCCGATAGCAGGTAAGGTCTGACTTGCTACCTGCCCTAAGCTCTCACCTGTAATAAGAGCCCCGCATCTGTGATAGCCTGCGATTTTTTCTGCAATTCGCATCATCATTCTGCGCATGATAAGGGTAAAGTACTCTTCGGGACATTCGGCAGCTATCTTTTCCTGAATTTCGGTAAAGGGAACGATAGCCAGTTTTATTGTTCCGCTGTACAGAGCAACCTTAGAAAGCAGGGTCTTAACCTTTTGCTCGGCACGGGGGCTTGTGTATGGAGGACTTGCAAAATGTATTGCATCAAGCTTGAGACCTCTTTTTGCCATAGTCCAGGCAGCAACAGGGCTGTCTATTCCGCCCGAAATCAGAATCGCGGCTTTTCCTGCCGTTCCGACGGGGAGTCCACCTGCACCGTGAAGCTGACCTGCGCGTATATATGCTGCATAGTCGCGTATTTCTACAGTGATTATTTCATCGGGATTATGAACATCAACCTTGAGATGATGGAATTTTGAAAGAATAGCACCGCCAACCTGTGCGCTGATTTCGGGAGAGGTAAAGGGGAAGCGCTTGTCGGCACGCTTGGCTTCAACCTTGAAGGTCTTAATGCTGCTAAGTCTTTCGGCTAAATATTCGGGTGCTGCAGTGAGGATGCTGTCCATATTCTTTTCGCAGACGTGTGCGCGCGAAAAGGCAGCAATGCCGAAAACCTTGGAAACACGGTCGAGAGCTTCGTCAAAGTCGAAACTGTCATCGCTAGGCTCAATATAGATTGTAGACTGAGCCTTTCTTATTGTGTGTTCACCGCAGTTTTCAAGAGAGGTTTTCAAGTTTTTGATAAGTGTGTCTTCAAAAACATTTCGGTTAAGACCCTTAAGGGCGAGTTCTCCGTTTTTAATAAGTATAATTTCTTTCATATTTACGCTCTTTTCAGTTTGTTGGTTGCCTTATTTAGTGCAGAACAAAGCTTGTCTATATCTGATTTTGTGTTAAATCTTGAAAAACTAATTCGAAGTGTGCTGTCAATACGCTTTGAGTCAAGACCCATTGCAGTAAGAGTCGGGCTGAGTCCGCCTTTGGCACAAGCACTTCCGCTGGAAACCAGCACACCCTCTGAATCAAGGTAGTGGAGCAGTGTTTCAGACCGCCAACCTGGTACCGATATGTTCAGCACATAGGGGAGTGCATCTTCGGGTGAGTTTATATAAACTGTTCCTAGGGCAGATAGTTGCTCTTTGGCATATATGCAAAGTTCTTCTGTAGCCTTATGCTGTACCGCAATATCTGGAAGAGCAGATATTGCTCCTTCTAACGCTGCAATGAGGGGAACGGGCTCTGTTCCTGGGCGGATATTTTCCTGCTGACCGCCTCCAAAGGTTAAAGGCTGAATGTGGATACCCTTTTTCTTATACAGACCCCCTATGCCTTTTGGTGCGTGTATTTTATGACCACTGAAGGTCAGCAGGTCAACACCAAGAGATGTTACCTTAATGGGTAGCTTTCCAAAGGCTTGTACGGCATCGCAGTGGAGGAGTGCGGGAGCTCCTGCAGACTTGATTGCAAGCGCTGCATCCTTTACGGGCTGAATGCTGCCTATTTCATTATTTACTAGCATAATACTTACAAAGATTGTCTTGTAATTGATAGCAGATTTTATAGCATCGGTTGATATTTTTCCGTCTTTTTGAGGTTTAAGATATATAACCTCAAAGCCCTTAGCTTCAAACTGCTTTACAGCCTCTGTTACAGAGGGATGCTCTATGGCGGTTGTAACGATTCTGTTTCCGCGTTTTGCTCTGGAAAGAACTGCACCGTTTACAGCAATGTTATTTGCTTCGGTACCGCCCGAGGTAAAAAATATCTCATCGGGTCTTGCACCGATTGCTCTCGCACAAGCCTCTTTGCAGGATTTAAGTACATCCTCTGCAGCAATACCTACAGTGTGCAGGGAAGAGGGATTACCCCAATTTTCACACAAAGCCTTATTCATATATTCTAAAGCCTCGTTACAGGGCTTAGTAGTCGCGCTGTTATCAAGATATGCGATATTATTCAATACTACACCTCAAAAATTCAAGATATATGTACACACATATCGTTATTATACTATGTATAATAAATTTATACAACATAAAATTGCAAAATTTATGATTTTTTTGCTTTTAAAGATTTCATTTTCACCTTGCGTACAAGTGGTTCAAACAGACAAGCGAGTGCGGTAAATTTCTCAGAAATGTAACAACTGCGCCAAAGCGGTTTCGGCGGTGCTGAGCTGATATAAAATATAAACAAATACTAGGCAGTAAAACTGATGTTTAATGTGCAAAAATAATACTTGATTTTTTTGCGCTCTTGTAGTATAATACTCTAGCATTTGATTACACCTGTTTCCTAATAGGTGGGTTTGATGCCGAATTATCGACATTAAAGCGGATGGTCCTCTGTCATTTTCTGGCACGAACATCTGGAAAATTAGGGAGGAAAAAACAATGAATGATGCTGTAAAAAATCTCACAGCAGGAATGATCAAGGAACACGCACCCGTAGTAGAAATCGGTAGCACCGTCCGCGTACACGTTAAGATACGTGAGGGCGAGCGCGAAAGAATTCAGGTTTTCGAGGGTACTGTTATCGCTAAGAACAACAGCGGCATTGCTGAGACCTTCACCGTAAGACGTGTTTCCTACGGCGTAGGTGTAGAGCGTGTATTCCCCGTACATTCCCCCAATGTAGCTAAGGTCGAAACGATCCGTAACGGTCGCGTTCGCAGAGCTAAGCTTTATTATCTCCGTGACAGAGTTGGTAAGGCTGCAAAGGTTAAGGAATCCATCTAATCCTGATCCTGAAAGAGGAGACTGCGGAAATAACGCTGTCTCCTTTTGTTTTTATTTTACTTATACGAGGTGATTCGAGTGGAATACGAAAACGGCTTTGAGGTTGTAGATTACGATGATGAGATGCTACCCCCCATACCCAAACAGCCCGTATCCAAAGACCTGTTCGATTGGATAGATACGATAGTTGTGGCACTAATTGCGGTGGTAATTATTTTCACATTTTTCTTCCGTATAGCAACCATCGTTGGTCCCTCTATGCAAAATACACTGTATAGCGGTGAGCGTGTGGTTATAAGCAACCTGCTGTATGAACCCGAATACGGTGATATTGTGGTTATTTCCCGTAATACCGATAACTCTGTAGGTCCCAATCTCTCGGGAAGCGAGCCGATAATAAAGCGCGTTATTGCAACAGAAGGTCAGTATGTGGATATCGACTTTGTTTCGGGTAAGGTCTATGTTGGTCCTGACCTTGGTAATATGAAAGAGCTTGACGAGCCTTATACAAAAACTCCTACCAACAAAAAATATGATGTAGAATTTCCCCTTTATGTTGAAGCGGGTTATGTTTTCGCGCTAGGAGACAACCGCAATGATTCACTTGACAGCCGCTCATCCACTATAGGGGATGGCGGTCTTATAGACAAAAGATACATTTTAGGTAAGGCGGTTTACAGAATCTGGCCCTTTGACACTATCGGAGGTTTAGACCTCGATGACTAGTGAAATGCAGCATATTCAGTGGTTTCCGGGTCATATGACCAAAACCCGCCGAAAAATACAGGAAATTCTTCCTATAATTGATGCGGTCGCAGAAATAGTAGATGCCCGTATACCGATAAGTAGCCGCAATCCCGACCTTGCTGACATTATAAAGGATAAGCCCTTGATGATACTCCTTAATAAGTGCGATATGGCTGACCCTGCCGAAACCGCAAAATGGATTGAGTATTATAAATCTCAAGGCATTTGCGCTGTTCCTGTGGATTGTAAAACGGGTAAAGGCATCGGAAATTTTAAAGAAACGGTAAAATCCGTTCTCGCAGGTAAGCTTGAGCAATACCGCGAAAAGGGAATGGTTGGAAAACCTCTGCGCGTTATGGTGGTTGGAATACCTAATGTGGGTAAATCGACCTTTATCAACAGAATTGCAGGAAACAGCCGTGTCAAGGCTGAAAATCGCCCGGGAGTTACCAGAGGTAATCAGTGGGTAAATATAGATAAACAGCTCGAGCTTCTCGACACACCGGGTGTTCTCTGGCCCAAGTTTGAGGATCAGTCGGTAGGAGAGCGCCTTGCCTTTACAGGAGCTGTTAAGGATGCGGTGTTGGATATAGAGCTTCTTGCTGTGCGTCTGCTTGAAAACCTTAAGGAAAACTATCCACAGCTGCTTTGCGAAAGATACAAGCTTAACAGTCTTGAGGACGAGCCTTACGAGCTTTTGTGTGAGATAGGCAAAAAACGAGGAATGGTAATTCGCGGCGGCGAGACCGATACAGAGAGAGCGTCAGCAATGCTCCTTGAAGAATACAGAAACTGTAAGATTGGCAGAATTAGCCTTGAAAGGGTTGAAAACAATGCCTGATTTTGAACTTGAAATTCTTGCTCAAAAGGACGGATACCGTATGGTTTGCGGTGTCGACGAAGCGGGCAGAGGCCCTCTCGCAGGTCCTGTATGTGCGGCAGCAGTTATTCTCGAACCGTCTGTTTCTATAGACGGAATTAACGACTCTAAAAAACTTAGCGAAAAGAAAAGGGAAGCACTTTTTGATGTTATAACCGAAAAAGCTCTGGCTTACGGTATAGCCTTCGCCTCGGTTGAAGAGATAGAAGAGCATAATATTTTAAATGCTACATACCTTGCTATGAACCGCGCGATAGAACAACTTAAGGTAAAAGCAGATTATGCCCTTATCGACGGTAACCGCATTCCTGTGGATATTAAGGTCGACTGCAAAACGGTCATAAAAGGTGATGCCAAGTCTATGTCGATAGCGGCAGCCTCTATTCTTGCAAAGGTTACAAGAGACCGCCTTTTGCTGGAATATGACGAAAAATATCCTCAGTACGGCTTTGCAAAACACAAGGGCTACGGAACGGCTGAACATATGAACGCAATAAGAAAGTATGGTATCAGTGAGGTACACAGACCCTCTTTCCTTAAAAAGCTATGAGTTGGTCGGCAGAAATAGGGAGAATCGGTGAACAAATGGTTGCTGATTTTCTCAGAACACGTGGATATATCATATTCAGAAGAAACTATCATAGCGAATTCGGTGAGATAGATATTGTTGCAGAAAATCCTGAAAGAGTTCTTTTCGTTGAGGTAAAGACACGTAAAGAAAACTCCCTTGTTGCCCCTGCAGATGCTGTAGATCATCTTAAAAGGCAAAAAATAATTAAAACTGCAGAAATATTTATGCGCAAAGCCCACCTTAAATCAGATGTACGGTTTGATATTGCGGAGGTAATTTATCGTAGGGATCAAAAGGGTGAACTGAAGTTCGGTCTCAACTATATCGAAAACGCTTTTTCTGCTCATCGTATATTAAATCCATAAAACCTTTGACAACAAGGTTGTTTTGTTATAAAATATATAAAAATTTATGTAAAGAACGGAGATCCTTATGCTTTACAACAGTACACGCGATAATAATGCAGTGGTTGAGTCTGCTTCGGCAATTGCTCACGGAATATCAAAAGAAGGCGGACTTTTTGTGCCTCAATCTGTTCCCAGCCTCACTGCTGAAGATTTCAAAACCTTAAAAAAACTCGACTATGTCGGCAGAGCACAGTATGTTTTTAAGTATTTTCTTACCGATTTTACAGCAGAAGAGCTTAAATACTGCGCAGAAGGTGCTTATATCGGTTCCTTTGATAACGATCTTCCTGCACCCATTAAATCTCTTGACGATAAGCTTAATATTCTCGAACTCTGGCACGGTCCTACCTGCGCATTTAAAGACCTTGCCCTTCAGATACTCCCGTATCTTCTAACCACCTCTGCTAAAAAGGTTGGCGGCGGCAAAAAGACGGTTATTCTGGTTGCTACCTCTGGAGATACAGGCAAAGCAGCACTCGAGGGCTTTAAGGATGTGGAAAATACCGAAATTATGGTTTTCTATCCTAACGACGGTGTCAGCGCAATGCAGCAGCTTCAGATGAATACCCAAAAGGGCGAAAATGTCTATGTTTGCGCCATTAACGGTAATTTTGACGACGCACAGACGGGTGTCAAGACCATATTTACAGATGACAGCACTAAAGAACTTCTTGCACAAAATAATATGGAATTCTCCAGTGCAAACTCTATAAACTGGGGTCGTCTTGCTCCTCAGATAATCTATTATGTATCCGCATATTGCGATCTTTTAGATAAGGGCGAGGATTATCTTAAGGACGGTTTCAATGTAGTTGTTCCTACAGGCAATTTTGGTAACATTCTTGCCGCATACTATGCAAAGGTTATGGGTGTGCCGATAAATAAGCTTATTTGTGCATCAAATTCCAATAATGTTCTCACAGACTTCCTGAAAACCGGAACCTATGACCGCAACAGAGGTTTTTATACAACCATTTCTCCCTCGATGGATATTCTTATTTCGTCAAACCTTGAGAGAATGCTTTATGAGCTTACAGGTCACGACGACAAGCAGGTCTCAGCTTGGCAGAATAGCCTTAAAGAGGAAGGAAAATACACCGTTTCAGACGAGGTTCTCCAAAAACTCAAGGCTCTTTTCTATGGTGGTTTTTGTGACGAGGAAAGCACATCTGCAACTATTAAGGAGACCTTCCAAAAATACGGTTATCTCATTGATACTCACACAGCAGTTGCTGTAAGCGTTTATAACGATTATAAAAACGCAACAGGTGACTCGCGTCCTGTTGTTATTGCATCTACGGCAAGTCCTTATAAGTTCGCAAACAGTGTGCTCGAGTCTCTTGGTGAAACCGTTCCCACAAACGAGTTTGATGCTGTAAAGCTCTTATCTGAGAAAACAGCTACCGAGATACCTATGCCTATTGCCGCACTCGAGAGCGCACAGGTGCGTTTTGAAAATGTCTGCAATAAAGAAGATATGAACAAGGTCGTGCTTGACCGTCTCGGAATTTTAAAGTAACATAAAGAAAAACGCCCTATTGGGCGTTTTTCTTTAAACCTTACGATTTTGCCTTAAAGGTTTCGCAAGCGGTTTCGCGGCTGGTCTGACAGTTGCCGTGTCCAACCTCAATGCATCCTGCCTGACATTTGTTTCCCTCGCGGTGATATTCGCAGTTTACCACATCGCACTTGATTCCCGAAATGATTTCGCCGGGCATACATTTTCCGTTTTCCATGTTATTCACTACAGTGTCCTCCAAACGAATTTTTAACCGTCATCGGTCAAAATTATTGTTTGATGTAAAAATAATTTTATTCATAAAAAGAGGTGAAAAGTTTGAGTATATTTACTATTTCAGATCTGCATCTTTCTATAGGTACAAACAAGCCTATGGAAATTTTCGGTTGGGACAATCATATCAGCCGAATTGAGTCCAACTGGAAAAAATTGGTAAAAGAAACAGATACGGTTGTACTGCCTGGTGATTTTTCCTGGGCACTCAAACTTCAGGAATCTCTTGAGGATTTTAAATTTTTAGAAGCTCTTCCGGGTAAAAAGCTTCTTCTTAAAGGAAATCACGACCTTTGGTGGTCAACCGTTAAAAAGGTAAACGAGTTTTGGGATATAAATGATATTAAGTCGGTGGAGCTTGTCTTTAACAATGCGATAGTTGCTGAGGACAGAGCTATTTGCGGCACAAGAGGCTGGATGTTCAGTTCAAGCGAAGAGGATAAGAAAATCATAGCAAGAGAATCGGGCAGACTCGAGCGTTCTCTGAGCGAGGCGGTAAAAACAGGATATGAACCTCTTGTGTTTATGCATTATCCTCCTGCATACAGTAGTGAGGTTTGTAGGGAGTTTATTGAAATACTTAAGAAGTATTCTATCGAAAAGGTCTATTATGGGCATATTCACGGTAACGGATTTAACAATGCAATTACTGAATTTGACGGCATAAAGCTCAAACTTGTGTCTTGTGATTGTATGAATTTTGTGCCATTTTTAATAAAATAAAAAAAATAGTAAAAAAATCAAAAAAATATGTGGAAAAAATGAAACATATATGTTATATTAGTATTTGATAAATTATGCGCTTATGTGCTAAGTTGACTTTTCGGAGGTAAAAATTATGAGTCTTAAGGCTTCAAACAAAATCGATACCAATAAGTACGAGCTGGAAATTTCTATCGACAGCGCGTCTTTTTGCGATGCGATTCAAAAAGTATATAAAAAGGAAGCGAAGAACATTACTGTAAAGGGTTTCAGAAAGGGTAAGGCTCCTCTTGCCACTATCGAAAGACTTTACGGTGAAGCAGTTTTCTTTGACGACGCTTTAAATCTTCTTTATGAAGGCGTTCTTTTAGGCGCAGTTGAAGAGGCTGAGCTTAAAATCGTTGATGTTGAGAAAACCGACGTTGTTTCCATCAGCAAGGCTGAGGGAGCAGAGCTTAAGGTTGTTATCATTGTTGAGCCTGAGGTAGAGCTCGGCGATTACAAGGGTCTTAAGGCAGAGCGTGTAACTCCTGTAGTTTCTGATGAAGAGGTACAGGCTGAAATCGACCGTATGGCTGACAGAAACTCCCGAATCGTAGCTGTTGAAGATAGAGCTGCTGCTATGGACGATATGACCGTTATCGACTTTGAAGGTTTTGTAGACGGTGTTGCTTTTGAGGGTGGAAAGGGAGAAGGCTATTCTCTTACCTTAGGTTCGGGTCAGTTTATCCCCGGATTTGAAGAGCAGATCGTAGGCAAAAACATCGGCGATGAGTTTGATGTTAACGTTACATTCCCTGCAGAGTATCAGGCTGAAGAGCTTGCAGGCAAGGATGCAACCTTCAAGTGTAAGCTTCACGAAATCAAGGCTAAAGAGATGCCTGTTATAGATGACGAGTTTGCTAAGGACGTAAGTGAGTTTGATACCCTTGACGCTCTTAAGGAAGATATTAAGGCAAAGGCTCTCGAGCGCAAAACAAAGGCTGCCGATGATGAGGTTGAAACTCAGCTTATCGAGGCAGTTGTTGAAGGTATGAAGGCTGAAATTCCCGACGCTATGATCGAAAACCGTTCTAACGAGAGCGTTCGCGAGTTTGATTACAGACTCCGCAGTCAGGGTATGGATCTCGAAACCTATCTTAAATATACAGGCACCACAGTTGAAGAATTCAAGGAAACCTTCCGTCCTCAGAGCGAAAAGCAGGTTAAAATGCGCTTAGCTCTTGAGAAGATTGTAGAGGTTGAAGGCATCACTGCTACCGAGGAAGAACTTGCTGCCGAATACGAAAAGATTGCTGCTTCCTACGGTATGGAGGTTGAACAGGTTAAGGCTGCAATCAGTGAGAAGGATGTTGCTCACGATGTAACCTTAAACAAGGCTATCGATCTTGTTAAGTCTTCTGCTGAAATTAAGGACGTTGCAGAGAAGTCTGAGAAGAAAGCCCCTGCAAAAAAGGCTCCTGCTAAGAAGACTACCACCAAAAAGACAACTGCTAAAAAGGCAGAGGATGAGGATAAGGCTGAATCAGCTGAATAATTGTTTATAAATTGCGGCAATTGTTAATAATATTTTTCAGAGGTGATTTATATGGGTATGACTATACCTTACGTAGTTGAACAAACCAGCAGAGGAGAACGTTCTTACGATATATTCTCCCGCCTTTTAAACGACAGAATTATTATGCTGCCCGATCAGGTAGACAACAGTTCCGCAAGTCTTGTTATAGCACAGCTTTTATATCTTGAAGGACAGGATCCCGAAAAGGACATAAGCTTCTATATCAACAGCCCTGGTGGAAGTGTATCGGCCGGAATGGCTATATACGACACTATGCAGTACATTAAATGCGATGTTTCAACTATTTGTATCGGTATGGCGGCAAGTATGGGAGCATTCCTTCTTGCAGCAGGCACAAAGGGAAAACGCTATGCTCTTCCCAACAGCGAAATTATGATACATCAGCCCTTAGGTCAGGCACAGGGTCAGGCCTCTGATATACTTATTCACGCCCGTCACATTGAGAAGACCAGAGCCACTCTTAACAAAATTCTGAGTGAACGCACAGGTCAGCCTCTTGAGGTTATTGAGCGTGATACAGAACGCGACAATTTTATGTCTGCATGGGATGCTAAGGATTACGGTCTTATAGATAAGGTAATCGAAAAGCGCTGATAAACACAATGAAAATCTCCATATCGCTATGGAGATTTTCTTACTATTTTAACACCTGTTTTTTAGGGTAGAACGGAGTCAGAGATGCCAAATGGCAACAACGGAATAAACGAAATACATTGTTCTTTTTGCGGTAAATCCGAAAGAAATGTTACCCGCCTTATAGAAGGTCCGGGAGTATATATATGTGATGAATGTATAGAGTTTTGCAGTTCTCTTATGGAACCTGAGGAGTATGAGGTAGCACCTCGCAGAAAGAAAGGCAAGAAAGGTGATACCGACTTTACACTTCCAACTCCAAAGGAGATTAAAACTCACCTTGACGAGTATGTCATAGGACAGGATGACGCTAAAATGACCCTCGCTGTAGCGGTCTACAATCATTACAAGCGCATCTTCAAGTCAGATAAAACTGATGTAGAACTTAATAAAAGTAATGTTCTGCTGCTCGGCCCTACAGGTGTTGGCAAGACCTTACTTGCGCAAACACTTGCAAAATCCTTAGGCGTACCGTTTGCAATCACAGATGCCACAACTCTCACCGAAGCAGGTTATGTTGGTGAAGATGTTGAGAATATCCTGCTCAGACTTATTCAGGCGGCAGATTACGACATCGAAAGGGCAGAAAGAGGTATTATCTATATTGACGAAATAGATAAAATTGCCCGTAAAAGCGAAAATACAAGCATAACCCGTGATGTAAGCGGTGAAGGTGTTCAGCAGGCGCTTCTTAAAATACTCGAGGGCACAGTTGCTAATGTTCCGCCGCAGGGAGGCAGAAAACATCCTCAGCAGGAGTTCATTCCTATTAATACCACAAACATACTTTTCATTTGCGGTGGCGCATTCGACGGAATAGAAAAGATAGTAGAAAAAAGAAAAGGTGGCTCTTCTCTTGGCTTTGAGCAGGATGTAAAATCCAAAAAAGAGTTTGCTGCTTCAGATCTTTATAAGGATGTTACCCATCGCGATCTTGTAAAATTCGGAATTATACCCGAGCTTGTTGGTCGAATTCCTGTTGTCACAGCACTGTCTGCAATGGACGAAGAAACTCTTGTAAAGATTATGACAGAGCCGAAAAACTCTATCGTAAAGCAGTACAAGGCTCTTTTTGAACTTGACGGTGTGGAGCTTGTTTTTGAAGAAGAGGCTTTAAAGCGTATTGCAGAGCTTACTATTGAACGCAAGACGGGTGCCCGCGGACTTCGTTCCATTATCGAATCCGTTCTTCAGAAGCCGATGTTTGAGATACCTTCTGATAAAGAGGTCAAAAAGGTCGCTATAACAAAGAATACTGTTGACGGCGGAGAGGCACAGATTATTAAAGAATAAAAGCTGAAACTCAAGAACTGCTTCTTGAGTTTCTTAATGTTTATGCAAATATGCAGTGTGAAACGAATATTTATGCAACATATATTCGTCAAAATAAACAAAGATAGTGTGTAAAAGTTAACTAAAATAGCGCCCTGCTACAATATTTTAAAAAGGTATTGACATTCAAATGAAAATGTTGCATAATTATGCATAGCGAAATCAATATTTACCCACGGAGGTCATAATAATGGATAAGTCAAAAATCAAAAAGGTAGTTCTTGCATATTCAGGAGGTCTTGATACTTCTATTATCATCCCTTGGCTGAAGGAAAACTATAACAACTGTGAGGTTATCGCAGTTTCTGGTGACGTAGGACAGGGAACAGAGCTTGACGGTCTTGAAGAAAAGGCAATTGCTACAGGTGCTTCTAAGCTTTATGTTCTCGATCTTAAGCAGGAGTATGTTGAAGAATACATCTGGCCTTGCCTTAAAGCAGGAGCAGATTACGAGAGTTATCTTCTCGGCACATCACATGCACGTCCCTGCATCGCAAAGGGCCTTGCTGAAATTGCTATCAAGGAAGGTGCAGATGCTATTTGTCACGGTTGCACCGGTAAGGGTAACGATCAGGTTCGTTTCGAGCTTACGCTTAAGCATTTTGCTCCCGAAATGGCTATAATTGCTCCTTGGCGTGAGTGGGATATCAAATCTCGTGAAGAAGAGATCGATTATGCAGAGGCACACAACATTCCTCTTAAGATAAACCGCGAAACAAACTATTCCAAGGATAAGAATGTATGGCATCTTTCTCACGAGGGACTTGATCTTGAAGACCCCGCTAACGAGCCTATGTATGCTAAAGAGGGATTCCTTGAGATGAGCGTTGCTCCCGAACAGGCTCCAGATGCTCCTACATATGTAAACATTCATTTCGAAAAGGGTATTCCCACCGCTATTGATGGAGTAGAGATGAACGGTCTTGAAATCGTTGAAAAACTTAACGAGCTTGGCGGTGCAAACGGCATCGGACTTCTTGATATTGTAGAAAACCGTCTTGTAGGTATGAAGAGCCGTGGCGTTTACGAAACCCCAGGCGGCGCAATCCTTTACAAAGCACACGAGCTTTTAGAGATGCTCTGTCTTGACCGTGAGACCTCTCACTATAAGAAACTTATTTCTCAGAAATTTGGAGAGCTTGTATATTTCGGTCAGTGGTTCACACCTCTTCGTGAAGCAATTTCTGCCTTTGTGGACAAAACTCAGGAAACCGTTACAGGTGATGTTAAGGTGAAGCTTTATAAGGGTAACATCATCAATGCAGGCGTAACTTCACCCTACACACTCTATGATGACGAGGTCGCTTCCTTCGGTGATGACGGCGGCGCTTACGATCAGAAGGATTCTGCAGGCTTCATAAACCTTTACGGTCTTCCCATCAAGGTTAAGGCTATGCTTGATAAGAAGAGGGAAGAAAAATAATGACTAAGGTTTTTATAGACGGAAGTCAGGGAACAACAGGTCTTCGCATTTTCGACAGACTGAGCGCAAGGGAAGATATTGAACTTATAACCCTCTCAGAAGAGCTTAGAAAAGACCTGTCTGCACGTATTGACGCTATAAACTCCTCGGATATAACCTTTCTTTGTTTGCCGGACGCTGCCGCTATAGAAGTGGCAGAAAGGGCAGACAAAAGGGTAAAAATACTTGACACTTCCACTGCTCATCGTACAAATGAGCAGTGGATTTACGGCTTTCCCGAGGTTTTTGAAAACGGCTTTGATAAGGTTAAAAATGCAAACAGAGTAGCTGTGCCGGGATGTCACGCAAGTGGCTTTATAGCACTTGTAAAGCCTCTTATAGATGCGGGAATTCTTCCTGCAGATTCACTTATAACCTGTCATTCGGTTACAGGTTATTCGGGCGGCGGAAAAAAGATGATCGCTGAATATGAGGCAGAGGACAGAGAGACTGTTTTGGACGCACCCCGTCAGTATGGACTTACTCAGCAGCACAAGCACTTAAAGGAAATGAAGGCAATAACGGGCATTTCTGCAAGTCCTGTGTTTTGCCCCATTGTTTCTGATTTTTACAGCGGAATGTGTGTTACTGTTCCTATTTTTAAAGAGCAACTCAAAAACGCTGATATAAATACAGTTAAAGCAATCTATAAGGAAAAATACTGTGGTCCTATCGTAAATTACTGTGAGGAAATTGCAGAAAACGGCTTTATTTCAGCCAACGGAATAGGCGGCAAGGACAGTATGCAGATTTTTGTAGAGGGTAATGAGGACAGAATTCTTCTGATTGCCCGTTACGATAACCTTGGCAAAGGTGCTTCGGGTGCCGCACTACAGTGTATGAATATTATGATGGGTGTCGACATCTGTACAGGACTCGATATATAAGGAGAACTTTATGAATATTATCGAAGGCGGAGTATGTGCCGCAAAAGGCTTTAAAGCAAACGGAATTCATTGCGGCATACGTAAAAACCGCACAAAACGTGACCTTGCTCTTATCGTCAGTGAGAAAAAGGCTGTTGCTGCAGGCGTTTATACAACAAATCTTGTAAAAGGTGCTCCCAATATTGTTACAAAAAAGAATATCGCAGACGGTTATGCTCAGGCAGTCATTTGCAACAGCGGAAATGCTAATACCTGTAACGCTAACGGTATTGAGATTGCCGAAGAAATGTGCAAACTCACAGCAGAGGCTTTAGGAATATCTCCCTCAGATGTTATAGTAGCTTCAACAGGCGTTATCGGACAACCTCTCAGCATAGAGCCTATTAAAAACGGAATTCCCACCCTTGTAGAAGGCTTGTGCCTTGACGGAAAACTTGCCGCAGAGGGCATAATGACCACAGATACAAAGCTTAAAGAAATTGCTGTAAGCTTTAGTATCGGCGGTAAAGAGTGTAAAATAGGCGGTATTGCTAAAGGTTCGGGTATGATTCATCCCAATATGGCGACAATGCTTGTATTCATCACTACCGACGTTTATATCTCTCCCGAAATGCTACAGAAAGCACTCAGTTCAGACATTAAAACCACATTCAATATGGTCAGCGTAGACGGAGATACTTCAACCAACGATATGGTTACAGTAATGGCAAACGGAATGGCAGAAAACCAGATGATAACCTGTGAAGGAGAAGATTTCAACACCTTCTGCAGGGCTCTGAGTACCGTAAATTCTCATCTCTGCCGTATGATAGCAGGTGATGGCGAAGGCGCAACCAAGCTTCTTGAGTGTAGGGTAGACGGTGCCGCATCCGACGGTATTGCCCGTACGGTTGCAAAGTCGGTTATCTGTTCCTCCCTTACAAAGGCTGCAATGTTCGGTGCTGACGCTAACTGGGGACGCGTTCTCTGTGCTATCGGTTACAGCGGAGCAGATGTAGATATAACCAAGATTGATGTCTCCTTCAAATCTAAAGCAGGAGAGATTCTTGTTTGCAAAGACGGAGCTGGGGTCGACTTTTCCGAGGAAATGGCTAAAAAGATATTGCTTGAAGAAGAGATAGATATTCTTGTCTCTCTAAACAGCGGTGAATTCTCAGCCACTGCCTGGGGATGCGACCTTACCTATGATTACGTTAAGATTAACGGTGATTACAGAACTTAAGAGGAGTAATTTATGATTACCAACGCTCAAAGAGCAGAGATACTTGTAAACGCTCTGCCTTACATCAAAAAGTATTATAACAAGGTTATCGTCGTAAAATACGGCGGTAATGCAATGATAAACGAAGAACTCAAAAATGCTGTTATGGGCGATATCGTTCTTCTTAATACTATCGGTATCAAGGTAGTGCTTGTCCACGGCGGAGGTCCCGAAATTTCGGGTATGCTCAAAAAAATCGGTAAGCAGAGCGAATTTGTTAATGGGCTTCGCGTTACCGATGCAGAAACCGCCGATATAGTGCTTCAGATACTTGCGGGAAAAATCAATAAAACTCTTGTAAATCATTTACAGAACAGCGGCGGTAAAGCCGTTGGTCTTTCGGGTATGGACGGTCATCTTATCGAAG
Source organism: Acutalibacteraceae bacterium (assembly GCA_045539925.1). GTDB lineage: Bacteria > Bacillota > Clostridia > Oscillospirales > Acutalibacteraceae > SFWF01. The sequence continues at coordinate 7,725 of JAZQGH010000160.1, read as the reverse complement.
CAGAAATTAAAGATCCTGCCCTTGGTTTTGTCGGTGAGATTACCGATATAAACATTGAACCTGTAAACGACCTTCTCGAAAAGGGATATATTCCCGTGATTTCCACTGTTGGCTGCGATAAAGAGGGAAATGTTTATAATATCAATGCAGATACTGCTGCTGCGCGTATATCAAGCGCACTTGGTGCGGAAGCCCTCTTCCTTATGACCGACATCGTAGGACTTCTCCGCGACAAGGACGACGAAAGCACTCTGATTTCAAGCGTTTGCGTCAGTGAAGCACCTCAGCTTATGCGCGAGGGCGTCATTTCAGGCGGTATGATTCCTAAGATAGAATGCTGTGTTGAGGCAATCAGACAGGGTGTAGATAAGGTCTTTATTCTAGACGGACGTGTGCCACATTCACTGCTTATCGAGACTCTTACTAACGAGGGTATCGGTACGATGCTCTACGGAGGCTGATTTTCAATGAGTATTACAACCCTTGATAACACCTATGTTGCTGCAACCTACGGTCGGTTTCCCTTAGAGCTTGACCACGGTAAAGGTGCTCTTGTTTACGGAACGGATGGTAAAGAGTATATTGATATGGGCACGGGAATTGCCGTAAACACCTTTGGTTATGCCGATAGCGACTGGATATCTGCAGTTACGAAGCAGATGAATGCGCTGCAGCACACATCAAACCTCTTTTATACAGAGCCTTGCGCAAAACTTGCCGAGCTTTTATGCAATAAAACAGGTATGAAAAAGGTTTTCTTCTCTAATTCGGGTGCTGAGGCAAACGAATGCGCAATTAAAACCGCGCGCCGTTACAGTTTCTTAAAGTACGGTGAGGGAAGAAGTACCATAGTTACTCTTAAAAACAGTTTTCATGGCAGAACGATAACCACCCTTGCCGCTACGGGTCAGGACAGTTTTCATACCGAATTCGGTCCTTTCACACAGGGCTTTGTTTATGCCGAGGCAAATAATACTAACGAGGTCATAACCCTCCTAAAAGAGCATAATTGTTGCGCAGTTATGATGGAGCCTGTTCAGGGTGAGGGCGGAGTTATGAAACTGGAAGACGGTTTTGTAAAAGAAGTGTACGACTTTTGTCAGCAAAATGACATTCTTCTTATCTGCGACGAGGTGCAGACCGGAAATGGCAGAACAGGCAGTCTTTATGCTTTTCAGCAGTTCGGCATTATGCCCGATATTGTCTCAACCGCAAAAGGACTTGGCGGAGGTCTCCCTATAGGCGCAACAATGCTTGGCGAAAAGGTGGAAAACACCCTTACCCCTGGCTCTCACGGCTCAACCTTTGGAGGAAATCCCATAGCCTGTGCAGGAGCGTACAGCATCCTTTCGAGAATTGATGACGAGCTTCTATCAGGTGTAAAGGCAAAAAGCCAATACATATTTAAGGAACTTTCAAATGCCGAGGGAATAAAATCGGTCAGCGGAATGGGTCTTATGATAGGTCTTGAAACCGAAAAAGACGCAAAAGAGGTTGTTGCAAAATGTCGCGAAAATGGTGTTCTTGTGCTTACGGCAAAAACCAAAGTGCGACTGCTACCCCCCCTGAATATTCCCGATGAATTGCTTAAAAGGGCAGTAGATACTATTAAGGAGTGTGTAAAATAATGGCAAAACATCTGCTTAAACTTATGGATCTTTCCGAAAAGGAAATTACCGAAATTTTAAACCTTGCCGATCAGTTAAAATATGAGAAAAAGCACGGTATAGAGCATCATCTTTTAAAGGGTAAAACCCTCGGAATGATTTTCCAAAAATCCTCTACCCGTACCCGTGTTTCTTTTGAAGTTGGTATGTATGACCTTGGAGGCTCCGCGTTATTTCTTTCGTCCCGCGACCTGCAGATTGGCAGAGGTGAGCCTGTAGAAGACACTGCCCGCGTACTTTCGGGCTATCTTGACGGAATTATGATTAGAACCTTCGAGCAGGCGGAGGTTGAAGCTCTTGCTGAATACGGCTCCATTCCCATTATAAACGGACTTACCGACTACTGCCATCCCTGTCAGGTACTTGCCGACCTTATGACCTTCCGCGAGTTTAAGGGCAATTTTCAGGGCAAAAAGATGTGCTATATCGGTGACGGAAATAATATGGCAAACAGTCTAATTGTGGGCGGAATTAAAATGGGTATGAAGGTGGCTGTTGCCTGTCCCGAAAACTATCAGCCTGACGCCGACATTATGAAATGGGCGCAGGAGAACGGCGACTTCACCTGTACCGACGATATTCTTGCTGCCGCTAAGGATGCCGACGTTCTTTATACAGATGTATGGGCATCTATGGGTCAGGAGGACGAAAAGGCAGAGCGTGAAAAGGTGTTCAAGGGTTATCAGATAAACGACGAGGTTATGGCGGTTGCCGCAGAGGGTGCAATGGTTCAGCACTGTTTGCCCGCCCACCGCGAAGAAGAGATAACCGCAATGATGTTCGAGGAACACGCAGAAGAAATTTTTGCTGAAGCAGAAAACCGCCTTCATGCACAAAAAGCAGTTCTCGTAAAACTTATGGGTAATAACTAAATAAATAACGGATATGCACCAGAGGTACATATCCGTTTGTTTATTAAAAATCGAGTATGAATATTTGAGTTTAAGCGCTGGAAAACACCAATATTCCACCGAAAACAAATATTATATACTTTTCTTGATTGCCTCTAAAGATTCATCAGAAATAACATGCTCTATCTTACAGGCATCGTTTGAAGCGGTTTCTTCAGACACACCCAGTTTTACGAGAAACTCCGTAATTATTTTGTGACGGGAAAGTATTTTTTCTGCTGTTTCAAGTCCAAATTCAGTGAGACTTAAAAATCCGTCTTTATCGGTGGAAACATATCCACCTTCTTTTAAAAGTCCTAATGCTCGGCTGACGCTCGGCTTAGAATATCCCATATATTCGCCAACGTCAATTGCTCTTACATTAGCCATCTTTTTAGAAAGAATAAGTATTGTTTCCAGGTACATCTCGCCTGATTCTTGTAAATTCATTCAAAAACTCCAATCAAATTACTGATTTTATTATATCATATTATATAAATTTTTCAACTTTAATTTTATTCCTAAAAAAGTGTTGACAAATAATGGATAGGGGAGTATAATACCGATAGTTAGCAAAGGCTAACCGATTACTGAATTCTTGGAGGATAGTATGAATCTCACTAAAGCTAAGCTCGGAGAGGAATACATAATAAAAGCGATACTCAGCGATGATGAGGAGCTTGATGCTTTTCTTTTTTCGCTTGGTTGCTATGTGGGTCAGCCTATAACGGTCATCTCGCATCTTAAAGGCAGTTGCACGGTATCCATTAAGGACGGTAGGTATAACATTGATAAACAGCTCGCAGAGGCTATAATAGTTTAATTGTTGTGGGGATATATCTCCACTTGCTTTTTTAAAATGCGGTTAGCACTGGCTAACTAAAGCAGGAGGAATAAAATGAAAATTGCATTAGCAGGAAACCCAAATAGCGGTAAGACTACTATGTATAATGCGCTAACAGGCCGAAATGAGAAAGTAGGTAACTGGGCAGGTGTTACGGTTGAGAAAAAAGAAAGTTTAATAAAAAAGAGCTTTTATGACGGGGATATTACTGTAGTCGACCTTCCTGGAGCCTATTCTATGTCTCCTTTTACTTCGGAAGAGAGCATAACGAGTGACTACGTAAAAAACGAAAATCCTGATGTTGTAATCAATATAGTCGATGCGACTAACCTCAGCCGCAGTCTATTCTTCACAACCCAGCTTTTAGAGCTTGGCATTCCCGTTGTTGTTGCACTTAATAAAAGCGACGTCAATGAAAAGAAAGACACTAAAATTGATGAGGTCGCACTGTCGTTAAAACTTGGATGTCCTGTGCTTAAAACTATTTCTACCCACAATAGCGGACTTAAGGAGCTTGTTAAAACTGCTTTGGAGTGCATCGGTAAAAAGCAAACTGCTCCGTATATTCAGAGCAATGTCGACCTTACCAGCAAGGAGGCTGTTATTGCAGCAGATAAAAAGCGTTTTGATTTTGTAAACGGCGTTGTTTCTGAGGTTGAGACCCGCAAGGTGCTCACTAAGGATAGAAATTCTCAGGATAAAATTGATGCTGTTTTAACCAATAAATGGCTCGGTATTCCGATTTTTGCTGTTGTTATGTTTCTGGTGTTCTACATATCACAGACTACACTGGGCAACTGGATTGCAGAAGGGTATGAATTTGAGAACGGTCTTGTTATTCCAGGCCTTGTAACGCTGCTCAAGGTGTTTCAGGAGTGGATTGCAGGTCTGGTGACATCGGCAGCCCCCATTCTTCAGTCTCTTCTCGTGGATGGTATCATCGGCGGAGTTATAGCAGTTGTAGGCTTCCTGCCTCTTGTTATGGTAATGTATTTCCTTATAGCTCTTCTTGAAGACTGTGGATATATGGCGCGTGCGTCGGTAGTGCTTGATCCGATATTTAAAAAAGTAGGACTATCGGGTAAATCGGTAATCCCGTTTGTTATTGGTACAGGTTGTGCGATTCCTGGAGTTATGGCGTGTCGTACAATCAGAAATGAGCGTGAACGCAGAGCTGCCGCAATGCTTACCCCCTTTATGCCCTGCGGAGCCAAGCTTCCTGTAATTGCACTCTTTGCAGGTGCATTTTTCGGTGATGCTCAGTGGGTCGGTCCTCTTATGTATTTTGCAGGTATTGTTATAATCTTCCTTTGCGCACTGCTCATCAACAAGATTACAGGCTACAAGCACAGAAAATCATACTTTATTATTGAGCTTCCAGAATATAAAGCTCCCAGCCTTTGGAGAGCGGTTAAATCGATGTGCTCCCGCGGATGGTCATATATTGTGAAAGCGGGAACTGTAATCCTTGTCTGCAATGCTGTGGTACAGATAATGCAGACCTTCACTTGGTCGCTTACAGAGGCTGAATCGGCTGACGCTTCTATCCTTGCGGCTGTCGCTACGCCTATCGCATATCTTATTGTTCCCGTTGTGGGAGTCCTTTCATGGCAGCTTGCAGCCGCCGCAATTACAGGCTTTATTGCTAAAGAAAATGTTGTCGGCACCCTTGCAGTCTGCTTTGTAGGTCTCGAAAATCTTATTGATACTGAAAAACTGGCCCTTATGGAGGGTGCAGGTGCCGATGTTGCAGCAGCATTCGCAATAACAAAGGTAGCAGCTCTTGCATATCTTATGTTCAATCTCTTTACACCTCCTTGTTTTGCCGCAATCGGTGCTATGAACAGCGAAATGAAGAGTGCGAAATGGCTATGGGGAGGCATTGGTTTACAGCTTTGCGTTGGTTATACGGTAGGCTTCCTTGTTTATCAGATAGGAACAATTATAACAACAGGAGCTTTCGGCACAGGTTTTATTTACGGACTTACTGCTGTACTTGTTATGGTAGCAGTAGTGATTGGCATTATCATAAGAAATGAGAAAAAATTCAAGGCAGAACATGCTCTCAAAACGGTATAAGTTATGGAGAATATAATCATTCTTTTAATCGTAGTTCTGATTTTAGCACTCGCTGTCGGCTATATTATAAAAGCCAAGAAAAACGGTGTAAAATGTGTTGGATGTCCTCATTCTAAGGAGTGCGCATCGGCAAAAAGCAATGTTGGATGTAACTGCGGTTGCGATGAAAAATAATACTAAATATTTATGTGTTTGTGCGGTGCTGAAAAAAGCACCGCACTGCTTTTTTACTTGCCTTATCTGCATAAATATATTATTATATATGCTAAGGAGTGGTATTGTGAAAAGTTATTTATATCCATCAGACATTTTAATTCCCAAAAAAGGCTTTGATAAATGGTCGGTTATCGCCTGTGACCAATATACTTCGGATAAAAAATATTGGCAAGAGGTAGAGGACACAGTAGGGGAGTCTCCGTCGGCACTTCGTCTTGTGCTTCCCGAAATTTATCTTGGCGAAACCGAAAAACGCATAGAACAAATCAATACAACAATGAATAAATACCTTTTAAGTGGCGTTTTTGAGACGATTTCCGATAGTATGGTCTACATAGAAAGAGAAATAACAGGTGGTGCCGTAAGACAGGGCATATTGGGTCTTATTGACCTTGCGGAGTATGAATACGAGGCAGGTACAAATGCACTCACACGTGCAACCGAGCAGACTGTAGCAGAACGCATTCCTCCCAGAGTAAGAATACGTAAGGATGCTCCCTTAGAGTTTCCTCACGTCCTGCTATTTATAGACGACCCTGACGACACCGTGATAGGAACAGTTAGTTCAAAAAAGCCTAATCTCCGTAAGCTTTATGATTTTGACCTTATGCAAAACGGCGGACATATTGAGGGTTATCGTTTGGAGGCAGAGGAGCAGGAAGGTATAAACGAAAAACTCGGCTCACTTATAAAAGACGGTTTGCTTTTCGCAGTTGGTGACGGCAATCATTCTTTGGCAACTGCAAAAGAGTGCTATAAAAACAGCGGAGACGAGCTTGCTCGTTTTGCTCTCGTTGAGGTAGTTAATATTCATAACCCTGCTATTGAGTTTGAGCCAATTTACCGCGTTTTGTTTGGTGCTGATAAAGGCGAAATAATTTCTTACCTCACAAAGCGAAACAGTCTGGTAAGCGGAGAAAAAACTCACAAATTTGCAGTTTTGGACAAAAACGGTGAAACAGAGTTAAGTCTCGCGCCAACTTCAAAACTTCCCGTAGGCACTTTGCAGGGTTATCTTGACGATTATCTGAAAGAACATCCCGAAATCGAAATAGACTATATTCACGGCACCAAAGCTACCAGAGAGCTTTGTAAATCTCAAAATACGGTTGGATTTATTTTTGACGGTATGAAGAAGGACGAACTTTTTGACGCAGTTATTCAGGACGGTTCTCTGCCCAGAAAGACCTTTTCAATGGGTCACGCCGACGATAAGCGTTTTTATATCGAAGGAAGAAAAATTAAGTAATGGAGATACTTTTTAAAGATGAGCATATCGTCGTTTGCGTTAAACCTGCAGGGGTTTTGTCGGCAAAAGATGCCTCAGGCAAACCTAATATGATGGATATGCTTTCAGATGAGCTGGGTCTGGAAAAGGTTTATCCCATTCATCGCCTCGACAGAGAGGTTTCGGGGGTTATTGTGTTTGCCGTTTCAAATACTGCGGCGGCAAGGCTTTCAGCCGAAGCGTCCGACCATACCCGTTTTGTAAAAGAATATTTGGCACTTGTGGATGGAACACCCTCTAAAGAACAAGGGGTCTTTGAAGACCTTCTTTTTAAAGATTCTTCAAAAAATAAAATCTTTGTGGTCAAGAATGAGCGCAAAGGCGTAAAAAAAGCAAAGCTTGAATACTTAGTAATTAAAAGAATAGGCGATTGCACACTGGTAAGAGTAAAGCTGTTTACAGGCAGAACACACCAGATTCGCGTTCAATTTGCCTCCCGTAAAATGCCGATTGTTGGCGACCGTAAGTATGGAGGCAGGAAAAGTCAGGACGGTATTGCTCTGTTCAGTACTTTATTATCATTCAGTCATCCTGTGTCAGGAGAAAAAATGATATTTGAAAAAATACCCGAAAAATTGCTATAAAAAAAGAGCCAGAGATTGCAGGTGTAAGATAAAAGTAGACACAAAAAAGTGTCTACTTTTTCTTTATGTGTTAAAATATAAAAAAAGGAGGAAAAGAAATGCGAAAGAACAGACAATATACAGCGGAAGAAAAAATTAAATACGTGAAAAAACATTT